>JANJXT010000004.1 GCA_024708885.1 Thiobacillus sp.
CAAGGTCAAGGAGACCTTCTCGAACGGACACGGTATCGTCACCAATGAAGACCGCAACTGGGAGGATGCCTACCGCAACCGCTGGCGCCACGACAAGGTGGTGCGCTCCACCCACGGTGTGAACTGCACCGGCGGCTGTTCCTGGAAGATCTTCGTCAAGAACGGACTGGTGTCGTTCGAGATGCAGCAGACCGACTACCCGCGCACCCGCGCCGACCTGCCCGACCATGAACCGCGCGGCTGCCAGCGCGGCGCGAGTTTCTCCTGGTACCTCTATAGCCCGCAGCGCATCAAGCATCCGCTGATCCGCGGCCGCCTGCTCGACCTGTATCGCGCCGAGCGCAAATCCGGCAAGGATCCGGTCGAAGCCTGGGCGGCGATCCAGGCCGACCCCGCCAAGCGCGCCAAGTACGTGCACGTGCGCGGGCTGGGCGGCTTCGTCCGCGCCCACTGGGACGAAGCGAAGGAAATCATCGCCGCGGCCAACGTCTACACCATCAAGAAGTACGGCCCGGACCGCATCTTCGGCTTCTCGCCGATTCCCGCGATGTCGCAGATCTCGTATGCCTCCGGCGCGCGCTACCTGTCGCTGATCGGCGGTGCCTGCGGCTCCTTCTACGACTGGTACTGCGACCTGCCGGCCGCGAGCCCCCAGACCTGGGGTGAGCAGACCGACGTGCCGGAATCGGCCGACTGGTACAACTCCACCTACATCATCGTGTGCGGCTCCAGCCTGCCGACGACCCGCACCCCCGACGCCCACTTCGTTTCCGAGGTGCGCTACAAGGGCGCCAAGGTCATCTCCATGGCCCCGGACTACGCGGAGTTCTGCAAGGCCTCCGACCTGTGGATGCCGGTGGGCCCCGGCACCGACGCCGCGGCCTTCCTCTCGATGGGCCACGTCGTGCTGAAGGAATTCTTCATCGACAACCAGGACCCCTATTTCACCGAATACGCGCGCAAGTACACCGACCTGCCGATCCAGGTCATGCTGCGCAAGCACGGCGAAGGCTACGTTTCCGACCGCTGCCTGCGCGCCTCCGATTTTGCCAACAACCTCGGCGAGACCAACAACCCCGAGTGGAAAACCATCGTCTACGACGCGAAGAGCAAGTCCTTCATCGCGCCGAACGGCTCCATCGGCTTCCGCTGGGGTGAGGAAGGCAAGTGGAACCTGCTGCCGAAGAACGCCGGCAACCAGCAGGAAATCGAAGCCGAGCTGTCCTGCATCGACAGCAAGGATGAAGTCGTCTCCGTCGGCTTCCCGCACTTTGTCGAAGGCGAAGGCGAGCTGCTGTACCGCAACGTTCCGGTGCGCCGCATGAAGCTCGCCAGTGGCGAGGACGTCCTCGTCGCCTCGGTGTTCGACATGCAGGTCGCGCAGTACGGCGTCGATCGCGGCCTGGGCGGCGGCAACGTCGCCAAGAGCTACGCCGACGCCAACGTCGCCTACACCCCGGCCTGGGGCTCGAAGATCACCGGCGTGAAGGCCGCCGACCTCGAGCGCACCGCGCGCGAGTTCGCCTACAACGCCTCGAAGACCAAGGGCAAGTCCATGGTTATCATGGGTGCGGCGATCAACCACTGGTACCACAACGATCTGGCCTACCGCGGCGTGATGAACCTGCTGCACCTGTGCGGCTGCGTCGGCCAGTCGGGCGGCGGCTGGGCGCACTACGTGGGCCAGGAAAAGCTGCGTCCGCAGGCCGGCTGGGCGCCGATCGCCTTCGGTCTCGACTGGCAGCGTCCGCCGCGCCACATGAACTCGACTTCCTACTGGTATTTCCACACCGACCAGTGGCGCTACGAAACCCTCAAGGGCGACGACCTCATGTCGCCCGCCGGCAAGGGCAAGAACAAGGGCTATTCGCTCGCCGACTACAACGTCGCCGCGGTGCGCATGGGCTGGCTGCCGTCCGCTCCGCACTGGAACGCCAACCCGCTCGATCTGGTCAGCGAGGCCGAGAAGGCCGGCGCCACCGACGAGGCCGGCGTCGCCCGGCACATCGTCGGCAAGCTGAAGGACGGCTCGCTCGACGTCGCCTTCGCCGACCCCGACAATCCGGTCAACTGGCCGCGCAACCTGTTCGTGTGGCGCGCCAACCTGATCGGCACCTCGGCCAAGGGCCACGAGTACTTCCTCAAGCACCTCCTCGGCGCGCAGAACGGCGTGCTGAAGGAGTCCGGCGACGGCCGCGACAACAAGCTCATCAAGTGGGTCGACGAAGCGCCGGTCGGCAAGCTGGACCTGATGGTGGACATCAACTTCCGCCTCAACTCCACCGGCGCGTATTCCGACATCATCCTGCCGACCGCGACCTGGTACGAGAAGAACGACCTCAACACCACGGACATGCACCCCTTCATCCACCCGCTGTCCGAGGCGGTGAGCCCGGGCTGGGAGTCGAAGTCGGACTGGCAGATCTTCAAGAACATCGCGCAGACCTTCTCCACGCTCGCCGCGAAGCACCTGGGCACGCGCAAGGATCTGGTGGCCCTGCCGATGCAGCACGACTCGCCGTTCGAGCTCGCGCAACCCTTCGGCGAGGTGAAGGACTGGAAGAAGGGCGAATGCGATCCGATCCCCGGCAAGACCATGCCGCTCTTGAAGGTGGTCGAGCGCAACTATGCGGACATCTACAGGAAGTACATCGCCATCGGTCCGCTCATGGTCAAGCTCGGCAACAACGTCAAGGGCCTCGACTGGAACACCGAGGAAGAGTACGAGCAGCTCAAGGTGATGAACGGCACGGTCAGGGAGCCGGGGGTGTCGCAGGGCATGCCGTCTCTGGAAGAAGACATCTACGTGTGTGACTCGGTGATGCGCATGGCGCCGGAAACCTGCGGCGAGGTCGCGCACAAGTCGTGGACCGCGCTGTCGAAGAAGACCGGCATCGACCACCACCACCTGTATGCCGCGCGCCACGAGGACAAGATCACCTTCCGCGACATTCAGGTGCAGACGCGCAAGATCATCACCGCGCCGACCTGGTCCGGCATCGAGTCGGAGACGGTTTCGTACACCTCGTGCTACACCAACATCCACGAGCACATTCCGTTCCGCACCCTGACCGGCCGCGCGCATTTCTACCAGGATCACGAGTGGTTCCTCGACTTCGGCGAAGGCTTCTGCGTGCACAAGCCGCCACAGGACATGAAGTCGTTCAGCAAGCTCGCGGCCAAGGCCACGGAAGGCAAGCACGTCAAGCTGCAATGGATCACGCCGCACTCCAAGTGGGGCATCCACTCCAGCTACCAGGACAACCTGCGCATGCTGACGCTGTTCCGCGGCGGCCCCTATGTGTGGATCTCCGAGATCGACGCCAAGGCGGCCGGCATCGAGGACAACGACTGGGTGGAGGCGATCAACGCCAACGGCGCGACGATGGCGCGCGCGGTGGTGTCGCAGCGTGTCTCCAAGGGCATGGCGCTGATGTATCACGCGCAGGAGAAGATCGTGAACGTGCCCGGCTCGAACACCACCGGCAAGCGCGGCGGCATCCTCAACTCGGTGACGCGCGTCGTGGTCAAGCCGACCAACATGGTGGGCGGCTACGTGCAGCTGGCCTACAGCTTCAACTACTACGGCACGGTGGGCAGCAACCGCGATACCGAGGTCATCCTGCGCAAGGTCGCCGACCAGGACATCGACTGGCTCGAGCGCCCGCTCACGCCGGAACGCGAAGCGCAGCTCAACCCGCCCGGAATCGGCAAGCGCTGATCGTCACGCAAACAGGTTAGATTTAGGAGAAAGCAATGAAAGTACGCGCACAGTTCGCATTTGTCTTCAACATGGACAAGTGTATCGGTTGCCACACCTGCTCGGTGACGTGCAAGAACACCTGGACCAACCGCAAGGGCGTGGAGTACGTGTGGTTCAACAACGTCGAATCCAAGCCCGGCATCGGCTACCCCAAGAACTGGGAAGACCAGGAACGCTGGAAAGGCGGCTGGGAACTTCGTGACGGCAAGCTGGAGCTGAAATCCGGCGGCCGCGCCTCGAAGCTGCTCAACATCTTCGCCAACCCGGACCTGCCCGAGATCGACGACTACTACGAACCGTTCACCTACAACTACGCGCGCCTGCAGAACGCACCGCTTTCGGAGGCGGCACCCACCGCGCGTCCGCTGTCGATGATCACCGGCGACCCGATGGAGAAGATCACCTGGGGGCCGAACTGGGAAGACGACCTGGCGGGTGAATTCGCCAAGCGCAGCGTGGACAAGAACCTGGAGAACGTGCAGAAGGACATGCTCGGCCAGTTCGAGAACACCTTCAACCTGTACCTGCCGCGTATCTGCAACCACTGCATGAACCCGGCCTGCGTCGCCGCCTGCCCGTCGGGCTCGCTGTACAAGCGCGAGGAAGACGGCATCGTGCTGGTCGACCAGGACAAGTGCCGCGGCTGGCGTTTCTGCCAGAGCGCCTGCCCGTACAAGAAGGTGTTCTACAACTGGGAATCCGGCAAGGCCGAAAAGTGCATCGCGTGCTACCCGCGCGTCGAGTCCGGCATGCCGACCATCTGCTCCGAATCCTGCGTCGGCCGCATCCGCTACAACGGCATCATGCTGTATGACGCCGACCGCATCGAGGAACTGGCGAGCACCGCCAACGAGCAGGATCTGTACGAAGCGCACTGCAAGATCTTCCTCGACCCGAACGATCCGGCCGTGATCGCCGCAGCCCGTGCCGAAGGCATCAACGAGGACTGGATCATCGCCGCGCAGAAATCGCCGATCTGGAAAATGGCCATCGAGTGGAAGATCGCCTTCCCGCTGCACCCCGAGTTCCGCACCCTGCCGATGGTGTGGTACGTGCCGCCGCTGTCGCCGGTGCAGTCGCAGATCGACCAGGGCAGCCTGCCGGTCGGCCCGGATGGCGCAATTCCGCTCGCCAGCGCCCTGCGCACCCCGGTCAAGTACCTCGCCAACCTGATGACGGCGGGCAAGGAAGAGCCGGTCCGCAACGCCATGAACCGCATGATCGCCATGCGCAGCTACTACCGCACGCTCAACGTCGAGGGCAAGGCCGATACGCGCGCACTGGAAACCGTGGGTCTGACCGAAGACCAGGTGAAGGAGATGTACCGCTACCTGGCGCTGGCCGCGTACGAGGATCGTTTCGTCATCCCGACCAGCCACCAGGAAGAGCGCATGGACGACGCCTACGGCTTTCAGGGCCAGAACGGCTTCACCTTCGGCAACGACTCGTCGCTCGGCATCAGCAAGATCACCCTGTTCCCGCGCCGCCGCAAGGAGACGCCGGAGCCGGCCGAACTCGCGCCGTCCGCGGACAAGTAAGGAAAGGACCCATCATGGCTCTCTACAAAATCGTGTCGGCGCTGCTCGATTACCCCAGTGAGGATCTGCTCGATGCAATCGACGAGATCCGCGCCGAAATCGGCACAAGCCCGGATATCGACGCCTCGGAAAAGGACGCCCTGCGCATGTTTCTCGACCATCTGTCGCAGCAGTCCCTGACCGACCTGCAGGCGAGCTACGTCAAGACCTTCGATCTCACGCCGGAACACAGTCTGCATCTGACGCACCATCTGTTCGGTGACGACAACGACAGGAACCGTGGCCCGGCGCTGATCGACCTTGGCGAGCTGTACAAGGATTACGGCATCGAGACGACGACCAACGAGTTGCCGGACTACCTGCCGCTGATCCTCGAGTTCGCCGCCATGCTGGAAGACACCGAAGCGACCGCATTCCTGGCCGATGCCAACAAGGTGCTGACCGTCCTCGCCGACAATCTCGCCAAGGCCGGCAGCCCCTATGCGCCGTTGCTGTCCATCGTAAAAAGCCGCGCCACGCTGACCCGCCTGGCCGCCTAAGGAGCAAGAAATGAACGAAGACATCTTTAGCTGGAACTACTTCCTGTTTGGACTCTATCCCTACATCGCCCTGACCGTGTTCGTCGTCGGCAGCTGGGTCCGTTTCGACCGCGAACAGTACGGCTGGACCAGCGCGTCGAGCCAGATTCTTTCCACGGCGAACATGCGTCTGGCGAGCAACCTGTTCCACATCGGCGTGATCGGCATCTTCTTCGGCCATCTGGTCGGTCTGCTGGCGCCCTACGCCCTCTGGGGCATGATCGGCCTGTCCTCGCTGGGCAAGCAGAGCATCGCCATGTACGGGGGCGGTTTCCTCGGCGTGCTGGCGATGATCGGCGGCCTGATGCTGCTCAGCCGCCGCCTGACCAACCGGCGCGTGCGCGCCACCAGCCGCGGCTCGGACATCTTCATCCTGATCTGGGTGCTGGTGACGCTGTTCTTCGGTCTGGCCACCACCTTCACCACCTTCCATCACGCCGCGGAAGGCAGTGCCGACACCATGATGTCGCTGGCGCAATGGGCCAAGAGCATCGTGCTGTTCGACGCCAAGCCGGAACTGGTGGCCAAGGTCGAACCGGTGTTCCAGATTCATCTCGCACTCGGCCTGACGCTGTTCCTGCTGTTTCCCTTCACCCGCCTGGTCCACATCTGGAGCTTCCCGATCGGCTATCTGACCCGCTCGTACCAGATCGTGCGCACCAAGCGCAACCTCCCCGCCGCGCGTTAAACGCCTCGCAGCGCCCGGTTCGCTGCCACCTGCGGGTGGCAGCCTTTTTTCAGCTCCAGGCATCGCCATGACGCGCGTCGATTTCCCTGCAAGATCCTGCCCGCCCCGCGGAGGGACCCCGCATGCTGCGTAAGTACTGGTGGATCCTGCTGGTCCTCGCGGTCGGACTCGGCGTGCATTTGACCGCGCAGAACGTCATCCGGCACGGCGACCCCGAGAATCTGAAAGGCCCGGACCTCGCCAAGGTCGCACGCATCGAAGCGGAGGATCCGGTGCGCGGCGCCAGGGTGCGTGCGGGCATGGAGAAATACGAATCGATCTGCCGCCTGTGCCATCACCGCACCGGCCACGGCGGAAAATTCACCCCCGCCATCGGCGGACGGCCCGCTGCCTACACCGAACACATGCTGAAGCTGTATCGCAGTGGAGCAAAGGTCGGTCCCATGACGAATCTGATGGGGCCGTGGGCCAAGGAACTGTCCGACGAGGATATCGTCAACCTGGGCGCTTACGTGGAAACGCTGGCGGGGACGGCACCGTGAAGCAGACGCCGTAACGCATCCCTCGAGCGTGCCGCGGCATCCATCGAGGGAATTGGCTGCGGGTCGGAGCAACCTGACCAGCGCGCAATGGCGGCAGGGTGAGCGGACACAATTCTGTCAAGACGTGATAGACTTTTCGAACGGATATTCGTATTTGCGTATATTCACACATAGAAACATGTCACCTGGCTGGTTGAGCGGGCACGCCGCACGGCCGGGACCGTCCAGAAACCGCGTCGAGAGGAGCCTGATATGCGCCACATGCCGAAAATCAACTATCGTGACGATGCAGTCAACACCGCCAATCCGTATGCCATCTACACGCGCAAACTGATGGTGGACGGCAAGGAGATCCTGACCGATCCCGAAGGTTACATCCTCAACATGGAGGACTGGAGCGAGGGCTTTGCCCGCGCACTCGCGGAACAGGAGAAGCTCGAACTGACCACCGAGCACTGGGACGTGATCAACTTCATCCGCAAGCATTACGACGAACACCAGGTGCAGCCGCAGGTACGTGACATGATCAAGCACTTCCGCGCGGCGTGGGGCGCCGAACGCGGCACCAACCACCACCTGCATGACCTGTTCCCCATGGGCGGGCCGCAGAAGCAGGGCAACCGTCTGGCGGGAATCCGCAAGACCAAGGGCGAGCACTGACCGGACCGGGGTGAGCGGGCAGGCGCACGCGGCGGGCGCCTGCCCGGCACGTCACGCCAACCCGGGCTGCATTCCGTTGTACCGATGTTGCAATGGATTTTTCGGCGATTTTCCCGCTCGGCAGGGCGCTTCACGCGTCTCGATGGCCGAATGAGCCTGCGTTCCCCAAAGACCCCCGATCACCGTATCAAACCGGCATATTCATGATGTCCTGGTACGCCTGTACCAGTTTGTTCCTCACCTGCACGGTCTGCTGAAAAGCGATACTGGATTTCTGCAGGGCGATCATGGCATCGGACAGGCTGACGCTGGCATCGCCCGTCTCGAAGCGCTGGGCGAGGCCTTGCGCGTCGAGCTGCATGCCGTTGACCTGATCGAGCGAGGCCTTGAGGGCGCCCTGAAAACCTCCGGCCTGGGTGACCTGGGTCGGCTGAGCCGCGCCGGACGCAGGGGCGGTCTGAGCGGCTGCGGCCCGCAACTGGGCAACCATGGCTTCGATGCGGCTGGTATCGATTGCGCCCATGCTCATTGCTGACTCCTTCTTCGCCGCCGAACGGCGGATTTCCACGCGCTCACCTTAAGCGCACGCCTGTCATCCCATAAAGAGAATAAAGAAGGTAAAGCCGCGCTTATTCCACTGAATGAAAGCGGTGCCGCTGCCGATAATTCGATCACATGGCGAAATCCCCGGGCCGCAGCGTCCGCGGGGTTCCGGATCAAAGGGAGCAGCAGATGGCAGGTGAAATGGTGGTGCCGGCAAACGTGATGGACCTGACCCGCTCGCCGGGCGGGCGCAGGATCATGCTCTTGCTGGGCGCGGCGGCGACCGTGGCGGTGATGGCCGCGGTGTGGATGTGGGGCAGCCAGCCCGAGTACCGCGTCCTGTTTTCCAACTTCAGCGATCGTGACGGCGGCGCCATCGTGGCCGAGCTGGAGAAGATGGGCGTCCCCTACAAGTATGCGGAGGGCGGCGGCGCGGTGCTGGTGCCCGCGAACAAGGTGCACGATGCGCGCCTCAAGCTCGCCTCACAAGGGCTGCCCAAGGGCGGCAATGTCGGTTTCGAGCTGATGGAAAACCAGAAACTCGGCGCCTCGCAGTTCGTCGAGCAGATCAATTTCCAGCGCGCCATGGAAGGCGAGCTCGCGCGTTCGATCGAGTCGGTGTCGGCGGTGCAGGCGGCGCGCGTCCACCTGGCGTTTCCCAAGTCCTCGATCTTCGTGTCGGAACAGAAGACGCCGACCGCGTCCGTGGTGCTGAACCTGCATCCCGGACGCACGCTCGATCCGCAACAGGTCAGCGCGATCGTCCATCTGGTGGCGAGCAGCGTGCCGGAGCTGTCGACCAAGAGCGTGACCGTGATCGACCAGAACGGCAACCTGCTGTCCGAGATGGGCAAATCGCCCTCCCCCACGGGGCTGGATGCCACCCAGATCAAGTACGTGCAGGAATTGCAGCAGAGTGTCGCGCGGCGCATCGAATCCATCATCAGCCCCATCGTCGGCTCGGGCAACGTGCGCGCCGAGGCGACGGCGGACGTCGATTTCTCGCGCAGCGAGCAGGCGGTGGAGTCGTACAGGCCCAACCAGACGCCGGACGCGATGACGATCCGCAGCCAGCAGACCAGCGAGTCGCTGAACGGCGCCGCCACGGCCGGCGGCGTGCCGGGCGCGCTGTCGAACCAGCCGCCGGCACCCGCGACCGCTCCGATCAATCCACAGCCGCAGGCGCAGGCGGGCGCACCGGCCGCGCCCGCAACGCCACCCGCCACGACGCGCAAGGACGCCACGGTGAATTACGAGGTCGACAAGACCATCCAGTACGTGCAGCAAGGCATGGGGGGCCTGAAGCGCCTGACCGTGGCGGTGGTGGTCAACCACCGCAGGAGCGTCGACGCGGACGGCAAGCCGGCGATGAATCCGCTCGGCGAGGCCGAGATGACACAGATCACGAATCTGGTGAAGGAGGCGATGGGATTCAACGCCGAGCGCGGCGACTCGGTCAACGTGGTGAACACCCCGTTCGCGTTGCCGGAAGTCGAGCAGATTCCCGAAACGCCGCTGTGGAAACAGCCGACGACCCTGCAGATGGGCAAGGACGCGGGGCGCTATCTGCTCATCGGTCTGGCGCTGCTGTTCATTTATCTGCGCGTCCTCAAGCCGATGATGAAGAAGATTTCCGAGCTGCCGGCGCCGGCACCCTCGGCTCAGGCCGCGCTGCCGCAGGGTGCGGACGTGATGGCGCTGGCGCCGGGGCAGCGCAGCTATCAGGACAATCTCTCGCGCGCGCAGAAGCTCGCAAACGAGGATCCACGCGTCGTCGCCAATATCGTGAAGACCTGGGTGGACAAGAATGACTGACGGGGTGACCAAGGGCGCCATCCTGATGCTGGCGCTGGGCGAAGAAGGCGCCGCCGAGGTGATGAAATTCCTCGGGCCGCGCGACGTGCAGAAACTCGGCGAGGCGATGACCGCGATGAAAGCCGTGCCCCAGCAAACCGTGGAAGCGGTGCTGAACGACTTCGGCGCGATCGTCGACAGCAATTCCACGCTCGGTCTGGATTCGGACGAATACATCCGCAGCGTGCTGAAGAAGGCGCTCGGCGACGACAAGGCGAATTCCCTGCTCAACCGCATTCTTGGCGGAGGCGGCGACGCCAGCGGCATCGAGAGCCTGAAATGGATGGACGCGGATTCGGTGGCCGACCTCATCCAGAACGAACACCCGCAGACCATTGCCACCATCCTCGTGCATCTGGATCGCGACCAGGCGTGCGAGGTGCTGCGCTGCTTCACCGAGCGGCTGCGCAACGATGTGATGCTGCGCATCGCGACGCTGTCCGGCGTGCAGCCGGCAGCCTTGCGCGAACTCAATGACGTGCTCTCCAAGCTGCTGTCCGGCAGTGACGTGATGAAGAAGCAGGCGATGGGCGGCACCCGCGTCGCCGCCGACATCCTCAACTTCATGACGGGCGAGCAGGAATCGTCCGCCATGGAATACCTGAAGAACTACGACCCGGACATGGCGCAGAAGATCATGGACGAGATGTTCGTGTTCGAGAACATCCTGGACATCGAGGACCGCAGCGTGCAGCTGCTGCTGCGCGAGGTGCAGTCCGAATCGCTGATCATCGCGCTGAAGGGCGCCTCGCAGGACATGCGCGAAAAGATCTTCAAGAACATGTCGCAGCGCGCGGCCGAGACGATGCGCGAGGATCTGGAGTCGAAGGGACCGGTGCGGCTGTCCGAAGTGGAAGCCCAGCAGAAGGAAATCCTGATGATCGTCCGCCGTCTCGCCGACGAAGGCCAGATCATGCTCGGCCCGAAGGGAGAGGAGGCCTATGTCTAACTGCGTGATCTCCGCGACCGACGAGATAGCCTGCCAGCCCTGGGAGCCGGCCAGCTTCGATCCGGCAGGCCGTGCCCGCATCAACACCGCACGAGGCGAGGTGGCGCTGCCGACCGTCGAGCAGATTGCGGGGATCGAGGAGCAGGCCCGGCAGGAGGGATTTGCCGCCGGCCACGCAGAAGGTCACCAGCAAGGCCGCACCGAAGGCCTGCGCGAAACCGTCGCCGAGGCCGCCCGCCTGCACGCGTTGGCCGATGCCTTCGGTACGGCGCTCAGCCAGGCGGACGAGGCCATTTCCCGCCATATTCTCGATCTGTCGCTCGATCTTGCCCGTGCGATGCTCAAGTCCGCCCTTGCGGTGCGCCCCGAACTGGTACTGCCGCTGGTGCGCGAAGCGGTGCGCGGCGTGCCGGCCATGCAGCAACCCGCCCTGGTATGCCTGCATCCGGACGACGCGGCCCTGGTGCAGCAACACATGGGCGACGAATTGGCCCGTACCGGCTGGCAGCTGACCGACGACCCCTTGCTGGAACGCGGCGGCTGCCGCATCGAGACCCCCGGCAGCCAGGTCGACGCCACCCTGCCGACCCGCTGGCAACGTCTCGCCACGGCGCTCGGCGAGACCTCCGACTGGCTCGCCTGAGGCCGACACGCCATGACCGCCCTCGCCCATACCGAACACTGGCAGGCCTTTCTCGGCGACTGCCGCGAGCTCGTCGCCATTGCCGAGCCGATGCAGGTGACCGGGCGCATCACGCGCGTGGCGGGACTGGTCATGGAGGCGGTCGGGCTCAACCTGCCGGTCGGCAGCGCCTGCCACGTCCCGCTCCCCAACGGCAGCCAGATCGACGCGGAAGTGGTCGGTTTCGACGGTACCCGGTTGTTCCTCATGCCGCAAAGCGAAGTCGAGGGCATCGTGCCGGGCGCGCGCGTGTTCCCGGCAGAAATCATTCCGACCCTGCCGGGTCCGGGTCAGGTCGATCATCCGCGCCGCCGTCCGAGCGACCGCACCCGCCATCTGCCGGTCGGCGAGGCCCTGCTGGGACGCGTGGTCGACAGCAACGGCCGTCCGCTGGACGGTCACGGGCCACTCGCCACCGGCACCACCGCACCGCTCAGTCGGCGCAGCACCAACCCGCTGGCGCGCGCACAGATCTGCGACATCCTCGACGTCGGGGTGCGCGCGATCAACAGCATGTTGACGGTGGGACGCGGCCAGCGCATGGGCCTGTTCGCCGGCTCGGGCGTCGGCAAGAGCGTGCTGCTCGGCATGATGGCGCGCTACACCAGCGCCGACGTGATCGTGGTGGGCCTGATCGGCGAGCGCGGCCGGGAAGTGAAGGAATTCATCGAACAGATTCTCGGCGAGGAGGGCCTCGCGCGCGCGGCCGTCGTCGCGGCACCGGCCGACACGCCGCCGCTCATGAGATTACAGGGCGCGGCCTATGCTACCGCCATCGCTGAGCATTTCCGCGATCAGGGCAAGGACGTGCTGCTGATCATGGATTCGCTCACCCGCTACGCGATGGCGCAGCGCGAGATCGCACTCGCCATCGGCGAGCCGCCCGCGACCAAGGGTTATCCGCCGTCGGTGTTCGCCAAGCTGCCAGCCCTGGTCGAGCGCGCCGGCAACGGCAAGCCGGGCGGCGGCTCGATCACTGCCTTCTACACGGTGCTCACCGAAGGCGACGACCAGCAGGATCCAATCGCCGATGCCGCACGCGCGATTCTAGACGGCCACGTCGTGCTCTCGCGCACGCTGGCCGAAAGCGGCCATTACCCCGCCATCGACATCGAACAGTCGATCAGCCGCGCCATGCACACGCTCACCTCGCCGGCCCACCAGGAGCTCGCCCGGCGCGTCAAGAAACTCTATTCGCGCTATGCGCGCAGCCGTGACCTGATCAACGTCGGCGCCTACGCCCCCGGCAGCGATCCGGTGCTCGACGAAGCGATCCGCCTGAACGGCGCGATCGAGGCCTTCCTGCAGCAGGACATCGCGGAACGCGCCGGGGTGCAGGACAGCCTCGACGCGCTGGCCACGCTCTTCCATTGAAACCGCCCAAGACAGGAACCTGCTTCATGGCCGCCCCCTCCGCACTCGAAACGCTGATCGATCTGGCGCACCGCGAAACCGACGACGCCGCCAAGCATCTGGGCGCGGCCCTGCGCGCCGGCGAGGAGGCCAGCCAGAAACTCGACCTGCTGAAACAGTACCGCGACGACTACAACACCCGCTGCCAGGCCAGCCTCGCCCAGGGCATCAGCGCGACCCATTTCATGAATTTCCAGGCCTTCATGCAGAAGCTCGACTGTGCCATCGCCGGCCAGCAGAACGTCGTCGACGACACCCGGCACCGCATCGCCGACGCCCGTACCGCATGGCAGCGCTGCGAACGGAAGAAGATGTCCTTCGTCACTCTGGCCGACCGCGCCGACCAGGCCGCCGCACGCCACGAACTGCGGCGCGAGCAGAAGCAGAACGACGAATTCGCCGCACGCCGCACGCTGTACAAACCCAACCCGTCCTGAACAGGAACCGTGCCATGAATGCCACCCCACCCGCCTCCTCCGCCGCCGCCATCGTGCAGGGCGCGGCACCCGCACGCAAAGGTGATTCCGCTGCGGCCGACACGCCCTTCAGCCGCATCCTGTCCGGCGAAATCGCGCAACAGACCCCTGAGGACGCCAGCGAGCCGCGTGGCCGCAAGGAGCTTGCCGACATTTTGACCGAACTGCTGGACGTGCCCTCCGATCCGACGCCAGCCATGGCCGATCCGTCACTCGCCGCTCAGGCGTCCAGCACCGAGTCCCTGCTCGGAATGGGATTGTCGTTCATCCCGTTCGCACCGGCTGCGCAGCCTGTCTCCAGCGACAAGCAGACGGCGGAGACGAGCCTGGATACCAGCGAGCCGGCGGATGGCCTGTTCGCCGACGGTGCCCGGACCACGAAAACCTCGGCCGAGCCGATCACCCTGCCTGCGTCAGACGCGCCCGCACCCGACAGCGAGTCGGCGGCTGGGCGGTTTGCTGCGCGCCTGGCGGCTGACGCTGCCCGGAGCACGAAAACTTCGGCCGAGCCGATCACCCCGCCGGCGTCAGACACGCCCACACCCGACAGCGAGCTGGCGGGTGGGCTGTTCGCGGCACGTCTGGCGGCCGACAGCGGACGCATGGCCGAGGCACCATCCGAACTGGTCGCCAGCGCCGCCCTGCGTCCGGCCGCAGCCCCCGGCGCCGCCGACACCGGTCCGGCCCCGACACTGGCGGCCGCCCCCCGGCTCGCGCCCGAAGTGGGCAACCCGGCCTGGAACCAGGCGCTGGGCGAGAAGATCGTGTGGATGGCGTCCGGCAAGCATCAAAGCGCCTCGCTCACCCTCAATCCGCCGAACCTGGGGCCGCTGCAGATCGTGCTGAACATCTCCAGCGACCAGGCCACCGCGAATTTCTTCACCGCGCAGCCCGAGGTTCGCCAGGCAATCGAAGCCGCGCTGCCGCGACTGCGCGAGATGATGGGTGAAGCGGGCATCCAGCTCGGGCAGGCCAACGTCAGCGCGGACACGCCGAGCCAGAACCCGGCGCCCGGGCAGCAGGCCCCGCGTGCCGTCTCCCAGGTGGGCGGCGGCGTCGAAGCGGACGAACCGGCGCTTGCCCTGCCGACGCCACGGATGGGGCGCGGCCTGGTCGACACCTTCGCCTGAGCATGGTTTTGCGCGAGATAACGGCCTTTTTCCCCCTTGTTCCGCGCTTCGGCGGCGGCAAACCGTTCCGATAATGCAAACCATGCGAACCCGATATTCCTTCCTCAGCAGGAACCGCACTCATGACTGAAGAGAGCCAAGTCGCCGAAGCCACACCGCCAGGGTCGAAAAAGAAGAAAAAGCTGCTCGTCCTGGTCGTCATGCTGGTGATTCTGCTCGCGGGCGGTGGTGCCGCCGCGTGGTTTTTTTTCGCTGGCGGCAACGCCGATCCCGCAGCCGCCAAAGAAGCGCCACCCAAGCCGCCGGTCTATCTGCCGCTCGAAACCTTCACCGTCAACCTGCATGACGGCGAGCAGTACCTGCAGGTCGATCTCACCCTGGAGGCCACCGAGCAGGCCGAACTCGACACGATCAAGCTGCACATGCCGCGTATCCGCAGCCGCCTGCTGACGCTGCTGGCACACAAAACCGCCGACGAACTGCTGCGCCCCGAAGGCAAGGACCAACTGGCAAAAGAAATCCTTGCCGAGATCAACAAGCCCCTGGACCCCAAGGGCAAGCCGCAGAACGTCGCCGACGTGCTGTTTACCTCTTTTGTGATCCAGTGAACCATGGCTGACGCGTTTCTTTCCCAGGACGAAGTCGACGCGCTGCTCAAGGGCGTCACCGGCGAAGTCGACGAAGGCCCGGCCGAAGCCGTCGACCCGTCGAGCGTACGCCCCTACAACCTGGCGACGCAGGAACGCATCGTGCGCGGCCGCATGCCGACGCTCGAGATCATCAACGAACGCCTCGCGCGCCAGTTGCGTATCGGTCTGTACAATTTCCTGCGCCGCCAGGTCGAGATTTCGGTCGGCCCGGTACGGGTATCGAAGTACAGCGAGTTCGTGCGCAACCTGGTGGTGCCGACCAACTTGAACCTGGTGCATTTCAAGCCGCTGCGCGGCACCGGACTCATCATTTTCAATCCCGACCTGGTGTTTCTCATCGTCGACAACCTGTTCGGCGGCGATGGGCGGTTCCACACGCGCGTCGAAGGGCGCGATTTCACGCAGACCGAACAGCGCATCATCCAGCGCGTGCTGAACATCGTGTTCGAATGCTACGAAAAATCGTGGGAGCCGGTGTATCCCCTCGAATTCGAATACGTGCGCTCGGAAATGAACACCCAGTTCGCCAACATCGCCACCCCCAACGAAGTCGTGGTGGCGTTCACCTTCGCCATCGAACTCGGCCAGGTCAGCGGCGAAATGCACATATGCATGCCGTACTCGATGATCGAGCCGATCCGCGACCTGCTGACCAGCAGCCTGCAGGCGGAGAACCTCGAGGTCGACAAGCGCTGGATCCGCATGATGCGCCAGCAGATCCAGCTCGCCGAAGTCGAGCTTGTCGCCGACCTCGGTAGCGCACAGCTGAGCCTGCGCGACCTGACCAAGCTCAAGGTGGGCGACATCGTGCCCATCGAGATTCCTGAAACCGTCGAGGCCAAGGTCGACGGCGTGCCGGTGATGGAATGCGCCTACGGCAAATTCAACGGCCAGTACACCCTGCGCGTCGAGCGCATGATTTCACTGAGCCCGGTCGATCCGAAAAAAGGAGAAAGCCATGTCTGAAGATCTCACCCAAACGATCGCCGAGGACGACTGGGCAGCCGCCATGGCCGAGCAGTCCTCGGTCACGACCGCACCCGCCACAGCGGCGCAGAGCGCCGATATTTTCCAGGATCTGGCCGCACCTTCGGTGAGCCAGGGCACTGCCAACGACATCGATTTCATCCTGGACATCCCGGTGCTCCTCACCGTGGAACTGGGCCGCACCAAGATCGCCATCAAGAATCTGCTCCAGCTCGCGCAGGGCTCGGTGGTCGAACTCGACGGTCTCGCCGGCGAGCCGATGGACGTGCTGGTCAATGGCTGCCTGATCGCACAGGGCGAAGTGGTCGTGGTGAACGACAAGTTCGGCGTGCGCCTGACCGACATCATCACACCCGCCGAGCGCATCCGGAAGCTCAACAAATGAGCCTTGTCCGTCACGGCGCCATCGGCCTGCTGGCTGCCGCGCCCGGCGCGGCCATGGCCCAGGCGGCCGAAGGCCCCTCCGCCGCCGGCAGCCTGCTGCAGGTGTTCGTCGGGCTCGTCGCGGTCCTGGCCCTGATTGCCGCGACGGCATGGACCGCAAAGCGCTTCGGCGTCATGCGCAGCACAGGCTCCAGCGTGCTCCAGGTGGTGGGCAGCACCGCTGTCGGCACGCGCGAGCGCGTGGTCGTCGTGGAAGTCGGCGAATCCTGGCTGGTCGTCGGCGTCGCGCCCGGCAGCGTCAATGCGCTGATGACCCTGCCTCGCGGCACCGTTCCGGCGAGCTCGGCAGCCATCGTGCCCGGCAGCTTCGCCGCACGCCTGCAGCAACTGATCGAGAAGCGCCGTGAAAAATAGACACGCCGCACTGCTCGCCGTCGCCGCGCTCACGCTGCCTTCGCTGGCCCTGGCGCAAGGTGCCGGGCTGCCCGCCTTCACCAGCACCCCGTCGTCCGGTGGCGGACAGACCTACACGCTCAGTCTGCAGACCCTGCTGCTGCTCACCTCCCTGTCGTTCCTGCCGGCGGTGATGCTGATGATGACGAGCTTCACCCGCATCATCATCGTGCTGTCCCTGCTGCGCATGGCGCTCGGCACCCAGTCCACCCCGCCCAATCAGGTGCTCATCGGGCTGGCGCTGTTTCTCACCTTCTTCGTGATGAGCCCGACGCTCGACAGGATCTATACGGACGCCTACCAGCCGCTGTCGGAAAACCGCATCGAACTGGGCGAAGCGCTCGACCGGGGCGCGGTGCCGCTGCGCACCTTCATGCTGAAGCAGACCCGCGAAACCGATCTCGCCCTGTTCGCCCGCATGTCGAACACCAATGGCCTGAAATCGCCCGACGACGTGCCGATGCGCATCCTCATTCCCGCTTTCATCACCAGCGAACTGAAGACCGCGTTCCAGATCGGCTTTGCCGTGTTCATCCCCTTCCTCATTATCGACATGGTGGTCGCCAGCGTCCTGATGGCGATGGGCATGATGATGGTGTCGCCCATGCTGGTCGCGCTGCCGTTCAAGATCATCCTGTTCGTCCTCGTCGACGGCTGGAATCTGCTGCTCGGTTCGCTGGCACAAAGCTTCTACTGACTCCGTGAGGCCGTTCATGACCCCTGAAAGCGTAATGACCATGGGGCGCACCGCGCTGGAAATGGTCTTCCTGGTGGCCTCGCCGGTGCTGCTGGTCACCCTGATCGTCGGCCTCATCGTCAGTGTTTTCCAGGCCGCCACACAGATCAACGACGCCAGCCTGTCCTTCATCCCCAAGGTGCTCGCGGTGCTCGCGACCTTTGCCATCGCCGGGCCGTGGATGCTGACGCTCATGACCGATTACATGCGCCGTGTGCTGACAGGATTGCCCGGCCTCATCGGATAGCCGTGCTCAGTTTCACCGACGCGCAGCTCAATGCCTGGCTGAGCACGTTTCTCTGGCCCTTGGTGCGCATCCTCGGCGTGCTGATGGCAGCGCCGGTGTTCGGTCACCGCAGCACGCCGATACGTGTGAAGGTCGGCCTCGGTGTCTTCATCGCCCTCGTTCTCGTCCCGACCCTGCCCCCGCCTCCCGCCGTCGCGCTCGACAGCTGGCAGGGCCTGCTGGTCCTCGTGCAGCAGGTTCTGATCGGCATCTCGATCGGCTTCGTGATTCGCATTGCATT
The DNA here is from genome assembly GCA_024708885.1 of Thiobacillus sp. Taxonomy (GTDB): domain Bacteria; phylum Pseudomonadota; class Gammaproteobacteria; order Burkholderiales; family Thiobacillaceae; genus Thiobacillus. Next base: position 18,554 of record JANJXT010000004.1, read on the forward strand.
CGCTGCCGCCGATGCCGCCGGCGAGATCGTCGGCCTGCAGATGGGCTTGGGATTTGCAACGTTCTTCGACCCGCAGAGTGCCGGTCAGTCGCTGGTGCTGGCACGTTTCTTCAACATGCTGGCCGTGTTGCTGTTTCTTGCCGTCAACGGCCACCTGCTGCTGCTCGACGTCCTTGCCACGAGTTTCCAGAGCCTTCCCGTCGGCACGACGCCACTCGCTGCAGGGGGATTTCGCAGCGTCGCAGCGTTCGGCAGCATCGTGTTCGCCATCGGCCTGCAGCTCGCCCTGCCCCTGATCGCGATCATGCTCATCACCAACCTCGCGCTGGGCATCCTCACGCGGGCCGCACCGCAGCTCAATATCTTCGCGATCGGGTTTCCCATCACGCTGAGCATCGGACTGATCGCCCTCAACCTCAGCCTGCCCTACTTCGCCTTGCAGTTCGAGCGCATGATCCGCAGCAGCCTCGAAGCCGCGACAGGCGTCGTGAAGAGTTTCGGACTGTAGGGGAAACCTTATCCTGAAAACCGCAGTTGACCGCGCATTCCGAATCCGCCCCATGCGGGCGGATTCGCGCGGCTGATGTTCAGAAACCCAGGCTGTCCAGCAGATCGTCGACCTGGCTCTGATTCGCGACCACATCCGGCGCGGCGCCGGGATTGATCTGCGGCCCGTTGAGCAGGGAATTGCCGGTGTCGCGCTTCACTTCCTCCGGGGCATAGTCGATCAGCAACTGCACGAGTTGCTGCTCCAGGGTATGCGCAAGGTCGGTCACCTTGCGGATCACCTGGCCGGTGAGGTCCTGGAAGTCCTGCGCCATCATGATTTCGAGCAACTGCTGCTTGGTGGCGTTCGTGTCGTTGCGCATGTCGGCCAGGCACTGCATGGTCAAGGTGGCCATGTCGCGATAGTTCGACTCGGAAAACGGTGCCTTCAGCGTTGCGTCCCAGCCGTTGAATATTTCATCCGCACCGGCCGAGACGCGCTCCTGCATGGGAATCGCGGTATCCGTGGCATTGAGCACGCGTTGCGCCGCCTGCTCGGTCATGCGCACGACGTAACTCAGGCGCTCGCGAACGTCCGGGATTTCGTGCGTCACCCGCTCCAGTGCCTTGTCGAGGCCCAACTGGCGCAGACTGTCGTGCAGGCTGCGGGTGATCTGGCCGACCCGCGCGAGCATCTCGTCATGATCGGTCACGCGCGGCCCGACGTCGGGCAAGGCCGCCGCTGCATTGGCAGAATAGGCATCCATGTCAGCCCCCCGCTTTTTCCATTTTTTCGAAGATCTTGCTGAGCTTCTCATCCAGGGTGGCAGCGGTGAACGGTTTGACGACGTAGCCGCTGGCGCCCGCCTGCGCCGCGGCGATGATGTTTTCCTTTTTCGCTTCGGCGGTGACCATCAGCACGGGAAGCTTGGACAGCGCCGCGTCGGCACGGATCGCCTGCAGCATGGAGAGGCCGTCCATGTTCGGCATGTTCCAGTCCGACACGACGAAATCGAACTTGTTCGCACGCAGCTTGGCCAGGCCGTCGGCACCGTCCTCGGCTTCCTCGACGTTGGAATAGCCCAGCTCCTTGAGCAGGTTGCGCACGATGCGCCGCATCGTGGAAAAATCATCGACCACGAGAAATTTCATGTTTGGATCAGGCATGCATCACTCCAATGAAGCGGTTTGTCATTAGCCTTAAACATCGGCACGCGGCGGGCAAACTTGACCCCTGATCCCTGATCTGCACTTCACACCCGCATGGCGCGGCTGCCCTGCGCGGCGAAATGCGCCATGACCCGGGCCGGCAGATCGCGCAGCGGTGCGACTTCGTGCGTGGCGCCCAACGCAATGGCTTCCTTGGGCATGCCGAACACGACGCAGGTGGCTTCGTCCTGGGCCAGATTGTAGGCGCCCGCCTGTTTCATCGCGAGCATGCCGGCGGCGCCGTCCTTGCCCATGCCGGTGAGGATGACGCCGACGGCATTCTTGCCGGCTGCCGCTGCGGCCGAATTGAACAGGACGTCGACCGAGGGCCGATGACGGTTGACCGGCGGCCCCTGATCGAGGCGGGTCATGTAGTTCGCGCCGCTGCGTGTCAGCAGCAGATGCGAATGCCCGGGCGCAAGAAAGGCATGGCCCGGCAGCACGCGTTCGCCGCCTTCGGCTTCCCTGACCGCGATGCGGCACAGCTTGTCGAGCCGGTTGGCGAATGAGCGCGTGAAGCCCTCGGGCATGTGCTGCGTGATGAGCACGCCGGGACTGTCCGGCGGCAGCTGGACGAGAAAATCCTTGATCGCCTCGGTGCCGCCGGTGGAGGCGCCGATGATGATGAGTTTTTCGCTGCTGACGAGGGGATTGTGCAGCGACACGAGTTGCGTCGGCCGGTTGGCGGTGCGAGTCTGAATGCGTGCGCGTGCGGCGGCGCGGATCTTGTCCGCGATGAGTTCGGCATAATCATGCATGCCGCTCTGGATGGCGACTTTCGGCTTGGTGACGAAGTCGATGGCCCCCAGTTCCAGGGCCCGCATGGTGATCTCCGAGCCCCGCTCGGTCAGCGAGGACACCATGACCACGGGCATCGGGCGCAGACGCATCAGCCGTTCGAGAAAATCGAGCCCGTCCATCTTCGGCATTTCGACGTCGAGGGTCAGCACGTCCGGGTTGGTCTGCTTGATGAGGTCACGCGCAGCCAGCGGATCGGGGGCGACACCGACGGTTTCCATGTCGGTCTGGCTGTTGATGATTTCCTTCATGATGCCGCGGATCAACGCCGAGTCGTCCACGATCAGAACCTTGATTTTGCTCATGATGGCCTCAGAACAGGTCGATCGCCCCGGAGACCGAGTTGGTACGCAAGCGGTAGGCATAGTCCTGTTCACGCTTCACCAGGGTATAGTTGTTGAGTTGCCGCAGTTTCTTCACCAGCACCTTGCCGGTCGCCGGAAAGAAGTACACCTTGCGCGGATGAATGTCGTTGAGGTCCTGCGCGACGACGCGGATCTTCTCGGCCTGGAGGAAATCCAGCACGAAGCGCGCGTTGCGCTCGCCCACGTTCATCGCAGTGAATCCGCGCAGCACGTTGCCGCCGCCGAACACCTTGGCTTCGAGGTTCTCGCGGCGGGCGCCGGCCTTGAGCAGCTGGTTGATCAGCACCTCCATCGCATACGCGCCATAGCGCATGGAAGGGGACGCCGGGCCGGCGCCATCGCTGCTGCCGTCGGGCAGCATGAAATGGTTCATGCCGCCGACGCCGGAGGTGCGGTCGCGAATGCACGCGGCGACGCAGGAACCCAGCACGGTGACGATGAGCATGGGTTTCGCGGTGAAGTAGTATTCGCCCGGCAGGATTTTCGCCGCGTCGCAGTCGAAACTGCGGTCGTAATAGAGGTTGGTGGCAAGCTGCTCTTCGATGGCCGTGTTCATGCGTTGCTCCCGCTGCCGCTGATGCGGTGGCGCGTCTCCAGCTCGTACACGGTCTTGCCGCGCAGCCTGAACGCATTGGAAGCATACATGAAATTTTCCGAATGACCCGCGAACAACAGTCCGTCGGGCTTCATGAGCGGAACGAAGCGCGACAGGATACGGGCCTGCGTCGGTTTGTCGAAATAGATCATCACGTTACGACAGAAGATCACGTCGAACGGACCGCTGACCGGCCAGCTGGGCGCCAGCAGATTGAGCGGCTTGAAGCTGATCATCTGCCGCAGCTCGGGCCGGACGCACACCAGGCCGGCGCGCTCGCCCTTGCCGCGCAGGAAGAAACGCTTGAGACGCCCGCCCGACATCTTCTCGACGCGTTCGATGGGGTAGATCCCCTCCTGCGCGGTTCGCAACACGTTCGTGTCGATATCCGTGGCGACGATGCTGACAGGTGGCGAAAGGGTGTCAAACGCCTCGCACAGCGTCATCGCAATCGAGTAGGGTTCCTCGCCGGTCGAGCTCGCCGCGCACCAGACGGCGAGCGTGCCTTTTGCCCGCACCATGTGCTCGGCCAGCAGCGGAAAATGATGCGCCTCACGAAAGAAGGCCGTGAGGTTGGTGGTCAGCGCATTGGTGAAGGCTTCCCATTCCGCGCCGTCCGTTCCGCTTTCCAGGGCGTCGAGGTACTCACCGAAACTGGCCAGTCCCCTGGCGCGCAAGCGGCGCGCCAGTCTGCTGTAAACCATTTCCCGCTTCGCCTCGCTGAGTGAGATGCCCGCGCGCCGGTAGATCAGCTCGCGTACCCGCGCGAAATCACCCGGTGTGAATTCGAAGGCCTTGATATTCGGAGGAAGAATAGGCTGCAGCTTCATGTCACGCACACACCCTGCACCCAGCGGCCGCGACGAGCGGCCGCCGCAAGCACGATCAGAATGTCTCCCACTCCTCGCCGCCGGCGGCGCGTTTTGGTGCCGGCAGGGAAACCGTGCGTGGTGCGTCATGTGCTGTTCGGGAAGCGGATTCCGGCAGCTGGGCCTTCAGCGGCGCGGCTGCCTGCCGGGCCCTGCTTCCTGCAGTCAACTTGAAATTGTCGACCAGGCCCGCCAGCTTCGCAGCCTGTTCCTGGAGGCTCTCGGATGCCGCTGCCGCTTCCTCGACCAGCGCGGCGTTCTGCTGCGTGATCTCGTCCATCTGGCCCACCGCCTGGTTGACCTGTTCGATGCCGGCAGTCTGCTCGCGGCTGGCTTCGGAAATACCGCTGACGATCTCG
>JANJXT010000016.1 GCA_024708885.1 Thiobacillus sp.
GTCGATCCGTCGCAGCGGGATCTCGAGCAGGTCGGCGAAGCTGTCGGCGGCGCCGCCGCCGAGCAGGCAGAGCGCATCGGGGTCCGCCGCGATCTGGCGGAACATGCGCTCGACCGCGCCGGTCTGGGCCTGCAGGCAGCCCGAGCGGATCGCATCCACCGTGCGCCGCGGCTGCCACTCGAAGCGGCCTTCGGCGAGCGGCAGCTGGGCGGTGCCGCGGGCGAGCGCCTGTTGCATCAGCTCGACCCCGGGCAGGATCAGGCCGCCGAGGAAGTCGCCCGCCGCGGACAGCAGGTCCACCGTGGTCGCGGTGCCGGCGGTGACCACCAGACAGGGGCCGGCGTGGCTGTGGCGGGCGCCGATCAGCGCCGCCCAGCGGTCGGCGCCGAGGCGCTCGGGGTTCTCGTAGAGGTTGCGCACGCCGGCGCAGGCCGCGGTGGGCAGCAGCCAATCCACCCGCAGCGGTGCGCAGGCTGCGGCCACGCCCGCGGCGACGCGGGTGCCGGCGACATTGCAGCCCAGCACACGCACCAGCCCGGGCCAGGCGCGGCAGGCGGCGGCGAGCATGTCGATCTCGGCGTGGCCCACCGCGCCCTCGGCGAGCGCACGGGCGGGCGCGTCCGCGGAGACCACGCGCCACTTCACGCGGGTGTTGCCGGCATCGACGAGCAGGATCATCGCGCGCCGTCCATCAGCGGCCGCAGCGAGACGTCGCCCGCCAGCACGCGCTGCACGCCGTCCCCGGTGCGCAGCAGCAGGGCGCCGTCGTCGTCCACCCCGGCGCAGGTGCCGTACAGCGTGGCCGACTCGCCGCGGATCGCCACCGGCAGGTCGGCGAAGGCGTTGCGCTGCTCCCAGGCGCCGCGCAGGGCGGGGAAGCCGGCGGCCGCGTAGGTCTCGAAGAGGCGGTGGAACTCGCCCAGGATGGCCGCCAGCAGCGCCGGGCGCGAGGGCGGTTCGCCAGCCAGCGCGCCGCCGAGCGCACCGGCGAGGTCGGCGACGCCCGCCTGGTCGGGGATGGCGGCGTCGGCCGGCAGGCGCAGGTTCAGGCCGATGCCGATCACCGCCGCGGGCGGGCGGCCGCGCATGGGAAGGAGCTCGACCAGGATGCCGGCGAGCTTGTCGCCATGCACCAGCACGTCGTTGGGCCACTTGAGCTGTACGCCCTCGACGCCGAACTGCTCGAGCGCGCGCGCTAGCGCCAGCCCGGCGGCGAGCGAGAGCCCGGCCGGCGCCGGCGTACCCGGCGCGAAGCGCCACAGCAGCGAGAAGGTGAGGCTGGCGCCCTCCCAGGATAGCCACTGCCGCCCGCGCCGCCCGCGCCCGGCGGTCTGGCGGTCGGCCACGAGCACATGCACGCGGCCGTCGTCGGCGGGCGGGGCGTCGACCAGGCGGGCGTTGGTCGAGTCGCAGCACGCCACCCATTCGATGGCGAAATCGTGCGCGCGCGCGCCGAGGAGGGAGGCCAGTTCGCCCGCGCAGGTGCGCGCCGAAGGCGTGGATGGGGGGATGGAGGACAAGTGCGGGAGCGGCGGGTCGAAAACCGCATTATCCGCCAAGACCGGCGCGGATGTGCCCCCCGCGGCATGGAGGCAGGGAGATCGCGCGAACCGGCGGGCCAGGCTCGAGGAGCGCTCCCGCGACGCCTTCGTGCGATTGCCCTGGCATCGAGGCGGCCGGTGCGATCAGCGCCCGCTCTCCTCCGCCTCCGGCGAGCGCTCCTCGTCCATGCCGAGCTCCTGGATCTTGCGACTGATGGTGTTGCGGCCGATGCCCAGCAGCTGCGCGGCCTCGATGCGGCGCCCGCCGGTGGCGGCGAGCGCGCGGCGGATCAGCGTGCGCTCGAACTCCCGGGTGAGGCGATCGAAGACCTCGCCGGGGCGCGAGGCGATCAGGCGGTCGGCCTCGCTGCCGAGGCCCTCCATCCAGTTCGACGGCGACTCCCGGCCGGGCTGCTCGCGCATCTCGGGCGGCAGGTCGGCCACCTCCACCACCTGCGCCGGCGCCATCACGGTGAGCCAGTGGCACAGGTTCTCGAGCTGGCGCACGTTGCCCGGGAAGGGCTGGGACTGCAGGTATTCGAGCGTTGCATCCGAGATGCGCTTGCGCTCCACGCCGAGCTCCTGCGCGCTCTTCTGCAGGAAGTGGCGCACCAGCAGCGGGATGTCCTCGTGGCGCTCGCGCAGCGGCGGCAGGCGCAGGCGGATGACGTTGAGGCGGTGGAAGAGGTCCTCGCGGAACAGGCCCTGGCGCACGCGCTCCTCCAGGTCCTGGTGGGTGGCGGCGATCACGCGCACGTTGGCGCGGATCGGCTGCTGGCCGCCGACGCGATAGAAGTGGCCGTCCGAGAGCACGCGCAGGAGCCGCGTCTGCAGCTCGGCCGGCATGTCGCCGATCTCGTCGAGGAACAGCGTGCCGCCGTCGGCCTGCTCGAAGCGGCCGCGGCGCTGCGTGGCCGCGCCGGTGAAGGCGCCGCGCTCGTGGCCGAAGAGCTCGGACTCGAGCAGGTCGCGCGGGATGGCGGCGGTGTTGATGGCGATGAAGGGCGCGTCGCGGCGCGGACTGTGGCGGTGCAAGGCGCGCGCGACCAGCTCCTTGCCGCTGCCCGATTCGCCGGTGACGAGGACCGTGGCATGCGACAGCGCCAGGCGCCCGATGGCGCGGAACACCTCCTGCATCGCCGGCGCCTGGCCGAGCATTTCGGTGACCGGCACGGCACTCGGCGCAGGCGCCGGGCGGCTGGCATGCTCCGCCAGCGCGCGGCGCACCAGTTCGAGCGCCTGATCGACATCGAACGGCTTGGGCAGGTATTCGAAGGCGCCGCCCTGGAAGGCCGCCACCGCGCTGTCGAGATCGGAGTACGCCGTCATGATGATGACCGGCACCCTGGGCTGGCGCTCCTTCAGGGCTTGCAGCAGATCGAGACCGGACACGCCGGGCATGCGGATATCGGACAGCACCGCCGCGGGCGTGCTGCGTTCGAGCTCGCGCAGCACGTCCGCGGCCGAAGCGAAGGTCATGCAGGGGATGTCCTCGCGCAGCAGCGCCTTTTCCAGCACCCAGCGGATGGAACGGTCATCGTCGATGATCCAGACGCAGTTCGGTTCGGACATGGCGGTCAGCCTGGCAACGGAAGAAACATGGCGAATACGGTATGGCCGGGGCGGCTCTCGCATTCGAGCGAGCCGTGATTCTGCACCACGAGGGTCTGCGCCATCGCAAGTCCGAGGCCGCTGCCGCCCTCGCGTCCCGACACCAGCGGATAGAAAATCTGCTCGCGGATGTCCTCGGGAATGCCGGGGCCGTTGTCGATGATTTCCACGCGCAGGCCCAGCCGGTAACGCCGCGACTCCAGCGTGATCTGGCGCGCCACGCGGGTGCGAAAGACAATCTCGCCCTCACCGTGCCCGTTACCGGTTATGGCCTGCACGGCGTTGCGCGCGATGTTGAGCACGGCCTGGATCAATTGCTCGGCGTCGGCGCTGATTTCGGGCAGGCTGACGTCGTAGTCGCGGCGCAGCCTGACGCCGGGGGTCTCGGCGAGGACCAGGCTGCGCACGCGTTCCAGCACCTCGTGGATGTTCACTGCACCAAAACGGGGCATGCGATGCGGGGTCAGCAGGCGCTCCATCAGCGATTGCAGGCGGTCGGCCTCCTTGATGATGACCTGGGTGTATTCGCGCAGGCTCTCGCGCGGCAGTTCGCGCTCCAGCAACTGTGCCGCGCCACGGATGCCACCCAGGGGGTTCTTGATTTCGTGCGCGAGGTTGCGCAGCAGTTCGCGGTTGGCCTCCTGCTGCAAGCGCGCCTGTTCCAGGCGGGCGATGCGCAGGTGCGGGTCGACCGCGCGCAGCTCGACCACCAGGCCGCCCGGCGGCACCTCCATTGGCGAGACGCTGCACCCCAGGCGAATCGGCGGATGCCCGCCCACCGCCACGTCGAGTTCGTGCTCGATCACCGTTTCCCCGGTGTCACGCACCGTGCGCAGCGCCGTCGAGAGCTCGGGGCTGCGTTCGAAGGCCTCGCCGGCGCGCTGCCCGGCGAAGAGCGCACCCGAGACGCCGAGCAGGGTTTCGGCAGCCGGGTTCAGGTGCAGGATACGGTCGTCGCCGTCGAGCACCAGCACCCCGGTGGACAGGTTTTCCAGCCCTGCGAAGACGTTAGGCAGCTTCATGCTCATACCCTGCTGAAGCACCAATTGTGCCAGAGCACGGGGGACGGCTACTTCAGGTTGGCGAGTTCGCGCTGGATCGCCGCGACGTTCTGCTCGTGCTGCTGCACGGCCGCGCGCAGCTTGCTGACCCGGTTGAGATAGGTGGCGTCGGTCGCCCGTTCGCCCGGCTGCAGCCGTTCGCCCAGCGTGAGCTGGCGCCGCGCTTCCTCGGCGTTGCGGCGCTCGCCGGCAATCTCCTCCTGCAGCACCTCGCGGCGAATGTCGTCGCGCCGCGTCTGGGTGGCGGCATCGATGCGAGGAAAGTTGGCGGGACTGGGGGCATACGACGCGCGCCGCGATCCTGTCTTGCCCGCAGGCGCCGCGGACGGCGCACCGGGCAGCTCGATCTTCTGCGCGCCCTTGCGGTATACATCGGTGAACGTGACCTGTCCGTTCTCGTCGACGTACTTGTAGATTTCGGCCTGCGCGGGGGCAGCCGCCAGCAACGCAGCAAGAAGGAAAAGAAGGGGAATGCGCATGGGTCCGAGTGTAGCCTGTCCCCATGCTTACGGCCAAAACTGCCACGGACTTGAAGACAAGCGGGGCGGGCCGCCGCCGCCCCGCTTGCGTCCAGGGTGCGTTTACAGCGAGTAGTACATCGCGAATTCCACCGGGTGCGTGGTCATGCGGAAGCGGGTGACCTCCTCCATCTTCAGCGTGATGTAGGCGTCGATCATGTCGTTGGTGAACACGCCGCCGCGGGTGAGGAACTCGCGGTCGCGGTCGAGTTCGTCCAGCGCCATTTCCAGGCTGTGGCAGACCTTCGGGATCTTCGCGTCTTCTTCCGGCGGCAGGTCGTACAGATCCTTGTCACCCGGATCGCCGGGGTGGATCTTGTTCTGGATGCCGTCGAGGCCGGCCATCATCAACGCGGCAAAGCACAGATACGGGTTGGCCAAGGGGTCGGGGAAGCGGACCTCGACGCGGCGCGCCTTTTCGCTGGCTGCGATCGGGATGCGGATCGACGCCGAGCGGTTGCGCGCCGAGTAGGCCAGCATCACCGGGGCCTCGAAGCCGGGCACCAGACGCTTGTACGAGTTGGTGCCGGGGTTGGTGATCGCGTTCAGCGCCTTGGCGTGCTTGATGACGCCGCCGATGTAGTACAGCGCGGTCTCGGACAGGCCGGCGTAGCCGTTGCCCGCGAACGTATTCTTGCCGTCCTTCCACAGCGACATGTGCACGTGCATGCCCGAGCCGTTGTCGCCGACGATGGGCTTGGGCATGAAGGTCGCCGTCTTGCCGTAGGCGTGGGCGACGTTCTGCACGATGTACTTGAGAATCTGGGTCTGGTCGGCGCGGCGGGTGAGCGTGTTGAACACGGTGCCGATCTCGCACTGGCCGGCGGTCGCCACCTCGTGGTGGAACACTTCGACGGGAACACCCGCCTCTTCCAGCGCCATCACCATGGCGGCGCGGATGTCCTGCAGGCTGTCGACCGGCGGCACCGGGAAGTAACCGCCCTTGATGCCGGGACGGTGGCCCATGTTGCGCTCTTCGAACTTCTCGGCCGACGACCAGGCGGCCTCCTCGGACTCGATCTTCACCGAGGAGCCCGACATGCCGTCGTGCCAGGTCACGGAATCGAAAATGAAGAATTCCGGCTCGGGGCCGAAGTACGCGGTGTCGGCGAGCCCCGTCGACTTCAGGTAGGCTTCGGCGCGCTTGGCCACCGAGCGCGGGTCGCGCTCATAGCCCTTGCCGTCGGACGGCTCGATGACGTCGCAGGTGAGGATGAGCGTCGGCTCGTCGAAGAAGGGGTCGAGATAGGCCGAACCCGGATCCGCCTTCAACAGCATGTCGGACGCCTGGATGCCCTTCCAGCCGGCGATCGACGAGCCGTCGAAAGGATGGCCGTCCTCGAACCAGTCCTCGGTGACGAGGCGCGAGGGGATCGAGACGTGCTGCTCCTTGCCCCGTGTATCTGTGAAACGCAGGTCGACGAACTTGATTTCCTCGTCCTGAATCCTCTTGAGCACATCGGCCACGGCCATGCTGAATCTCCTCGAACTGAAATGAATGAAGCGGTGCCGCAGAACACGCACACCGCAGGCACATTCAACTTAGCAGCAAGCGTGCCAAGTGTGAAATGCCCACGAAAACATTGTGCCACAAGGGCAGCACCGCCGGACACGCCAGCGGCCCCCGCGACGATGCTCGAAAAAAGTGCATCAGGAACCCCCCAATGCGCCATTTCGGTGCACGTTGCGGCCGACGGCCCCGTGCATATACTGAAGTGCGACGATCCATTTGGGCGTTGGCCGAGCTGAATAGCGGCCCGCGCCGGGAGGAAAGGCATGGGACGGATCACCGAACTGCTCGACGACGCGCACGCGCGCGGCCAGGCAAAGGCCTTGCCTTACGCGGGCGAGTTGCCGCCGCACGCGGCGCACGAACTGCTCCAACTGGCACCCGGCGCGCGTCTCGTCGACGTACGCTCGCGCGCCGAACTGGAATTTGCCGGCCGCATTCCCGGCGCCCTGCACCTCGAATGGCAGTCGTGGCCGGGGTGGGTCCCCAACCCGCACTTCCTCGCCCAACTGGCGCAGGCGACCGACCCCGAGGCGCTGCTTTTCTTCATCTGCCGCAGCGGGCCACGCTCGCACCACGCCGCCATCGCCTGCGCCGCGGCCGGGCGCGGCGGCTGCTACAACGTGATCGAGGGGTTCGAGGGCGACCTCGACCGGGCCACGGGGCACCGCAACGCGCTCAACGGCTGGAAGCAGCGCGGCCTGCCGTGGCGCCAAAGCTGAACCCGCAGCGAGGCACGCGCTAGAATAGCGCGCCATGACCGACCGCTACGCCGTTTTCGGGCACCCCATCGCCCACTCCAGATCGCCGCTGATTCACGCCGCCTTCGCCCGCCAGACCGGGCAGGACATGAGGTACGAGGCCATCCTCGCGCCGCTGGACGGCTTCGCGGCGAGCGTCGCCGCCTTCGTCGCGGCAGGCGGGCGCGGTGCCAACGTCACCGTGCCGTTCAAGGAGGACGCGTTCCGTCTCGCACAGCGCCTCGCCCCGCGCGCCGAGCGCGCCGGTGCGGTCAACACGCTCACCTTCGCGGCCAATGAAATCCTTGGCGACAACACCGACGGTGCGGGGCTGGTCGCCGACCTCACCCGCAACCTCGGGCGCGAGCCCGCCGGCCAACGCATCCTGCTGCTCGGCGCCGGCGGCGCCGCGCGCGGCGTCATCGAACCGCTGCTGGACCGACAGCCGGCTGCACTCGTCATCGCCAACCGCACCGTCGCCCGCGCCCAGGAGCTCGCCCGGCTGTTCGGCCGCGGCGTCGCCGCGTGCGGCTTCGACGCCGTGGACGGCCCCTACGACCTCGTCATCAACGCCACCGCCGCCAGCCTCGCCGGCGAACTGCCCCCGCTGTCGCCGGCGGTCTTCGCCGCCGACGCCCTCGCCTACGACATGATGTACGGCCGCGACACGCCGTTTCTCGCCTTCGCGCGCACGCACGGCGCCGCCACCGCCGACGGGCTGGGCATGCTCGTCGAACAGGCCGCCGAGGCGTTCCAGCTGTGGCGCGGCGTGCGCCCCGACACCGCGCCCGTCATCGCCAGCCTGCGCGCCGCGTGATGAAAAAACTGCTGGGCTGGATCGGCAAGGGCGTCGCCGCCGCCGTCGGCGTCGTGCTGCTGTATCAACTGTGGATCTTCGCCCACGTGCTGTGGTGGATCGATCACAACCCCGGCTCGACCGCGTTCATGGCCGCCGGCCTCGCGCGCCAGCAGGAAAAGAACCCCGACGCCGAACTGCGCCGCCAGTGGGTCGCCTACGAGCGCATCTCCATTCACCTGAAGCGCGCCATCGTCGCCGCCGAGGACGCGAAATTCATCGACCACGACGGCTTCGACGTCGAGGGCATCCAGAAGGCCGTCGAGAAAAACCTGAAGAAAGGCCGCCTGGTCGCCGGCGGCTCCACCATCAGCCAGCAGCTCGCCAAGAACCTGTTCCTTTCCGGCGAGCGCAGCTTCATCCGCAAGGGCCAGGAAGCCGTCATCACCCTGATGATCGAAACCACCTGGAGCAAGCGCCGCATCCTCGAGGTCTACCTCAACGTCATCGAATGGGGCAACGGCATCTACGGCGCCGAAGCCGCCGCCCGCCGCTATTACCGAAGCTCCGCCACCAACTTGAGCCGCGACCAGGCCGCGCAGCTGGCCGCGATGGTGCCGAACCCACGCTGGTACGAACACCATCGCGATTCACGCACGTATCAGCGGCGGGTCGCCCTCATCAAACGCCACATGGGCTCGGCGCGGGTGCCGCGCTGACTCGGGCTACCCGCTTGTCGGCCGGCGCCTGCGGGCGCTCGGCCCGGATGGGACGTGGAACACGCCATCGTGTCATCAGGAAATCAGGGGGGCGTCATTGCGTTCTTTCCCAGCCCAAAAATATCGTGTCTGACCCTGGGGTTTCCTGTCGTGCCTGACCCTGAGGTTTCCTGAGGTGTCGCCACGGCGAGCACGATCGCCACATTCCGCGCGACGCCGTACTGACGCAAGAAAATGCCGATATCCCGGCACGCACCACACTGTACGCCGAGAATCCCATCCGGCCGACAGCTTGGCTCAGGCTGCCAGCGATTCCTTGGGCTTTCTTGGCCTCCCGCCGAGCTTTCCGTTCTTGCGTGCGGCTTCTGCTTTGGCAGCGCTGGAGGATGAGCCGCCAATCTTGCCCATCTCCGCTGCCATCCATCGTTTCGAGCCAAGGAAGCCTCCGAGAAGCGCCGGGATGTAGAAGTCGGCGTCCAGTCTTGGAAAGCAAGCGTAGCCCGGATGGAATGAAATGGAATCCGGGGAAACCGGCCTGCGCGCCCCCGGGGAAGCCGGTCCGGGCAAACTTGCCCCGGATTTCGCTGCGCTGCATCCGGGCTACGCGTGCTGTCCTCGTGCCCGCAAAATGCCATGTCATGCGGCTTGCGCTCAGGGGTGAGATTTTCCACCACCCATCCGCGAGCATCAGGCCACAAGCGTACGACCTTGCCAGATCGTTGCGCCAGTTGCCGTGCGAACAGCGTTGCCTCGGGGAATGTTTCGAACAGGAGCATCGCCAGCTCGTCGTGAACCGGCACCCGCAATCAGCGAATGGAACAGCCAGCCACACACCGCCCGTGACTGGACGCGCAGCGTGAAATACACATGCCGTTTCCTTGACATTGGCCGATGCAAATGCCCTGCTCAGACGCGCATGACCCTTGGCAGTGACCTAGCCGCGCACCTTGATCCGTCGTAACAATCGGGCGTCCAGAAGAGCCACCGAGATCGCTGCTGCGTCCGCCGCCTGCCGCAGCCTGACCATAGATGCAGGCTGATCTGTCCTTTTCGAGATCAACGAGACGGCGCGAAAGGTTTCCCTGCCCCTTTGGCCCGTACTTGCTTCGCAGATCGTCGGCCAGCTTGTCATATCGCCTATTGCAGTCCGCAGCCCGCTGTTGCGCCCGCCGCTCGGCCTCGACTTGACCTGCGTCCGCCGCCGCCTGATCAGTTTTCGCCGCGTCCCCTTGCAACAGCCGCTTGGCCTCTTTCGGCGTCATCCCTGCCGAATAGGCCGCCGCATTGAATTTTTCCTCGTCGGTCAATGTGGGGGAATCGAGAATGACGAGACGTGACTCCTGTTGCGCCGCTGCGCACGGCGTGCTTTGGTAAGCGGTTTTGCCGGATGCATCCTTGCACTTGAAGACCTGCGCCATGGATGTCGATGGCAGCAGGATGATGCCAAGCACCAGAGCCCCGACGGCATTGCGAATGTACTTGCTGTTCATTTTCTCCCTCCATATCGCAACTGCAGGGCCCGCCTGCGCGGTGCATGGTTCATTTGTAGCGTTCAGCATCCCGAACCTTAGCACCTTGCCCGTTCAGGAAAAATTCGCAGAACGCCTTGCCTCGGAAGTACAGGATGTTGTGCTTGGTGCCATTGGGCTCGTGCAAGATCAAGCTCAGGAACTGACTCGGTTCACTACCCTTGTCGTCCACCACTTGATACGTCCAGCCCTGATCAGCAGCGTGTTTCATTGCTTCAGTTGGCGAAAACCGGGAAGGCGTGCACTCCGACATCGGCACCCCATCCAACGTTCTTTGGGCCGTGCCTCGTGGCGTGTACCAGCCATCGTCGCGCGTCAGCATCGATGGGGATCCGACATTCACCTCGCCTGCTGCACGGCTCTGATACACGGCATCCAGCACGTACGCACCGCCGACCGCAATCGCCGCACCAGCGGCCCACAGAATAATTTTTCGTCGCAAAGAAAACCCAATATGTCCAATCTAGACATATCAGATTCTGGTCGAAACTGCATGTAGAAACAACCATATCTGTTGTCAAAAAACTCAACAGATATGGTCAAGCAAGCGTAGCCCGGATGGAATGAAATGGAATCCGGGGAAACCGGCCTGCGCGCCCCCGGGGAAGCCGGTCCGGGCAAACTTGCCCCGGATTTCGCTGCGCTGCATCCGGGCTACGCGTGCCGAACGTTTCGCGCCACCCGACAAAAGCCCGCAACCCGAGAGGATGCGGGCTTTTTCTCGACGCGCAGGACATGGGGCCACAGCGTTTGCTGCCTCGACCCACGGACGTTTGGCGCTGCGTTGCCGCGCCATGTCAAGCGCATTGGAACGGCGCGGCGCCCTTTGCGCAAGGGCGAAAGTCTGCACGAGGAGCTCGACGAGCCGCTCGCAAAAATTCAGGGCTCGCTCGTTCAATCATTTTTTGCTGCGCTTTCTGTCGCCGATCTTCGCGACTGCTGCGTAAAGCATGCTGGTTCTTTTTGACTCCGGTCTTTTCTGACCAGGCCGCCACATGGTCCGCCCCGCCCGGAATTACCATGCCGCATGGCCTCCGCAAACGCGCACCTCGGTCCACCCGAACTAAAGAGGAGAAATATTGATGAAACGCTATCTGCCGTACATTGCTCTGGTTGCCGCAATCGCCGCCGCTTCGGCGCAACACGCGCTCGCCGCGGAGTTCGCTCCCTATGGAACCGCCGGAGTCGACCTGCGCGAGGCGCTGGCAGACGACGTCTTGTTCGACGTCAACTATGCCGACCCGCAGCAGCTCCACGGCCTGTACAACTACGTCAAGAACATGCAGAAGGCCACCCGGGGCAAGGTGGTGGTGCTCACGCGCGGCCCCGAGCTGCGCGTCTTCGCCAAGGAGAACTACCTGCAGTACCAGGACATCGTCGACAAGATGGCCGCTCTGGCGAAGGAAGGCGTGGCGTTCAGGATGTGCGGCAACGCCATGAAGGCCGCCGGATTCAAGGCCGAGGACATGCACGGCTTCATCACGGTGGCGGCGGCGGGCGGTTTTCCTGAACTGGTCTACTGGATGAGCAGGGGCTACAGGCTCATCAACCAGTCCGTCAACCCGACCCCACTGCCGGTCAGGGATGCGCGCTATCTCGACCAGCCGGGGCTGAGGAAATGAGCCGCGAAAAAACCGCCTGACGGGATGAAAAACGGGGGGTCTTGCAATTGTGCGCGCAGTGACGCAATCCAGCATATCCGCGGCATCAACGAGCTCTGCATCGCCACGGCCCTCGTGGGCCTCGCGATGACGCAGTCCATCAGCGCGTCTTCAAGCGCGGCGCGGCATGGCGCAGCAGCCCGGCGTGCTCGCGCCGCGCGGTTTCCTGGAAGGCGCCGATGGCGCGCACGACGAGGGCATCGGGCGAACGCTGCGGCGCGGTGATTTTCTGGCGTGCATTCAGGCGCCAGCCCTCGACGCGACGGCCCGGGCTCAGCACGAGCAGACGGTCGGGCGTGAGATAGCCGAGTTTCTGGTAGGTGGCGATGTAGGCGCGGCCGGCGTCGGGGTAGGCGCGCAACACGCTGCGGCCCGGGAAGCGTGCGCGCTCCGGCAGGCCGAGCAGGTCGAGCACGGTGGGCACGAGGTCGATCTGGCTCGCGAGCCGCGCGTCGGTGTGGGCAGACAGGTTCGCCGGCGAGTAGAGGATCGCGGGGATGTGGTAGTTTTCCGGCGGCAGGCTGGTGCGCCCCTTGCTCGACGCGCAGTGGTCGGCCACCAGCACGAAGAGCGTGTCGCCGAACCAGGGTTTCGTGCGCGCCATTTCGATGAAACGGCCGAGCGCCCAGTCCGCGTATTTCACCGCGCCGGCGCGTCCGCGCGGCAGGTCGACGCGGCCGTCGGGGAAGGTGAACGGGGTGTGGTTCGACGTCGTCATCAGGTGCATCAGGAACGGTCTGCCCTGGGCGGCGTCGCGATCCATCTGTTCCAGCGCGTAGTCGTACAGGTGTTCGTCGGCCAGCCCCCAGATGTTGCCGAAGCCGCGGTGGCGTTCGGGGAAGCGGCTGCGATCGATGGGCTGGTAATGGTTGGCGGCGAAATAGGCGTCCATGTTGTCGAAGTTCGCATAGCCGCCGTACAGGAAGCGGTTGACGTAGCCATGATCCGCCAGCACCGCGCCCAGGGTCTCCAGATCGCGGTTGTTCTCGCGCCAGATGACCGAGTGCCCCGGCAGCGGCGGAATCGCCAGCGACAGCGCCTCCAGTCCGCGCACGGTGCGGTTGCCGGTGGCGTAGAGATTGGCGAGATAGAGCCCCGCGTCGGCCAGGCGGTCGAGGTTGGGCGTGATCTGGCGCGGATTGCCGGCGTGCGTCATGAAGTCCGAGGACAGGCTTTCCAGGGTGACGATGACGACGTTGCGCGGCGCCCTGGCGGCGACGATGCGCGGCAACTCGGCTGCGGGCGGCGTGGCAGCCTGCGGGCGGGTGGCATAGAACTCGAAGTAGTCGATCTCGTTGTGCACGAACGCGTAGGCGAGGCTGTACAGCCCGTTCGCCGACAGCTCCCGCTGGTATTCGTTGGCGCCGCGCCGCGCGTCCATCGACCACGCCGCCGACAGTGCGGCGGCGAGCAGCACGCTGGCCAGCCACGCCAGCACGCGCGGACGTCGCCGCGCACTGGGGTGGACCGCGCGCAGCAGCCAGCCGCGGCTCGCCCACACCAGGGTCAGCGTGAAGAGCGCCAGCATGCCGAGGAGCGTGCCGACCGGGAAACTCTCGCGGATGTTGCCGACGACCTCGCGCGTGTAGACCAGATAGTCCACCGCGATGAAGTTGAAGCGCACGCCGAATTCGTCCCAGAAGAACCACTCGGCGAGCACCCCGAAGCCGAGCGCGTACACGCCGAGCACGGCGGCGCCAAGCACGAGCCCCCGGCGCGCCCGCCCCGCATGCTTGCGCGTGCCGAGCGCGGCTTCGGTGAACAGCAGCAGCGGCAGCAGCGCCGCCAGCGTCACCAGGTCGAACGCCAGCCCGGTCGCCAGGGTGGCGGCGGCGGTGGCGGGGTCGAATTCGGCGGCGCGCCAGGTCTGCGCCAGCAAGACCGCGCGCAGCGTCGTGTGCAGCGCGAGGAAAACCAGCGCCAGCCAGGCAGTGAGGGGGTAGAGCGCGGCGACGGCGCGCGTGCGTGTGGCGAGCGTGGAACGCATGAGCAAGGCGTCTCGTGGCAGGGCGGAGCGGATCGCGCGGGGCTTGATCCAGCGAAAGCCGGTGCCGGATTGTAGTCGCTCCGGAACGTGTTGCGTGTTTGCCGATTCCCATGTGCACCGCCTCCCGGCTCCTCCGTGACAGCCTTGCACCGGCGCGAGACCTCCGCGCCGCCACGGCGCGTTACAATCGCGGGGCTTTCAACCGCCCCGCCCCATGACCGACGCCCTCGAAAACCCGCCGCAGGACAACCTGGAAACGCATCTCGCCCAGGTGCAGACGCTGCTCGCCAGGATGCAGCTGGCGGAAGAGCTCGTCCATCGGCAGGAGGGGCCGCGCCAGGATCTGGTCGAGGACCTGGCGCACAAGCAGAACCTCGCCGAACTGCAGCACAGGCTCGACGAACTGCACCCGGCCGACGTGGCCTACATCCTCGAGGCGCTGCCGCTCGACGAGCGGCTTCTCGTTTGGGATCTGGTCAAGGCGGAGCGCGACGGCGAGATTCTGGTCGAGGTCTCGGACGCGGTTCGCGAATCGCTGATCCAGTCCATGGACCGGGCGGAGCTCCTGGCCGCCGCCGAATCGCTCGACACCGACGAGATCGCCGACATTGCGGCCGATCTGCCGCAGGACGTGATCCAGGAACTGCTGATTTCGCTGGACGCGCAAAAGCGCGCGCACCTGCAGTCGGCGCTGGCCTATCCGGAAGACACGGTGGGCGCGCTGATGGACTTCGAGATGGTGACGATCCGCGCCGACGTCACGCTGGAAGTCGCGCTGCGTTACCTGCGTCGTCTGGGCGAACTGCCCGACCAGCTCGACAAGCTGTTCGTGGTCGATCGCGAGGACACGCTGATCGGCGTGCTGCCGCTGAAGCGCCTGCTGACCAGCGATCCCGAGGCGTCGGTGGCGGCGGTGATGGTCGAGGACGTGGTGAAATTCCGCCCCGCGGACGATGCGCACGAGGCGGCGCAGGCGTTCGAACGCTACGACCTGGTGATGGCACCGGTGGTCGACGCGAACGAGCGCCTGATCGGCCGCCTCACGGTGGACGCGGTGGTGGACTACATCCGCGAGTCCGCGGATGCCGACATGCTGTCGATGGCCGGCCTGCGCGAGGAAGAAGACCTCTTTTCGACCGTATGGCGCTCGGCGAAGAACCGCTGGCTGTGGCTCTCGGTGAACCTTGCCACCGCCTTCATCGCCTCGCGCGTGATCAGCGTGTTCGAGGGTTCGATCGAGAAGCTGGCGGCGCTGGCGGCGCTGATGCCGATCATCGCCAGCATCGGCGGCAACACCGGCAACCAGACCATCGCGCTCATCGTGCGCGGCCTGGCGCTCGGCCAGATCACCCACGCCAACGCGCGCCGCCTGATCGTCAAGGAACTCGGCGTCGCGCTGTTGAACGGCGTGGTATGGGGAGCGGCGGTCGCGGTGTTCGCCTGGCTGCTGTACGACAGTCCCGCGCTCGGCGGAGTGATGGCGCTGGCGATGCTGCTCAATCTCATCGTCGCCGCACTCGCCGGCATCTTCATCCCCGTGACGCTGGAAAAAATGAAGCGCGACCCGGCGATCGGTTCATCGGTGCTGCTCACCTTCACCACCGACAGCATGGGCTTCTTCATCTTCCTCGGGCTCGCCACCCTGCTGCTGCTATGAGTACGCCCGACAGCCGCGCGCTGTATGCGCGCCTGCTCGGCTACGTCAGACCGCACTGGCGCATGTTCGCGCTGTCGCTCGTCGCCCTGGTGGCGACCGCGGCCACCGAACCGCTGCTGCCGGCCCTGTTCAAGCCGCTGCTGGACGAGGGCTTCGTCGCCAAGGACCCCGATTTCATCCGCTGGGTGCCGATCCTGCTGCTGGCGCTTTTCCTGGTGCGCGGCGTCACCAGCTTCATCAGCACCTACTGCATGGCGTGGGTCGGCAGCCGGCTGGTGATGGACCTGCGCGCGGCAATGTTCGACAAGCTGATGACGCTGCCGACGCGCTATTTCGACCAGAACCCGAGCGGCCAGCTCATCGCCCACCTGGCGTTCAACGTCACGCAGGTGACGCAGTCGGCGACGAGTTCGCTGACCACGCTGGTGCGCGACACCGTCACCGTGCTGGGGCTCCTTGGCTATCTGCTGTGGCTCAACTGGCGGCTCACGCTGATCGTGTTCGGCATGGTGCCGCTGACGCTGTGGATCGTGCGCATCGCGAGCCGGCGCCTGCGCGGGCTGTCGCGCAAGGCGCAGCAGAATATCGGCGAACTGACCCAGGTGGTCGACGAGGCCGTGGGCGGCCACCGTGTGGTCAAGCTCTATGGCGGCGAAAGCTACGAGCAGGGCCGCTTCCGGCTCGCCGCCAACCGGGCGCGCCTGTTCGAGATGAAGCGCGTTGCCGCCAACGCGGTGTACGAACCGGTGATCCAGTTCATCGCCGCGCTCGCGCTCGCCATCATCGTCTACATCGCGGCCGGCCAGGCATCGAGCAATACCACCACGGTCGGCGGCTTCGTCGCCTTCTTCATGGCGATGCTACTGCTGTTCGCGCCGCTCAAGCGGCTCACCGCAGTCAACGACCAGATGCAGCGCGGGCTTGCCGCCGCCGAAACCATCTTCAGCCTGCTCGACGAAGAGGCCGAGCGCGATACGGGCACCCGCGCGCTCGAGCGCATCGAAGGCCGTCTCGCCTTCCGCGACATCACGCTCACCTACCCGGGCAAGACCACCCCGGCACTCGCCGGCATCACACTCGACGTCGCACCGGGGGAAACGGTGGCACTGATCGGCGCATCCGGCTCGGGCAAAACCACGCTCGCAAACCTGGTGCCGCGCTTCTACGACCCCGATGCCGGCAGCATCGTGCTCGACGGCATCGATCTGCGCGAGCTGCGTCTGCAGGACCTGCGCCGCCACATCGCACTGGTGTCGCAGGACGTGGTGCTGTTCAACGACACGCTGGCGCACAACATCGCCTACGGCAGCCGGCGTGACGCGACGCCCGACGAGATTCGCGCCGCCTGCGTCGCCGCGCACGCGTGGGATTTCATCCAGGCCATGCCGGAGGGCCTCGACACCCTGATCGGCGAGAACGGCATGCGCCTGTCCGGCGGCCAGCGGCAACGAATCGCGATCGCGCGCGCGATCCTGAAGAACGCACCCATCCTCGTTCTCGACGAGGCCACGTCGGCGCTCGACAGCGAGTCCGAACGCCACGTGCAGGCGGCGCTGGAAACGCTGATTGCCAACCGCACCACGCTGGTCATCGCGCACCGGCTATCCACCATCGAGCGCGCCGACCGCATCGTCGTGCTCGAAGGCGGGCGCATCGTCGAAATCGGCACGCACACCGAACTGCTGGCCCGGCAGGGCCGCTACGCGCAGCTGCACGCGATGCAGTTCTCCGCATGACGGGAACGGCTTTGAACCACAGAGGCACGGAGACACGGAGAAAAATCCGTGTTGTGGAAACACCGGCATTCCACTCGGCAGACGAGCAGAGTGTCTTTGGCGGGTGTTTCTTTTTTTGGTTTTCTCTGTGTCTCCGTGTCTCTGTGGTGAGAAATTTTGAATGAACACCACAACGGCAGACTGGATCACACCCTCGCGCTCGCTGGCGACCGCCACCGGCCGCGCGATCGGCGACTTCCGCATGATCCGCGACGGCGACCGCATCCTGCTCGGCTTGTCCGGCGGCAAGGACTCGCTCTCGCTGCTGCACACGCTGCACCACCTGCAGCAGAAGGCGCCGGTGAAGTTCGAGCTGCTCGCGGCGACCGTCGATCCGCAATCCGACCAGTTCGATCCCTCGCCCCTGAAACCTTACCTCGCCGCGCTCGGCGTGCCGTACTTTCTCGAATCGCAGCCGATCCTGGAAGAGGCGCAGAAGACGCTGACCACGGACAGCGATTCGTATTGCGCGTATTGTTCGCGCATGCGCCGCGGCATTCTCTACCGCGTCGCGCGCGAACAGGGCTGCAACGTCGTCGCACTGGCACAGCATCTGGACGACCTCGCCGAGACGCTGATGATGTCGATGTTCTTCGGCGGCAAGCTCAGGACCATGTCGCCGCATTATCTGAACGACGCCGGCGACCTCAGGATCATCCGCCCCTTCGCCTACGCGCGCGAACGCCAGACCCGCGCCTTCGCCCACGACGCGGGGCTGCCGGTGATCTTCGAGAACTGCCCGGCGTGCTTCGCCAAGCCGCAGCAGCGTTACGCGATGAAGCAGATGCTCGCCGAGCAGGAAAAGCTGCATCCGCGCATTTTCAACAGCCTCTTGACCGCGATGCGGCCGCTGATGGGCGAGCCGCCGATCTGAGGCCGAATTCGGCCTGCTACAGGCGAATGGGCCATCGCAGTCAGAAGGGTTCGTGCCGCATGGGGCGCTCCTGCCGCACAATTCGCGCATGGCACAGCAGAACCGTTTGCGCATCGGCCGGGTTTCGCTGCCCGGCCAGCCCTACCACGTCATCACGGCGACCGCCGGGCGGTGGCCGCTGTTCGCTGCCCACGACGCGGCACGCGCGGTCATACGCGTAATGCGCCCGTTGCACGAAGCCGGCTGGCTGCATTCTCACGCCTGGGTCCTGATGCCGGATCACCTGCACTGGCTCTTCACGCTGGGCGAACGCGCCACGCTTTCCGTCACGATGAATCGCTTCAAGTCGGGCAGTGCCCATGCAGTCCGCAATCTGCACCCCGAGATTGCACACGTCTGGCAGTCCGGCTTTTTCGACCATGGCATTCGCCGCGACGAAGACTTGCGCGCCGTCGCGCGCTACATCGTTGCCAACCCGCTGCGCGCCGCCCTCTGCGAACACGTGGGCGATATCCATGGTGGGACGCCGAATGGCTCTGATAACGCCGTAGGAGGTCCGCTTGCGGGCCGAACCGGCGGTGAGGACGATCGCGCAGTCCGTTCGCGCCGCAAGCGGCGCTCCACACGGGAAAAGAGCATGCGCATACTCCATCATCATATAGAATCAATCCATTGTTTTGATTGATTTTCATACACGGTGCGCAATGTCATGACGGCTTCCTTCATTCCTCCCCGGCGCATCCTCATGGGCCCCGGCCCCTCCGACGTGCCGCAGCGCGTGCTCGACGCCATGGCGCGCCCGACCATCGGGCATCTCGACCCCGCCTTCGTCGATCTGATGGAAGAGATCAAGGCGATGCTGCGCATGGCGTTCCAGACACGGAACGCACTGACTTTTCCGGTGTCGGCGCCGGGCTCGGCAGGGATGGAGATGTGTTTCGTCAATCTGGTGGAACCGGGCGACACCGTCATCGTCTGTCGCAACGGCGTGTTCGGCGGGCGCATGCTAGAGAACGTCAAGCGCGCCGGCGGCGTACCGGTGGCGGTCGACGACGCCTGGGGCGCGCCGGTCGATCCGCAGAAAGTGCGCGACGCCTTCAAGGCGAACCCGGATGCAAAAGTGCTGGCGTTCGTGCATGCCGAGACCTCGACCGGCGCGCAGAGCGACGCCGCGACGCTGGCGAAGATCGCGCAGGAGCACGGCGCGCTGACCATCATGGACTGCGTCACCAGCCTCGGCGGCACGCCTGTCCACCTCGACAAATGGGGCATCGACGCCGCGTACTCGGGCAGCCAGAAATGCCTTTCGTGCACGCCGGGCCTCTCGCCGGTGTCGTTCTCGCAGCGGGCCATCGAAAAAATCCAGGGCCGCAAGACCCCGGTGCAGAGCTGGTTCCTCGACCTCAACCTGGTGCTCGGCTACTGGCAGTCGGCCGGCAAGCGCACCTACCACCACACCGCGCCGGTCAACCCGATGTATGGGCTGCACGAATCGCTGGTGATTCTGGAAGAGGAAGGGCTGGAGAATGCGTGGGCGCGCCACCGCGCGATGCACGAGAAGCTCAAGGCCGGTCTCGACGAACTGGGCCTGAAATTCGTGGTCGACGAGGCCGCGCGCCTGCCGCAACTCAACTCGATCTATGTGCCCGAAGGCGTCGACGAGGCGGCGATCCGCACCAAGCTCCTGATCGAGTTCAACCTCGAGATCGGTGCCGGCCTCGGCGACATGGCGGGCAAGATCTGGCGCATCGGCCTGATGGGCTATTCGGCGAAGCAGGAGAACGTCGACTACTGCCTCAAGGCGCTCAAGGCCTGCCTGCCCTGAAGCGAACGCGTGACACGAAAAAGGCGCCTGATGGCGCCTTTTTCGTGTGCGCGATTCGGGTTTCCTCAGGACAGCCCCAGCCGCTGCCAGATCGTCGTGCTCGGCCCGGCCTGGTTCATGGTGTAGAAATGCAGGCCCGGCGCGCCACCTGCAAGCAGGCGGTCGCACAGGTCGGTGATCACGTCGAGGCCGAAGGCCCGGATCGACGCCAGGTCGTCGCCGTAGCTCTCGAGCTTCTTCCTGAGCCAGCGCGGGATCTCGGCGCCGCAGGCGTCCGAGAAGCGCGCCAGTTGCACGTAGTTGCCGATCGGCATGATGCCGGGGACGATGGGGATGGCAACCCCGATCGCGCGCGCCTCGTCGACGAAGCGGAAGTACGCGTCGGCGTTGAAGAAATACTGCGTGATCGCCGCGTTGGCGCCGGCGTCGACCTTGCGCTTGAAATTGGCGAGGTCCTCCGTGTAGGAGCGCGCCCGCGGATGCACCTCGGGGTAGGCGGCCACCTCGATCTCGAACCAGTCGCCGGTTTCCTTGCGGATGAAAGCGACGAGTTCGTTGGCGTACTGGAATTCGCCGACGTCCATGCTGCCCGACGGCAGGTCGCCGCGCAGGGCGACGAGATGCCGGATCCCCTGGCGCTTGTATTCGTCCAGGATCTCGCGGATGTTCTCCTCGGTCGAGCCGATGCACGACAGGTGCGGCGCGGCCTCCGAGCCGGACGCCTGGATCTCGCGCACGGTCTCGAGCGTGCGGTCGCGTGTCGAGCCGCCGGC
>JANJXT010000049.1 GCA_024708885.1 Thiobacillus sp.
GCAGGCCAAGTGCGGTGGTGAAGAGCGTTTCGATCTGGATGTTCATGGGGTGCAGGGTCGGGGTCACGATCCGGGTGTTGTACCACCTGTTGTCATGTTTGTTGAAGTGTCAATTTCCACTGGAAACGACATAGGGCCCAATATTTTGGCAGACACCGTATTGACAAAGGGCGCGCTGTACCACTATTTCCGGCCCTATGTCATTTCCACTGGAAACGACATAGGGCCGGAAAAAGGCTTTTCAACACGATGGCCGAGAATCGGATTGCGCATGATCGGCCAAATCCAGCAGTGAATTCCGGACATCTTTTTTTGTCTGCGCACCCCCGGGTATCATGGCGGTCATGAAAGCCGACACCCCTGACCTCACCGAAACCCTGCTGGACTCCGAAACCGTGTTCGACGGACGCTTGCTGCACGTCCGGCGCGATCGCGTGCGCCTGCCCGACGGCGGCGAATCGAGCCGCGAGTACATCGTCCACCCCGGGGCCGTCGTCGTCATCCCGGTGTTCGACAACGGCGACCTGCTGCTGGAGCGCCAGCACCGCTACCCGCTGCACCGCGACTTCATCGAACTGCCGGCGGGCAAGATCGATCCGGGCGAGGACGATCTCACCTGCGCGAAAAGGGAACTGGAAGAGGAAACCGGCTACACGGCGCGCGAGTGGCGCGAGGTCACCACCATCTATCCCTGCATCGGCTATTCCAACGAGCGGTTGGCGTTCTATCTGGCGCGCGGCATGCAGCATGGCACCCACGGGCGCGACCCCGACGAATTCCTCGAAATCCTCCGCGTGCCCTTCGCCGAGGCGATGCAATGGGTGCGCGACGGCCGCATCTGCGAGACCAAGACGGTGATCGGACTGTTCTGGCTGGAGAAGATGCTGCAGCAAGGCTGGTAAGGCGTGGCGCGTCCTGCCCGCCTCGCCCTGTCGGTCGCCGCGTTTTTCGGCGCGTGGCTGCTCGCGTTCTATGTCTCGTTGATGCTGCTGCCTGAGGCGCTCGACTGGCTGCAACCGCTGGCGGCGCTCGGCTTCGCCATTTGGGTGGCGCGCCGGGTGTGGCTGCGGCTGGATGTGATCACGGACGCCAGCCTGCCTGTTTTCGTCGGGATCGGTGCGGGGGTGCTGGGGGGCCTGGGATTCGTCGCCGGCTTTTTCGGGCCGATGATCTTCGCGCCTGGCGCGAACCAGGGCCCCCTGCTCGGCATTTTCGTCACCGGTCCGGGCGGCGCGGTGCTGGGTGCGCTTGCCGGTTGGCTCGCCTGGCTGAAGCGCCGCTAGTTTTCCGGCTGATAGGCGAGATTGGGTGCAAGCCAGCGCTCTGCGGTCTGCATGTCCCAGCCCTTGCGGCGCGCGTAGTCCTCGACCTGGTCGCGCTCGATCTTGGCCACGGCGAAGTACTGGCTGTCGGGATGCGACAGATAAAAGCCCGATACCGCAGCGCCCGGCCACATGGCGAAGTTCTCGGTGAGCTCCACGCCGATCCGCCGGGTGGCGTCGAGAATCCGGAACAGGCCGACCTTCTCGCTGTGTTCGGGGCAGGCGGGATAGCCCGGCGCGGGGCGGATGCCCTGGTATGCTTCCGCGATCAATTGCTCGTTGGTGAGCGCTTCCTCGCTGGCGTATCCCCAGAATTCGCGGCGCACGCGCCAATGCAGGTGCTCGGCGAAGGCCTCGGCCAGGCGGTCGCACAGGGCCTTGAAGAGAATCGCCGAGTAGTCGTCGTGGGCGGCTTCGAACATCCTGGCGCGTGCGTCCTCGCCGATGCCGGCGGTGACGACGAAGGCACCGAGGTAGTCCTGCCGGCCGCTGTCCTTCGGTGCGACGAAGTCGGCCAGGCACAGGTTGGCGCGCCCGGTGGGTTTCTTCATCTGCTGCCGCAGGCCGTGCCAGGTCGCCAGCGTTGTCGTGCGTGATGTGTCGGCATAGATTTCGATGTCGTCGTCATTGGCCGTGTTCGCCGGGAAGAGGCCGAACACGGCGCGGGCCTCGATCCAGTTTTCCGCGATCATCTGTTTGAGCATTGCCTGCGCGTCGGCGTAGAGCTTCTTCGCCTCGGTGCCGACGACTTCGTCATCCAGCAGTTTCGGAAACTTGCCGTGCAGTTCCCAGGAGCTGAAAAAGGGCGTCCAGTCGATGGTGTCGGCAAGTTTTGCCAGATCGTAGGCTTGCAAGGCCTGCACGCCCAATTGCCGCGGTACCGGCGGCGTGTAGCGGGCCCAGTCGATCGCGAACTTGTTGGCGCGCGCCTCGCCAAGCGGTATGCGCGAGGTTTCCGACTTGTTCTTCAGGTGCCGTTCGCGGGTCTTGTCGTACTCCGCGCGAATCTCGGCGGCGTAGCTGTCGCGCCGTTCCTTTGACAGCAGTTGCGTGCAGACGCCGACCGCGCGCGAAGCGTCCTTGACGTGGACCACCGGGTGTTCGTAGTGCGGCGCGATCTTCACCGCGGTGTGTGCGAGCGAGGTGGTGGCGCCGCCGATCAGCAGGGGCATCGTGTAACCCTGGCGCTGCATTTCCCTGGCTACATGCGCCATTTCCTCCAGGGACGGCGTGATGAGACCCGACAGGCCGATGAGGTCGGCCTGCTGTTCCCTGGCGGCATCGAGGATCTTCTGCGCCGGCGCCATGACCCCCAGATCGATGATCTCGTAGCCGTTGCAGCCCAGGACCACGCCGACGATGCTCTTGCCGATGTCGTGCACGTCGCCTTTCACGGTGGCCATGACGATCCTGCCGGCGCTCTGCGCGTCGCCGGCCTGCTTGTCGGCCTCGATGAAGGGCACAAGATGGGCCACCGCCTGCTTCATCACGCGAGCGGACTTCACCACCTGCGGCAGGAACATCTTGCCCGCGCCGAAGAGGTCGCCGACCACGTTCATGCCGGCCATCAGCGGGCCTTCGATCACGTGCAGCGGGCGCGCGGCCTGCTGGCGCGCTTCCTCGGTGTCCTCGACAATATATTGAGTAATGCCCTGCACCAGCGCGTGGCTCAGCCGCTCGTTGACCGGCAGGCTGCGCCAGGCGAGGTCCTCGACCTTTTCCTTCGCCCCGCCCTTCACTCCCTCGGCAAACGTCACCAGCCGCTCGGTCGAGTCGGCGCGGCGGTTCAGGAGCACGTCCTCGACGCGTTCCTTCAACTCGGGGTCGAGCGCCGCGTAGACGCCGAGCTGGCCGGCGTTGACGATGCCCATGTCCATGCCGGCCTGGATCGCGTGGTAGAGGAAGGCAGTGTGGATCGCCTCGCGCACCGCGTCGTTGCCGCGGAAGGAGAAGCTGACGTTCGATACGCCGCCGGACACGTGCGCATGCGGCAGGTTGCGGCGGATCCAGCGCGTGGCTTCGATGAAATCGACGGCGTAGTTGGCGTGCTCCTCGATGCCTGTGGCCACCGCGAAGATGTTGGGGTCGAAGATGATATCCTCGGCCGGGAAACCGACCGTTTCGGTGAGCAGCTTGTAGGCGCGCGTGCAGATCTCGATCTTGCGCGCGCAGGTGTCGGCCTGGCCGGCCTCGTCGAAGGCCATCACGATGACCGCCGCGCCGTAGCGCAGACACAGCTTCGCCCGCTCGATGAACTCGGCCTCGCCTTCCTTCATGGAAATTGAATTGACGATGCCCTTGCCCTGGATGCACTTCAGGCCGGCCTCGATGACGTCCCACTTCGACGAATCGAGCATGATCGGCACCCGCGCGATATCGGGTTCGGACGCGATCAGGAGAAGGAAGCGCACCATCGCCGCCTCGGCGTCGAGCATGCCCTCGTCCATGTTGATGTCGATCACCTGCGCGCCGTTCTCGACCTGCTGGCGCGCGACCGAGAGCGCATCGTCGTAGCGGCCTTCGAGGATCATGCGCGCGAAGGCCTTGGAGCCGGTGACGTTGGTGCGCTCGCCGACGTTGACGAAAAGCGAGTCCTTGCCGACGGTGAAGGGTTCCAGCCCGGACAGGCGCATCGCCGGTTCGAGCGCCGGCGGGGTGCGCGGCGCGACGCCTTCGACCGCCTTGGCAATCGCCGCGATGTGCGCCGGCGTGGTGCCGCAGCAGCCGCCGACGATGTTCAGAAGGCCCGCGCGCGCCCATTCGCCGATGTGCGTCGCCATCTCGGCGCCGTCCATGTCGTATTCGCCGAAGGCGTTGGGCAGTCCGGCGTTGGGGTGGGCGGAGACGAAGGCGTCGGCCTTGTTCGCAAGCTCCTCGACGTACTGCCGCAGCAGATCCGGTCCGAGCGCGCAGTTCAGACCGATGGACAAAGGCCGGGCGTGGCGCACCGAGTTCCAGAACGCTTCCCCGGTCTGGCCCGAGAGCGTGCGGCCGGAGGCGTCGGTGATGGTGCCGGAGATCATCACCGGCAGACGCAGGCTCTTCGCCTCGAAGTATTCCTCGATCGCAAACAGCGCCGCCTTGGCGTTCAGGGTGTCGAAAATCGTTTCGACCATGAGGATGTCGGCGCCGCCCTTGACGAGCCCGTCGATGGCCTCGCCGTAGGCGGCGCGCAGCTGGTCGAACGTGACGTTGCGATAGCCGGGATCGTTGACGTCGGGGGAAATGGTGGCGGTGCGCGTGGTCGGGCCGAGCACGCCGGCGACGAAGCGCGGCTTCGCGGGGTCGGCTGCGGTCGCCTCGTCGGCCGCCTCGCGCGCGAGCTTCGCCGCGGCGAAATTGAGCTCCGCCACCAGATGCGCCATGTGGTAGTCCGCCATCGAGATCGAGGTGGCGTTGAAGCTGTTGGTCTCGAGGATGTCGGCGCCGGCCGCCAGATATCGGGCGTGGATTTCCTTGATGACCTGCGGCTGCGTCAGACACAGGAGATCGTTGTTGCCCTTGAGATCGTGCGGGAAATCGGCGAAGCGCGTGCCCCGGTAGTCCGCCTCGGCAAGCCTGTACGACTGGATCATCGTGCCCATCGCGCCGTCGAGGACGAGGATGCGCTGGGCGAGCAGTGAACGGAGCTGGGCGGTGCGATCGGACATGGCGCGGACAGGTGCAGGCAAACAGGCATGGTATCACCGCTGCCACGCCGGTCGGCCGGGTGTCGAGGCTTCGTCATCGCTGTGCGATTTGCGACGCTCCGCAAGGCGGCGTTATCGCGCCGCCGCGCGCGCTCGGGCACAGGCGCCTGGCGCGTTCCTTGCAACTCGGCGTGTCAGATCCGATTCCGGCCGCAAGGTCCTTGTTCATGTTTGCAATTCGACGCTGGTGTCGCATCCTTCCCGTGCTGGCCCTGCTCGTGCCGGGATTGCCGCCGGCCTACGCCGCCGACAGCGCCGAAAAGGCCTCCGGATACTACGAGGACGCGCTGCTGCGCATGGAGCGCAACGACACCAAGGGCGCCATCGTCCAGTTGAAGAACGCCTTGCAGCAGGACGCCAGGATGTTGCCGGCGCTGGTCCTGCTCGGTCGCGCCTATCTGAAGGACGGTGCGCCGCTCGGTGCGGAACGCGTGCTCGCCGACGCCGAACGGCTGGGCGCGGGCCGCTCCGAGATCATCGCCATGCAGGCGGAAGTCTACAACCTGCTCGGACGCAACGACGAGCTGCTCGAGCGCTTTTCCCCCGAGGGTTTGCCGCCGGAGGTGAAGTACAAGGTGCTGGTGACGCGTGCCTACGCGCAAATGGATCTGGGCAAGGAAAGCGCCGCGATCCAGTCCCTGGAACAGGCACGCCAGATCGATCCGGGCAAGGTTGCGGCGCAGGTTGCGCAGTCCATGGCGTATCTGCGCATGGGGCGCCTGGGTGACGCCAGCGCCACGGTCGAGCGGGCGTTGGCGCAAAATCCGCAGGATCCGTCGGTGTGGAACATGAAGGGCTCCATCGCACACGCGCAGGGCGACGCCAAGGGGGCGCTCGCGGGCTACACCAAGGCCCTGGACGTGCAGCCGGATTACCTCGACGCGCTGATCGCGCGCGCCTCGCTGCTGCTGGACCTGAATCGCGACCGGGAAGCCGAGCCGGACATCGCCGTGCTGAAGCGGGAATTTCCGGACGAACCGCGCAGCACCTACCTGTACGCGCTGCTGGCGCAGCGTCAGGGCAAGCCGGCGGCCGAGGTGCGGGCAGCGCTCGTCGCCGCGACCAGCGCGCTGGATGCCCTGCCTTTCGCGGCGGTGGCGACGCGCCCGCAATTCCTGCTGCTGGGCGGAGTGTCGCATTTCAGCCTGGGTCAGAACGAAAAGGCCAAGACCTATCTCGCGGCGTATCTGAAGAAGAATCCCGAACACATGGGTGCGCGCAAGATCTACACGGCGATTCTGATGAACGAGAAGGAATACGCCCGCGCGATCGCCTTCCTCGAGGGGCCGGCCCGCGCCCGGCCGAACGATCCGCAGGCGCTGTCCATGCTCGCGTCCGCCTACATGGCCCTGGGGCGGCACGAAATGGCCACCTCCCTGCTCGAACAGGCGTCCACGCTCGCCGGCGGTGATGCGCCGGACATCGGAACCCATTTCGGACTCAGCCTGATCGGCAGCGGACAGGTGGATCTGGGGACGAGCCAGCTCGAGAAGGCCTACGCCCAGGAGCCCGGCAGCGCACGCTCGGGTGTTCCGCTGGCGCTGATGCAGCTGAAGAAAGGCGAGGCCGGCGGCGCGATCCGGACCCTGCAGGCGGTCTTGAAGAAAGACCCGGCGAACCTCACTGCGCTGAACATCCTCGGCATCGCGCAGGGGCTCGCGGGCGATCGGGCCGGCGCACGCAAAACCTACGAGCAGGTGCTGGCGAAGAGCGCGCGTTTCACGCCTGCCAGGCTCAATCTCGCGCGTCTCGATCTGGCCGACGGCAAGCCGGACGCGGCCCGCCAGCGGCTGCTCGCGCTGATCAAGGAACAGCCGAAGAATCTCGATGCGCACTTCGAGCTGGCGCAGGTCGAGCTGTACGCCCAGCGCCCCCAGGACGCGATCCGCTGGCTGGAAAAAGCCAGGAGCTTCAACCCCCAGAGCCTGCGCCCCAGCCTGATGCTGGTGGACCTGTATCTGGCCACCGGCGACACCAAGAAGGCGCTCGACACGGCCAAGGACGTGCAGGCGGGCAATCGCGACAACCTGCAGGCGCTGGCGGCGCTCGGGCGCGTGCATCTGGCGACGGGCAATAGCGGACTCGCCAGGGAGAATTTTCGCCGCATCACCCAGCTCGCGGGCTTCGACGTCGGCTGGCTGCTGCGCGTCGCGGCGCTGCAGCGGAGTGCCGCAGACTTCGACGGCGCGCGCTACTCGCTGGACAAGGCGCTGACCAGCGAGCCGGGGCATTTTTCCGCGCTGCTGATGAAGGCCGAGCTCGACGTGGCCTCCGGCAATCTCGACGCGGCCGAGCAGCAGGCGCGCCGCCTCGCTGCGCAATACCCCCGTGAAGCGGGACCGTCCCGCGTGCTCGGCGATGTCGCGATGCGCCGGCAGCGCTACGCCGACGCCGTCACCGCCTACCGCGCGGCGTACAAGCTCAAGAAGAGCTCCGAACACGCCATCGGCCTGTACTGGGCGTACCGCGCGGCCGGCGATACGGCGGCCGCGCTGGCGGCGATCCGAAGCTGGGCCGGCGGCAATCCGGCCGACCTGGAAGCGCAGCGGGTGCTCGCCCAGGCCTACATCGATTCCGGGCAGCTCGCCCTGGCGCAGCAGCAGCTCGACGCGCTTGGCAGGAAGCTGCCCCGCGACGCCGGCGTCTGGAACGACCTCGCGTACGTGCTGTACAAACAGGGCAAGCCGGGCGCGCTGGAGATCGCTGCCCGGGCCTACGAACTGGCCCCGAGCGACGCGAATGTCGCCGATACCTACGGCTGGCTGCTGGTCGAGAGTGGACAGGTGGACAAAGGCCTGCGCTACCTGCGCGAAGCCCAGATCCGCGCGCCGAACGACCCGGAGATCGGCGCGCATCTTGCGGAAGCGCTCCGGCGCAAGGGTGCCGGCAAACGGTAGGTGCGTGCGCAACACCCGGCGCGTGTCGGATTTCTTTACAGCGGCGCGTCGACGCGCGACAGTCCGAACCGCCAGTGTTGTGTAAGCGATTGATTGGAAAGTAATGAATACAAGATGGCACACCGTTTGCTTGGAATGGGGTCATCCAGGCAAAGTCGAATCTCGGGGAGGTAGAAAAATGAACATCGGCATCGTACAAAAATGGGCCGGCGCCGGCATCGTCGTCGCGATCGGGCTCTTCGCGGGGATCGCGCAAGCGAACTACAGCAAACCCAGCGGCGGCTCGCACGATTGCAGTACGGGCGGCGGGACCGATCCCAACTGCTACAAGTGGACCTTCGACTCGCAGTCGGACGTTTACAACGGTGTGAAGGGGGGCGCGCCCGCCTACGTCACGGCGACGCCCAGCGGTTTTGCCAATACCGTCGGCAGCGCCAACATCCAGCTTGCCAGTGCCTACGTCGGTTCGTATTCCGGCGGCATGGGCGTGGGCAATGCCGACGAAGGCGGCAAGAACGCGAGCAGCCCGAATCACGCGGTCGACAACGAGGGGGCGGTCGATTCGATCCTGTTCAGCTTCTCGCAGGCGGTCAACCTGGATTCGTTCACCACCGGCTGGGTGCAGGGCGACGCCGACTTCACCGTGCTCGCCTGGGTCGGCACCGGGACCCCGGATTCGCTCTCCGGGCAGCGCTACGACAACCTGCAGGCGGGCTGGCAGTTGATCGGCAACTACAACACCCCCAACGGCAGCAGCTCGGGCCAGCAGGTGCACAGCTTCGCCAACGACGTGTATTCCAGCTACTGGCTGATCGGTGCGCTGAACACCTTCCTCGGCGGCGTGCAGGACACGACCAACACGACCTGCGCCAAGAAGGACAAAAAGGGCAACTGCACGCAGTGGAACACCGCGCCGGCCTACGACTACTTCAAGATTCTCGCCCTGGCCGGCTGCGACTGCACGACGGCACCGCCTGGAACACCGGGTTGCAGCAATGGCGGCGGCGGCGGTGGTGTGCCCGAACCCGGCACGCTGCTGCTGATGGGCGCGGGCCTGTTCGGCATGACCCGACTGGTGCGTCGCCAGAGATCCTGACCGGGACGCCCTCTCGCCGCAACGACCCCGCGCAAGCGGGGTTTTTCCGTTATGGGGCCGAGAACTGCTAAAGTGAAAAATTCTGTGCTGGAGCGCCACATGAAGCATCTCGAACCGAAGGACGCACACGCTTTCCTGCAGTCGCATCCGGAAGCCGTGTTCATCGACTGCCGCTCGGAAATCGAATACCTGTTCGTCGGCCATCCTGTCGGCGCCATTCACATCGCCTGGCAGGACAGCCCCGACTGGGACGTCAACCCGAATTTTCTCGGGCAGACGCGCCGAGCCGCGTCGGTCAACCGGCCGGTGGTGCTGATCTGCCGTTCCGGGCGGCGCTCGGTCGACGCCGGGGGCTACCTCGAAAGACACGGCTTCCCCGAGATTTACAATGTCCTCAACGGCTTCGAGGGCGACATGGACGAACACCACCACCGCAGCACGACAAACGGCTGGCGCTTCGACGGCCTGCCGTGGGAGCAGACCTGACGAGGTCAGCGCCTCAGCTGGACAGGTCCAGCTCGGCGAGTACCGGGGCGTGGTCCGACGGCCGTTCCAGCCTGCGCATGTCGCGCTCGATACGGGCGGCGGTGCAGGCGCTCGCGAGCGGTGCAGACAGCAGGATGTGGTCGATTCTGAGGCCGTGGTTGCGGCGGAAGCCCATCATGCGGTAATCCCACCAGGAAAAGCTCTTTTCCGGCTGCTCGAACAGGCGGAAGCTGTCCACGAGGCCCAGCGCGAGGAGCGCGCGGAATTTTTCGCGCTCGGGTTCGGACACCAGGACCGAACCCTCCCACGCCTTCGGGTCGTGCACGTCGCGGTCCTCGGGCGCGATGTTGTAGTCGCCGAGCACGGCAAGCTTCGGATGACGTGCGAGCTCGTCCTTCAGCCACGCCGTCAGCGCGTCGAACCAGGCGAGCTTGTAGGCGTATTTGTCGGAATCGGGACTCTGCCCGTTGGGGCAGTACACGCACACGAGACGGACGCCGTCGACGGTGGCGGCGATGACGCGCTTCTGCGCGTCGTCGAGGCCGGGAATGCCGGTCTGCACGGCGGTCGGTTCGCTGCGACTGACAATGGCGACACCGTTATAGGTTTTTTGCCCACTGAACACGGCCCGGTAGCCGGCAGCTTCGAGTTCGGCCGCCGGAAAGGCGTCGTCGGTGAGCTTGGTTTCCTGCAGGCAGACGGCATCCGGCTGCTGCGTTGCCAGAAAATCCAGCAGTTGCGGCAGGCGGACCTTGAGGGAGTTGACGTTCCAGGCGGCTATCTTCATGCCGCCGAGTGTACCGCAGGTGCTACTGTGGCGCGGCGGGCGCGGCGGCCGTGGCCGGCGTTCCGGCCGGCTGGCGGACGGGAACCGATTTCGGGTAGCCGGCACGGTCCAGCGCCGCCTGCCACTGTCCCGCCTCGAAACCGTCCAGGCGGTCGCTGCCGATCACAAGCACGGGGACGTTCAGCTTGCCGGTGAGTTTCTTCAGTTCCGCCTGGGTGTCGGGACTCGCCTGCGGATCCTTGCTGGTGAAGGGCACGCCGCGTTCGCCCAGGAGTTTGCGTGCGTCGTCGCAGGGCAGGCCGCAGTCGCTCGCGTACAGGGTGACCGGGGATTTCTCGCGTGCCGTGCGGCTGGCGTAGGACTCGCCGCCCTCGATGACGTTGCCTTTCATCGCTTTCTGCTGCACGTTGCGGGTGCTGGGCGGCGGCGGCTGGTCGCTGTAGACCGTCCGTCCCTGCTCATCCTTCCACTGATAGACCTGGGCTGCCGACAGCGAGGTGCTCGCTGCGATACATGCCGCGAGGACGAACCATCCTGCTTTCATGCCGCTCTCCCTTCAGACGCAATCGTCCCCAGTAACGGCAGGCAAGGCGGTGGACTTTAGTGTGCTGTGCACGGCAAATCGGCTCAAACCATGCCGTTGTGGCGCAGCAGGGCGTCGATCGCCGGCTCGCGGCCGCGGAAGGCCTTGAACGATTCGAGCGCCGGGCGCGCACCGCCCTGGGCGAGGATTTCGCTCCAGAAGCGGTGCCCGACTTCCGGATTCAGCACGCCGCCGTAGCCTTCGGCTTCGTCCTCGAACAGCGCGTAGGCGTCGGCCGACAGCACTTCCGCCCACTTGTAGCTGTAATAACCCGCCGCGTAGCCGCCGGCGAAGATGTGCGAGAAGTTGTTGGGAAAGCGGTTGTACGCGGGCGGGATGATGACCGCGGTCTTTTTCCGGATGTCCTCGATGAGGTTCTGCGCGCTGCGCCCGCCCTTGGGATCGAAATCGTCGTGCAGGTGCATGTCGAAGCTGGCGAACTCGATCTGGCGCAGCATCTGCAGGCCGGCCTGGAAGTTCTTCGCCGCGAGCATCCTGTCGAACAGTTCGCGCGGCAGGGGCGCGCCGGTGTCGACGTGGGCGGTCATGTGCTTCAGCACGTCCCATTCCCAGCAGAAGTTCTCCATGAACTGGCTCGGCAGTTCGACCGCGTCCCATTCGACGCCGTTGATGCCGGACACGCCGAGCTCTTCGACCTGCGTCAGCAGATGGTGCAGGCCGTGGCCGGTTTCGTGGAACAGGGTGATCACCTCGTCGTGGGTGAACAGCGCGGGCTTGCCGCCCACCGGCCCCGAGAAGTTGCAGTTGAGGTAGGCGACCGGAATCTGGATGCCGCCCTCTTTCCTGCGCCGGGTGATGACGTCGTCCATCCACGCGCCGCCGCGCTTGGACGCGCGTGCGTAGAGGTCGAGATAGAACTGGCCGACGCGCTGTCCGGCGCGGTCGTACAGGGTGTAGAACTTGACGTCGGGGTGCCACACCGGGGCGCGGTCTTCGCGGATGGAAAGGCCGTACAGGGTCTCGACCAGCTTGAACAGGCCGGCGAGGACGCGCGGTTCGGGAAAGTACTGCTTCACCTCCTGGTCGGAGAAGCTGTAGCGCGCGACGCGCAGTTTTTCCGAGACGTAGGCGTTGTCCCAGGCTTCGAGCGTGGCGAGGCCGAGTTCGCTCTGGGCGAAGGCCTGCATTTCGGCGAAATCGCGCTCCGCAGAGGGACGCGCGCGTACCGCGAGTTCGTCGAGAAACTTCAGCACCTCGGCCGGCGTGTCGGCCATTTTGGCCTCCAGCGAAACTTGGGCGTAGCTTCCGAATCCCAGCAGCTCGGCGGCTTCGCGGCGCAGTTCGAGAATGCGCGCGATGAGCGGGGTGTTGTCCCACTCGGGCTTGCCGAACTCGGATGCGCGGGTGACGTAGGCACGGTAGAGGGTTTCGCGCAGATCGCGTTGCTCGGCGTATTGCAGCACCGGCAGGTAGGACGGCATCTGCAGGCTAAGCTTCCAGCCGGACTTGCCGTCGGCCTCGGCGGCGGCGTGCATCATGTCCAGCACGTCGGCCGGCACCCCGGCAAGCTCGCGCGCGTCGTCGACGAACAGCGCGAAATCGTTGGTGGCGTCGAGCAGGTTTTCCTCGAACTTCGCCGACAGCTGCGCCAACGCTTCTTGCACTTGCATGAAGCGCGCCTTTTTGTCCGCCGGAAGCTCGGCGCCGCCGAGACGGAAATCGCGCAGCTCGTTGTCGATGATCTTCCTGCGCGCGGGCGACAGCGTGGCGAAGGCGGGACTTGCCGCGAGCGCCTTGTACCTGGCGAACAGCGCCTCGTTCTGTCCCAGCTCGGCGTAATACACGGTGATCTTCGGCAGGTTGGCGTTGTACACCTCGCGCAGCTCGGGGGAATCCATCACCGAGTGCAGATGCGATACCTGGCCCCAGGCGCGGCCGAGGCGCTCGTTGGCGTCTTCCATCGGCGTGACGAAAGCGTCCCACTCGGGCGGGGTGTCGGGGGCTTCGGCACGTTTCACCGCGGCCCGGCACTCGGCGAGCAGCTGGTCGATCGCGGGGGTGACGGTTGCGGTTTTGAAATCGGCGAAGCGGGGCAGGCCTGAAAAATCGAGGAGCGGGTTCATCGTTGAGCTTTCACTAAAGGGGAAGCGGGGGCGTACCGGCGAAGCGGAGCCGCCGAACGATTATAATTTGTACCCGCTGCTGCCGCGTTTCAACCCCAATCCGACCATGGCCTTGAACAATACCATCTCCCCTTACCAGGGGCATGTTCCCCAACTCGCGCCGGGTGCCTGGGTGCACCCGCGCGCCACCCTCGTCGGCGAAGTCGCGCTCGGGCGCGACGCTTCGGTGTGGCCGGGCGCAGTCATCCGCGGCGACGTCAATTCGATCGCCGTCGGCGAAGCCACCAACATTCAGGACAATAGCGTGCTGCACGTTTCGCACCGCACTGCGGAGAACCCGGCCGGCGGGCCGCTCGTCGTCGGCGCGCGCGTCACGGTGGGGCACAGCGTGATCCTGCATGCCTGCACCATCGAGGACGAATGCCTGATCGGCATGGGCTCGATCATCCTCGACCGCGCGGTGGTGCGCAGGCACGTGCTGCTCGGCGCCGGGTCGCTGGTGCCGGAAGGCAAGGTGCTCGAATCCGGACATCTCTATCTGGGCCGTCCGGCCAAGCTGGTGCGCGCGCTGACCGACGAGGAAATCGCCTATTTCAACTATTCCGCCGCGCACTACGTGAAGCTCGCGCAGTCGTACCGGTAAAGTTCTTCTGGCACCTCGCGCAAGCGGCATTTCTCGCCGCCGCGACACGCGGATCGAGCGGCATTCTCAACCTGGAAAAAATATTTGAACCACAGAGACACAGAGAACAGCGAGCAAGAACATGTGCTTGCATCCTTTCCGGGGATCCCCCCGATGGGTGAGCGGGGAAAAGCGCGGAGAATCGCTGTTTTTCGGGTTTCTCTGCGCCTCTGTGTCTCTGTGGTGCGGAATGTAGGTTTAACGGAAGCTTTCATCCATGGCGCAATACGTCTACTCCCTCAACCGGGTCGGCAAGATCGTCCCGCCCAAGCGGCAGATCCTCAAGGACATCTCGCTCTCGTTCTTCCCCGGTGCGAAGATCGGCCTTTTGGGCCTCAACGGCTCGGGCAAGTCTTCGCTCATCCGCATCATGGCCGGCGTCGACACCGACATCGAAGGCGAGGCGATCCCGATGCCCGGCATCCGCATCGGCTACCTGCCGCAGGAGCCGCTGCTTGACCCGGCCCACACGGTGCGCCAGGCGGTTGAGGCGGGGCTGGGCGAGATCGTCGCGGCGAAGGCGCGCCTCGACGAGATCTACGCCGCCTACGCCGAACCCGACGCCGACTTCGATCAGCTCGCCGAGGAACAGGCGAAGTGCGAGGCGATCCTCGCCACCGCCGGCGCCGACCTCGACACGCAGATGGAAATCGCCGCGGATGCATTGAGACTGCCGCCGTGGGACGCCGTCATC
This sequence comes from Thiobacillus sp., assembly GCA_024708885.1. Taxonomy (GTDB): domain Bacteria; phylum Pseudomonadota; class Gammaproteobacteria; order Burkholderiales; family Thiobacillaceae; genus Thiobacillus. The sequence goes on from JANJXT010000049.1 coordinate 14,321, forward strand.
GGCCATCTGTCGGGCGGCGAAAAGCGCCGTGTCGCGCTGTGCCAGCTGCTGCTGTCCAACCCCGACATGCTGCTGCTCGACGAGCCGACCAACCACCTCGACGCCGAATCGGTCGACTGGCTCGAACAATTTCTTGTCCGCTATCCGGGCACCGTCGTCGCGGTGACGCACGACCGCTACTTCCTCGACAACGCCGCCGAGTGGATTCTCGAACTCGACCGCGGCCACGGCATCCCGTGGAAGGGCAACTACACGAGCTGGCTCGAGCAGAAGGAGGCACGGCTGGAGACCGAATCCAAGCAGGAAGCCGGCCGCATCAAGACCATGAAGCAGGAGCTGGAATGGGTGCGGCAGAATCCCAAGGCGCGTCAGGCCAAGTCGAAGGCGCGTCTCGCCCGCTTCGAGGAGTTGAACTCGGTCGAATACCAGAAGCGCAACGAGACGCAGGAAATCTTCATCCCGGTCGGCGAGCGGCTGGGCGACAAGGTGATCGACTTCCACAACGTGTCGAAATCCTTCGGCGATCGCCTGCTGATCGACAACCTGTCGTTCAGCGTGCCGCCCGGCGCGATCGTCGGCATCATCGGCCCCAACGGCGCCGGCAAGTCGACCTTGTTCAGGATGATCACCGGCCAGGAAAAGCCCGACTCCGGCGAAGTCGAGATCGGCCAGACGGTCAAGCTCGCCTACGTCGACCAGAGCCGCGACGCGCTGGCGGCGGACAAGACGGTGTTCGACGAAGTCGCCGAGGGCCGCGACATCCTCACCGTCGGCCGCTACGAGACCCCGGCGCGCGCCTACCTCGGCCGCTTCAACTTCAAGGGCGGCGACCAGCAGAAACTCGTCGGCAAGCTCTCCGGCGGCGAGCGCGGGCGCCTGCACCTGGCGAAGACGCTGATTGCCGGCGGCAACGTGCTGCTGCTCGACGAACCGTCGAACGATCTCGACGTGGAAACCCTGCGCGCGCTGGAAGATGCGCTGCTCGAATTCGCCGGCTGCGTGCTGGTGATCTCGCACGACCGCTGGTTCCTCGACCGCATCGCCACCCATATCCTCGCTTTCGAAGGCGACTCGCAGGTGACG
>JANJXT010000060.1 GCA_024708885.1 Thiobacillus sp.
GGCGGGCCTGTGTGCCGCAGGGCGGAGCAGGGGCCCCGCGCAGCGGGGATGCGACCCCGCAGGCACGCGTGTCGAGGCGGTGATGGCGTGTGCGGGAGCGAAGGAGCGTACACGATGAAGCGCTGTCATTTCGAGGCGGGCCTGTGTGCCGCAGGGCGGAGCAGGGGCCCCGCGCAGCGGGGATGCGACCCCGCAGGCACGCGTGTCGAGGCGGTGATGGCGTGTGCGGGAGCGAAGGAGCGTACACGATGAAGCTCTGTCATTTCGAGGCGGGCCTCGACCAGCCGCTGTTCCTGATCTCCGGTCCGTGCGTCATCGAATCCGAGCAGCTGGCGATGGACACCGCCGGCACACTGAAGGAACTGTGCGCGTCGCTCGGCATCCCCTTCATCTACAAATCCTCGTTCGACAAGGCCAACCGCTCGTCGACCGCGTCGTTCCGCGGCCTGGGGCTCGACGAGGGCCTGCGGATCCTTGCCGAAGTGAAAAAGCAGATCGGCGTGCCGGTACTGACCGACGTGCACGAGGACACCCCGCTCGACGAGGTCGCCGTGGTGGTCGACGTGCTGCAGACGCCGGCTTTCCTGTGCCGGCAGACCAACTTCATCCAGAACGTCGCGCGCGCCGGGCGGCCGGTCAACATCAAGAAGGGCCAGTTCCTCGCGCCGTGGGACATGCAGAACGTCGTCGACAAGGCACGCGCGGTCGGCAACGAGCAGATCATGGTGTGCGAGCGCGGGGTGTCCTTCGGCTACAACACGCTGGTGTCCGACATGCGCGGGCTGGCGATCATGCGCGGCAGCGGCTGCCCGGTGGTGTTCGACGCCACGCATTCGGTGCAGCAGCCCGGCGGTCAGGGCACGTCGAGCGGCGGCCAGCGCGAGTTCGTGCCGGTGCTGGCGCGCGCCGCGGTGGCGTCGGGCGTCGCCGGCCTGTTTGCCGAGACGCACCCCAACCCCGAATGCGCGCTGTCCGACGGCCCCAATGCGTGGCCGCTCGGCATGATGAAGGAGCTCCTGGAAACGCTGAAGGAAATCGACGCGCTGGTGAAACAGCGCGGGTTTATCGAACACCGATTGATGAAAAACTGATCCGCGAAGGACGCGAAGAAACGCGAAGAAAACCCGAACCTTGTTTTTACTTCGAGCTCCTTCGCGTACTTCGCGGATGAAAACTGAATGCTGAGGAAATAAAGTGAGTGCAATTATCGATGTCGTCGCCCGGGAAATTCTCGACTCCCGCGGCAATCCCACGGTGGAAGCCGACGTGTTGCTGGAATCCGGCGTGCTGGGCCGCGCGGCGGTGCCCTCGGGCGCGTCCACCGGCAGCCGCGAGGCGATCGAGCTGCGCGATGGCGACAAATCCCGCTATCTGGGCAAGGGCGTGCTGAAGGCGGTCGAGCACGTCAACACCGAAATCTGCGAAGCGATCATCGGCCTGGACGTCGAGGACCAGGCCTTCATCGACCGCACCATGATCGAGCTCGACGGCACCGAGAACAAGTCGCGCCTCGGCGCCAATGCGCTGCTGGCGGTGTCGATGGCGTGCGCCCGCGCCGCCGCCGAGCAGGCCGGCCTGCCGCTGTACCGCTATCTTGGCGGCGCGGCGCCGATGGCGCTGCCGGTGCCGATGATGAACATCATCAATGGCGGCGCGCACGCCAACAACAACATCGACATGCAGGAATTCATGGTGATTCCGGTCGGCGCGCCGAGTTTTCGCGAGGCGCTGCGCTATGGCGCCGAGGTGTTCCACGCGCTGAAGAAGCTGCTCGGCGACGCCGGCATGACCACCACCGTGGGCGACGAGGGCGGTTTCGCGCCCAACCTCGAATCGCACGAGGCGGCGCTGAAGCTGATCGTGCAGGCCATCGAGAAAGCCGGGCTGCAACCCGGCATCGACGTCGCCATCGGCGTCGACTGCGCCAGCTCCGAGTTCTACAAGGACGGTTTCTATCACCTCGAGTCGGAGGGGCTCAAGCTGACCGCCGAAAAGTTCGCCGACTATCTCGCCGCCTGGTGCGACAAATACCCGGTGATCAGCATCGAGGACGGCATGGCCGAAGGCGACTGGGAAGGCTGGCAACGCCTGACGGAAAAACTCGGGCGCCGCGTGCAGCTCGTCGGCGATGACCTCTTCGTCACCAACACGAAAATCCTCAAGGAAGGCATCGACAAGAGCATCGCCAATTCGATCCTCATCAAGGTCAACCAGATCGGTACCCTGTCGGAAACCTTCCAGGCCATCGAGATGGCCAAGCAGGCCGGCTACACTGCGGTGATCTCGCACCGTTCCGGCGAGACCGAGGACACCACCATCGCCGATCTCGCGGTCGCGACCAACGCGCGCCAGATCAAGACCGGGTCGCTGTCGCGCTCCGACCGCATGGCCAAGTACAACCAGCTGCTGCGCATCGAGGAAGAACTCGGCGAAGCGGCGAGCTACCCCGGACGCGATGCGTTCCGCCAGCGCGGCTGACTGGATCGCACGCATACGCAGCCAGGGCCTGACCTGGGTCCTGGCCGCCGCCATCGTGTTGCTGCAATACCCGCTGTGGCTCGGCGATGGCGGCTGGTTGAAGGTGCGCGCCGGAGCACGCCAGATTGCGGCACAACAGGCGCTCAACCAGCGCCTGCAGAGCCGCAACGCAGGTCTGCTGGCCGAGCTGGGAGATCTCAAGCAGGGACGCGACGCGATCGAGGAGCGTGCGCGCAACGAGCTGGGCATGGTGGCGCCGGACGAATGGTTCGTTCGCGTGGTACCGGCCTCTACCGTTCAGTCGGGAAAGACGCATGAGTGAATTGCAAATCTGGTTGCTGGTGCTCGGGGCCGCCGTGGTGGTGGCGGTGGTGCTGTTCAACTGGCTGCAGGAACGCCGTTTCCGCAAACAGGCCGAAGCCGCATTCGAACTGCCGTCGGTCGACCCGCTGGCCCGTCCGGGCGCGACGCCGCGCGAGAGCCCCGGTCGCATCGAGCCGGCGCTGCGCGAGCCGGTATTCGATGTGGCGGATGCTACGGACCTGCCCGAAGCCAGCGAGCCCCGTCTGCACATCGAGGCGGAGCCCGTAGCCGACCTGCGGGCAGCGCCAGCGGCGGCGAACACAACGCCGCCTGCTGCGACGGCTGCGCCGGCGCCGTACGACGAACTCATCGAGTACCGTGTTCGCCTTGCCTGTGAGGGCGTGCTCGCCAACGTGTTCGCCGACGCCTTCAACCGCTCGCGTTCGCTCGGCAAGGCAGTGCGCTGGGCTGGCCTGCCGGTCGGCGCGGCGCAGTGGGAAGCGTTGCAGCCATGGCGCGACGTGCATTATCAGCAGGTGGTGGTGACCATGCAGCTGGCCGACCGCAACGGCGCGGCCGAGCCCGGGCAGCTCGGTTCGCTGTGCGACCTCCTGCAGGAAACCGCACAGGCGCATGGGCTGCGCATTGCCTGCGACGATGCCGCCGAGGCACTCGAACGCGCGCAGGCGATCGACCATTTCTGCGTCGACGTCGACGTGCTCATCGGTCTGAATGTCATGGCGCGCGGCGAAGGCGCGGTCAACCTCGCGCGCATCGTCGGCGAGGCGGTCGGCAACGGCATGGTGCTCGGTGCCGACGGCGTGTTCCAGCTGATCGACAGTCGCGGCGAACCCTTGTATACCCTGTGCAATCACGACGCCGAACCCTTTGCCGAGGTGGTCGAGGACGGGCAGGCCTCGCAGGGCGTGACGCTGCAATTCGATGTGCCGCGGGTTCCCGATGGCCTCAAGGTATTCGACGGCATGGTGGCCTTCGGCCGCAAGCTCGCCAACGAAGTCGGCGGCATTCTGGTCGACGACAACCTGCGGCCGCTCACGGACACCGGCATCGAGAAAATCCGCACCCAGCTCGCGCAGATCTACGAACGCATGGAAGCGCGGGGCGTGCCCTCGGGATCGCGGCGGGCGCTGCGCCTGTTCGCCTGATGGCCGCCCCCGAGATCCTGACGCGCGCCGCGGCGCTGCGCCGGGAGATCGAGCGCCACAATCACGCCTACTACGTCCTCGACGCGCCGACCGTCCCCGACGCCGAGTATGACCGCCTGTTCCGCACGCTGCAGGCGCTGGAAGTCGAATACCCCGAACTTGCCACGCCCGATTCGCCGACGCAGCGGGTAGGCGGCGGTCCGCTCGACGCCTTTCCCAAGGTGCGCCATGCGGTGCCGATGCTGTCGATTCGCACCGAGACCGACACCACCGCGACTGGCGCGCGCGCGTTCGATGCGCGGGTGCGCAAGGAACTCGGGCTTGCCGACGCCGACCCGCCGGTCGAGTACCACGCCGAACTGAAATTCGACGGCCTCGCCATCAACCTGCGCTACGAGCATGGCGTGCTGGTGGCCGCGGCGACGCGCGGCGACGGCGAGACGGGCGAGGCGGTGACACAGAACGTGCGCACGGTGCATGCGATTCCGCTGCGTCTTGCCGGCGAACGTCCGCCCGCCGTGCTCGAAGTGCGCGGTGAGGTCTACATGCGGCGCGACGACTTCGAACGCTACAACGCCAGGCAGCGCGAGGCGGGTGGGCCGACGCTGGTGAATCCGCGCAACGGCGCGGCGGGCAGCATTCGCCAGCTCGATCCGGCGGTCGCCGCGCAGCGCCCGCTGTCCTTTTTCGCCTACGGTCTGGGCGAAGTGGCGGGCTGGGACGACGCACCCGCCACCCACGGCGCCACGCTCGACGCCCTGATGCGACTCGGCGTGCCGGTCTGCGCCGAGCGGCGCGTGTGCCGCGGGGCGGACGAACTGATCGCGTTCCACGACGACGTCGCCGCGCGGCGCGACAGCCTGCCGTTCGACATCGACGGCGTGGTGTACAAGGTCAACCGCATCGACCAGCAACAGGCGCTGGGCTTTGTCACGCGCGAGCCGCGCTGGGCGGTGGCGCACAAGTATCCGGCACAGGAGGAGCTCACCGTGGTCGAGGCGATCGAGGTGCAGGTCGGCCGCACCGGGGCGCTGACGCCGGTGGCGCGGCTCGCGCCGGTATTCGTCGGCGGCGTGACCGTGACCAACGCCACCCTGCACAACCAGGACGAGATCGACCGCAAGGACGTGCGCGTCGGCGACACCGTCATCGTGCGCCGCGCCGGCGACGTCATTCCCGAGGTCGTGACGGTGGTGATCGACAGGAGGCCGCACCCCGCGCCGCCGCGTTTCGACATTCTGCAGAGCCATCCCGTCTGCCCCGTATGCGGCTCGCACGTCGTGCGGCTCGAAGGCGAGGCTGCGGTGCGCTGTACCGGGGGCTTGTATTGTCCGGCGCAGCGCAAGCAGGCGCTGCTGCATTTCGCCTCGCGCCGCGCCATGGATATCGAGGGGCTCGGCGACAAGCTGGTCGATCAACTGGTCGAGCGCGGCCTCGTCGCGACGCCCGCCGACGTTTACCGTCTCGATCTTGCCACGCTCGCCGGCCTCGAGCGCATGGCGGAGAAATCCGCGGCCAATCTGCTCGAAGCGATCAAGGCCAGCAAGGCCACCACGCTGGCACGCTTCATTTTCGCGCTGGGCATCCGCAATGTAGGGGAGACCACCGCGAAGGACCTGGCCCGTCACTTCGGCTCGCTCGATGCGCTGACCGGCGCGACGCCGGAGGCGCTGATGGCGGTGCGCGACGTGGGGCCGATCGTCGCGGAGTCGCTGGTACAGTTCTTCGCCGAGCCGCACAACCTCGAAGTGGTGGCAAGGCTGCGGCAGGCCGGCGTGCACTGGCCGGAAAATGCGGGACAGCGCGCCGCGGCTGGTATTCTTGCGGGCCGCACGCTGGTGCTCACCGGTACGCTGCCCACTTTGACGCGCGAGGCGGCGAAGGCCATGATCGAGGCCGCTGGCGGCAAGGTCGCCGGCTCGGTATCGAAGAAAACCGACTACGTCGTCGCGGGGACCGAAGCCGGCAGCAAGCTGGCGAAAGCGCAGGCGCTCGGTGTGACCGTGCTCGACGAGGATGGATTCATGGCGCTGCTGGCGTCGCAGGGGGGATGATTCGCGGACCCAATGCTTTTGAATCGGACAATGATGGAAGAGACATGCAAAAAGTAAGAAAAGCCGTATTCCCGGTGGCCGGTCTGGGCACCCGTTTCCTGCCGGCGACCAAGGCCAGCCCCAAGGAAATGCTGCCCATCGTCGACAAGCCGCTGATCCAGTACGCGGTGGAGGAGGCGATCGAGGCGGGCATCACCGACATCATCTTCATCAGCAGCCGCACCAAGCGCACGGTCGAGGATCATTTCGACAAGGCGTACGAGCTGGAGACGGAACTGGAGACGCGCGGCAAGAAGCGGGTGCTCGAGCTGGTGCAGTCGATCCGCCCGAACCACATCAACTTCATCTACATCCGCCAGGCCGAGGCGCTTGGCCTGGGGCATGCCGTGCTGTGCGCGCAGCCGGTGGTGGGCAACGAACCCTTCGCCGTCATCCTCGCCGATGACCTCATCGACGGCGAGCCGGCGGTGATGAAGCAGATGGTCGACCAGTACAGCTATTACCAGTGCTCGGTACTCGGGGTGCAGCAGGTGGCGCGCGAGGACACGGCCTCCTACGGTATCGTCGATTCCTCGCCGATGGCCGAGCGCGTGTCGCGCGTCAACGCCATTGTCGAAAAACCCAAGCCGGAGGACGCGCCCTCGACGCTCGGCGTGGTCGGGCGCTACATCCTCACGCCGCGCATCTTCCACCACATCGAGCACCTCACGCCCGGTGCCGGCGGCGAGTTGCAATTGACCGACGCCATCGCTGCGCTGTTGAAGGAACAGCAGGTGCTGGCCTACGCCTACGACGGCATCCGCTACGACTGCGGCAGCAAGCTGGGCTATCTGCAGGCGACGGTGGAATACGCGCTCAAGCACAGCGAAGTCAGCGAGGACTTCGCCGCCTACCTGCGACAGCGCATCTGCTGATCAGCCGCCCGGCTGGCCGTGCAGCCAGACGGCGGCTTCCAGGGCGTCGCCCGCCGCCATGCCCTGACCTAGCAGAGCGGAGGCCATGCCCGTGAGGCGGTCGCCGGATCCCGCCTGGGCAAGCCAGGGGCCGCCGCTGGTGTTGATGGCATAGCGGCCGTCGGGATGGGCGATGACGGTGCCGTTGCCTTTCAGCGCGACGTCGGCATGAAAATGCATGCTTAGACGCGTTGCCGCCTCGATCCGGTTTGCCTGGATCTCCCCGCTGGTCACCCCGAGCAGGCGCGCGGCTTCACCGGGGTGGGGGGTGAGCAGGGTGGGCTGGCTGCGGCGCGCAGCCTGGCTGGCCAGTTCGGGGTCGCTCGCCAGCAGGTTCAGCGCGTCGGCATCCAGCACCAGTGGGCAAGGCGCCGCGAGGGCGGTCTGCAACAGGGCATGGGCGCGGGTGGATTGACCCAGACCGGGGCCGACTGCCAGCACCTCGAGGTGTGCGTTCAGCAGATGCTCCGGCACGGCGAACATCAGCCTCGGCTCACCGTAATCGACGACGATGCGCTCGTCCAGCACGCCCAGCGTAACGCTGCCCGCGCCCTGCTGCAGGGCCGCGCGGCCGGCGATCAGGCAGGCGCCGACCATGCCGCCTGCACCGCCGACGATGCCGACATGTCCGAACTGGCCCTTGTGGCTGTCGCGCGCACGCGCGGGCAGGCGATGGCGGGTTTCCAGCCCGCTCAGGGCGATGCCCAGCGGGGCGGGCAGGGTGGCCGGATCGAGGCCGAGCCTGTCGAGATGCAGTTCACCGGCGTGGTCCGGGCCCGAGGCAGTGAGCAGGCCCGGCTTTAGTCCGAGAAAGGTGAGGGTGTGGCCGGCGAGGAAGGCGCAGCCGCGAACCCTGCCGCGGTCGCTGTCGAGCCCGCTCGGCACGTCGAGTGCGAGCCTGGGACAGGCCAGGCCGTTGGCCAGCGCAATCCAGCGTGCGTCCTCGCCGGTAACGTCGCGCTGCAATCCCACGCCGAAGAGGCCGTCGATCACCAGGCTGTATCGCCGCGACGCGGGAAACGCCGCCAGCACCGAGCCGCCGCTTTCACGCCAGGCGGCCCAGGCACGCATGGCATCTGGCGGCAGGCGCGCAGGGTCGGCGCGGCTGGCGACGTCGACGCGGAATCCCTGCGCGGCGAGCAGGCGCGCCGTCACCAGCGCATCGCCACCGTTGTTGCCAGGCCCGGCCAGGACCAGCACGGCCTCACCGGATTCGCTGGCCAGGCTGCCGGCCAATTCGGCGGCGGCCGCGCCCGCCCTCTCCATCAGTGAGATGGCGGGATGGGAAGCGGCCCATTGGCGATCGATTTCCCGGATGTCGGCGGCCATGAACAGGGGCGGGGAGACAAGCTCGCGGAGCGCGCTGCGCATCGGCGAGTGGGGATCGGGGCGTTCAGGCTCTGCCATGCAGGCGGGCGGAGGCGGGTTGTAATGACGACATCTTAATCCCAAGGCTGGCGCCGTGGGCGCGAAAGGCACAAGACGCTTGCCGCTGGTCATAAATGACCAGTGTCCCGGGTATTCAGCGCACAGATCCTGTCTCCGTTAACGAACGGCGAGCTTCCCGGCGAGCGAAAACCCTAGGGACACGCTGATTTATTCGCCAGCCATGCTATCGAAGTGATGCGTGCTTTGCGAGAATCGGCGTGACGACGTTTTATTGAAAGACAGTGATGCAGCGAAGCTTTTCTGACCTCGAGTACGCCGCCAAGAAGAAGGTCACGCGCCGCAATCGGTTTCTTGGCGAGATCGAGGCGGTGACGCCGTGGCCTGCGTTGCTGGCGGAGGTGGAACCGTTCTACCCCAAGGGCGAGGGACGCGGCCGGCCGCCGATCGGGTTGGAACGCATGCTGCGCATGTACATCGCCCAGCAATGCTTCGGCCTGTCCGACGAGGGAACGGAAGACGCCCTCTACGACAGCCAGGCGATCCGCAGCTTCGTCGGCATCGACCTCAGCCGCGAGGCGGCCCCTGATGCCACCACCCTGCTCAAGTTCCGTCGCCTGCTGGAAACGCACCAGCTGACCGAGCGCATCTTTGCCGCCATCAACGTGCACTTGGCCGCAAAGGGCCTGATGCTTCGGGAGGGGACGGTGGTCGATGCCACGATCATCGCCGCGCCGTCCTCGACGAAGAACCAGGACGGCCAGCGTGACCCCGAGATGCACCAGACCAAGAAGGGCAACCAGTGGCACTTCGGCATGAAGGCGCACATCGGGGTTGATGCGGAATCTGGACTGACCCACACCATCGTCACCACCGCCGCCCATGTCAGCGACGTCACCCAGGCCCACGCCCTGCTGCATGGTGAAGAGACGACGGTCTTCGGCGATGCCGGCTATCAGGGTGTCGAGAAGCGGGAAGAGAACCAGGACAGCGAGGTGACCTGGCACGTCGCCTTGCGGCCGGGCAAGCGCCGTGCGCTGCCGGACAGCGCGAGTGGTCGACTGCTCGAGCGGGCCGAGCAGATCAAGGCCAGCATCCGGGCCAAGGTCGAGCATCCCTTCCACATCGTCAAGAACGTGTTCGCGTTGAGGAAGGTGCGCTACCGCGGGCTGGCCAAGAACGCAGCACAGCTTTTCACGCTGTTCGCCCTGGCGAATCTCTTGATTGCCAAGCGGCGATTGTTTGCGCTCGAAGCCCGAGGTGCGTCCTGAGATGGCGAAAGCGGGTGAATTCGAGCGGCCAAGCGCAAAACGGCGGGCCATCGAAGGACTCAACGAGCGGATCGCCGCTCGATTCGTCACGCTCACCGGAACACTTCGGCCAAACAGGTTCGTCATCGATCAACTGCTGAATTGTTCAGCGTGTCCCTAGGAGTGTGACATGCGCAGACGCAGCTTTCTTGCAGGCCTGACGATTCTTCCCGCGTTGCCGCTGGCGGCCCATGCAGCCGCTGGCGACCTGAGCCTCGGGATCTATCCGGGTACGGGCAAGGCCGATATCGTGATGGGTGATTTTCGCGCCTATGCCATGCCGTTTGCCCAGGCGCTCGCGGCGGCCCAGGGCGGCAAGCCGAAGCTCACCCTGTTTCGCAGCATCCGGAGCGTCATGGGCTCCCTGAAAAGCGGTCGCCTGGACCTATATTTCGTTCCCCCTTCGGTCGCGGTTGCCGTGCTCGACAACGATTACTCGCCCATCGCCCGCGTACGGGACCAGGCGACGGGGGTGCTGGTTCGCCGCAAGGGCGCCACCGTGACGGCCGTGGCGCTGACCGAGAAGGGATCCTGGCTGGACGTGATGGCGCGCCACACGCTCACGCGCAACAAGGTCGACGCGGTGAAGATCCTCAATTTCAAGACGCAAGAGGATGTGGCCCTGGCCATGCAGCGTGACTATGCGCAGGCTGGCAGCCTGCGCAGCAAACTGGCCGACGAACTGATGGCAAACGGGGATTACGAACTCTGGCATCCGCTGCCGGCCACCCCGGATTTCACCCTGATGGCGAGCAACCGCATGAGTGCCGCTGCGCAGGACAGGCTGGGGGCCGCTGCGGTCGCACTCGGCCCTGGCACCATCCAGGCCCTGCAAAAAACCATCCACAGCAAGGTCACGGGTTTCGTGATCGACAAGCAAGCGGATTACAAGACCATCAAGCAGGCCATGAGCGAAGCGGGGTACTGAGTTCTGTCGCCGGCCCGCGGTCCGGCTCGTGGCTTGCCCGCCCGTCTCGGTAGCCTAGACTGCGGAGTATCGATTGTTTGGAGGATCGCGGCATGGATACCCGACATCGCACCCAGGCGGGCGCGCTGCTTGCGCAGTGTGCCGACGAGGACAGCTGCACCGTGGTCAGTTGCGAGGTCTGCCTGAAGGAAATACCGGCGGATTCGATCAAGATCACCGATGTGCAGGACTATGTCCAGTATTTCTGCGGCCTTGACTGCCTCGAAGTCTGGCAAAGGCAGGCCGGCAATCCGCTGTAGACCGGTCCGGAGAAGCGTCGCGATCGGCTAAAATAGCGCCTTTGCCCGCTTGCAAAGACGCTCATGCCCGCCATCGTTTCGCTTCCCGGCGCTGCCGCGCTGTCGCCGTTCCGTCTCGACAAGATTCGCCACGAGGCGCAGGCGCAAGGGATCGGGCTGGGCACGCTGGCGGCGCGTCACTGGCATTTTCTGGAAATGGACGGGGAACTCGATGCCGCGCAGTGGCGGCAGCTCGAGCAGACCCTCGCCTACGGGGCGCCGGCCGACACGCCGACGGCCGACGACCCGCTGCTGCTCGTGACGCCGCGCCCCGGCACGATCTCGCCGTGGTCGTCGAAGGCGACCGACATCCTGCGCAACTGCGGCCTTGCCAGCGTGCGCCGCATCGAGCGGGGCGTTGCCTGGCTCGTTCTCGATGCGCAGAATCGCCCCCTCGATGCCGCAGTCCGAGCGCAACTGCTGCCGCTGCTGCACGACCGCATGACCGAAGCGGTGATGACGCTGGCCGACGCCGACCAACTGTTCCGCCACGTACCGCCGCGCGAGCTCGCCAGCGTCGACGTGCTCGCGGGCGGGCGTACCGCGCTGGAGGCGGCCAACCGCGAACTTGGCCTCGCGCTTTCCGACGACGAAGTCGAATATCTATTCGAAAATTTCACCCGCCTGGGACGCAACCCCACCGACGTCGAACTGATGATGTTCGCGCAGGCCAATTCCGAGCACTGCCGCCACAAGATCTTCAATGCCGACTGGGTGATCGACGGCGCCGAACAGGCGAAGTCGCTGTTCGGCATGATCCGCGACACCCACGCCGCGCACCCCGGGGGCACGGTGGTGGCGTATTCCGACAACTCGTCCGTGATCGAGGGCGCGAGCATCGACCGCTTCTACCCGCGCGCCGACGGCAGTTACGCCTACAGCCGCGAGCTCACCCACGTGCTGATGAAGGTCGAGACGCACAACCACCCGACCGCGATCTCGCCGTTTCCGGGCGCAGCCACCGGCAGCGGCGGCGAAATCCGCGACGAGGGCGCGACCGGCATCGGGTCCAAGCCCAAGGCCGGCCTGTGCGGGTTCTCCGTATCGAATCTGAACATTCCCGGCTATGAACAGCCATGGGAATCGGGCGCCTACGGCAAGCCCGACCGCATCGTCACCCCGCTTGCCATCATGCTCGAAGGCCCGATCGGCGCTGCAGCGTTCAACAACGAATTCGGCCGCCCCAACCTGGCAGGCTATTTCCGCACCTTCGAGGAGACGGTGGCGGGGCAGCGGCGCGGCTACCACAAGCCCATCATGCTCGCGGGCGGCGTCGGCAGCATCCGCGCCGATCACGTCGACAAGAAAATGCTGCCCACCGGCACGCTGCTGATCCAGCTCGGCGGTCCCGGCATGCTGATCGGCCTGGGCGGCGGCGCCGCTTCTTCGATGGACACCGGCGCCAACGCCGCCGACCTCGACTTCGACTCGGTGCAGCGCGGCAACCCCGAAATGGAGCGGCGCGCGCAGGAGGTCATCGACCGCTGCTGGCAACTCGGCGACAGGAATCCGATCCTGTCGATCCACGACGTCGGTGCCGGCGGCCTGTCCAACGCGCTGCCGGAGCTGGTCCACGGCGGCGGCCGCGGCGGGTGTTTCGAACTGCGCGCCGCGCCGTCGGAAGAGTCCGGCATGTCGCCGCGCGAGATCTGGTGCAACGAGGCGCAGGAGCGTTACGTGCTGGCGATTCCGCCGGCGCGTCTCGACGAATTCCGCGCCATCTGCGAGCGCGAGCGCTGCCCCTTCGCAGTGCTGGGCGAGGCGACCGAGGACAGCCATCTGCGGGTGACCGACAGCCACTTCGGCAATGCGCCGGTCGATGTGAGCCTCGACATCATTCTCGGCAAGCCGCCGAAGATGACCCGCGACGTGGTCCATGCGCCAACGCTTCCCGCGCCGCTCGCGCTCGACGGCATCGGTCTCAAGGACGCGGTCTACCGTGTGCTGGCGATGCCGGGCGTGGCATCGAAGATGTTCCTGATCGCCATCGGCGACCGTAGCGTGGGCGGCCTCACCGCGCGCGACCAGTGTGTGGGGCCGTGGCAGGTGCCGGTGGCGGATTGCGCGATCACGCTGGCCGGCTACCGCACCACGCAGGGCGAAGCCTTCTCCATCGGCGAGAAGGCGCCGCTCGCGCTGGTCGACGCCCCGGCCTCGGGACGCATGGCGATCGCCGAGGCGATCACCAACCTCGCCGCGGCGCGGGTCGAAGGGCTGGGCAAGGTCAAGCTGTCGGCCAACTGGATGGCACCGGCGGGGCACCCCGGCGAGGACGCCGCGCTGTTCGATACCGTCGCGGCGGTGTCGCAGTATTGCCAGGCGCTCGGCATTTCCATCCCGGTCGGCAAGGACTCGATGAGCATGAAGTCCGTGTGGCAGGATGGCGCCGAAAGGAAAGCGGTGGTGTCGCCGATCTCGGTGGTGATCTCGGCGTTTGCCGTCACGCCCGACGCCACGCGGCAACTCACGCCGCAACTGCGCACCGACGCGGGGGATACCGATCTCGTGCTCGTCGATCTTGGACGCGGCCGCAATCGCCTGGGCGCGTCGAGCTTCGCCCAGGCCTACAAGCAGGTCGGCGACTGCTGTCCGGACGCGCCGGCCGCGGAGAAGCTGTCGGCCTTCTTCGACACGATTCAGGCGCTCAACGCCGCCGGCCGGGTGCTGGCGTATCACGACCGTTCCGATGGCGGGCTCTTCGCCACACTGTGCGAAATGGCCTTCGCCGGCCATTGCGGTGTCGAGATCGACGTCGACGATCTGTGCGCGGAAAGGATCCATGACGAGGCCGGGGATGCCAGCGTGCCCGAGCCGCAGGCCCTGGCGCCGTGTGGCTATGGCGAGCGCATCTTCAATGTCCTGTTCAGCGAGGAAGCGGGCGCGGTGCTGCAGGTGCGCCGCAGCGACACCCAGGCGGTGATGCAGGCCTTCTTCGATGCCGGCCTGCGTGCCGAGTTCTACATCATCGGTGCGCCCTGTGCCGACGACCATGTGCGCGTGCTGCGCAAGGAACGCGTGATCCTCGATGAGACGCGCACCGATCTGCAAAGCGCGTGGGCGCGCACCAGCTGCGAGATGGCGAAACTGCGCGACAACCCGGTGTGCGCCGAAGAGGAGTTCGCCACCCACGCCGATGCCGGCGACCCCGGACTGCGCTATGCGCTGACTTTCGATGCCGACGAGGACGTCGCCGCGCCCGCCATCGCCACGGGCGCGCGCCCGCGCGTCGCGGTGCTGCGCGAACAGGGCGTCAACGGCCACGTCGAGATGGCGGCGGCGTTCGACGCCGCGGGTTTCGCCGCGGTCGACGTGCACATGAGCGACATTCTCGCGGGTCGCGTCAGCCTCGCCGATTTCACCGGACTCGCCGCGTGCGGCGGCTTCAGCTACGGCGACGTGCTCGGCGCCGGCGGCGGCTGGGCACGTTCCATCCTGTTCAACGCGCGCGCGCGCGACGCGTTCTCGGCGTTCTTTGGTCGCGCCGACACCTTCGCCCTCGGGGTGTGCAATGGCTGCCAGATGATGAGCCAGTTGCACGACCTCATTCCCGGGGCCGAGGCGTGGCCCCGCTTCGAGCGCAATCTGTCGGAGCAGTTCGAGGCGCGTTTCACCCTGGCCGAGGTGCTCGATTCCCCTTCGCTGTTCTTCGCAGGGATGGCCGGATCGGTCATGCCGATCGTCGTGTCGCACGGCGAAGGGCGCGTGACATTCCGCGCTCCGGCGCATGCGGGTGAAGCGCACGCCACGCTGCGCTACGTCGACCATCGCGGCGCACCCGCGACGGGCTACCCGTTCAACCCCAACGGCTCGCCCGGTGGACTCACCGGCTTCACCACGCCCGACGGCCGATTCAGCATCCTCATGCCGCATCCCGAGCGCGTGGTCCGTGCCGCACAGCTGTCATGGAAACCCGACGCCATGACCGGCGCGGCGCCGTGGCTGCGCATGTTCCGCAACGCCCGGCGCGCGGTTGGGTGATGCGGCCCGATATGCGAAAATGGCGCGTTTTGCGCTGAGTGCCCCTGCCTACCCTACCGATGAACCTACATTGCGCACCACAGAGACACAGAGAAACCCGTAAAACAGGGGTTTCCGCACTTTTCCCTGCTCACCCATCGGGTGAAACACGGAAAGAATACAAGCCCTTGCTTTTGCTCGCTGTTCTCTGTGCCTCTGTGGTTCAACTGCCTTTTCTAGAATGAATGCTCCAGAAACGCTTCTGACGGATGACGACCTGCGCGCGCAGGTCAAGCTCCTCGGCACCCTGCTTGGCCAGGTGCTGCTGCAGTTTGCCGGTGAGGACGTATTCGAGGCGGTGGAAACGCTGCGCCGCGGCTTCGCCGAGCTGCGCCAGCAGGAAGACCAGCAGCGCCGCAATGAACTGATGGCGATGATCGACGCCATGCCGGCCGACAAGGTCGAACTGGTGGTGCGCGCCTTCTCCGGCTACTTCATGCTGGTGAACGTCGCCGAGGAAAGCTTTGCCTACCGCAACCGCCGCCGCCTGCTGTCGCAGGGCCTGGCGCTGTGGGAAGGTTCGTTCGACCGCACGCTGGCGCAGTTCCGCGAACAGGGCATCGCGGTGCCCGCGCTGCAAAGCATGGTCGAGCGCCTGCATTTCGCACCGGTGTTCACCGCGCACCCGACCGAAGCGCGCCGCCGTGCGGTGATGGAAAGCATGCGCCGCATCTTCCTCATCTGCGACCGGCTCTACGAGGCCCATCTGGGGATCAGCGACCGCCGCGAACTGGAGAGCGAACTCGCTGCCGGAATTCAGGTGATGTGGCGCACCGACGAACTGCGCAGCGCCAAGCTGGAAGTGCGCGACGAGGTGCGCAACGGCCTGTATTACGTGCGCGAGAGCCTGTTCGAGGCGGTGCCCAAGGCCTATCGCTTCTTCGAAAACGCGCTGTGCAAGCACTATGGTACCGATGCCGACGGCGAGCCCGCGGTACGCGTGCCGAGCTTCATCCGCTTCGGTTCCTGGATCGGCGGCGACCGCGACGGCAATCCCTTCGTCACCGCGGACGTCACCGAATGGACCGTGCACCGACAGATGGAGGAGGCGCTCACCGAATACCGCGTGCGCGTGATCGGCCTGCGCCAGACGCTCACCCACAGCAGCGGCTGGTGCACGCCGGCGCCGGCCTTCCTCGCGCGATTGCACGAGTACGAGAACGACTTCGGTGCACGGGTGTTCCGCGGCACCGCGGTGCAGCTCTACAGCCGCGAGCCCTACCGGCGCATGGCCGCGCTCATGCTGGCGCGGCTCGACGCCAACCTGTCCTACATCCGCCAGGCGCTGGCCGGCGTGCCGAGCTTCACCTCGCACATCGCCTACGAGAACGCCCGCGCCTTCCTGTCCGATCTGTATCTGCTGCGCGATTCGCTCATCAGCCACGGCGACCGCATCGTGGCGCGGCAGGACCTGCAGGAGCTGATCCGCCTGGTGGAGAGCTTCGGCTTTCACCTGCTGCAACTCGACGTGCGCCAGGAATCCACCGTGCACACGCGCAGCGTGACGGCGGTGCTGCGCCAGATCGACCCCGGTTTCGACTACGCGGGCGCCGACGAGGCCGCGCGCATGCAGCGCCTGGCTGCGTGGATTGGCCATATCGATCCCATCGAGATCGACGACGCCCAGCTCGACGACGAGGCGCGCGAAACGCTCGCGGTGTTCCGTCGCATGGCCAAGCTGCAGGCGGAGATCGGTGACGAGGTATTCGGTGCCTATGTCATTTCCATGACCCACAGCGCCTCGCACGTCATGGAAGTCATGCTGCTGGCGCGCCTGGTCGGCCTTGCCGGCCACACCGGCGACGGCTGGCACTGCCGCCTTCTCGTCGCGCCGCTGTTCGAGACCGTCGACGACCTGCAACGCAGCCAGGCCATCCTCGAACAGCTGCTGTCGAACCCGGTGTACCGTGGCCTGCTCTCCGCCAACGGCAACCGCCAGGAAGTCATGCTGGGCTATTCCGATTCGTGCAAGGATGGCGGCATCCTGGCGTCGAACTGGAATCTGTATCAGGCGCAGCTTTCCATCATCGCGCTGACGCAGCGCCACGGCGTCGAATGTCGCCTGTTCCACGGCCGCGGCGGCACCGTCGGGCGCGGTGGCGGCCCCACCCACGACGCCATCCTGTCGCAGCCACCGGGCACCGTGAACGGCGAGATCAAGTTCACCGAGCAGGGCGAGATGCTCTACTACAAGTACAGCAACCCCGAGACCGCCAGCTACGAGATCGGCATGGGCGTGACCGGCCTGATGAAAACCAGCGCCACGGCGCTCGCGCACAGCGAAGCGCACTACCCCGAGGCCTTCCTCGGCCACATGCGCGACGTCGCCAGCGCAGGGGAGGACGCCTATCGCGCGCTGATCGGCATGGAAGGCTTCATCGACTATTTTTACGAGAGCACGCCGGTCACCGAGATCGGCCTGCTCAACATCGGCAGCCGTCCGTCGCACCGCAAGAAGGCCGACCGCTCGCTCGGCTCGATCCGCGCGATTCCCTGGGTGTTCGGCTGGGCGCAGTCGCGCCACACGCTGCCCGCGTGGTACGGCATTGGCAGCGCGCTGAGGAATTTTGCCGAGCGCGTGCCGGACGGGCTCGCCGCGCTGCAGGCGATGCACCGCGAATGGCCGTTCTTCCGCGGCCTGCTGTCCAATGTGCAGATGGCGCTGACCAAGGCGGATCTGGAAATCGCCGAGGAATACGCGCGCCTGTGCGAGCATCCCAATGCCATGGCGGTCTATCGCACCATCGCCGGGGAATACGCGCTCACCGTCGAATGGGTGCGCCAGGTGGCGCAGATCGGCGCGCTGCTCGAAGACAACCAGCTGCTCGCCCTGTCGCTGTCGCGCCGGCGGCCGTATATCGATCCGATCAACCACATCCAGGTGCGCATGCTGAAGCGCTACCGCAGCCCGAGCGCGACGGAAGCCGAGCAGATGTCCTGGCTGACGCCGCTGAAGCGCTCGATCAACGCGATTGCGGCAGGCATGCGCAATACCGGCTAGCGCCGTGTTTCATTCTGTAATGTGCGGGCACTGCGCAAAACCTGAAACGCGATGAAACAGTCCACCGGTCCCGTGGCGGACGACGAAATCGCCCGCAAGCCAACCGATACGCGGCGGCGCTGGCTCGTCGCCTCGGTCGGCTTCAACGTGCTGCTGCTGCTCGTGGCGGGCGGCCTGGGGCTGTACGCCTTCCTTCTCAACGTCGACCTCGGCGACGTCAAGCGTCGCCTGTCGCAGGAAGTCGATACGCGCCAGCAGACCGAACGCTACCTCATCGAGGCGCGCAACCTGCTGACCGAGAACCAGCGTGAAATCGAGCAGCTCAAGGACCAGATCGCCTACAAGGAATCGGATATCCAGGCCGCCGCGTCGGCCAGACCGCTGCTGCCGGTCACGGTCGGCTTTCGCACGTCGATGCTGGGGCGCGGGCTGGTGGCGGTGATCGACAACAACAGCGACCGCTACCTCACGGTCGTGTTGTCGGTGCGCAATCCCACGCGTGCGCTGGCCAAGCGCTTCAACCTCGAACTGTCGCCGCGCGCCAGCGCCGATTTCGGCCATTTCCAGGGCTGGCAGTTCGTCTCCGGGGACGAGGTCGCGCTGTTCAGCGACGGGTTCGGCACGCTGCGTCTCACCGTGCCCTGAGGCGGGCTGGATTTGCCTTGGGCGCTGTGTTAATAAGTGTTCTTGCCATGAACGTTTCCGCGCGCCCTGCGCCCTCTGGTGACGCCGCTCGGAGATGGGGCAGGCTCCTGGGGAAGCGTTCATGGTAAGCGTCGTTTCATGTTCTGGGGCGGCAAATCGCCATGAACGCTAACCATGAAGATCTCACGATGACATCGACGACTCTGGAACTGCTGCAGAAATATAGTGTTGCCGGGCCGCGGTACACTTCGTACCCCACCGCGCCGTATTTCCACACCGGCTACCGCGAGGCCGACTGGCTCGAGGCGCTCGCCGCGATGCAGCCCGGGCGCGGCATTTCGCTGTACGCGCACATCCCGTTTTGCGACTCGCTCTGCTACTACTGCGGCTGCAACATGGTGGCCACGCGCGACTACAGCAAGACCGTGCCCTATCTGGCCGCGCTGGAGCGCGAGATGGCCGCGACCGCGGCGCGCGTCGATCCCGGGCGGGTGGTGCGCCAGCTGCACCTCGGCGGCGGCACCCCGACGTATCTGCATCCCGACGATATCCGCGCGCTGATGGGGCGCATGCGCGGCCACTTCAACATTGCGCCGGATGCCGAGATCAGCTGCGAGGTCGACCCGCGCGAGCTCACGCGCGAGCATCTCGTCGCGCTGCGCGAAAACGGCTTCAATCGCGTGTCGTTCGGGGTGCAGGACATGGACCCGAAGGTGCAGGAAGCGGTCAACCGCATCCAGTCCGAATTCCTCATCCGGCAGGTGGTCGACTGGGCGCGCGAACTCGGGTTCTCCAGCGTCAATCTCGACCTCATCGTCGGCCTGCCCCGGCAGACCCTCGAAAGCTTCCGCGGCACGCTCGAACGTGTCGTCGGGTGGTCGCCCGACCGCCTCGCGGTGTTCGCCTATGCCCATGTGCCGTGGATCAAGAAGCACCAGCGCCTGATCCAGGAAAGCGACCTGCCCGACTTCGCCACCCGTCTCGCCCTGCAGCAGGCCGTCAACGAGACGCTTGGCGGCGCCGGCTACGTCAACATCGGTCTCGATCACTACGCCCGCCCCGAGGACGAGCTGGTGCGCGCACAGCAGAACAAGACGCTGTGGCGCAACTTCCAGGGCTACACCACGCACAAGGATTGCGACATCCTCGCCTTCGGCGCCTCCAGCATCAGCCAGACCGTCGACGTCTACATGCAGAACGAAAAGGGCCTGAAGTCCTACGAGGCGCGCGTCACCGCCACCGGTTTCGCCGTCGAGCGCGGCATCAAGCTCAGTCTCGACGACCGCATCCGCCGCGAGGCGATTACCCGCGTGATGTGCGATCTCGAACTCGATCTCGCGGCATTCGGCCAGGAATGGAACATCGACGCCACGACGTATTTCGCCGATGCGCTCGCCGACCTGCGCCCGCTGGCCGACGACGGCCTTGTCGCCTTCGACGCCTCGCGCATCGAAGTCACCCGCGCCGGACGCATGTTCCTGCGCAACATCGGCATGTGCTTCGACCGCTACTTCAAGGAAGCCGCCGCCGACAAGCCCCGCTACTCGCGCACCGCCTGAGGCCATGGCCACGCCAGCCGCGATGCCGCCGGGGCGGCGCACCTGCCTGTACGACGCCGAGCAGCTCGAACTCATCATCGCCGACATGGTGCGGCAGGCGGCCGGCCTGCTCACCGGACGCACGCGGGTGGCCATCGTCGGCATCCTGCGTCGCGGCGCGCCGCTGGCCGACCGCCTGCACGCCAGGCTGCTGCGCGACTACGGTCTTGCCGACTGCGTGCGCCTCGATTTGCAGATCAAGCGCTACGCCGATGACCTGCGCCTGCTGCACCCGGAAACACGACTGACCGAAAACCCCGCGCACACCGGCATCGACCTCGAAGGCCATACCGTACTCGTCGTCGACGACGTCATGTACCGCGGCCATTCCCTGCTGCGCGCCGTGCAATACCTCGCCGGCAGGCAGCCCGCGGAAATCCGTACCGTTGTGCTGGTCGACCGTGGCGTCGCCCGCCTGCCGGTACGCACCGATATTGTCGGCGTGCGGCTCGACGTCGCACCCTCCGACATCATCGAGTGCAGCGTGCCGCCCTACGAGCCGCGTTTCCAGATCGACCTCGTGCAGCCGGGCTGACGCCCCGCACCGGCGGCTGAACTGCAACGGGAGGACGTATGAGTGGATTTTCCGCGCTGTTCCGCAAGGAACTGCTGCGCTTCTGGAAAGTGGTGGTGCAGACCGTGGTCGCCCCCGTGGTCACGGCGCTGCTCTACCTCTTGATCTTTTCCCACGTGCTGGAAGACCACGTGCAGCCCTTTCCCGGGGTTGCCTATTCCGGCTTCCTGGTGCCGGGACTGGTGATGATGAGCATGCTGCAGAACGCGTTCGCCAACAGCTCGTCCAGCCTCATCCAGTCGAAGATGCAGGGCAACATCGTGTTCGTCCTGCTGCCGCCGCTGTCGTATCTGGAATTCTTTCTCGCCTATCTCGGCGCCGCGGTGGTGCGCGGGCTGGCGGTGGGCGCCGGCGTGTGGGCGGTGGCACTGTGGTTCGCGCCATGGCAGGCGCCGCACCCGGGATGGCTGCTGGCGTATGCGGTCCTTGCCTGCGCCATCCTCGGTGGCGTCGGCATCGTCGCCGGCATCTGGGCGGAAAAATACGACCAGCTGGCGGCATTCCAGAACTTTCTGATTCTCCCGCTTACCTTCCTTTCGGGCGTGTTCTACTCGATCCATTCGCTGCCGCCCTTCTGGCAGGCGGTGTCCTACTTCAACCCCGTGTTCTACCTCATCGACGGTTTCCGCTATGCCTTCATCGGCCACGCCGACATCGACCCCTGGCGCGGCCTGCTGGTCGCCGGGGGCTGCTTTGTGGCAATATCCGCGTTTTCCCTTTTGCTGCTGCGAAGCGGCTACAAACTCAGGCACTAGGGATGCACTGCGCAATTCGTCACCCCGGCGAACGTCGGGACGACAATACTGGATTGTTCAGTGCCGCCCTGGCTCCCGCTGGGGATGCCGCCAACAAGCGAGGCACGCACACATGGTTACTCCCGACGACATCAAGGGCTGGATCACCGAGAAACTCCCCTGCGACCACATCGAACTCGACGGTGACGGGCAGCATTTCCAGGCGGTCATCGTCAGCCCGGCCTTCGCCGGCAAGAACATGATCCAGCAGCACCGGCTGGTCTACGACGCGCTCG
This sequence comes from Thiobacillus sp., assembly GCA_024708885.1. Lineage (GTDB taxonomy): Bacteria > Pseudomonadota > Gammaproteobacteria > Burkholderiales > Thiobacillaceae > Thiobacillus. Next base: position 21,782 of record JANJXT010000060.1, read on the forward strand.
GCACCCGCATGCACGCGCAGATCCACGCGCTGTCGATGAAGACCTACACCCCCGAGGACTGGGCCAGCCGTTGAATGGATGCCCTCGTCATCCAGGGCGGTAACCCGCTTTCCGGCGAAGTCCGCATTTCCGGCGCGAAGAACGCCGCGCTGCCGATCCTGACCGCCTGCCTGCTCACCGCCGAGCCGTTGAAGCTCGGCAACGTGCCGCATCTCAAGGACATCAGCACCATGCTGGCGCTGCTCGGCCACATGGGCGTGCGCGTGACGCTGGATGACCGCAACCAGGTCACCCTGTCCGGCGAATCCATCCCGCACAAGGAAGCGCCCTACGAAATGGTGAAGACCATGCGTGCCGCCATTCTGGTGCTGGGGCCGACGCTGGCGCGCTTTGGCGACGCGCGCGTATCGCTGCCCGGCGGCTGCGCCATCGGCTCGCGTCCGGTCGATCTGCACATCAAGGGCCTGCAGGCGATGGGTGCCGAGATCAACATCGAGCACGGCTACATCCACGCCCGCTGCAAGCGCCTCAAGGGTGCGCGCATCCTGATGGACATGGTCACCGTCACCGGCACCGAGAACCTCATGATGGCCGCCGCGCTGGCCGACGGCACCACCGTGCTGGAAAACGCCGCGCGCGAGCCCGAGGTGGTCGACCTCGCGCGCTGCCTCGTCGCCATGGGTGCGCAGATCGAGGGCGCCGGCAGCGACGTCATCACCATCCACGGCGTCGAAAAACTCCACGGTGCGGACTATTCGGTCATGCCTGACCGCATCGAGACCGGCACCTTCCTCGTCGCCGCCGCGATGACCGGCGGGCGTGTGCGCGTTACCCATACCCAGCCCGACACCCTCGATGCCGTCATCGCCAAGCTGCGCGAGGCCGGTGCGGCAGTCGAGACAGGCCCCGACTGGATCGAAATCGAATCCGACGGCACGCTGACGGCGGTCGACGTGCGCACCGCGCCGCACCCTGCGTTTCCCACCGACATGCAGGCGCAGTTCATGGCGCTGAATTGCATCGCCGAGGGCGCGGCCAGTGTCAGCGAAACCATTTTCGAGAACCGCTTCATGCACGTGCAGGAGTTGCGGCGGCTGGGCGCCAACATCGAAGTATCCGGGTACACCGCCCTGGTGCGCGGCGTGCCGCGCCTGGACGGTGCCACCGTCATGGCCACCGACCTGCGCGCCTCCGCCAGCCTGGTGCTCGCCGGCCTGGTCGCTGCGGGCGAAACCACCATCGAACGCATCTACCACCTCGACCGCGGCTACGAACGCATCGAGGAAAAACTCACCCAGCTCGGCGCGCGTATCAAGCGGGTGCACTGAAGCGATGCGCATTCCATGCAGGCGCGGCGCCCCCGCCGCGATTTTCGGAGTATCGCAGGCGTCACGGCATCGGCCCGAGGGCGGACCTCCTGCAGGATGGGGGGCGGTGTTCTCGCCGTGATGAATAATCCGTGTTGAACAAATGCAATCCCAGTTACCAGCCAACATGACCTACACCGGCATCACGCTTGCCCTCTCCAAGGGCCGCATCTTCGAGGAAACCCTGCCGCTGCTGGCAGCGGCCGGCATCACGCCCGCCGAAAGCCCCGAGTCCTCGCGCAAGCTCATCATCGGCACCAACCGCGACGATGTGCGCCTCATCATCGTACGCGCCAGTGACGTGCCGACCTACGTGCAATACGGCGCCGCCGATCTTGGCATCGCCGGCAAGGACGTGCTGAACGAGCACGGCGGCAACGGCCTCTACCAGCCCCTCGATCTCCGGATCGCCACCTGCCGCATGATGGTCGCGGTGCGCGAAGGCTACGACTATGCGGGAAGCGTGAAGCAGGGCGCGCGCATCCGCGTCGCCACCAAATACGTCAACGCCGCCCGCGAACACTTCGCCGCCAAGGGTGTGCACATCGACCTCATCAAGCTCTACGGCTCGATGGAACTCGCCCCGCTGGTCGGCCTGTCCGACGTCATCGTCGACCTCGTTTCCACCGGCGGCACGCTCAAGGCGAATGGACTTGTCGCGGTCGAGCACATCGGTGACATCAGTTCGCGGCTGGTGGTGAACCAGGCGTCGTTGAAGCTCAAACGGGAGGTGATCCAGCCGGTGGTGGATGCGTTTGCGTTGGCAACGAGGAAAGAGGCGCGGTAACCCCATGATTTCCTGGAGCGTGAGAGGTATGAACTCAATTCGCGTGCGGTTGTGTTCTTTCTCTGTGCCGCCCGTATCGGGGATTTCTCAGGCTGCGCCATAGGCATGGCTGGCCCCGCGGGAGTCGGCCATTTCACATGATCCCGAGCTGCATACGGGGAAGCCGCTCCCAATTGGAGAACGATCCTCCTGCCTGTGATGATTTCCGTTTCCATCGTTAGCCACGGCCAGGGACAGCTGGTTCGACAGATTCTGCAGGACCTCTCGCTGTTGCTGGAGCCTGCGTCTGCCGAGGTTTTTCTGACGCTGAACGTCTCCGAAGATCTGCCGTTCGGCGCAGCGGATTTTGAATATCCGCTGACAATCATCCGGAATCCGCGGCCCCGGGGGTTCGGCGCAAACCATAACGCTGCTTTTCAACGGGCAACGGGTGAATGGTTCTGTGTCATGAATCCCGATATCCGGATTTCGAAGAACCCGTTTCCAGTGCTGATGAAGGAAGCTTCCCGCTTGGAGGGGGCGGTAATCGCGCCCGCGGTCCTGACGATGGATGGCAGGATTGAGGACAGCATCCGTCATTTTCCGACACTGCTTTCGTTGGTCAGGAAAATGGCGGGGCTAGGTGATGGCCGTTATGCCTTCCGGTTGGGCGATGAAACATTCGTCGCGGATTGGGTGGGTGGGATGTTCATGTTCCTTCGCGCCGAAAGTTTCGCCTCCGTTGGAGGGTTCGACGAGGCATTTTTCCTGTATTACGAGGATGTCGACCTCTGCATGCGGCTTGGGTTGGCAGGACAACGGCCCCTCGCGTGCCCCAAGGCACAGGTGTTTCACAATGCTCGCCGCACGAGTCGGCGCAATTTGCGGTTCATGCGCTGGCATGTGCTCAGCATGATGCGCTATTTTTTGAAATATGCCTTGCGCCCATCCAGGGCGATACGTGCTTCATGAGCGCATCGGCCGGCTTGCGGGTGGTGGTCACGGGTGCGGGCGGATTTGTCGGCCGCGCCTTGTGCGAGAGCCTGGTGAAATCGGATCATCGGGTCACGCCCGTGGTGCGAAACGGCGTGGGCCTGCCGGGTGAGGTGGTGGCCGGGGATATCAGTCCCGCGACGGACTGGCGCGCCGTCCTGTCGGGCTGCGACGGCGTCGTTCATCTGGCCGCGCGCGTGCATGGCGTATCGGCGCGCGACGCCGGCGACTTGCCGGTCTATCGGCGGATCAATACCGAAGCGACGCTCAGCCTTGCCAGGCAGGCTGCACAGGCAGGCGTGAAACGCTTCGTCTTCGTGAGCACGGTCAAGGTCAACGGCGAGGGAAGCGCCCAGCCCTACCGCGAGACGGACGCGCCGGCCCCGGAGGACGTTTACGCCATTTCCAAATGGGAGGCTGAACAGGGTCTGCACCGGATCTCCAGGGAAACCGGCCTGGAGACCGTCGTTCTTCGGCCGCCTCTGGTCTACGGTCCGGGCGTCAGGGCCAACTTCCTGCAACTGATGCGCGCAATCGAGCGGGGATGGCCTTTGCCTCTGGACGCGATCCGCAACCGGCGCAGCCTGCTCTACCTTGGCAATCTCACGGATGCGCTTCGCGTGTGTCTGGCGCACCCCGATGCTGCCGGGCGGACGTTTCTGCTCGACGATGGCGGGCCGGTTTCGACGCCGCAACTGGTCCGCGCGCTGGCGCAGGCGATGGGCCGCCCGGCACGCCTTTTTTCGGTGCCGCCGTGGATGCTTCAGGCGACGGGCCGGCTGCTCGGCAGGACGGCAGAGCTCAACCGCCTGATGGGTTCGCTTTACGTGGACAGCGCCGCCATACGTTCGCAGCTCGGGTGGCGTCCGCCTTGCTCGATGGACGTGGGGCTGGCTGCAACCGTGGCGGCATCGGCATGAGCTGGGGCATGCCGGTTGCCGCATTTGCCGTGTGCTGGGGCGTGCTGGCGTACTTGCTGAAGCATCGTACGCGCCTGCCGATGGACCACCCGAACGAACGTTCCCTGCACGAACTGCCCACGCCGCGTGTCGGTGGGCTGGGAATCATGGCGGCGCTCGCCGTCGCCGCCTTGCGGCTCGGCGACGACACGCTCCTGGTGATAACCGGAGGGGCGCTTGCGTTGGCCGTGGTGTCGCTCATCGATGACGTCCGGGGGCTTTCCGTGCGTGTCCGTCTCGTCGCGCACTGCGCCGCGGCCGCGCTTTGCATGGCCGCGCTGGGGGCTGCCGGTGGGTGGCTCGTGTTTGCGGTGCTGGTGGCCGTCTGGGCGACTAATCTTTATAATTTCATGGATGGTGCAGATGGCTTGGCAGGCGGTATGGCGACAATCGGCTTTGGCGCGTTCGCGTTCGTCGCATGGATGGCGGGCGCGCAGGCGGTTGCGGCCTTTTGCGGCGCCCTGGCAGGCGCCTCACTGGCTTTTCTGTGCTTCAATTTTCCACCCGCACGGCTCTTCATGGGTGACGTCGGCTCGATTCCCCTCGGATTTCTCGCCGCGGTAATCGGCATGCTGGGCGTACAACGCGGGATCTGGTCGTGGCCGCTTCCGCTGCTCGTTTTCATGCCCTTCGTCGCCGATGCCAGCGTGACGCTTGTCAGGCGTGCGCTCAAGCGCGAAAATATCAGCGCCGCGCATCGTTCGCATTACTATCAGCGCGTCGTGATCATGGGCGCCACGCATCGACAGCTCGCGTGGGCAGCGTATGGACTCATGCTGGCCATGGCTGCGCTGGCGTTTGCGCAGCATCTCCGCCCGGAGTATTCGAACGGGTCGATTCTGATCGCGGTATTGCTCCATCTCGCGGTTTTTCTTGGCATCGACTCCCGGTGGCGGCATTTTCAAAGATGATCAGCTCCCGCACCCTTGCCATTATCCTCTACGACATTCTCATGGCCATCCTGGCCTGGGTGGGCGCGTACTGGCTGCATTCCAATCTGGCCATTCCTTCGGAACTGATGTCCAGCGCGCTCTCGACGTTGATCTGGGTGGTTCCGGTGCAGGCGCTCATTTTCTGGCATTTCGGCCTCTATCGGGGGATCTGGCGTTTCGCCAGCCTGCCCGACCTCAAGCGCATCATGAAGGCGGTGGCCATCGCTGCGGTGGCGGTGCCGGCGGTGCTTGCGCTGACTCATCATGGCAGCCGGATTCCTCATTCCGTATTGATACTTGATCCCATATTGCTGTTGCTGATGATGGGGGGCAGCCGTCTGGCGTACCGGGCGTGGAAGGAACACAGGCTTGCCAGCATGGTGTATCCGGGCAGTCGGCCCGTTCTGGTTGCGGGCGCCGGGTCTGCGGCCGATTTTCTGCTCCGCGAATTGGCACGCAACCCGGCGGGTTTTCATGTGGTGGGGCTGCTGGACGACAGCCGCGAAAAGCAGGGGCGCCTCGTGCAAGGCATCCCCGTTCTGGGAACGCTGGAGGACATCGCCAGCTTCGCTCGCCGCATGAATGTCGATGACGTCGTGCTGGCGCTGCCATCGGCCGACCATGGCGTTCGGAAGATGGTCACCGATATCTGCACGGGAGCGGGGCTCAATGCGCTCACCGTCCCCTCCCTCGAAGATCTGGTCGCAGGCAGGGTGTCCGTGTCGAGCCTGCGGCGGATTGAGCTCGATGATCTGCTGGGGCGCGATCCCGTCAGGCTCGACAACAGCGGCCTGCATCGGCTGTTGACGGGGAAGGTCGTGATGGTGACCGGAGCAGGAGGCTCGATCGGTTCGGAGCTGTGCCGTCAGATTGCCCGTTTTGAGCCGAAGAGACTCGTGCTTTTCGAATTGTCCGAACTGGCGCTGTACGCCCTGGAGCAGGAATTGGCGCAGCGTTTCCCGGAGCTGCGGATGGAGCCGGTGATCGGTGACGTCAAGGATGTCGAGCGGGTCAACGAGGTCATGGCAGGCGAGCGCCCCGCCGTGGTGTTTCATGCGGCCGCATACAAGCATGTGCCGCTGATGGAGGCAACCAACGCATGGGAGGCGGTCCGCAACAACGTGTTGGGCACCCAGATCGTCGCCGCCGCGGCGCAGGCCAACGGCGCAGACAAGTTCGTGATGATTTCCACCGACAAGGCGGTGAACCCGACCAGCGTGATGGGCGCCAGCAAGCGACTTGCGGAGATGATTTGCCAGGCGATGCAGCGTCCCGATGGTACCCGCTTCATTTCCGTGCGTTTTGGCAACGTGCTGGGTTCCTCCGGCAGTGTCATTCCGAAATTTCAGAAGCAGATCGAGGCGGGCGGTCCTGTGACCGTCACCCATCCGGACATCACGCGCTATTTCATGTCGCTGTCCGAAGCCGCGCAACTCGTGCTGCAGGCGGGCCTCATGGGCAAGGGCGGGGAGATCTTCGTGCTCGACATGGGCGAACCGGTAAAAATTGCCGAGCTGGCAAGGCTGATGGTTCAGCTGTCCGGCATGGACGAGAACAGCATGCGTATCGAATATACCGGCCTGCGACCGGGTGAGAAGCTTTACGAGGAGCTGCTTGCCGATGAGGAAACCACGCAGCCGACCCCCCACCCCAAGTTGAGGGTGGCCTTGGCGCGTGCCGGCGACGTGGCGTGGTATGGCCAGTGCATGGCATGGATGCAAAGCGGGGGACACCACGACGAGTTCACCGTCAAGCAACAGTTGAAAGCGTGGGTGCCGGAGTACGACGTTCACATGCCCGACGTGCCTGAGCCTCGCCAGGCGCGCTACGGCCAGGCGTAGGGGTGATGTGCCTGCCGGAAAACGGCAATCTCGTATGCGGCATTTCGGAACTCCTGGTACGCGTCAACATGGACTGCGCGCCGGGTGGCATGGAATTGCTGACATCCGGCGGCAGCCTGCGGTGGGGGCGCTGCCGTTTCGATTTCAATCCCGAGCCGGGCGGACGGGCGGATTTCAGCGCGGTGCTGGGCAACGCCCGCCCCTATGACCGCTTCGTCGCGGCGCCGCAGAACACCCTCTTCATCGCCGGCGAGCCCCTGTCCAAGAAGCTGTATCCGCAGGCGTTCTACCGGCAGTTCGGCCATGTGGTCGACAGCCATGCGCAGTCGCGCCACCCGCATCTGCACGTCAGCGCACTCGGGCTCAACTGGCACGTCGGCCTTGACCGCAGCAGCAACGCCTACCGTTATGGCTACGATCATCTGTCCGCGCTGGCCTGTCCCGACAAGCAGAACCGGATCTCCGTGGTGTGCTCCAATGCCAGCAAGACCGAAGGCCAGCGCCAGCGGCTTGCCCTGCTCGAAGGCCTGAAGCAGCGCCTGGGCGACCGCCTGGTGCATTTCGGGCGCGGTTTCGAGCCTGTGGACGACAAGATGGATGGAATCCTGCCTTACCGCTTCCACCTGGTGCTGGAGAACAGCGTGCTGCCCAGCTACTGGACGGAGAAGCTCGCAGACGCCTGCCTTGGCTGGAGCTACCCGGTTTATCTGGGCTGTCCGAATGTGGGCGACTACCTGCCTGCCGAGGCGGTGGCGCCCATCAGCCTCGACGTGGACGCCGCGGCTGCGCGGATCGCCGAATTGCTGGATCAGCCGCTCGATCCCCGGCGCGAAGCTGCCTTGGCGGAAGCGAGGCATCGCATACTGAACGTCTACAACCCCTTCGCCTGGGCGGCGCACTGGGCCGAGCAGCTATACCAGCCGGATCTTGCCGAACAGACGCTGACGCTGCGTTCGCACAAGGCTTTCCGCAGCTTCCCGCGCGGCCATTTGTTCAGATTGCGCCAGGCGCTGGCCTGAGCGCGCTCAGCCGCCCGCCAGACGGCGGCGGGCGCGTACGTAGAGTTTCTCCAGCCCATAGCGCAGCCCCGGCAGCAGTTGCCGATGCAGACGGCGGCGGCTCTGGATGTGGACGGATGACGCGGGTCGGGCGCAATTCGCAACGTGCCTTTCATTGACCAGGCGAACCACGGTGGCGATCGGTCCGTATTCCTCCAGCACGCGGCGCCGGCTTTCCAGAATCGCAGGCAGGTTCTTTTCCCACAGCTTGCCGCGGATGGCGCGCCGGATGATCTCGGCGGCGGCGTCGACGTCGGCAATGTCGATGCGGATGAAGCTTTCCGGAGGGAAATAATCCTCGGCGTTGGGGCAGCCGTAGTAGACCGGCATGCACGCGCCGAGGAAGGGGTCGGAGAGCTTTTCCGTCCAGTGGTGCGGCCCGAGGTGGTTTTCGATCGCCAGGTGGTAGCGGTAGGGGTCGAGGGCGCCGGCCTTGTCGGCGAGCGGGCGCACGCCGTGGCCGTAGATTTCCATGAACGGCAGCCGGGCCTTGAGCGCCTGGGTGAAGTCGTAGCGCATGCGGTGCAGCGTATGCCCCTGCCGCTTGCTGGAACAGACCGTCGACAGGTCGGCGGTCTTTTCCAGCGGAACGTGCGAGACGAGCGTGTCGTAGTCGCCGCGCGGCGAACTGTCGGCGTAAAACCAGATCAGCGCGGGCTGCTGAAAAATCAGGCCCTTGTGCCTGCCCGTCGCCCACGCTTCCTGCGTGCTCAGCAGCCAGTTGAACTGGCGCAGATAGGCTCGGCCGTAGGTCTTGATCGAGGACGGCTCAACCGTGATCAAGAGGGTGTTTTCCGGCGGGCAGGCGAGTTCCTCCACCCACAGCGGGTGGCGCTCGCCCGCCAGCGAAGGCAGATCGTCGTAGACCACCAGCCAGTCGTAGTCGCGGCAGCCGCGGTCGAAAATGAAGTCGCAGTTCCCCCAGCGCGGCTGCCTGCCGGGGAAGCATTTCAGCCAGCCTTCACCGTCGCGGCCGGGTTTGAACTTGCCGAGGAATTTGATGCGCAGCCGCGCAGGCGTGGCCGTTTGCTCACTCATGGGCATTCAGAATCCACGCAGTTGCTTGATGCGCCCGCGCAGCCAGTCGCGCGGCTCGGCCAGCCGGTATTTCAGCCAGCGCAACAAACCCAGCAGGCGGAATGCCAGCGCGCCATGCTGCGCTTCGGGCACGCGCGTGGTGTGCGCCTTCTCGTGCAGACGCTGGGTAATGTCGGAGAAGCCGCCCTGCTGGTTGATGATTGCAGGCGATACCGCGTACACCTTGAAGTAGCGCGCCAGATTTCGGTAATACCAGCGGTCGATGGCGCGATGGCGGCTGATCCAGGACCAGACGCTGCCGACGGCTGGCAGTTTCTCCAGCAATAAATCGTAAACGCTGTTCCGCAGCAGGTAGGCGTGGGTCGTGCTGCACCCGGATACGGCGCACAAGCGACGTCCGGCCGGCAAGTTGGCCAAGGTGCGGTAGGGTGGAACCGGATCGGTGAATCCCAGATAGCAGACGTCCCAGTCACTGTTTTTCAGGGCCTGGGGCAATTCCGTCACCACTTCGGCCAGTGCCGGTTCGAGCTCGATGTCGTCTTCCAGGATCAGCACCGTGCGCCAGCCTTGCTGCTTGGCGTGGGCAATCGCCGCGCGGTGCGAAAGCGTGCAGCCGGCGCGCCCGGCCCAGGTCCTGTCGCGTTTGCGGCCGCGAAACCAGGGCGGCACGCCAAAGCCCGGCAGCGCCGTGCCCAGCGTGGCAGGCAGCCGGTGCAGTTTCTCGAAGGGGATGAGTCCGGCAGTCCTGGCCTGCACGTCCTGCCAGCGGTCGGGACGGCTGTCGAGGTTGACCACCAGAACGCCGTCGAGCGTGTCCCAGAAGGCGTCGAGCCGGGGCTGCGGCATCACGGTTTCCAGTAATCGGCGATCCATGGCGCAGGCAGGGTACGGTGGTGGAGCTTGCGCCCGCGATACCCGCGTATGGCCTCGTCGGGGTCGGGACGGCCATGGAACACCAGAATCCGGCAGCCCTCCGGCAGCTGCGGCGCGCGGAACAGGTTGAGCGGGAAAGCCGGACGGCAGTTCCACTTGTAGCTTTTGACCCATTCCTCCGGCCACCACTGCGGATTGCCCATGGCGTAGGTCAGAAAGGCCTGCTCGGTATTGAAAATGGTGCGATCCTCGGCGCGGTGCATTTCGCGCAGGAAGGTTTCGTAGGCATGGTTCGACTTGCCCGCCTCGAAGCGGAAGACCGAGGAATTGCCGACTGCCGGGCGCCGCCCCAGCGCAGCCTTACGCCAGTGCACCCAGTTGTGGATGATGCAGAACTCGCCCGGCTTGTAGTCGAAGAAGCCGTCGAGCGGCCCGGTGATCGCCACGTCCAGATCGAGGAACAGCGTCGGCCCCTGCAAGCCGCCAAAACCGTCCTGCAGGATCGCCAGCTTGACCAGAATGTCCGGCCAGCCCCGCTTGACGCCGGGGTTGCCAGGGAACGGGATGATTTCGACACCTTCATCCAGCCCGCTGGCGTCGTCCGTGCAGCAGAAAAACCGGAACGGCCGGCTCAGGCTGCGGCCAACGCCGCGATGGAGCATGTTGACGTAGTGCGGGCCGTAGCGGGTGCCCCACTTGAGGCAAAGGACGTTTACGTGCTGCATGGATTGGGCCTGGGTCCTTCCGGATATGTGGACATGCGGGGTGCAATGACAGACATGGCAAACAAGGCGGCTTCACACTTGTTTTCGGTCTGCGCTGGATTGTACTGGCCCAGCCTCAATGAGCCTAAATTCCGCACCACAGAGACACAGAGGCACAGAGAAACCCGAAAAACGGGACTTCTCCGCGTTTTTTCCCACTCATCCATCGGGTGAACCGCGGCAGGAATGCAAGCGTATGTTTTTGCTCGCTGTTCTCTGTGTCTCTGTGGTTCAACTGCTTTTTCCAAGATGGGACATCTTCATGCTCTTTGAGCTGCCTTGACTTTCGTTCAGCGTGTGGCAGCCGATCGCCGTGACGAGAACCCAGAGCCCCCGGAAATGCGTGGAATCCAGGATGGAATACTCGAGCGTCCCGGCCACGATGCTGGCGGCAAGTGCGGCGAGTGCCAGCTGCGCTGCGGGATCGTCCCGGCGATACAGGCGATATGCCAGCAGCGAAGCCGACGCGATTGCACCCGCCAGCGCCGCCAGGCCGCTGCTCATGGCGAGGTCGAGCCACATGTTGTGGGGCGCATTCAGGACATGGCCGGGCAGGTGCTCGTAGGCGCCAATTCCCCAGCCGAGCCACGGTGCCTGGCCAATCTTTTCGAGCGTAAAGGAAATGATCTGCATGCGTAGATCGTCACTGTGCGGGATATTGGCATCCATCGTGACATTCAGTGAAATCAAGACCGCAAGCGCCGCCCCGCCCAGATAAACAAGCAGCCGCGCTCGGCCGACGGGAGGAAACAGCACCGCGAATCCGGCGGCGGCGGTGAGCATCGCGCCGCGTGATCCAGATGCCCATACGCCGAGCAGCGCTGCGATCAGCAGCACCCAGAGCAACGGGCGGTGCGGCCGGTTGCGCAGGAGCCCGGCGGAGAGAATCGCGGCCAGTGCCGTGAACATGCCGAACGGATTGGGGTTGAACACGAGCCCGGTGATGCGCAGCTCGCGCCAGGCTGCCAGGCTGGCATGCGGTGTGGTGAGGAAATCGATCAAGCCGGCGCCGATATGGATCGACAGTGCGCAGAGCAGTGCGAGGGTGGCGGATTGCAGGGTCAGCCAGCCGCGCTGGAGGAGCACGAGGATGCCGAGACCGATCCCGAGCATGCGCAGGGCGAGCGCCGGCAACACGTGCCAGTCCGGTGCGGTGGCGACGCCCAGGGCGTGTTGCAGCCCAGCGGTCAGCAGAACCGGGATCAGCCAGAGTGCGGTACACAGCAGATACGTTCGCATCGCGGGGCTGCGCCAATCCTCGCGGCGCGCAAAGGCCGCCGAGCCAACCAGGGCAATCCCCGCAATGTGCAGGCTTGCCCACTTCGGGGGCAGACTCAGGGCGAAGGCGAACAGCAGGAAAAACGCCACTACGGCAATTTTGTCTGGACCGAGCGCCGTCATGAGCGATGCGGGAAACGGAGGGACTCGCATTTCAGGGTTTTTTGTTGAGTGCGGGGAGAAAGCCCGGGCCAAAAACCGTCAGTGGCCGCCTTGCCAGTGCGGCAGTCTGCGAATTTGACTGCGCATGGCAAGCCGGATGGTTTATATCATTGCCTGCCCTGTCGGGGTGCGCGCGCGAGCTGTTCATATAGCCCCACGGTCTGGTCCAGCATGGCGTGCAGCGGGAAAAACTCGCCTGCCGGGACCGGGTCCGGCTGTTGCAGCAACTGGGCGATGCGCTGGCAGGCGTCGTCGAGGCGGTCGAGCGGCAGCAGGCCGGCAGGATAAATGCTGCGCAGGATTTCACCGACGCCGCCGTGGTCGAATCCCGCGGTCGGCACGCCCAGCCGCAGCGCCTCCAGCGTGGTGCGGCCGAACGATTCGGGCTGGGTCGAGAGCGACAGCACCAGGCTGGAAATCGCCAGGATGTTTTTCAGGTCGTCGCGCTGGCCGGTGAAGCTGATGTCGGCGTCCAGCCCCGTGCTGCGCACACGGTAGTAGAGCTTCTGCAGATAGCGCTGCTTGGACGCCGACGCACCGCCGGCAATCAGGCCGTGCACGCCGAGGCCGCGGCGCTTCAGCCGCGCGATCAGTTCGATGAAGTCTTCATGTCCCTTGAGCCGGGTGATGCGGCCGGGCAGGGTGAGGATCAGCTTGCCCGTGGCGTTGGGGAACTGCGCCAGGAATGCGCTCTGCCACGCCGGGTCGGGCTTCCAGCCGTATGGATACGCGTTCGCGTCAACGCCGCGGTGGATGACCTGGATGCGCGCCGCCGGCGTGTCGGGATATTCGCGCAGGACGTAGTCGCGCACGGTGTCGGACACCGCGATCACGGCCTCGCCGCGCGTCATGATGCGGCTGTAGCGGTTGACGCCATACATGCCGTGCACCGTGGTGACGAAACGCGGCCGCGTGGCCGGGTTCATGCCGCGCCAGGCAAGCCAGGCAATCCAGGCCGGCACGCGCGAGCGCGCATGGACGATGTCGACCTTCTGTTCGGCCAGAAAGCGGCGCAAGCTGCGGACGAGGAACAGGGTCTTGAATGACTTGGCCCCGATCGGCCAGGCGGCGTGCTCGGCGCCGAGCGCGACGAGTGGCGCGACCAGCCGCCCGCCGGCCGACATCACCAGCGCGCGGTGGCCGCGTTCGACCAGCGCCTGCGCGACTTCGAGGGTGCCGCGCTCGACCCCGCCGGATTCCAGCGCGGGCAAGAGTTGCAGGACGGTCAGTTTTTTGTTTTCAGTCATGCGTTTTTATTTGTTCTCCAGCCATTCAAGTATCCAGGCCGCACAGCGGTCCGCCTCGGCCAGCGGGTACGTATTGGGATGAAGCGTGCCATGCGCGCACCAGCTGACGAAGCGGGTGATGCGCTGCGCGTCGGCGAGTTCTGAAACCGCCCGGCCGATGCGGCTTTTCGGGTTGACCGGCAGGTCGAACACGCCAACCTCGGCGCCTGCGGTCAAGGCTTCGTACACCATCGACGCGCTGTCGGGCGTGACCCAGGCCGTGCTGCAGCGGGCGAACTGCGCGGGCAGCCAGTCGGGTGGGGTGGCGGTGTGCGGCACGATGTCGAGTGCGGGCGACACCGGCAATTGCGCGGCAAAATCTGTCGGCGTGCGGCGCGAGGTCGTGAGCGTCCAGTGCATGCCCGGTGTGCGCTCGACAAGGGTATTGATCTGCTTGCAAACGGTCGCGCTGTCCCAGTCGAAATGCGCCGACGGACCGCCGACGAGGATCAGGCCCTGCGCGGGGTCGGCGTCAAGGGCAGGCTGGATGCGGTTGAGCGCGCCTTCGCTCAGCAGCGTATGTGCATCGGCTGCGACGCCATCGTGGCGCGGCAGAATGGCCAGATCAAACCAGCGCCGCGGCAGGCTCGGTTTCATCAGCACCACCGCGCGGCCGCCGTGCGCGCGGCGCGCAGCGAGCAGCGTCAGGTGGGTGGCGTGTCCTGCGCCCACGATCAAATCTGGTTCGGGGTATGGATTGCCGGGAAAGCGCTTCAGCAGCAATGCCAGCCAGGTGCGCCAGGCCGGCAGTGCGGGCAGGGTGTGAATCGTGGCGGGGGTGGCGCGCGCCAGCGCCTCCGCGAGCCCCAGCGACTGGTTGACGTGGCCCGGCTTGCCGTCGCTGACGATCCAGACAACCCGCGCTCGCACGCCGGCCGTGTCAGACAATGAGCAGCCCCGTGTCCTCGTACAAATCGTCCAGCGACAGGGCGAGGCGGGCGTCGCCGCACGCCACATCCAGCCGGTCTTCGGGCGAGAGATCCTGCTCGAACCAGGCGCCGTGTTCGTCGCGAAAATAGACCTTGGCCCACAGCCGCTCCGAATCGACCAGCAGGTAATAGCGCAGGCTCGCCAACCCGCGATAGGCCGCCAATTTCTCGCGCACATCAATACTGGCCGTGGCGGGGGACAGCACTTCTGCGATGAGGCAGGGCGACTGCTTGTAGATCGGGTGGTCGTCCGCCGGGTCGCACACCAGCATCGCGTCGGGGTAGTAATACGTCGCGCCGCCGGCAAGCCGCAGCTTCATGTCGGCCATGAACGCACGGCAGGTCTTGCCGCGGGTGGCGCTGCGCAGATGGAAAGCAATGTTGAGCGCAATGCGGTTGTGCCGCTCACTCGCGCCCGCCATTGCGAAAATTTCACCGTCCACCAGCTCATGCTTGCTGGTCGCGGCTGCCTCGTGATGCAGGTAGTCGGCTTCATCAATCGGGGAATGGGCGCGGGCTTGGGTCATGATGGGGCAGCGGGTGGCGGGACGCGTTGATTATCCTATCGATTCGACATGAAATGAAGCGAGAGGCGCGGATGGGTTGAGCTACGCAGGCGCTGCCCACAAGCCTGCGCGGGTAGCGGTCCGGCTCGGTTGCGTGTCGGCGGAGACGGGCACATCGACGTTCAAGGCCAGCGTACTGCCGTTCCAGCAAGCAAGCGTGACATCGCCTTTCTTTGTTCCCGGTTCAGGCAACGCCGCTGCCGTCGTACACGTCGTCCATGCCGACATTCAGTTTGGCCGTGTCCAGCGTGATCACGTCTTCTGGCGAGTACAGATCCGCGATCCAACCCGATTCGGTGCGCCGATACACTTCCACCCAGCGCCGTTCCTGGTCGATGAGCACGTATTCGTGCAGGTTTTCGATATGGCGATAGGCAAGCATTTTCTCGCGCCGGTCGATTGCCTCGGTGGTGGGCGAGAGCACTTCGACAATCAGGACGGGGAAATCGAGATGGTCTTTGGGTGCGTCGCTTGCCAGGTCGCCGGGTGCGCAGGTGACGACGACATCGGGGTAGTAGTAGCTTGATTGCGCAGCGACATGCACACGCATGTCGGCGATAAACGTCTGGCAGCCGCTGCCGCGCAGGGCGTTGCGAAGCAAGGAAAAAACGTTGCCAGAGATGATGTTGTGCGCCTTGCTGCCGCCCGCCATGGCAAATACCTCACCGGACACGTATTCGTGCCGGACCTGGCTGGTGCGTTCGCCTTCAAGGTAGTCCGCTTCGCTGAGTCCGGTCATCACCGCGTGCTTCATGGTCATATCCTGAATGGGTCAACCCCGGCTGGGGCGCTACAAGTCGATTCTAGCGCAGCGCCGCCGTCTTGCCGCATTACCAGGCTCGCGCAAGCGCTGCCTGCCAGCCATACGGCGCCGGATCGAGAGCGGGCTCGCGGCCCTCCATCAGGTCGACGAGCAGTTCCGCCGACGCCGGCGCCAGCGTCACACCATAGCGAAAATGCCCGCTGTTGACGAACACATTGTCGAAATCGGGATGGCGGTCGATCATCGGGATGTTGCCGGGGGAACCCGGGCGCAGCCCCGCCCAGTGCCGCACCGGCTGCATCGTGCTCAAGACGGGCAGCAGTCCGGCCGCCGCCGCGTGCAGGCGCGCGCGCGTGGCGGCGTCGGTCGTCTTGTCGAAGCCGGCGTCCTCCAGCGTGCTGCCGACCAGCACATGGCCGTCCCGGCGCGGGATCAGGTACAGCCCGTCGCGATACAGAATGGTGTCGAGCACACCGGGTTCCAGCTTGAACAGCAGCATCTGGCCGCGGATCGGACGCACGTTCGGCACCGCCGCCAGGCCCGGCAGGCCAAGCCCCGACCACGCCCCCGTCGCCAGCACGACCGCATCCGCGGCGAACGTGCCGGCCGTCGTCTCCACCGCCGTCACCCGTCCGGGCTGCGTGCGCATGCCAGTGGCCGTACAGTGCTCGATCACCCGCCCGCCGCGCGCCTCGACCGCCGCCCGCAACGCCGAGACCAGGCGGGGATTGCGCACCTGCGCCACGTCCGGCAGCCACAGGGCGTGCCGCCCGGCCCCTTGCGGGGGGAGGCTGAACGATCGGGGTGCCGCAGGTTCGACCGCCACGTCGTGCGCCGCACACCATGCCAGCGCCCCCTCCCTGGCATTCAACGCCAGCATGCCGCAGCGCCAGTATTCGGCGTCGCCGCCCCCCGTGGCCTCGATCTCCATCACCCAATCCGCATACGCCGCCATCGAGCGCAGCGCCAGGCGGGCCAGCGATTCCGGGTAATCCCAGGGCAGGAGTGGTGAAAGGATGCCGCCGCCGGCCCAGGACGATTCATTCCCGACCTCGCCGCGTTCGATCAACGTGACGCGGTGGCCGCGCGGCAGCAGGGCAAGCGCCGCGCTCAGGCCAGACATGCCCGCGCCCAGCACGACGACGGAGGATTTTTCCCGGCAGGCCCCCGGCTCAGCCATGGGCCACGCCTACAACTAAAGTTGTATGGAAACCCCTCGGCCAACGTGGCAAGCTTCCTTTCACGAACAAGAAAACGGGGGAGGGGAAAATGGACAAGCGCGGATTCACGCTGGTGGAGCTTGTGGTTGTGATGGCAGTGGGTGCAATTTTATTGGCGATAGCCGTTCCCGGCTATGCATTTCTGCTCAACAGCAGCAGGCTGGCGGCCGTCACCAACGATCTGGTGACCACGCTGCACCTGGCACGCTCCGAAGCCATCAAGCGGGGGACGCGTGTGACGGTATGCATGACTGCCAATGCGGGTGCCGCAGCGCCGGCCTGCGACAGTACGGCCAAATGGCACGACGGCTGGCTGCTGTTTGTCGACAATGGGGTGCAGGGCGTGATTGACCCGGGTGACGCACTCCTTTACGTGCAAACCCGCGCCCCTTCGGCCGCGCACATCACAAGCTATAACTATGCGCGTTATATCAGCTACCTGCCAAATGGCAGAAGCCAGGGTTCAAACAACTTCCCCAACGGCACGATCGAGGTCTGCGTGGCGGGCTCGCGTCGCGACATCATTATCAACAAGGCCGGGCGTCCCCGGCTCTTCTCCGGCACATGCTGACCCGTCCGTCGTTCAAGTCGTGAGTGTTCATGACGTTAAACGTGGTGGCCTGCTGAAATGCAGTGCTGGCCGGACGGGACCGTTCGTGACCCCCATCCCGCCATTTGTCTTGCGGAGCTGGACACCATTGCTTCCCGCCATTTACGGTGGCAGCGTGAACCGAGAACCTGAACAGACCATGATGGATGCCACAGCACGCGGCTTTACCCTGATCGAATTGCTGGTCACGCTGGCTGTGGCCGCAATTCTGGTCACGATCGCCGTGCCCAACTACCAAACCTTCGTGTTGAACAGCCGAATGTCTTCGATGAGCAATGATCTTATGAGTGCCCTGCAATTGGCGCGAAGCGAAGCGATCAAGCGCAATTTGCGGGTAAGCGTATGCAAAAGCACGGGCGGGGCGTGTGTCGCGGGCGGGACCTGGGCGCAGGGCTGGATGGTGTTCGATGATGGCGACGTACCCGGTACCCTGGATGGGGCGGATCAACCGATCCAGATTTACCCGGCGCTCAGCGGCACGGCGACGGCGGCTGCGACTGCCAACGTCAGCAATTTCATTTCATATCTCCCTACGGGCATGCCCAATTTGGCAGTTGGAACCACAGCGACGATTACGCTGTGTCCTGGTGTTTCAGGGGTGAATGGCCGAAATGTTCAAATTGTTGCAGCGGGGCGCGCCAGCATCGTCAATGCCGTGTGCCCTTGAGGAAAAACCATGCGTCAAAAAGGCTTTACCCTGCTCGAAGTGCTGGTTGCCATCGTGGTGCTATCAATAGGCCTGCTTGGGCTGGCCGGATTGATGGCATCCAGTCTGCGCAACAATCACAGCGCCTACTACCGTTCACAGGCCACTTGGCTTGCCTATGACGTGATAGACCGTATGCGGACAAACCGTCCCAATGCGGTGGATTACGTCGTTGGCCTGGGCGGGGCATCCGCAGCGGGTGGCCTGGCGGGCGCCGATATCACGGACTGGAAGAGCATGATTTCCAGCACCCTGCCTGCGGGTGACGGTTCTGTGGCCGTTGTGGCGGCAGGAGAGGCCAGAACCGTGACCGTCGATATCCAGTGGGACGATGCGCGCGGGACGGGTGGCGATGCCGCGCAAACATTCAGGGTGGTGAGCCAGTTATGAGCGTTCGTCCAAGGTGCCCCGAATCTGGCCAGCGCGGTTTCAGCATGGTGGAACTCATGGTGGCCATTACGCTGGGTTTTGTCGTGGTGGCGGCTGTCGGCTATCTCTATCTGGGGAGCCGCCAGTCATTCCGGAACACCGAAAACATGGCGCGCATGCAGGAAAGCGCACGTTACGCCCTCGATATCATGGCACGTGACCTGCGCATGGCGGGATCGTTTGGCTGCACCAGTCTGGTCGAGGCGGCGCCCACGATCGCAGTGCCTGTGCCAGCCAGCCTTGTGCCGTCGCCAACGAACGCGATTGCCGTCGTGGGGGGAGATGCAGGCACCGACCCGCCGGGTGTGCCCGCAGCGACCGTGCCGCGCGTTGCGGGGGATGCAATTTCGGTTTGGGGGGCGCAGGGCAGCAGTCTAACGCTGGCGTCGATTACCGCGGGGGCCAATCCGTATGCGTACAAGACAAACGACATTCTGGCGGTCGTGACCTGCCGTCCGGCTGCGGATGTGGCGCCTTCCGCCATTCTGCATACGGCGCCGGCTGCCCTTGACGCCCTGCCCGGCGCACCCGCCGACGAGGTCATGAAATTCGACCGTTTCGCCTATTACATCGGCACCAACCCCGCAGGTGTCCGGGCGCTGTATCGCAACAGCATCAACGATGGTGTAGCCGAACTGGTCGAAGGCGTGGAGGACATGCAGATCATGTACGGCGTCGATACCACTGCGACGCCTGATCGTATTGCCGACGTGTATCAGACGGCTGGCGCGGTTGCCGACTGGACGCGGGTCGTCAGCGCACGTATCAGCCTGCTGATGGCAAGCCCGGATGACAACCTGAACACCGCACCGCAAACCTACCGCATCGATACCGATGATGACGGCACCCCGGATGCGGTTGTGGCGGCCGATCGGCGCATTTACCAAACCTTCTCTACCACGGTAGGGATTCGTAACCGTTTGCAATAAGGGGATGAACATGACGACCCCGGCTTCATGCTGCGCTGTCAGTCGATCAAGACCGGTCATCCGGCAACAGGGGGTGGCGCTCATCACCGGACTGATTTTCATGGTTGTGCTGACGCTCATCGTGCTCGCATCCATGCGCGGCAGCATTCTCGAAGAGAAAATGGCGGGTAATTCGCGCAGTCAGAATCTGGCATTTCAGGCTGCCGAGGCGGGGCTGCGTGCGGGACAGCAAGCCTTGAACTCGCCAGTCGACCCTGCAACGGGCCCAGGGTACTTCGACGTGGGTGTGGCGCCGACTGGCGTGACCAGCACGGATGACTGGAAAACCTACAACTGGGCAAGCGCTGCCGACCCGGGCCTGGTTTATCCCAATGTGGAAAGTGTGCGCTACGTCATAGAAAAGCTCTCACTCAGGACCGGGACGGGCGGCAACGAGGACCTGGGCTACACCCCGCAGAGCGGCAATCCGCGCGATGGCCTCTATCGTGTTACCGCACGCGCTGTCGCATCGGGCGGCGCGCCAGTCATCCTGCAATCGATCGTCAACATCGAACAACCTTGACGAGGTGAATCATGATTAAACCAGCCAACCACTATCTGTCACCGAAGCACCTCGTGCTGGCGGCAGCCATCATGCTTCCCTTCCCGGCGGGGGCGCTCGAGCCGCATAACGTGCCCTTGTTCCTTTCCACCGGTGTATCGCCCAACTTCGTGATCACGCTGGATGATTCGGGGAGCATGGCTTGGGCATACGTCCCTGACAACATCAGCGGGAATGGCGCAACGCGCCGCTTCAAATCCGCGACATTCAATGCGCAGTATTACAATCCCTACACCCGCTATCTGCCGCCGCTCGATGCCAACGGCAATGAATTGACCACATCGTTCAATGCCGCCTGGAGAAACGGGTTTTACCCAACGCATGGTTCGATAAACCTGGAAACGGGGTATCGCCCCCAAAGCTCATTTAACTCAACGGGAACAAGCGCAAGCGGATACAGCTCATCATTTGCCAATCATGCGGCTGCTGACCTCGGTACCGGTAAGGACCTCGGAAATATAAGCGCTTCAGCCAATACACAGGCGTATTACTACAATTTCATCACCACATTGCCAAACTGCGACGGCACCATCACGGACGAGGATTGCTATAAGCTGGTCAAGGTTACAAACGTCTCAGGCCCCTCAGGACCCCTGGCAGCAGACATCAATGGTGACGGTGTCATCGACGCGGCAGACCAGGACGAGCGGCAGAATTTCGCCAACTGGTATTCGTTTTATCGCACCCGCAACCTGGCCACGATCACGGCGGCAACGCGCGCATTTCAGGACATCACGCCGGAAATGCGTGTCGCCTGGCAGGCCTTGAACACCTGCAATGCATTCAATACCTCGTGTCGAGGCTGGGACAGCGTCAATATAGACAACCGTATTCGCCGTTACGATGCAACGCACAAGGCGCGGCTGTATCAATGGCTGTTCAAGCTGCCAGCGAGCGGCGGCACGCCGCTGCGCCAGGCGTTGGGCAAGGCCGGGCAATATTTCACCATCCAGACGGGTTTAACCAGCCCGTATGCCTTTGATCCGCAGGTCGATGACGATCCAGCCAAGCGCTATTCCTGCCGCGCGAATTTCAGCATGGTGATGACGGACGGCATCTGGAACGGAAATAATGCATCGGGGACGATCAAGAGTGACAGTGTAGCGACCGCACTGCCCAATGTTTTTGATGCAGCGTGCACCTTTACGCCTGATTGTGTGGCCTCGCCAGGCTATACATCCGTTGCACCATTCAAGGACACCAATTCCGCGTCGCTCGCCGATATCGCCTTTCATTACTGGGCAACGGATCTGGCGCCAAGCCTGAAGAACGACGTGGCACGCTATCCGTCCTCGCTTGATAACGCGGATGCGGCAACCTTGGGAGCCGCGTACTGGGATCCCAAAAACAATCCGGCCAAGTGGCAGCACATGGTGACCTACACCGTGGGCCTTGGCCTGACCCGCGTGTTCGACACCACGACACCCAAGCTGAAGTGGGACGGCGATCCGCATAGCACTAATACCGTGACCAGCAGTTACCCAGGGCTGAAAGCAGGCACCTTGAATTGGCCAGCGACCGGTGCAGATGCCGTAGGAAACGTTGCCGATTTGTGGCACGCAGCCTTGAATAGTCGTGGCAAGTTTTTCAGCGCAGACGATCCGGAAACGCTGAACAAATCGATGAAATCGATCGTCAACGACGTCGCGTCCAAAGTGGGCGCTGCCTCATCGATCGCCGCCAACTCCAAGCGGCTGGGAACCACGACCGTTATCTACCTGGCCAGTTTCGACTCCAACGACTGGTCGGGCGAACTGGAGGCGCTGCCGCTCGATCCGCTTACGGGATTGCCGGGCACACCGGACTGGAACGCGAGTGCAAACCTTCCCGCGCCCGCGGCGCGCAACATCTGGACCACCAGCGGCGGCGCGGCGACGAGCTTTACGGGGGCATTTGGCGGCACCTTGACCGCCGACGTGGTCGATTATTTGCGCGGTATCCAGACCAACGAGTTGCCGTCCGGAACGTTCCGCAGCCGCACCAAAATCCTCGGTGATATCGTGAACTCAGACCCGGTTTTTGTTGGCGGCGAAAATTTCAGGCTTGAAGTCATCCCGGCCCATGCCGCCAGCTATCCGGCATTTGTCAGCAGCAAAAGCACCACCAACATGATTTACGTGGGTGCTAACGATGGCATGCTGCACGGCTTCGATGTGGCGACCGGTGCGGAGAAATTCGCCTATGTTCCAAGTGAATTGCATGGTTCGTTGGCGGAATTGACCGATGTCGCCTATCCGGCCAACCACAGGTATTTTGTCGACGGCGCCGCCGGGTTTGGCGATGCATACTGGGGGGGGACGTGGCGTACGGTCCTGATCGGAGCGCTGGGCGCGGGCGGGAAATCGGTGTTCGCGCTCGACGTGACCGATCCTGATGCCATGGACGGAAGCAAAGTGCTGTGGGAATTCAATGGCGGCGCACATGCAAGCAAGATGGGCCATATCTTTGGGGCCGCCACGGTGGCGCCCTTTGCCGATGGCCATTTTTATGCAGTATTTTCCAATGGGTATGACAGTACCGACCAGCAGGCGGGTCTTTTTCTGGTTCGGGTCGACAACCCCTCAATCTACTACTATATCGATACCAAATATGGCTCGACCACAGCGGAAAATGGCCTGTCCACCCCCAAGCTGGTTGATCTGGATAACGACCGCATCATCGATGCGATCTACGCCGGTGACATGCAAGGCAACGTCTGGAAATTCGACGTGACCTCAACCCTTGCTTCGAGCTGGAAAATCGCGCACGGTACCGTGGCCGCGCCCGAGCCGATGTTCGTGGCGAAAGACGGCACCGGTGGCAGCGCGGTTCGGCAGCCGATCCAGGGTCAACTGGGTGTGAGGGCCGCACCAAGCGGGACGGCGGGCAAGGCCATGGTGTTTTTTGGTACGGGACGCTATTTCGTGAACGGCGATGCAACCGCAACCGACAAGCAGTCTTTCTACGGCGTGCTGGATGACGGTGGTTCGACCAGTTACGGTAGAGGCGACCTGTGGACGCAGAGCATTATCTATCAGGGCATCGTGGGCACTCAGGAGGTGCGGGTCACAAGCCACACTTCCCCAAACTGGATAAGCAAAAAAGGCTGGGTGCTCGACCTTGTGCCGCCAGGCGGTGCACTCAAGGGCGAGCGCGTCATCTCGCCACCCCTGCTGCGCTTTGGACGGGTGATTTTCAATACACTGGAACCCAGTGTGGGCGATCCTTGCCTGCAAGGGTCGAGTTGGTCCATGGAGCTGGATGCGGAATCGGGAGGCAATCTGGACTATGCGGCATTGGATATCAATGGCGATCGCTCGTTTGATTCGGACGACATGATTACCGTCACCCAGGGTGGAACCACGAATACCCATGCTGCTGCGGGCGTAAAGTCGGGCACGATGACGATGAGCCAGCCGACAGTGATCACTGCCGGCAGCACGGAATACCGGTACAGCCCGAACGTGGGTAAAGGGGTTGGGGTGGGTACCGCGAAAAGTGGATCGACTGCAGGCCGCACATCGTGGCGGCAGATTCAGTAACCCACACCATTCAAGAGGGAGATTTCATGCGCAGCGATTCACGCCCATTCCCGGGAACCCGAGCCGCAAACCGGGGTTTCACCCTGGTCGAACTGATGATCACGGTGGCCATCATCGGCATCCTGGCGGCGATTGCATATCCCAGCTACACGCAATATGTGCAGCGATCCAACAGGGCAGAAGCACGCGCAATGCTATTGGAGAATGCCCAGTTCCTTGAACGAAACTACACGACAGCAAACCGTTACGATGAGGACAGCAATGGTGCGGAGGTAGACAATGCGAGCTTGCCGCAGCAGCAAAGCCCTCAGAATGGGGCGGCACTGTACAACATGACCGTCGACATGGGAGGTGAACCTGCGCAAACCTTCATCCTGTCGGCCACCCCGGTCGGAAGCATGGCGGGGGATGCATGCGGTGTGCTTACCTACACGAACGCGGGCTTGCAGGGCGCAGACGGAAATGTGGCCGAGTGCTGGGGTCGATAGCGCTGACGTACAGACGAGGGTGCATGGATGGGACGAAGGTCGAAAAAGAATGGCGAAAATGAGCGAAAAGAGGGCGCTGCCCTTTTAACGAGCTGAGCCGGCCCCCCTTTTCATACCAAACCTTTTGGCAGCGGAAATCCGACCTTTTCCTGCACCCCATTCAGATCTGACACTGAACCAATTCCCAACTGCTCCAGCCGGTCAATCACTGCGCGTACCAGGATTTCAGGGGCGGACGCGCCGGCGGTCACGCCCACCTGCTGCGTTCCCAATACCCACCGCGGGTCGATCTCGCTCGCGTCGTCGACCATGTAGGCCGGTACGCCGAGATTTTTCGCGACCTCGCGCAGGCGGTTGGAATTCGAGCTCGTCGGCGAGCCCACCACGATCACCGCGTCACACTGCGACGCCAGCGTCTTGACGGCGTCCTGGCGGTTCTGCGTGGCGTAGCAGATGTCATCCTTCTTCGGCCCGACGATGTTGGGGAAACGTGCGCGCAGGGCGGCGGGGCCGCGGGGGCCCGCGGGGCCCCCCCGGGGGGGGGGGGGGGGGGAGGGGCCGCGGGCGGGGTCGGGGGGCAGGACCAGGTGGGCGCCCGCCGGCACAAAATAGACTTACACGAACAAAATACCCCCCCTTGCCAATAGGTCCTTTAACACCGAAAAGTTTTTGAACACCACGTGGGGTAACTAAATAGGCGCGCCCAACAAACCAAACCCCCA
>JANJXT010000045.1 GCA_024708885.1 Thiobacillus sp.
GGGGACATGAGCAACGCCACCGTGGCTTGCTCGGGGTCTGGCTGAAGGTAGCGAAATTCGTATGTCGACGACCGAAGCAACTGCCCGGCATTCTCTGTGGCTCCGATGGAGACATTCAACAGCCGAATCTTTTCAGGAAGCATCGTCGTCCTCTTCCAGGAACCTGGCGGCGACTTCACTGGCGGATGGCAAGCCCGCACGTTCGAGGCGAAGCACCAACCCCAACGCCCCCAGGACTGCCAACAACGACGACACTGTAGTGTCTTCCCCCGCCTCGAGCCGATAGACAACCTCGCGCACCTTGCCCGCTTTTTCAGCGAGCGCAGACTTACTTAAACCCAGCGCTTCGCGCCGTGCTCGCAGTTGGTGTCCCAATTCATCGGGTAATCGTATGATGTCAGTCATGACTTACATTGTAAACACAAATGAATACAAATGCAAGTTATAACTTACAACGTGCGATTGCCAGGATTGCCGGTAAGAAGTGCAAGCAAATGGCTGGAGGTGCGCTGAATAGCGCCAGGCTGAGGAGCTGGCGCAAGAAAAGGAAAGGCCCTTGGGTTACGGCCTGAATTGTTAAAAAAGCCTTAGGGAGGCGCTGATTAATTCAACATCGTCGTTCCGGCGTACGCCGGAACCCAGTCAAATCAAGCATCTGGACCCCGGCGTTCGCCGGGGTGACGAATTGTTCAGCGCTTCCCTAGCTGTGGCATGTCTATCAACACGCCAAGTGAATGGCTGGGGATGCGTCCCCGGCTTTTTTGTCTCGTGTAGGAAGGCCGCCCCCGGCCCGATTGCCGTGATGGTTCCACCGCCCAATCGCGGCGAGGGCGTGGTGTTGTGGAGGGCCGCCCCCGGCCCGATGCCGTGAAGGTTCAACCGCCAGAAAATCGCGGCGATGGTCCCGAGCCGTGGATTTGCCGGCAAAAAAATACGATCATCCGGTAAACAAGGAAAATGCCCCGACATGGCCAAACCCAATATCCTGCTGCGCAGCAAAAAGAAAAAGGCGCTGGAAGCTTTCCAGGAGAAGCGCTACGACGAGGCTTGGGCGCTGTTCCAGAGCATCTGCCGGGCCGACCGTCTGGACGCCGACGCGCACCTGTCGTGCGGGGTGGTGGCGGGCTTGCGCGGCGAGCCTGCGCAGGCGGAGGACTACTGCCGGCAGGCGCTGGCGATCGATCCCAAAATGGCTGCGGCGCATTACAACCTCGGCATCGCGCTGCGCAACCAGGGTCGCTTCGGCGAGGCGAGCGAGGCGTTCCTGCGTGCGACCCGACTGCGCGCGAACTACAGCGAGGCGATGGACGCCTTGGCGCATGCGTACATCGCGCTTTACGACTGGCCGGCGGCGGTCGAAGCCTTGCAGGCCATTGTCGCCATTTGGCCGGACAAGGCGGAGGTGCACAGTAATCTCGGCACCGTCTACCAGGCGATGGGTCGCACGGCGGACGCGATTGCTGCGTACGAAACGGCGTTGCGGATCAGCCCGCGACTTGCGGTGACACTGAACAGTCTGGGCAGTGCCTTTCTCGCGCAGAACGACTTCGAGCGCGCGGAGCAGTGCTATCGCCGTTGCCTCGAAATGAACCCGGCCGACCTGCGGGCGCGCTCCAACCTGCTCATGCTGCTGAACTACCTGCCGGAAAGCGACCCGCAGGTGGTGCTGGCCGAACATCTGGAGTGGGGGCGGGTGGCGCAGGCGCGCATCGGGCGCCTGCCGCCCGCCGTGCCCGAACCCGCGACCGGGCGGCGGTTGCGTGTCGGCTACCTGTCGTCGGATTTTCGCGAACATTCGGTGGCTTCGTTCATCGAGCCGGTGTTGCGTCATCACGACCGTGCGCGCTTCGAGGTGCACTGTTATTCCGATCTGCCGACGCCCGACGCCACCACGCAGCGCATCCGCAAGTCGGCCGATGTGTGGCGCGATATCACCAAGCTGGGTGACGCCGAGGCCGCGCGCCTGATCCGCGACGATCGCATCGATATCCTGTTCGATCTGGCCGGCCACACCGGCAACGCCCGCCTCGGCATTTTCACCGCGCAGCCCGCGCCGCGGCAGATCACCTGGATCGGTTATCCGAACACCACCGGGCTTGCCACCATCGGCTGGCGCATCACCGACGCCGTCGCCGATCCGCAAGGCGAGGAGGCGCACTACAGCGAATCGCTGCTGCGGCTGCCCGGCAGTTTCCTGTGCTACCAGCCGCCGGCGGGCGCGCCCACGGTGGAACCATTGCCGGCGCAGACGAATGGCTACGTCACCTTCGGCTCGTTCAACAACTACAGCAAGCTCAATTCCGGCGTGCTGCGGCTGTGGGCCGACGTACTGCATGCCGTGCCGGACGCGCGCCTGCTGCTGAAATGCCCCGCGCTCACCGATGCCGGTGTGCAGGGGCGTGTGCGTGCAGCGTTCGAAGCGCTGGGCGTCGCCGCCGAGCGGCTGGAACTCCTCGGCCACACGCGCGGCCGTGCCGAGCACCTGGCGCTGTACGGCCGCGTCGACATCGCGCTCGATACCTTCCCGTACAACGGCACCACCACCACTTGCGAAGCCCTGTGGATGGGCGTGCCCGTCGTGTCGCTCGTCGGCGCGCGCCACGCCGCCCGGGTCGGCGCCTCGCTTCTCACCGCCGCCGGCCTCGCCGACTGGCTGGCCGATTCGCCTGAGAGCTATATTGCCATCGCGCGCCAGCGTGCCGCCGATATCGCCACCCTCGCTACCATACGCACTTCCCTGCGCCAGCAGGTCGGGGCCTCGCCCCTGTACGATGCGGAGCGCTTCACTCGCGGGCTCGAAGCCGCGTTGCTCGGGGTGTGCGCGGGCACCCCGTAGACTGGCTTGACCTCGTGAAGGGCGCGACAAGCGAAGGGCATTGCGCCGGAGGCTTTGCTGGAGGGCGACAGCTACGCGCTGCGCGATTTCCTGAGCGTGTGCACCGAATGGGAACGCTTCGACCGCAATGGCGGCAACGTCGACCTGATGAGCGCCGGCCTGCAGATGGACTTCTGATCGCCTGCGCATCGCAAAAAGCCGGGGATGCGTCCAGGCGTTAAGTTAAAGCGTTGAAAAGCTCCTAGGGAAGCGCTGAATAATTCGTCACCCCGGCGAATGCCGGGGTCCAGATGCTTGATTTGACTGGGTTCCGGCGTACGCCGGAACGACGATGTTGAATTAATCAGCGCCTCCCTAGGCAATTCCTAAAATCCCCCACAGGTCTTGGACCTCTGGGGGATTTCTTTTGGCAGCGATTTTGCTGGAGGTCGAAGAGGACGAAGGAGCCCTGCCCTCGGCGGTGGCCGGCATCAACGTCAACTTCTGCAAGAATCCGGCGTGCCAACTTCCGCGTCCCCGCTGACGTCGTTAAGTGGCGCCGACTTGCTGACTTATACGTCAACGACGGTGGCGGCGGCTTCAGGATACAAGTCGGGGAATAGAAACTGCAGCGCATCCAGGGGAAATGCAAACTCAACAGGGGCTTTATGCCCCTCACTTGAGACCAGCCCAGTTTCGAGCAGCCGCGACAGCAGCGCCCGCGCGGTGCGCTCCCCCAATCCTGTCATTTGCAGGAATTCTCCCCGGGAGGTCGGTCCCGCGAGAAACAAGTGATAGAGCGGCAAAATGGCTTCAGCTCGAATTCGCGTGTCTTGTGCGGCGCGGAAGGTGAGCAGCGCGTGGATTCTGGACTTCATGCCGTCCAGATCCAGCATCTTCGCCATGAAGCTCACTTGATCCTCACACAGCTCGATGAACCAAACGCACCACGCCCACAGCGCTTTCTCGCTAAGATTGCCCCGGCCGTCCAAGTCGCCTTGCCGCGGCATGTCCGCCGCATCGAGCAGCGCGTAGTACCGGTCACGCTGGCGGACGAAGCCTCTGCTCACCGACCAGAGCCCAGCGCTGGTCGGCCATAGCGCGCAATGGGTCTGTAACCGGCATGCCCGGCCGTTGCCGTCGGAAAACGGATGCACCCAAGCCGTACGCTGATGCGCAGCGGCGATGGTGAACAGGCTGTCCTCCATCGAGCATGGTCGGCTATAAACGGTGTCGAGCCGAGCAAGAAATCGGGGGAGAGCCTCGCCTGGAGGGGGCTCATGGCGCCCAACTGCGACTTGTTCCGTGCGCAGCGCGCCGGGTACGACGACGATGCCGCTGTCAGTGATGCGGTCCTCTGCGGGTAGTCGGCTGTAGAGCGCCGCGTGCGCGCGGCGCAGGAACTCGGTAGCCAACGGCGCCAAGGCTTTGAGGTCGCCCTGCTCTAGTTCGCGTTCTGCCTCGATATGCGCAAGCGCCAGGCGTTGCAGCTTCGCCACCTCCGGCTTGGCCGAGAAATCTCGGTGCAAAGCCCGCTCGATGTTTTTGGGATGGGTGCTCTGGCCCTCTATGCGGTTCGAATAGTAGGAATTCATCTCCCGCACCAGTTCACGCATTTTCGCAATCGTGCCGGGGTGCGCGCTGCCCGCCAACCGATAGGACTTTTCAATAACTGAACGCGTACGTTCACGCAGGTCATCTAGCCGGTTCTGGGGCAGCAGCGGCTCCATTAGGTGCGGCTGGGTATAGTGGGGGATGGGGATTGGGTCGACCATTTGTTATGCCGGTTGAAATTCCGCTACAACAAAGTGTTAATTGTTTGATAGTAAAGCATATTTATTCAGATATTGCAAGAACGGTTGCCGGATATGCTGCAGACAGCGGGATAATCCTAAAAACCGCAGTTGGGGGGCAGGGGGCCTGCCCTCGGGCCGATTGCCGTGATGTATCGACCGCCCTATCGCGGCGGGGGCGCCGCTCCTACATGTGGGGGATCTGCGCTTGGGCCGATGGGGTGGTGGTTGTGCCGCCCCAATCGTGCTATTGCTGCAGGCCCAGGTCTTTCATTCTTGCCTTGCCTTGGCTTGGCCCATGGCCACGCGAGCGAGAGTTCGCTCGAGTCCTGCGATCTGTTCCTCAAAGATGGCGTAAATGTCTTCCATCGGCATCTTGACGCCGATATTCTCGAATCCCTCGTCGTCAGGGTCGAGGGCGATCACCCCGGTCATCACTGCCTTGTGCCGCTCAATGTCGCGACGCTCGATGGGGGCCAGCTTCTTCACGAAACCAAAGGCCTGATCAAGTGTGTGGCCATGGTCCTGGATCAGCGTCAGCAGATCGAACAGATCTCTTGATCGCGCGCGGTCCGCCAACAGCAGGGCCTTCATGGCAAAAATGCCTTCTATGCCAAGAACGTCAAAACCTGTTCCGGAATGCACCCGCGGAGCGGCGGCGAGCCACTCCAATTGCGCTTGCGTTACGCTGCCTTCAGCGCTTCGCGCGAAAAAAGTCATTTTCGTACCGTCCACGACATAATCGCGCGCGTAGTCGAGCAGTCGCTTCCCTGTATTGATCCTGAACCGCTCAATACTCGATTGCGCCGTCAGCAGCGAAACCTGGCGGCCTTCCTTCTCCAGGTCCGCCATCAGCGCGTCAATCCGGGCCGCGGGGATCCTGGGTCCAAAAACGGCGAAATCCAGATCCTCGCTCATGCGATGCCCGATTTGCAGTGCGAGTGCGGATCCTCCAACCAGGGTCATGCCGTGCATGCGCGGCTCTTCGATCAGGCGCCCGAAAAGCGAGCGCGTCTTATCCGGAAGGAAACGGGTGTCAAGTGGCAAGATCGGCCTCCTCGGCAAACGCCGCCTCGATGTTCTTCAACTGCCGAGCGAGAATCTTCCGCTCGATCTCCCCTTCGGTGCTTTTCGCCAATACCGATCGAACCCGTTTCAGACCGTAATGGGCGCACAGCGCCGCGATATCCTCAAAGCGCAGCGAAGCCCCGGCTTTCGCGATCAGGGCGTCATCCGGGATATCCGGATTGGGCCAGTCGTAAGGCGCCGAGAGCCCGAGCCGCTCGCTTTTTCTCGTTTTTGGAGCCGCCCCATCCCTCCTTGTCGAGCTCTCCTCAGCCGGCGAGGCCGACAAGGATAGGGCCGCCGCCAATTGCCGGAACGGCTCGTTGAAAGGGCTTCCCGGATTGGCTTGGAACATGCGCAAATTGCCGATGCGCTTTTCGATCAGAGCCCCGGCAGCCAAAAAAATGTCCAGTTCGCGCGCGAGCGCTGTCGGCCCAATCGATCCTTCGCGAGCGATTTGCCGAAGATGCTTTGGTTCTCCATCCTGGCGAAATAACGAGGAAAGCACGGCCACCCGGGCCTTTCCGAAAAGGGCTCCGGCTGGCGATCTGGTGTTTGTCGCGGCAAGTCCCATGATCTGTCACGGCTGACAAATGTATCAATAATGAATACGTATGTATGCTATTGAAATACGAAAGTCAAGGATCTTCTGCCCTGGGCCGCGATGGGCTGCTATTAGGGATGCACCCCGGTTTTTTTCGGGCGCAGCGTGGAGGCCCGCCCTCGGGCCGATTGGGGTGATGGTTCGACCGCCCCAATCGCGGCGGGGGCGCCGCTCCTGCATGAGGGAGGGTCGCCCTAGGGCCGATTGCCGTAATGGTTCCATCGCCCCAATCGCGGCGAGGGCGCCGCTCCTACAGGGGGCGCGGCCTGCCCCTTGTGGGTGCTCCTGCATGTGGGAACCCATCCCGGGCCGATCGCCGTGATGCCTCCACCGCCCGAAATCGCGGCGAAGGCACCGCTCCCACATGTAGGAGGGCCGCCCTCGGCCCGATGGGGTGATGGTTCGACCGCCTGAGCGGCCGCAAGAGCCCGTTCTTACGGGCGTCCACCTTGTAGAACAGTCTGGCCGAAAATCTTGCCATCTTTGGCGAGATCGTGTGTTATGTTAATAAATTCAAATGTCTAATCTAAGCACGCAATCTCTCGTTGAATATCTGAACGAACACCCGGGCGGGGTGTCTTCGGGCGCGATCGAGGCTCATTTCGATGTCAGCCGCAGCACCCTGATCCGTCGCCTGAAAGCGGCCATGCAGGCTGGCGCCGCCACCGTTGCCGGCAGAGGGCCGGCGACGCGGTACTTCAGCGCAGATCCGCTGTCCGCTCTGAAAGCCTATTTCGCCAGGCCCTACACCGAAAGAGCCGTCGCGCCGTATCGGCAAGAGCGCCTCGCGCCGTTGCCCAGGCTTTCCGATGAGACGGCCCTGAAATTCATGGGCATCGCCGGGCTTCCGCTGGGCAAGCGCGCGCTCGGGAAATTCCTCATCGACTTTGCGTGCGCTTCGTCGATCCTGGAGGGCGGCAGCTACTCGCTGCTCGACACCCAGGCCCTGATCGAATACGGCGAGAAGTCGCCCGGCAAGCCGCTCGAAGACGCCTTTCTGGTGCTCAACCACAAGGATGCATTCGAGTATCTGCACGACAACACGCGGCTCGACACCATCTATCGTGTTCACGAGCTGCTCACCAGCGATCACGACCTGCCGGAACTCGCGGCGTCGCGTCACTTCCTGCCCGCGAATCAGCGCGGCGTGGCGCGTGAATACGCGGAGGTCGATATCGCTCTGAGCGCCTACCTGCCGCCGTTTCGCCCGGGTACCGGGTACATCGCAAAGACGCTGGCGCGCGTGCTGGAGACCGCCGACTCGATCCAGAATCCGGTGCAGGCTGCCTTTTACCTGCTGACGCGCATCCCGTACCTCCAGCCCTTCCAGGACGGCAACAAACGCACGTCGCGAGCGATCTGCAACGTGCCGCTGCTGCGTGCCGGCCTGCCCCCGATCTCCTTCGTCGATTTCGGAAAGCAGGATTACATCGTGTCACTGCTGGCGTTCTACGAACTCGGCGACACCCGCCTCGCAGAGCGTTGCTTCGTCGAAGCCTACACAAAATCCATCGCGCGCCTCGGCGTTCCGAGGCCATGATGAAACGCCGATTGCGCCCGACCATCGGGGGGCGCCGGTGCCACATGTAGGAAGGTCGCGCTTGGGTCGATTGGTGTGATGCATCGACCGCCCTGATCGCGGCGGGGGCGCCGCTCCTACATGCGGGGCTCTGCGCTTGGGCCGATGGGTGGTGGTTGTGGCGCCCTAATCGCGGCGAGGGCGCGGGTACCCCATGTGGAGGCCCGCCCTCGGGCCGATTGCCGTGCGAATACAAACATTGGAGCGTACCCATGCCCGACCAATATTCACCACCCCACGCCAAGGACCTGCGCCGGGGGCGCGTGTTGCTGGCGGGGCAGGTCTACCACGTCACGGCCGTGACCCGGGGCCGGCAACCCGTTTTCGGGAATCTATCGGCCGCGCGCATGCTCGTTCATGCGCTGCGCGACGCCGCTATAAACGGTGATGCGGCGACGCTGGCGTTCGTGGTGATGCCCGATCATCTGCACTGGCTGCTGCGCCTGGACGGGCCTGCAAGCCTGTCCGCGGTCGTCGGTGCCGTCAAGGCGGTGGCCGCGCATCGCGTGGGTGGGCGCATCTGGCAGGGCGGCTTTCATGATCACGCCGTGCGCAAGGATGAGGATCTCGCCGCGATTGCGCGTTACATCGTCGCCAACCCCGTGCGCGCTGGACTGGTCGAGCGGGTCGGCGATTATCCGCATTGGGATGCGATTTGGTTGTAGAAGGGTCGCTCTCGGCCCGATTGGGGTGATGTGTCGACCGCCCCAATCGCGGCGAGGGCGCCGCTCCTACATGTGGGAGGTCTGCGCTTGGGCCGATGGGGTGGTGGTTGTATTGCCCGAAATCGCGGCGGGGACGCCGGTGTCACATGTGGGAGGCCCGCCCCCGGGCCGATTGCCGTGATGGTTCCACCACTCCTCGCGGCGGGCACCCGGTGGGCATAAAGGCGCCGGGGTGTGGTTGTGCCGGGCGAGCGGTTTTACAACCGCCGCATCGCGTATGGGGGTTCCAATGGATCGTTCTATTGAACCGCGCTTGACTGAAAAGAATTGAACGTTCAGCGGCGGCGACGGATGCGCCAGGCCAGTGCGAGCAGACCCAGCCCCATCAGGGTGGCGGAACTGGCTTCCGGAACAGCCGAGACGCGCACGTTGTCGAGGCCCCAGCTCTCGTCGGCGAGACCCTGCAAGCCGTAGCCGGTGAAATTCAGGGTGAGCAGCTCGGTGTTGCTCGCGAACGCAAAGTTCATGCGATAGACCGAGTCCATCACCTGGGAGCTCTGCTGAATGCCGTCGTAGAACTCGAATCCCAGCGAATAGGTTTCGGCCGCACCGGTGTGGTAGGCATTGAGCGGCAGTGGGCCGTAACTTTGGCCGGCTGGATTGCCGTTGGAAAAGGTGCCGTCCAGCAGCACGGTGCCGTCGCCGAGCCAAACCTTGAAGGCGTCGTTGCCGTAGTCGAACGCCGTTCCGGATGAGCTGCCGTCCCATGAGCGGATGAGGTAGAGATCGAATTCCAGTAGCAGGCTGTTGTACGCAGACAGGCCCGACAGCGTCAGCGAGACGGTCTCGTTACCGAATTCGCCGAGAAACGTCCGCGCACCGAAAGGATAGGGGGTTGGCGTGTCCATGCGGGTTGCGTGGGACCACTCGGCGCCCACCGCCGACTGGAAGTCATGCTCATAGAGCACGATGGCGTGAGCGGATGCGGCAGGCAGCAACAATGCAGCCGAAAGCAGCAAGACAGGCGGAGTTGTTTTCATGGACGTGCGTCCTCCTCGGTCATCAGTGATTTGGCGTTTTGCGGGGCGCGATGTGGATTGGCATGGCAAACCGCAGGGGCCGGGCAGGGTCTGCATTGAGGTCAGCAATTCCCATGCCGGCACGCCGCAAGCGTGGCGGGGCCGCAGAACTGAACAGACGGGAGGGAGACGGCCGCGGCAGCGCGCTGCCGGGCGTTGAGCTTCCGACGTTTTTGGCGTCGGAATGACGTTGTTTACTCGATGATGCCGGCCAGCAGCGCCTTCTCTTCGTCGGCGAGCTGCTTCAGCATGGGCTCGAATACGGGCGTTGCCATCTGCGCCATGAATTCGGTGTTGGCCTTGGCGATGTAGATCTTGCCGTCGGTGCCTTCGAAGACGCTGAAGCGGCAGGGTGCGAAGGGCATTGTTTTCTGTGCGGCCTGGGCCTTGAGGAGGTTCTCGGCGAGATCACGTTTGCACAGCGCCAGCATAGTGAAGGGACGTGCGCTCGGGTGGCCCGCTTTCAGCATCGCGTCTTGCATGTTCACCACCGGGCCGACTTCCCAGCCGCGTTTTTTCGCGGCGGCCTGCAGCGCGGCGACGGTTTCGTTGAAGCCGAGACGGCTCTTCTTTTCGGCCATCATTGCGACCATGAGTCTGGCCTGAGCTTCCTGCATCTTGCGCATTTCCGCTTGCGGGTCGACCGGGGCGTCGGCCGCCGTGGCGGCGACGCTGGTCAAGAGCAACAGCGAGGCGAGAGAGATGAGACGTTTCATGAAGCGCTCCTTGTGGTGGTCGGGTCAGTGCACGCAGGCCACGGGCTTGCCCTTGAGACGATACAGTGTGCCGCAGTAGGGGCAGAGTGCCTCGCCGCGCGCCTCGATGGCCAAGTATACGCGTGGATGCGAGTTCCAGTCGGCATGCTGTGGCATCGGGCAATGCAGCGGCAGATCGCTTTCGGACACCTCGATGACGCGGCGGGTGTTGTCCTGCTTCGCGGCGGTGGCGGCGTATGGGTTCATGGACGGGTTCCGTTAACGTGAAACTCGCGAAGCGAGTCACTTGACCGCGGTGAGCCACTCGGCGTGCTTCGGCGTGCGGCCGTGCACGCAGTCGAAGTACATCGCCTGCAAGCGGGCGGTGATCGGGCCGCGCGTGCCTGCGCCGATGGTGCGGTTGTCGAGCTCGCGGATCGGCGTGACTTCGGCGGCGGTGCCGGTGAAGAAGGCTTCGTCCGCGGTATAGACCTCGTCGCGGGTGATGCGCTTCTCGATCACCGGCAGGCCGATTTCGGCGGCGAGCTGCACGATGGTGTCGCGCGTGATGCCTTCGAGCGCGGCGGTGAGGTCCGGCGTGTAGAGCTTGCCGTTGCGGACCATGAAGAAGTTCTCGCCCGAGCCTTCGGCGACGAAGCCGTCGACGTCGAGCAGCAGCGCTTCCTGGTAGCCGTCCATCTCGGCTTCCTTGTGCGCGAGGATGGAGTTCATGTAGTTGCCGTTGGCCTTGGCCTTGCACATGGTGATGTTGACGTGGTGGCGCGAGAACGAGCTGGTCTTGACGCGGATGCCGTTGGCGATGGCGTCGTCGCCCATGTACGCGCCCCACGGCCAGGCGGCGACGATGACGTGCACCGACAGGTTCTTCGCCGAGATGCCCATGGCCTCCGAGCCGAAGAAGGCCATCGGGCGCAGGTAGCCGGATTCCAGTCCGTTTTCACGCACCACGGTGCGCTGCGCTTCGGAAATCGTGGCCTTGTCGAACGGCAGCTTCATGCCGAGGATGTGGGCGGAGCGGAACAGGCGGTCGGTGTGCTCCTGCAGGCGGAAGATCGCCGTGCCCTGCTCGACCTTGTAGGCGCGCACGCCCTCGAAGACGCCCATGCCGTAGTGCAGGGTGTGGGTGAGGACGTGGGTGGTGGCGTCGCGCCAGGGAACGAGTTTGCCGTCGTACCAGATGACGCCGTCGCGGTCGGCCATGGACATGGTGGTTTCTCTTGATGACAAATGGGAAACACCCATCTTACCGGAATCTGCCGGTGCCGATGCGGCCCCGTGCATCCGCGGGGGGCTGTTTTGCTATGCCGGCCGTGGCGGACGCTGCGCGGATTTGGGACGGAACGCGTCGATGGTGCCGGGGCGTGTCTCCAGATACGGTCCGCCGATGAGGTCGACGCAATAGGGCACGGCGGCAAACACGCCGTCGAGCGTTTCCTTGATTGCCTTGGGCTGGCCGGGCAGGTTGAGGATGAGGCTTGCCCCGCGCGTGACGCCGACCTGGCGCGACAGGATCGCGGTCGGCACGTACTGCAGCGACACCGCGCGCATCGCCTCGCCGAAACCGGGCAGCACCTTGTGCGCCACGGCAAGCGTCGCCTCGGGCGTGACGTCGCGCGCTGCCGGACCGGTGCCGCCGGTGGTGAGGATGAGCGCGCAGTGTTCGACGTCCGCAAGCTCGATCAGGGTGGCCTCGATCGCCGCCGGTTCGTCGGGAATGAGTCGGGTGACGAAGTCGGCCGGGTTCGCCAGCACCGCGCCGAACCACTCGCGCAGGGCAGGCAGCCCCTTGTCTTCGTAGACGCCGCTGCTGGCGCGGTCGCTGACGGAAACGAGGCCGATGCGAACGGGATCGTGTGACATGTGGCCCAAAAAGAGGATTGAAGGAAGGTCCGAATTTAGCAGAATCGGGGCATGCCGACGCAAGAAGCGGCGCGCAATCCGATCCCGTCGTCGGCTTCGACGCCGACGGTGCGCTGCGCGTCGTCTGGCTCGACCGCGACGACGCCGCAGGCACGCGGGTGCGCTACAGCCGCGCGGTGCGACGCTGACGCCTCAGCCGCTGCCGCACTGCATCGAAGGCGTCAGCTTCATCCAGCGCATCAGCCACTGCTTCGCGCGTTCGCGGGCATGCCGCGCGGCGATCTTTTCTTCCGGCGTCTGGTCGGGACGGAAGTCGAAGGCGCGCCGCGCCATCGGATACACCTGGTATTCGACCGGTACGCCGCGCTCCCACAGCGCATAGAAGGCGCGGCCGCCGTTGATGCGGCGCAGTTCGAAATCCTGCTCGCCGATGAGATAGAGGATGGGGGTTGCGAGCTGCATCACTTCCGGCGCGACCCTGAACAACTGGTCCGGCTCCGCTGCGTTCGGGTTCTGCATGTGGCCGTAATAGCTGACGATGGCCGCGATGTCCGCGCCGCGTCGGGCAGCAAGCCGGATTGCGTAATAGGGCCCGCGCGACAGCCCGACGATGCCGACCGGCTGGCGGCACGCGTTTGGCAGCGATTTCAGGTAATCCAGCCCGGCCTCGACGTCCATTTCGGTGGCCGGGTCATGGGCCGACGGCCAGCGCTCGATGAAGCGTCCGCTCTGCCAGTCGGGTGCGACGACGAGAAAGCCCTGCGCGGCGAGCTCGCGGATGTGGGCGCGTTCGTCGCCTTCGTAGCCGCGCTTGGCATGGATGAAGAGCACGGGTGGGAACGGCCCCTTGCCCACCGGCGTGGCGACCTCCGCCGGCACCTCGCTGCCATCGGCGGCGCGCAGGGTGAGCTTGCCGATTTCGACCCCATCGCCACGCACCGGCGCGCTCAGGGCCGATGCTAATATGGCCGTCGCAATGATCCAGCGCTTCATGTCCAGTTCCTTCCGTGCATCCTGCAGGCATTGTAGGCCAGCGGCGCGGCACGTGCGCAGGGTTCAAACCTGCCGGGTGGGTGACGCATGGCGCTGATCCCGCCGCGTCTCGGGCGGCCGTTGATGGCGATCTGGATTTCGCTGGGATTGCATGCCGCGCTGTTCGCGTTCGTGCGCGTCGTGCCACCCGGCGCGACGGCGGGCGCAAGCGCCATCGAGGCGCGTCTGGTGCAGCGCGTGTCGGTCGTGCCGGTGGCGGAGCCGGATGTTGCGCCTGTAGCGGCGCAGGAAGACGCCACGCTGCCCGCGCAACGCGTTCCCGTCGAAACAGCGGATGCCTTGCCGGCAAGCCACGCGCCGGATGCGGCCGCTGCGGCGCCACCCGTCACCGCGCCGGCGCAGCCCGCGGTTGCGCCGGAGACGCCCGCGCTGGCGATCTCCAGCGGGGCCGATCTCAACTTCTATCCCGCGCGCGAACTCGACGTGCCGCCACGCGCGTTGCGCGCCATCCTTCCCGAGTATCCGCCCGAGGCCGACCGCCAGCGCCTGTCCGGCCGGGTACGCCTGGAGATCAGGCTGGAAGCCGATGGCCGCGTCAGCGACGTCGAGATCGTCGACGCCGATCGTCCCGGCACATTCGACGACTCCGCGCTCAAGGCCTTCCGCGCCGCGCGCTTCGCGCCGGCGCAGAAGGACGGCCGCCCGGTGCGTGCGCGGCTGCTGATCGAAGTCGTGTA
The DNA here is from genome assembly GCA_024708885.1 of Thiobacillus sp. Lineage (GTDB taxonomy): Bacteria > Pseudomonadota > Gammaproteobacteria > Burkholderiales > Thiobacillaceae > Thiobacillus. The sequence continues at coordinate 13,907 of JANJXT010000045.1, forward strand.
TGACTGGGAGGGGAGCGGGGGACGGTGAGGCGTCAGGGATCAGGGATCAGGGATCAGGGATCAGGGATCAGGGATCAGGGATCAGGGATCAGGGATCAGGGATCAGGGATCAGGGATCAGGGATCAGGGATCAGGGATCAGGGATCAGGGATCAGGGATCAGGGATCA
>JANJXT010000048.1 GCA_024708885.1 Thiobacillus sp.
GCAAGCCGACGCGGCCAGCGCGATCCGGGCACTACTGGCCGCCGCGAATGTGGAAGTGAACCGGCCTGCCGTGGAGGCTGGCTTGCTGGTGCTCGACGCGGGCGGAGACTTTGCCGATGGCGTCATTGCCTACGAAGGCAATTGGCTTGGTGGGGAAACCTTCGTTTCCTTCGATAAGAAGGCGGTGGCACTTCTCACGGCGCAAGGGCAATCAACGCGCCTTTTGTGACGGACATGAGCATGAACAAATTCCGCCGACTGGCCGCGAAGATCGACCAGTACATGCAGCAGCTTGCCGGTTGATCACCGGAATTTTCGGCGGTTCCGGCTTTGTCGCGCCGTGCATAGAACTCCTGACCGTTCTCGGTCAGAAGTCCGCTGCACACACGGCGGTCAGCCCAGTGAACTGGTGCAGTCGTCTTCTGAAAATGACGCTACGCCACCTTCTCGGCGAAGCCGGTTGCCTGCTTTATTGTGCGCAGAAATTCACTGCGCAGAAATTCACTTGGCAGAACATACAAACATTTGTATAGTTTATGCATGACCGAACCCAAGCCCATCGAGTTCCGGGGTGGCTCGCTTGATGAGCTTCGCGTCTTTCCTGTCCCGGCCAGGCGCGAAGCAGGCCATCAGCTCGATCAGGTTCAGAACGGCCAGGAACCGGATGACTGGAAGCCCATGAACACCGTGGGACAAGGTGTGAAGAAATTCGGATTCGGGATGCAGCCGGAGCGTTCCGGGTCATCTACGTTGCCAAGTTCGCCGATGCCGTCTATGTGCTTCACTGCTTCCAGAAGAAGACAGCGAAGACCGGCAAGGCCGATCTGGACGTGGCCGCCAAGCGTTACCGCGACTTGTTGAAGGAGCTAGGCCAATGAGCAAGCAACGATTTGCCAGCGTCTGGGATGCCATTGAGGACACCCCGGAAGAAGCGGAAAACATGAAGCTGCGTTCCGTCCTGATGACGGCGTTGAAGAACCATCTCGCCCGCACCGAAATGAGCCAGGCGCAAGCCGCCAAGCTCTTCGGCGTGACTCAGCCGCGCGTCTCTGACCTGATGCGCGGCAAGATCAACCTGTTTGGCCTCGATGCGCTGGTGAACATGGCGACGGCTGCCGGACTTCACATCGAGATGCGGGTACTCGAAGCGGTTTGACCTTCTCGAAGCTCGCTGTTCTGCGCCACTTCAAACGAGAACGGTTTTCTGCGAGAAACCTGCGGCAGCGCAGGCGCTGGGGAGACGCTTGTTGGTCGAACAAAATCAGGTACGTGGAATACTCTTCGACAAGCTCGGGGTGAACGGACCTGATTGATCAGCGTCCTCCCAAGCAGTCCATCACGCGGGGTCGAAAGCCGAGCCGAGGGTTGGCCTATTTCAGGCTCCTGGCCGTCCTGTCCCAGCGGATGCCGCCTTCCTCGAAGTTCCACGACCAGAACACCTTGGTTACGGTGCCGCCGATCTGCCCCTTTCCGATGAAACCGAGGAGGCGGCTGTCGATGCTTTCGTTGCGGTTGTCGCCCATGACGAAATACGAATCCGGCGGCACGGTCGCGGGGCCATAGTCGGCGCTCTCGGTGCCGATGAAGCGCAACATGCCGCTGAAATTGGCGTAGGGTTCCTCGATTTTCCGGCCGTTGATCCACACCGTGTCGCTGCGGATTTCCAGCGTGTCGCCGGGAACGGCGATGACGCGTTTGATGAACTGGTCGTCGATGAGCTGGGTGAGCTTGGCGCCGGGTTTCTTTTCGCCAAAGTGGATCAGCGCGATGTCACCACGTTTCGGAAAAGCCCACTTGTTCACCAGCACGATGTCGCGGTCGAGAATGGTCGGTGCCATGCTGGAGGAGGTCATGAAGAAGGCCCGCACGACGTGGCGGCCCACCAGGAGATCCATCAGCGGGTTGACCGTGAACAGCAGGGTCAGAAACACGCCGGCATAGATCCACAGGCGGTTGAACCATTGCAGGCGGTAGTCGGGCGACTGATGGCGCGCGCAGTTCCAGGCGTCGAATGCGATCAGCGCCACGCCGACGAAGGGCACGCACAGAAACACGATGCTAAGCTTGCTGCCGATCGACATGAAGGCGATGGCGGCGAGCCAGGATGCCACGATGAGCGTAATGTAGAAGAGGATGCCGCGCCCGAGATGGCCCGCATAATGCTGCCCCAGTCCCGGACAGACGGAAAGGAAAAGCGCGACAAGCGGCTTGCGCGGACGGATGTCGGAGAAAGTCGCGTCGGAGACGGCGTCGTGGGGCATGGGGCGTCAGCGGCCGAAATCGAAGCTGGGTGAACCGAAGGCATTGCGCAGATGGGACAGCACGTCGTCCATGTCGCGTTCGTCCAGCATCTGCGGCGGGCACTGGCCCGCGCTATAGACTTTGCCGGGTGTGCGTACCGCGCCCGAGCGTATGTTGTGTCTGAGTTCCTGATCCGGCTTGGTGAGGCGATGCCATTCGCCGACGAAGTCGGCTGCCATGCCTTCGCGCCCCCGGCCGTTTTCCCCATGGCATACGGCGCAGCGCTGGTTGAACAGCATTCTGCCGCGCTCCGGATTGCCCATTCCGCTGAACGCGTGAGCCGTCGGGGCGCTGCACACGAGCAGCGCGGCGAGCAACGCGGCTGATTTCCATCCGGAGTGCCCGACCGCACGCAGGCCGGTGTTCGCGCCGCCCCGCAGGCCGGGCTTCAGCTCGACGGGCTCGCGCGTATTGTGTCGCGCCAAGGTTTGGCCTGCATGCTGTCGGTCGATCCCATGCCGACGTTTCAAGGGACTGTTGCGGCTCATGGCGCTTTCCTTTCCGGTATCTCGAACGGTGTCTTCACGCTGGTCTGGGTGACGATGACCGGCGCCGCGCCGAAGGCACCGCCGGCGAAACGGCAGCCGGGGACGCCGTCGCCATTCTGGTCGCTCAGGGCCTTGACCGCGGCGGCGATCTCGTTCGCCTGTTCGTCTTTTTTCAGCGTGGCGATGCGGCGCACCAGGTCCGGCAGCTCGTCGCGAATGAATGTTTCCGGCTGGCGGGGTTCGCCGGTGGCAGGGCCTTCGGCCTGTTGCAGTCCTGCTTGCTTCAGCACCACCTCGATGTGGCGCTGGCCGTGGCGGCGGGCTTCGCCGGCGGGGAGCGCACGGTCAAGGCGGCGCCAGGCGGCGAGCGTCAGACCGAACAGATGCCCGTCATAGGCCGAGACCGCCTGGCCGGCGGCGGAGCGGAAGATGCCGGCTGCGTCGGACCAGAACGTGGAACGCGCCGCCTCGTACATCTCCCGCGCCTTTTTCGCATGGCGATCCTGGCCGCCTGCTTCGCTCGCCGCCAGCAGGCCCGCAATGATGGACAGCTGGTCGTCGAGGCGCATCACCGTCCCGTCGAACACGCGGTCGTTGCCGAGCAGGAATGCGCGCGGGGCGGTGCCGCGTTGCGCCAGGCGTGCCAGCAGGTCGTCGGCCTGGGTTGCCAGTTGCCGCAGTACCTTGTCGCGCAGGCCATCCGCGCGCGGCAGGACCGCAGCCAGTTCGGCCAGCACCTCGAGCGTGTAACCCGCCTCGTCGGCACCGATACGGTCGGCGGCACCACGCTTGGGATCGTACGACCGGACCAGGCTGCCGGAACGCGCGTCGCGGTGCAGCGTCAGCATGCTGTCGAAAACCCGTTCCAGCGTGCGCCGCACGTCCTTGCGCCAGTCTGCGGCCGGTTTGCCCACGTGGGGGGTGTTCGCCAGTTCCGGCAGGGCGAGGGTGGCGTGAAGCTGCGCCAGGCCTTGCAGCAGCGACAACTGGCCGTACAGGGCGCTGGACGCGTCGGTCACCGCCCAGCCACCGGTTTCCAGCTTGAGTGCAGCAGGCATGTAGCGGGCGCCGCTGTCGCCACCGCGTTCCAGCAGCGCGAGCAGCGTCTGGAATTCCTGCAGCGCCGACGCCAGTAGCAGGTCGCGTGTCGCGCCCGGCGTGCCGCGTTCAGCCTGCACGAAGAGCGCCTTGGCGCCCAGCGACTGGCCGAGCGCCGCAGGTGAGACCGTGCGCTCGAAACTCGCGGGGTCCCACCCGAGAGTGGCCGGATCGGAAAAATCCGGCCGTGCCGCGTAGCGCGGCAGGCCTTTGTCGAACAGCACGCCCACCGCACGCCCGGCGCCCTTGTCCAGCGGCAGGCCCATCCCCGAGTCGCGAACGATTGCTTCCAGACCGGCACGCGTCAGCGCCATGAGTGTTTCACGCTCGGGCGCGGGTGCCGTCTGTGCCCAGCGCATCAGTTCGCGGTAGGCGTACATGCCGTGAAACGTCGAGAAGTGGTAGTCGATGAGATACTTGAGGTCCTGGTTGACGTTCATGCTCAGCACCTGCCGCTCGATGGCGTGCGTCAGTTCCTGCGCGGCCTTGGCGTCCTTGCCAGGCGCCTGCGCGTGGAGCGGGGCCGCATGGCAGGCCAGCAGCGCGAGCAGGGGAAGCAGTGCCGTTCGTTTCATCGAGGATCCCTCCATCCAGGATTGCCGGCTTATCGCATGTGGCTGTTTTGACGTCATGAAAGCCGAGACGCGTCGCAGCGCCCGGCTGCATGCCGGTGCCGTTCACCGTGGAATGGTCACGCAGCTTCGCAGCCGGCAGCCCGCGTCATTTCGTCGCACTGCGCTTGCCGGACACGAGACGCACCTGGACCTGTTCGCTCTTGAAGGAATTGAAGTCCGGTAGATTCTGGAAGACCCAGCCCTCTGCTAGCACCTGGCCGTTAGCGATCACTTCGATCTGCACCGCGGGATTCATCGGTTCGCCGGAGGAACTCGTCACCGTCTGGAAGTTGCTGGTGTAGGCGGGCAGGTAATGCAGCAGATGCAGTTGCAGGGCGTTGCCGATGGCGGCGGTCTTGCCGACGGCGAGCGTGAGCTGTTTTTCCTGGCCACCGACGTTCACCGCAAGCGTGGCGCCGGTCCATTGTGCCTTCACCGCATCCGGTACGAGCACGGCGGGTTTTTGCTTGCCGCTGCTTTGCGGATGTTCGGCGGCGAGTTGCTGGTCGAGGTCGGGCCGGCTGCCCGGCATGCCTGTCGGATGGGGCGGCATTGCGCCGGGCAGTGTCGGATGGCCGGACGGAAGCGGCTCGTCGCCCTGTACCGGAACATTGGAGAGCAGGTTTTCGACAGGCGCCTGTGGCGCGGCGGCCGGTGTCTGTTCTACGGCCGGCGGGGCGCCGCGTTCGCAGCCGCCAAGGAGGAGCATACCGCTTAACAGTGCGCTGGCGGTCGTGATCTGGATACGGAATACGTTCGGGTTGAGGTGCTCTTTCGGTTTATGCATGTTGGGCTGTTTGTACGGGTCAAGAAACGTGTGAAAAAGACGATATGTCCGTGTACTGGGGCAAACGGCAACGGCCGGGCGCGCTCGTTTATATGTAATGCGGCCATAAACAAAAATTATGGACAGAAATTGTAGCAGATCGCCGGCGGCGTTTGCGATAGCGCTTTCATGTTTCGCCGAGGTGGATTGCCCATGAGTGAAACGGCTGCCGTCGTGCCGGGAAGAAAAAATCCCTATCGCGTCGTGTGGGGCGCGCAACGCTTCCCCCTGTCGATCGGCTGGAAGACGCTGATCGCGTTTTTCATCGTCCTGTCCGTGCCGCTCACCGGCATCACGTTCCTCGTGCAGCGCGTGCTGGAGGACACCGCGCAGCGGCACGTTCAGGACACGCTCGGCATGAGCGTGCACGGCGCCCTGGCCGCGCATGCCGGCCGCCTGGATACGCTCAGCGCGCTGCTGAGCCACACGGCCGCGTTGCAGATGACGAAGGATGCGCTCGCCGAACGTCGCAGCGCGCCCCTGCGGGAACTGCTGCAGCAGCATGCCTTCAATCTGGCCTACGTGGATGCGTGGCTGGTAACCGATCCCAAAGGCAATGTGATCGCGCGGCGGAACAACAATGCCGGCGATCAGGTGATGCTGAACGCCGTGCTGCCGCAGGTGGTGAATCTGGGGCAAAGCTCCATCTCGAACGAAATCATTCCACGCGACGTGTTCCTGCTCGAAAGCCCGGAACGATACCTGCGCCTCGAGCGCATGGTGATGACGAGTGTGGTGGCCGTTCCCGTGATGAAGGAGGGCGCGGCAATCGGTGTTCTGGTCGGTATCGTCCTGCTGGACGGCTACGACTGGCTGCCCAACCTGATCCACGACGGTGCGGGCGAGGAGGTGCGCCTGTTCGGTGCGCTGATCCAGGATTCGCGGGTGGTCGCAAGTTCCCGGCGACCGGGAAACCTGTGGGTGGACGGCTGGTCGCTGCCGGTGGAGGTGAACGATCCGCTGATGAAGGGCAAACCGTTCAGCGGGCAGGCGACCATCAGCAACGAGCCCTGTTTCATCCTTGCCGAACCGCTTTTCAACACGCAGAAACACGTCATCGGCTCGCTGGTCGGGAGCAGCAGGACCAGTGCCGTCGCAAGCTTCGTTCATACCAGGATGCTGCTGCTCTATGGCTTCATTGTCGCCGGCAGTCTGCTCTCGCTGCTGATTGCATTTTTCGCGCATCGGGATACCCTCTATCCCATCCGCGCCCTGGTCCGGGCGATGGACGATTTTGCAGCCGGCCGGCCGGGCGTGCGCACGGAGATCGTGACGAAGGATGAATTCGAGGATCTGGGCAAGGGCTTCAACCGCATGGCCGACGCGATCTGCGGCCAGCAGGCGCGGGTGGAAAAATACAATTCGCTGGCCAAGCTGCTGATCACCACGCTGAACCCGAAGGAACTGCTGAAGAACGCGCTCGACAAGGTGCTGGAGCTCACTGATTCCAAGCTCGGCATCATCTATCTCATGGACGAGCAGGGTGAGACGCTGCAGCCCTTCGTCACGCACGCTGTCGATCTCGACGCGCTGAAGCCCCTGCGCCTGAACGAAGGGCTTGCCGGGAGCGCCGCGGCGGAGCGTCAGTCGAAGGTGCTGGAACACCTGCCCGAGACAAGCTACATCCACATCGACCTTGGCTTTGCTGTGGCCGCGCCCACCGCGGTTGCCGCATTTCCGCTGATATACAAGGACAAGGTGCTCGGCGTCATGCTCCTCGGCACCTTCGGCGCGTATCAGGCCGAGGAACAGCCCTTGATCGAATACCTGGCCAACCAGATTGCGATCACGCTGGACAATGCACTCACCAACGAAAAGGTGGAGCGCCTGTCCATCGCCGATGGTCTGACCAACCTCTACAACCGGCGCTTCCTCAACGAGCGTCTGAAGGACGAGTATTCCAAGGCCTTGCGCTACCAGATGCCGCTTTCCTTCCTGATTCTCGATATCGATTTCTTCAAGCGCGTGAACGACACCTACGGGCATCAGGTGGGCGACAACGCGCTGGTTGCGGTGGCGCACGTGTTGCAGCAGTCGGTGCGCGATTCCGATCTGGTGGCGCGCTATGGTGGCGAGGAGTTCGCCGTGCTGTTGCCGCACACGGGTCTCGACAATGCGCTGGCCGTGGCGGAAAAAATTCGTCTGGCAGTCAGCGAAATAAGCGTCGAAGGCATGGGCGAGCAGCATCTGACGATCAGCATCGGTGCATCGGGAATTCCTGACGCCACGGTGCACAGCATCGATGAACTTGTGCGCCGCGCCGACGAGGCGCTGTACCGCGCCAAGGAAACCGGCCGCAACCGCGTGGTCAGCGCAGGCTGAGGGGTCGATCGAGTCCGCAGCCTGGACCGTGTCGTCGCCGACCTGCAATGCCCGGTGCGCCTTGCGCATCGATTCGTGGCATGATCACGGATGTCTCGGGCGCGCCATGAGTGCGCGCGCACCGGGGCGATATACGCTTACCTCGTCTTGTTTTCTTTTCGCGCGGTTTGGCAGGCATCGCGCGTTCGGCGGTGCGCGCCTGCAACGGAACTGAACCATGGGTAATTTCTGGACGATCTCGCTGTTCTGGGGGCTGGCGCTCCTGTTTCTCGCGCTCGTGCTTTTCTTCATCCTGCCTCCGCTGTTGCGGCGCGATTCGAAGCGCGAGGCGGTGGATCGGGAAACCGTCAATGTCGCGGTGTATCGAGACCAGCTCGCCGAACTGAAGGCGGAGCTTGAAAGCGGCACGCTGGACGAGACGCAGTACGAAGCGGCACGGCACGAACTCGTCGAACGCCTGAGCGAGGACGCGCCGCAGCAAACCGCTCCGGCTGCAAGCACGGCGGGGACGGAGCGCCGCGCGGGGTTCGCCCTCTTGCTGGGGCTGCCTGTCGCGGCCATCGCGCTTTACATGTGGCTGGGCAATCCGCAGGCGCTGCTCGAATCTGCGGCCAGCGCGCCTGTGGCGGCGGTGCCGGGCGAGCACGATCCCGTTGCGATGATCGGGAGCCTGGAAGCCAGGCTGAAGACCAGCCCGGACGATGCCGAGGGATGGTTCATGCTGGCGCGTTCGTATGCGACGATGGAGCGCTTCGCGGATTCGGCCAACGCACTCGGGCGCGTGGTCGAACTGGTGCCGCCCGATGCGCGCCTGCTGGCGGATTATGCGGATGTGCTTGCCATGGCGCAGGGCCGCAATCTGCAAGGCAAGCCGATGGAACTCATTGCCCAGGCGCTCGAGCTGGACCCGGACAACCAGAAGGCGCTGAACCTCGCGGCATCCGCAGCCTACCAGCGCCAGGACTTTGCCGAAGCCGTGACGCATTGGCGGCGCCTGCTGCGGCAATTGCCGCCCGATTCCGAGGTGGCGGCCGGAATCGCCGCGACGATCCAGGACATCGAGGGGCGGCAGCCAGGCGGCGAACAACCACGGGCCACACAGGCGGCAGCGTCCGTATCCGGCACGGTGACGCTCGCCCCCTCGCTGCGTGCCAGGGTGCAGCCGACCGATACCGTGTTCGTGTTCGCGCAGGCGGCGAACGGTGGGCGCATGCCGCTCGCCATCGCGCAGGTCGACGTCGCCAGATTGCCCTACCGTTTCAGCCTGGACGATTCACAATCGATGGCGGCGGGCGACAAGCTGTCGAACCACGCCGAACTGGTCATCAGCGCGCGCGTGTCGAAGTCGGGCCAGGCGATGCCGCGCAGCGGGGATCTGCAGGGGCGGGTGGATGCAGTCAGGCTCGGCAGCCAGGACGTCGCGATCGTCATCGACAGCGCCATTCCCTGAGGGCGCGCCCCGTCAGTGGCGGTGCAGGTTGCGGCTCAGGGCGCGGATCAGCTCGGGCGTGACCTCGGCATGGGCGAGCACCTTGCCGCCGCGGCTGCGCGCAAAGGCCTCGGCGGATTCGCGGCTGCCGAACGCGGAGAGGTCGGCATCGCGCATGGGGCCGAGGACACTCGAGCCGCGCACGTAGAAGGCCGTGTCGGCGGCCACCCACTCGCCGCTGTCGAAGTCGGTGACGAACTGGGCGGCGGCTTCCTTCGATGTGTAGGGACTGCTGTGCCGTCCGACGCCGTTCATGAAGCCGAACAGATCGACCGGCGAGTCGAAGAAGTGCGTGGCGCCGTCCTGGAAAATGATCTGCGCCGCCCAGCGCGGGTAGCGCGCCGGATACATGCCGCACACCGGACAGCGCGCCTCGGCGGGCACCGCGCGCGGGGCGAGCAGCGGCAGGTTCGATGCCGGATCGGGCGGCGTGGCGGGCGCGACGATGCAGACTTCGTTCGAGATCGCGTCGAGCGCCGCGTCGGAGCGTTTGCCCGGATAGAGCGTGTAGGCGATGGCGCCGGCCGCAATGACGGCGACACCGAGCGCCGGCAGCCACAGCGCGCGCCGCATCATCCTAGAAACCGCAGTTGGACGCACCCGAGGGTGCGTCTGAACGGGTGCCTGCCGCGAAGCAACGACGCCGCGGGCCGGGGCCCGCAAGGAGGCGCGACAAAGGCAGGCGCACGAGCAGGCGTGCCATCGGGTGTGTAGCGG
>JANJXT010000053.1 GCA_024708885.1 Thiobacillus sp.
GATCAGCAGCTTGGCGTCGCTGAGGTATTGATGAGGCGGGATCACCAGGTTGGTCGGCGCCGGCACGCCCTTGTACACGCGCCCGGCGAGGTCGAACGTGGAACCGTGGCAGGGGCAGAAGAAGCCGCCCGGCCAGTCGGCGCCGAGATCGGCGGCGCCGATTTCCTTGCGGTAGGTGGGCGAGCAGCCCAGGTGGGTGCAGATGCCGACGGCGACCAGAAGCTCGGGCTTGAGCGAACGGCCGTCGTTCTTGCAGTAGTCGGGCTGCTGCGGCATTTCACTCTTGGGATCGGCAAGCCGGTCATCGTGCTTGACCATCAGATCGAGCATTTCCTTGGTGCGGCTGACGATCCACACCGGCTTGCCGCGCCATTCGACGGTCAGCATCATACCCGGCTCGACCTTGCTGATGTCGACCTCGACCGGCGCGCCGGCGGCCTTCGCCCGCGCGCTCGGCAGCATGCTCATCACCAGCGGCACGGCCACCCCGGCTGCCGCGACGCCGCCGACGACGCTGGTCGCGGCGACCAGGAATTTCCGCTTGCTACTGTTTACTTCCTGTCCATCGGCTGCTCGACTCATGTTTTTTCAACCTGAACGTTTTTCAACAAAACTGAAATTGTAACAAAATGATGCCCGCAACTGGAAGGCCGATGTGGCGTCCGCGAGCGGGCATTCTTGAAATCAATTTATAATTATTGCCTCTTCGGCTCGATCCGGCCTTGATCTAGATCAAATATGCGCAAACTCTGGCTGCTTTTCGCTCAGGCCACCACAGTGGCCTTGGGCGTGCTGTTCGTCATCGCGCTCTTCAAACCGGATTTGCTGCGCTGGCAGACGCCGCAGCCCCGGCCGGGCGTGACCATCCAGCAGGCCCCTGCAACACCCGCAACACCGCTGCCCCCCATGGAGTCGTTCGCACCGGCGGCGCAACGCGTGATCCCCGCCGTGGTCAACGTGTTCACCCGGCAGAACGTGCGGGCGCCCACGGTGCAGGATCCGATCTTTCGCTACTTCTTCGGCGATCGCCTGGACGGACGGCCGCGCCAGGCCTCCAACCTGGGCTCGGGTGTGATCGTCAGCGCGAACGGCTACGTGCTCACCAACTATCATGTGGTCGAAGCCGCGGACGAGATCCAGGTTGCGCTGTCGGACGGCCACGCGCTGCCCGCACGCGTGGTCGGCGCCGACCCGGAAACCGATCTTGCCGTGCTGAAGATCGACACCACCAACCTGCCCGCGATCACCTTCGCCCAGCCCGACACGCTCAAGGTGGGGGATTGGGTGCTGGCGGTGGGCAATCCCTTCGGTGTCGGACAAACCGTCACCGCGGGGATCGTCAGTGCGCTCGGGCGCACCCAGCTCGGCATCAACACCTTCGAGAACTTCATCCAGACCGACGCGGCGATCAATCCAGGCAACTCGGGCGGCGCGCTGGTCGATGCCACAGGCAACCTGGTGGGCATCAACAGCGCAATCTATTCCCGCACCGGAGGCTCCCAGGGCATCGGCTTTGCCATTCCGGTGAGCATCGTACGCCAGGTGATGGAGCAGATCATCCGCAAAGGCAGCGTGACGCGCGGCTGGGTCGGCATCGAGGTGCAGGATCTCACTCCGGAGTTGGCCGACTCGTTCAACCTGAAAAATGCGCAGGGGGCGCTGATCGCGGGCGTGCTCAAGGGCGGGCCGGCGGACGACGGCGGCGTGCGCCCCGGCGACGTGCTGCTCGCGGTCAACGGCAATCCGGTGACCGATTCGTCGTCCCTGCTCAACCTGATCGCCGCGCTCAAGCCGGGCGATAAGGCACGCCTCAGCGTGGCGCGCAAGCAGCAATCGCTCGAGCTGACGGTGCAGGCAGGCCGCCGTCCGGTACAGCGTTCGCCGCTGCCGCAAGCCGACCCCGAGCTCAACTGAGCGCATCCAGCAGGCGCACGCGGCTGGGCCAGGTTTCATGCTCGGGGGCGCAACGCGCCAGCCCGTGCGTCCGCCTCACGCCCCGGCACCCCCGTGGGGCGTCAGGCCCCGCGGATGAAGTGCTCGCGGTAGTGCTTGAGCTCCTCGATCGACTCGTAGATGTCGGCGAGCGCCTCGTGCTTGTTGGTCTTCTTGAACGCTTCCGGCAGGCCGGGACGCCAGCGCTTGGCGAGCTCCTTCAGCGTGCTGACGTCGAGATTGCGGTAATGGAAGAAGGCTTCCAGACCAGGCATGTAGCGCGCCAGGAAGCGACGGTCCTGGCAGATCGAGTTGCCGCACATCGGCGATGTGCGCGCCGGCACATGCTGTTTCACGAAGGCCAGCATCTGCGCCTCGGCATCGGCCTCCGACAGCCGGGACGCCTTCACCCGGTCGATGAGACCGGACTTGCCGTGGGTGCCCTTGTTCCAGCTGTCCATCGCGTCCAGCACCGTATCCGGCTGATGCACCACCAGCACGGGGCCCTCCGCCACGGTGTTGAGGTCGGCATCGGTGACGACGATGGCTAGCTCGATGATGCGGTCCGTATCGGGCGCGAGGCCGGTCATTTCCATGTCGAGCCAGAGCAGGTGGGTGGGATTTTGCGGCATGGTGATTTCCTGGATTGCGATGCCGGCATTTTCGCATAGACCCCGTGTACGGCGGGGTGGAAGCGGCTGCATCTTGCGTTCATAATGAAAACATTCCAGTCGACCGGAGTTCCGCAATGAAAGCATTCATCCTGTTTCTCTCCGCCTTTGCCGTGGCTGCCGGCGTGCACGCCGCGCCGCCTGCCAAGGGTGACGCCAGCGCCGGCAAGGCCCTGCACGACAAATCCTGCGTCAATTGCCACGTCGGCTTGGTCGGCGGCGATGGCAGCGGGATCTACACGCGCGCCGACCGCAAGGTGCGCACGCCACAGCAGCTCGCGGCGCGCATTGCCGGCTGCAATGCCAACACGGGTGCCGGCTGGTTCCCCGAGGACGAAGCGCACGTTGCGGCATATCTGAACCAGCAGTACTACAAGCTCAAATAGGAATTCGCCATGACCACCGTCGTCGAAGCTCTCGTTCGCAAGAAATGCGCGCCCTGCGAAGGCGGTGTCGCGCCGCTCACCGATGCGCAGATCACGCCGTTTCTCAAGGGCCTTGCCGGCTGGCAGCGCGACGGCATCAAGATCGCCAAGGACTATGCGTTCAAGGACCACTACCAGGCGCAGGCCTTCGTCAACGCGGTGATGTGGGTCTCGCACCGCGAGGATCATCATCCCTACCTCATCGTCGGCTACAACACCGTGCGCGTCGAGTACTGGACCCATGCGATCGACGGCCTGTCGGAGAACGACTTCATCTGTGCCGCCAAGGTCGACGCGCTGTTCGACATCTAGCGCAGTGCGCCGTTGCCAACGATGCGTCTGCACCGACCTCTGCGACGCCGCGCTGGAACGGCACATGAGTTCGACATGGCCTGCGACAGGCTCCTAGAAAAAACAGTTGAACCGCAGAGACACAGAGAACGGGGAGCAAAAACATGTGCCTGTATTCTTTCCGTGGTTCACCCGATGGGTGGGCGGAGGCAAGCGCGGAGAATTCCTGTTTTTCAGGGTTCTCTGTGTCTTTGTGGTGCGGAATGTAGATTGAACACGCATCAAGAAGCCCCTGGATGCGACGCGGAGATCACGATCGATGGACTGGATGAAGGGGCCCACGTGATGTGGAAACAGCGCCTGACGACATTCTGAATCCGCTTTCGGGCGAGGTCGTCGCCGCCTTCAGTCGCCGTTTCATCGTCGCCACGCCGGCGGGCGAACTCGCGTGCCAGGTGCGCGGCCGGCGCCTGCAGGTGGTGTGCGGCGACCGCGTCGAAGTGCGCCGCGCCGGCGATGGCGGCGTCATCGAACGCGTATTCCCGCGCACCACCCTGCTGTATCGCTCGGACGCGTTCCGCAGCAAGGCCATCGCCGCCAACGCAAGCCAGGTTGCCGTGGTGGTGGCGGCCTGCCCCAGCTTCTCGCCGGAACTGGTGCAACGCTGCCTGCTCGCCGCCGAGGAGCAGGGGATGGCGAGCCTCATCGTCCTCAACAAGGCCGACCTGCCGGAGACCGCGGGGGCACGTGCGCGCCTCGATCTGATGGCGCGCATCGGCTACCGTGTGGTGACGCTGTCCGCGCAATCGGACGCCACCCTGCTGCTGCCGTGCCTGCAGGGCCACACCACCCTGCTGATCGGGCAATCCGGCATGGGCAAGTCCACCCTGGTCAACGCGCTGTGTCCGGACGCCGGCGTCGCGACCGGCGCGTACTCCGAAGCCCTCGACAGCGGTCGCCATACCACCACCCACACGCGCCTGCACCGCCTCGGCCCCGACACCGCGCTGATCGACTCCCCCGGCCTGCAGGAATTCGCCCTGCAACACCTCGACGACGCGGCGCTGGCGCGCGCCTTCATCGAATTCCGTCCCTTTCTCGGGCAGTGCCGCTTCCGCGACTGCCGCCACGCCGGCGAACCCGGCTGCCGGCTCGACGCAGCCCTCGCCGCAGGAGACATCGACCCGGCACGCCTGAAGCTCTACCAGACCCTGCGGCGGCTTCGCCAAAACGCAGCGCAGCGTCTATAACGCAGCCATTGCTCATCAGGAGGGGATTGCGCATGAAACGCCTGTTCGCCACATTGCTCGCGCTATGGCTCGGATTTGCCCTGCCGGCGCACGCCGAGGGCAAACGGACCGCCACGCCCTACGCGCCCGCAAAAGCGGTCTTCGATATCTATCTCGACGACCCCGCCAAGCTCGGTAGCGCGCTCTACTGGGTGCGTGCCCTGCTCAATCCGCTGCTGGATGCGCCTTACAGCTATGCGCCGGAGGACCTGAGCATCGTGGTGGTCATTCACGGCACCGAGATCGTCACCCTGGCGAAGAAGAACCAGGCCCGCTACCAGGACGTCGTCCAGCGCATGCGCTATTACACCAGTCTCGGCGTGACGTTCAAGGTGTGCGGCGATGCGGCTGCCGACTATGGCTACGCGCCGAAGGATTTCCAGGATTTCGTCGAGATCGTCCCCAACGCCATCACCGAACTCGTCCACTGGCAACAGCAGGGTTACGCACTCGTCACGCCGCAGATCATGAGCAAGCGCTTCAGCGTGGAGGAGATTCGGTAGCCGGGGTGAGGGGTGAGTTGACGCGGGAGGTGGCGGCCCGGCGTACCCCCTCCCCGGATTCTGCTTCGCTGCATCCGGGCTACGAACTGTCCGCCCCCCATCTCCGCTTACCGCTCAGCGCACCAACCCCGCCTCCACCTCGCGGCGTTTCTCGCCACCCACCAGCGCTTCGATGAGTTCGAGCGCGAAATCCATTGCGGTGCCGGGACCGCGCGAGGTGAGCACCTTGCCGTCGCGCACGACGGGCGCGGCACTTGCAACGACGCCGGGGACGCCGTCGAGGACGCCCGGGTAGGCCGTCGCCTGCCTGCCTTCGAGCACGCCGGCGGCGGCAAGCACCTGTGGTGCGGCGCAGATGGCGGCGGTGAACTTGTCGGCGGCGGCCATGTTCTGCAGCAGGGCGATGACGCGCGCGTCGTCCCGAAGATGCGTCGCGCCGGGCAGGCCGCCGGGCAGCACGACCATGTCGTAGTCGTCGTGCAGCGCGTCGTCGAGAGCAACGTCGGGCATCAATTGCACGCCGCGGCTCGCCTTGACGATGCCGGGCTTGAGTCCCGCCACCGTCACCGCAATACCGGCGCGGCGCAACAGGTCGATGAGGGTGACGGCTTCGAGCTCCTCGCAACCGTCGGCCAGCGGAATCAGCACCTTGGGCATGGTGTTCTCCTCAATCGCGGAAATTCTGGAATTGCAGCGGGAAATCGCTGATGCCTTTTTTCACCAGCGCGATGGCCTCCTGCAGCACGTCGCGCTTGGCGCCCGACACGCGCACGCTGTCGCCCTGGATGCTGGCCTGCACCTTGAGCTTGCTGTCCTTGACGAGCTTGACGATTTTTTTCGCCAATTCGGTCTCGACGCCGGTCTTCACCGTGACGCTGCGCTTGACCTTGTTGCCCGAGACCTTCTCCACCTTGCCAAACTCCAGGCACTTGACGTCGATGCTGCGCTTGGACAGTTTCTGCGACAGGATGTCCTGCACCTGGTCGAGCTGGAATTCGGTGTCGGCGCAGACCGTCAGCACGTAGTCGGCCTGCTCGACGCGCGCGTCCGAGCCCCTGAAATCGAAACGGGTCGAGACTTCCTTGTTGACCTGGTCGACCGCGTTGCGGACTTCCTGCTTGTCGACCTCGGAGACGATGTCAAAAGTCGGCATGCTGTTCCCTCCTTGATATCTGTGTGTTTCACATCGCCACGCCGCGCCGTGATTGCGCAGGACGCAGCCATCACGGCGATCGGGCCGGGGGCGGCCCGCCTACAGCACCGCGCATCCCGGTGTAGGAGCGGCGCCCTCGCCGCGATCCGGTGCCGCAGTGCGCACACCCCATCGGGCCGCGGGCGGCCCGCCTACAGTGGGGCTCGGCACCGGTCTGCCTGAGGCTATCAGGCGCCCGTCTGCAAATCCAGTCCGTACGACTGCACCGGCAGGCCGGATTCGTCGTGGAATTCTGCGGCGGCCGCCACACCCAGGCGCGCGACGGCCTCCGCATCGAGCGCGGGTGCGCGATAGGCCGCGTACATCGCACCCAGCGCGTAGGGACTGCCGCTGCCGTAGGCATAGAAGCGGGTGAACTCCTGCACCGTGCGGTGCGCCGCGACGCCGAAGATGCCGTGAGAGTTGGCGATCAGCACGTCCATGCGCGAGGATTCGAGGTCGTCGTCCTTGTCCTCGCCGGTCTGCAGATAGTAGTGTTCCTTCAACGCGCCGTGCAGGCTGTTCCACACGCCAAAGATACTCGCCACGGAATCGAGCGGCGGTGCCGTCTCCAGCGAGGCAAAATACTCGGCGAGGATCAGCTTGAAGGTGGCCGAGCCGGTGACGGCGAGGTAGCTGTCGCCGACACGCAGAATCTTCTCGTGGTTCGCCACGTAATCGGCGGATTCCTTGCCGCCGCCCCACTTGGTCAGCGTGTCCGCCGCGATGGCGATGCGGCCATCCTTCCTGACGACGGCGATGGTGGTCATGCCGGGTTCAGCCGAAGTGGCAGACGTAGTGATAGGGCTCGCCGGCCACCTCGATGTCGAAGCTGGTGTTGCCCGGCACCTTGAACGATTCGCCCGCCGTGCAAGCCTTCCATTCCGTCTCGCCGGCGAGCCGGTAGCGGCAGCTGCCCGCCACGGTTTCCATGATTTCCGGCGCACCGGTGTTGAAGGTGAGCGTGGACGGCAGGATCACGCCGACGCTCTTCTTCGTGCCGTCGGCGAGCTGCACGGTGTGCGAGACGCACTTGCCGTCGAAGTAGACGTTGGCTTTCTTGATGACGGCGACGTTGTCGAACTGGGCCATGCTCATTTCCTCCGTGCGTCGAGTTTGGCGGCGATGCGCATGCGCAGCGCGTTCAACTTGATGAAGCCGCCCGCGTCCTTCTGGTCGTAGGCGCCGGCGTCGTCCTCGAAGGTAGCGATGGTCGAATCGAACAGCGAATCGGTCTTCGAGTCGCGGCCCACCACGATGACGTTGCCCTTGTAGAGCTTCAGGCGCACCGTGCCGTTGACGTGCTGCTGGGTGTGGTCGATCAGCACCTGCAGGGCGCGGCGCTCCGGGCTCCACCAGTAGCCGTTGTAGATGAGACTCGCGTAGCGCGGCATCAGATCGTCCTTCAGGTGCGCGACCTCGCGGTCGAGCGTGATCGACTCGATCGCACGGTGCGCCTTGAGGAGAATCGTGCCGCCGGGGGTTTCGTAGCAGCCGCGCGACTTCATGCCGACGTAGCGGTTCTCGACCAGGTCGAGCCGGCCGATGCCGTGCCTGCCGCCGAGCGCGTTGAGCTTCGCCAGGACCTCGTGCGCGCGCAGGCGCTGCCCGTCGATCGCCACGACGTCGCCCTGCACGTACGTGAGTTCGAGGTACTCGGCCGCATCGGGCGCCTGCTCCGGCGACACGGTCCAGCGCCACATGTCTTCCTCGGCTTCCGCGTTGGGGTCTTCCAGATGGCGGCCTTCGTAGCTGATGTGCAGCAGGTTGGCGTCCATCGAGTAGGGGCTGCCGCCCTGGCGGTGCTTCATGTCGATGGGAATGCCGTGCGTTTCGGCATAATGGATCAACTTCTCGCGCGAGAGCAGGTCCCACTCGCGCCACGGCGCGATCACCTTGACGTCGGGCTTCAAAGCATACGCGCCGAGTTCGAAGCGCACCTGGTCGTTGCCCTTGCCGGTGGCACCGTGGCAGATGGCGTCGGCGCCGGTTTCGTTGACGATCTCGATCAGCCGCTTGGCGATCAGCGGACGCGCGATCGAGGTGCCGAGCAGGTATTCGCCTTCGTACACGGTGTTGGCGCGAAACATCGGGAAGACGAAGTCGCGCACGAATTCCTCGCGCAGGTCGTCGATGTAGATGTGCTCGGGCTTGATGCCGAACTTCAGCGCCTTGGCGCGCGCCGGTTCGAGTTCCTCGCCCTGGCCGAGGTCGGCGGTGAAGGTGACGACTTCGCAGCGGTAGGTGTCCTGCAGCCATTTCAGGATGACCGAGGTGTCGAGACCGCCCGAATAGGCCAGCACTACTTTCTTGATGTCGCTCATGATGAATGTGTCAGTGGGTGGAACCGGAAGTGTTCTTGTCGATGATCTCGACCTGACCGGGAAAGCCGCCGATCTTGAGAATGTCGAGCAGGGTCGCCTGGCTCGCCTTTTCGATTTCGATGCCGACGGGACGCCCGTCCGCGGAAAGATTGATGACGATGCCCGGCTGCGCCTCCCAGGCGTGGTCGGGGTTTTCCGGACTCAACTCGATGTAGAGCGAATCCATGTCCTTGAAGTAGGCGATGTTCATGTCCAGGGTTCAGGGGTCGTGGTCGTAATCAGGCTTCGACCTTGCCGAGGAGCAGGTATTCCATCAGCGCCTTCTGCACGTGCAGGCGGTTCTCCGCCTCGTCCCATACCACCGACTGCGGGCCGTCGAGCACCTCGCCGGCAACCTCCTCGCCGCGGTGGGCCGGCAGGCAGTGCATGAAGAGCGCATCCGGATGCGCCATATTCATCATGTCGGCGTCGACCTGCCAGTCGGCAAAGGCCTTCAGGCGTTCCTCGTTCTCGGCTTCCCAGCCCATGCTGGTCCACACGTCGGTGGTCACCAGGTCGGCACCGCGGCAGGCGTCCATCGGGTCGGCAAAACTTTCGAAGTGGTCGGTTCCGTACAGGCCCGCACGTTCCGGTTCGACTTCGTAACCGGGCGGCGTCGACACGTGCACGTTGAAGCCGAGCACTTCGGCGGCCTGCAGCCAGGTGTTGCACATGTTGTTGGAGTCGCCGATCCACGCCACCGTCCTGCCCTGGATCGAGCCGCGATGCTCGATGAAGGTGAAGATGTCGGCGAGGATCTGGCACGGATGGTATTCGTTGGTCAGCCCATTGATCACCGGCACGCGCGAATGCGAGGCGAAGCGCTCGACGATCTCCTGCTCGAAGGTGCGGATCATGACCAGATCGACCATGCGCGAGATCACCTCGCCGGCGTCCTCGACCGGCTCGCCGCGACCGAGCTGGGTGTCGCGCGTGTTGAGGTAGATGGCCGAACCGCCGAGCTGATGCATGCCGGCTTCAAAACTCAGGCGCGTGCGCGTCGAACTCTTCTCGAAGATCATCGCCAGCGTGCGGTCGGCCAGCGGATGGTAGGTTTCGTAGCGCTTGAAGCGCGCCTTGATCACGCGCGCGCGCTCGAACAGGTATTCGTGCTCGGCGCGCGTGAAATCCTTGAATTGCAGAAAGTGCTTCAGCATCAGGCCGCCTGTTGCAGGTAATTCCTGACGACGCCGGACACCGCGTCGACCAGCGCATCGACCTCGGCGGCGCCATAGATGAGCGGCGGCACCAGCCGGATGACGGTGTCGGCGGTGACGTTGATGAGCACGCCCGCCTCGCGCGCAATGCCGACCAGTTCGCCGCAGGGACGGTCGAGCTCGACGCCGATCATCATGCCCTCGCCGCGGACGTCCACGACGCCGTGCACGCCGGCAAGCGCCTCACGCAGGCCGGCGCGGATCGCTTCGCCGCGTACGCGCGCGTTCTCCAGCAGGCCTTCGTCCTCGATCGTGTCGAGCGTCGCCAGGGCGGCGGCGCAGGCGAGCGGATTGCCGCCGAAGGTCGAGCCATGGTTGCCCGGCTGGAACACGTCCGCCGCGACGCCGCTCGCAAGACAGGCGCCGATCGGCACGCCGGAGCCAAGCGCCTTGGCGAGTGTCATCACGTCGGGCTTGATGCCGGAATGCTGGAAACCGAACCAGGTCCCGGTGCGGCCGATGCCGGTCTGCACCTCGTCGAGCATGAGCAACCAGCCGTGCGCGTCGCAGATCGTGCGCAGCTCGGCCATGAAATCCGCTGCCATGACGTTGAGGCCGCCCTCGCCCTGCACCACCTCGGCCAGCACCGCAACCACGCTCTTGTTGTGTTCCGCCACCTGGCGGATCGCCTCGATGTCGTTGAACGGCACCCGTGCGAACCCCGTCAGCAAGGGCTCGAAGCCGGCCTGGATCTTGCGGCTGCCGGTCGCGGTCAGCGTCGCCATGGTGCGCCCGTGAAAGGATTTTTCCATGACGATGATGGTGGGCAGCTCGATGCCCTTGTTGTGGCCGTACAGGCGCGCGAG
Organism: Thiobacillus sp.; assembly: GCA_024708885.1. GTDB lineage: Bacteria > Pseudomonadota > Gammaproteobacteria > Burkholderiales > Thiobacillaceae > Thiobacillus. The sequence continues at coordinate 10,690 of JANJXT010000053.1, forward strand.
CTTGATCGCCGCCTCGTTGGCTTCGCAGCCGGAGTTGCAGAAGAACACGCGGTCCATGCCCGACAGTTCGCACAGCTTGTCGGCAAGTTCCTCCTGGCGCAGCACGCGGTACAGGTTGGAACTGTGAATCAGGGACGCGGCCTGCTCGCCGATCGCCTTCACCAGTTTCGGATGCGCGTGCCCCAGCGCATTCACCGCCACGCCGGCGACCGCATCGAGATAGCGGCGCCCCGTCTCGTCCCACAGGTAGGCGCCCTCGCCGCGTACGAAGGCGATGGGCTGGCGGGCATAGGTGTTCATCAGGTGCGTCGTCATGGCAATTCTGGACAGGCAATCGTCGATACAATGTGCTGCACGCCGTGGCGGCAGAATGGAAAACGGCGGCTCCTGCCGCCGTGCCAACGTTCATCGCCATTCGCCGTCCCCGAAAACATGAAACGACGGCCTGCCATGAACGTTTCCCTCTCCAGCCCTCTCCCGCAAAGCGGGCGTGGGGGACAGGGTCTCGCTTCGCGAGCTTCGCGCCCATCGCGCGAGGGAGCATTATAGGCCGAAAAAAATCCCCCTGCGCGCGGCAGCGCCCCGAAACAAAAACGCCGCACGAGGCGGCGTTCGTTCGTGCAGGCGACGCGCGTTCAGGCCATGGCCTTGATCGCGCTGGACAGGCGGCTCTTGTGGCGCGCGGCCTTGTTCTTGTGCACGATTTTTTTGTCCGCGATGCGGTCGACCACGCTCATCGAGGCCTGGAACACGGCCTGTGCAGCCGACTTGTCGCCGGCCTCGATGGCCTTGCGCACTTTCTTGATCGCGGTGCGCAGTTCCGAGCGCTGGCTCATGTTGTGGTCGCGCTGCGCGGATGCCTGACGGGCGCGTTTGCGGGCCTGGGCGGAGTTCGCCATGTATTCTGCTCCTGTAAGCCCCGCGCGGCGCGCAGGGTAGAATTGTTCGCGAGTTTCCCGGCCAGGGTGGGGGCCGGATTCATCAAAGCCGATAATTCTAATGGAAAAGCCCGCCAATGCGCAAGCACGGCGTCAACCCGGCGAACACCGGGGGCCAGGCGCTTGATTTCACTGGATTCCAGCGTACGCCGGAACGACGGTGCCGAATGAGCCGGACACCGCGCCCGCGCTTGCAGTCGGCACGCGCGCCGCGCACAATGCCGGCAAAACCGCCGCCCGCCATGAACCTTCTCAAAGCCCTCGCTGCGGTCAGCAGCATGACCCTGCTGTCACGCATCCTGGGATTCGCGCGCGACGCGATCATCGCCCGCGCGTTCGGCGCCGGCATGTTCACCGACGCCTTCTTCGTCGCATTCAAGATTCCCAACCTTTTGCGGCGGCTGTTCGCCGAGGGCGCATTCTCGCAGGCCTTCGTGCCCATCCTCGCCGAATACAAGAACCGCCAGGGCCACGACGCCACGCAGCGGCTGGTGAGCCAGGTCGCCAGCGCACTGACGCTGGTGCTGGTCGGCGTGGCGCTCCTCGGCGTGATCGGCGCACCGTGGGTGGCCTGGGTCAGCGCGCCCGGCTTCCGCGCCGATCCGCAGAAGTTCGATCTGACGGTGACGCTGCTGCGCATCACCTTTCCCTACATCGTGTTCATTTCGCTGGTGGCGCTGGCGGCGGGCATCCTCAACACCTGGAGCAAGTTTTCGGTGCCTGCCTTCGCGCCGGTGCTGCTCAACGTCGCCATGATCGCCGCCGCGCTGTGGCTGGCGCCGTATTTCGATCCTCCGGTGCTGGCGCTGGGCTGGGGCGTGGCGCTGGGCGGCGCGCTGCAGCTGGCGTGGATGCTGCCGCATCTGGCGCGCATCCGCATGCTGCCGCGCCCCACGCGGCATTTCGACGATCCCGGCGTGCGCCGCATCCTCAAGCTGATGGCCCCGGCGACGCTGGGTGTGTCGGTCGCGCAGATCAGCCTGCTCATCAACACCATTTTCGCTTCCTTTCTCGCCACCGGCAGCGTGTCCTGGCTGTATTACGCCGATCGGCTGATGGAGTTTCCCACCGGCATGCTCGGCGTCGCGCTCGGCACCATTCTCCTGCCCAGTCTCGCCAAGCATTACGCCGACGATTCGCCCGTCGAGTATTCCCGTCTGCTCGACTGGGGCCTGCGGCTCACCCTGCTGCTCGCACTGCCTGCCGCGGCGGCACTGGCTGTGCTGGCGGTGCCGCTCATCACCACGCTGTTCCATTACGGCGCCTTCAGCGGCCACGACGTCGCCATGACCCAGCGCGCGCTCATCGCCTACAGCCTCGGTCTCGTCGGCCTGATCCTGGTGAAGGTGCTGGCGCCGGGGTTCTATGCGCGGCAGAACATCCGCACCCCGGTGAAGGTCGCGATCCTGACCCTCGTCGCCACCCAGCTGATGAACCTCGCTTTCATCTTCCCGCTCGGCCATGCCGGCCTCGCGCTGGCGATCGGTCTGGGGGCCTGCCTCAACGCCGCCCTGCTGCTGCATCTGCTGAAAAAGCAGCGCATCTACCAGCCACGGCCCGGCTGGCCCGGCTATGCCCTGCGCGTCGCGGTGGCCGTGGCGCTGATGGCGGCGGCGCTCCACTTCGCCATGGGCGCGGCGCAATGGTGGCTGGACGCGCGCGCGCTGGAACGCATCGGGCGGCTCGCGCTGCTGGTCGCCGGCGGGGTGGCCGTGTATTTCGCAGCGCTCGCGCTGATGGGTTTCCGCCCGCGCCAGTTCTCCCGGCGGGCCGCCGAATAAGCGCTCAGATCGGCTAGAATTAGGCCTTTTCGCGCCACCCGTCCGCTTCACCCCATGCGCATCACCCACGGCTTTCGCCCGCTTGGCACGCCTCACGCAGTCACCATCGGCAATTTCGACGGCCTGCACCTGGGGCACCAGGCCATGCTCGCCCGCCTGCAGGCGGTTGCGCGGGCACGCGGCCTGCCGACCTGTGTGCTGAGCTTCGAGCCGCACCCGCGCGAGTTCTTCGCTCCCGCGCAGGCGCCGGCACGCCTGTCGAGCCTGCGCGAAAAAACAGAATGCCTGCAAGCGCAAGGCATCGACCGCCTGCACGTATTGCGCTTCGACCAGGCGCTCTCCGCGCTGACCCCGCATGCCTTCATCGAGCAGGTCCTCGGCACGACGCTCGACGCGCGCTACGTCCTCGTCGGCGACGATTTCCGCTACGGCGCCCGGCGCGCGGGCGATTTTGCGCTGCTGCAGCAGATGGGCGCGACACTGGGGTTCGACACCGAGTCCCTGCCCACGGTGGAAGTCGCGGGCGAGCGTTCCTCGTCGACCGCGGTGCGGCAGGCGCTCGCCGCTGGCGAACTGGAACACGCGGCGCGCCTGCTCGGCCGCCCCTACAGCATTTCCGGGCGGGTCGTGCACGGCGACAAACTCGGCCGCGACATCGGCTTTCCTACGGCGAACATTCAACTGAAGCACAACCGCCCGCCGCTGATGGGCATCTTCGCGGTCGAACTCTACGGCCTGAACGGCGCGCCGCTGCCGGGCGTGGCGAGCCTGGGGCGGCGTCCCACGGTGAAGGGCGCCGACGCCGTGCCCGTGCTCGAAGTGCACCTGTTCGATTTCAACGCCGACCTCTACGGCCGTCGCGTACGCGTGGACTTCCTGCACAAGCTGCGCGACGAGGAGAAATACCCCGACCTCGACACGCTGGTCGCGCAGATCCGCCGCGACGTCGCAGACGCCCGCCAATTCCTGACGCAACGCCATGCCTGACTATAAGCACACGCTCAACCTGCCCGACACGCCCTTCCCGATGCGCGGCGACCTCGCCAAACGCGAACCCGGCTGGGTCAAAAGCTGGCAGGACAAGAAGCGCTACGAGGCGATCCGCCAGACCGCGGCCGGCCGCCCGAAGTTCATCCTGCACGACGGCCCGCCCTACGCCAACGGCGACATCCACATCGGCCACGCGGTGAACAAGATCCTCAAGGACATCATCGTCAAGGCGAAGACCCTCTCCGGTTTCGACGCGCCCTACGTCCCCGGCTGGGACTGCCACGGCCTGCCGATCGAACTCCAGGTCGAGAAGACCCACGGCAAGGCCATCCCGCCGGCAAAATTCCGCGAGCTGTGCCGCGCCTACGCCGCCGAGCAGATCGAGCGCCAGAAGGCCGATTTCATCCGCCTCGGCGTGCTCGGCGACTGGGCGAACCCGTATCGCACGATGGATTTCCAGTTCGAGGCCGACGAACTGCGCGTACTGGGAAAAATCCAGCAGGCGGGCTATCTCTATCAGGGCGCAAAACCCGTGCACTGGTGCGTCGACTGCGGCTCCGCGCTGGCGGAGGCCGAGGTCGAGTACGAGGACAAGACCTCGCCGGCAATCGACGTCGGGTTTGCCGTCGCCGACCCTGCCGACCTTGCCAGACGCTTCGACATCGCGACGATCGACGAGGCGGTGCAGATCGTCATCTGGACCACCACGCCGTGGACGCTGCCGGCCAACCAGGCGGTGGCGCTGCATTCCGAATTCCGGTACGCGCTGGTGCGCACGGCCAAGGGCCTCCTGATCCTCGCCGACAGCCTGCGCGAGACCGCGTTGACGCGCTACGGCCTGAGCGAAGGCGCCGCAGTCGTCGCGCACACCACCGGTGCGGCGCTCGAAGGCGTGCTGCTGTGGCACCCCTTCCAGGAGCGCCAGGTGCCGGTCATCGTCGGCGAACACGTCACCGCCGACGCCGGTACCGGCGCGGTGCACACCGCACCCGGCCATGGCCTCGACGACTACGTGGTCGGCAGCCGCTACGGCCTGAAAGTCGACAACCCGGTCGGCGACGACGGCCGCTTCTACGCCAGCGTGCCGCTGGTCGGCGGCATGAGCATCTGGCAGGCCAATCCGCTCATCGTCGAGACGCTGCAGGCGAACGGCAGCCTCTTCGCGCACGAGAAGCTCTCGCACAGCTACCCGCACTGCTGGCGCCACAAGACGCCGATCATCTTCCGCGCCACGCGGCAGTGGTTCATCGGGATGGATTCCAGGAATCAGGAATCAGGAATCAGGAATCAGGGGGGCACGTTGCGTGAGCAGGCGATGGCGGCGGTCGACGCGACGCAGTTCTTCCCGCACTGGGGCCGCGCGCGGCTGGAGGCGATGATCAAAAACCGCCCCGACTGGTGCGTCTCGCGCCAGCGCAACTGGGGCGTGCCGATGCCCTTCTTCACCCACAAGGAAACCGGTGCGCTGCATCCGAGGACGCCGGAGCTGCTGGAAGCCGTCGCGCAGCGCGTCGAGCGGCAGGGCATCGAAGCGTGGTTCGCGCTCGATCCCGCGGATCTGCTCGGCGAGGACACGGCGCACTACGACAAGACCGGGCACACGCTCGACGTGTGGTTCGATTCCGGCGTCACCCACGCCTGCGTGCTGCAGCGGCGCCCCGAACTCGCGCATCCTGCGGACCTGTATCTCGAAGGCTCCGACCAGCATCGCGGCTGGTTCCAGTCGTCGCTCCTCACCGGCTGCGCCATCGACGGCCATGCGCCGTACAAGGCGCTGCTGACCCACGGCTTCGTCGTCGATGGCCGTGGCCACAAGATGAGCAAGTCGAAGGGCAACGTCATCGCGCCGCAGAAGGTGATGGACCAGTACGGCGCCGACATCCTGCGCCTGTGGGTGGCGACCACCGACTATTCCGGCGAGCTGTCGATCTCGGACGAAATCCTGAAGCGCGTGGTCGAGAGCTATCGCCGCATCCGCAACACACTCAAATTCCTGCTCGCCAACATTTCCGATTTCGATCCCGTCGCGCACGCGCTGCCGGTCGAGGACTGGCTGGAGATCGACCGCTACGCGCTGGCGCTGACGCGGCAATTGCAAACCGAAATCCAGGCGCACTACGACGCCCATGAATTCCACTTCATCGCGCAGAAGCTGACGACCTTCTGTTCGGAAGACCTCGGCGGCTTCTATCTCGACATCCTCAAGGACCGCCTCTACACCAGCGGCGCCGACGGCCGCGCGCGGCGCGCCGCGCAGAATGCGCTCTATCACCTGACCCACGCGCTCACGCGCTGGATGGCGCCGATCCTGTCGTTCACCGGCGAGGAAGTGTGGGCGCAACTGGCAAACCCTCTCCCCATTCCTCTCCCGCAAGCGGGAGAGGGGACGAACGCTGGGCCCAAACCGATTGACGATTCCGTGTTCCTGCATACCTGGCACCCGCTGCCTGCGCAGGCGGGCGACGAAAACCTCCTCGAACGCTGGACGCACATTCGCGCGGTGCGTGCGCTGGTGTCCAAGGAGCTCGAACTCGTGCGCGTCGCAGGCGGCATCGGCTCGTCGCTGCAGGCCGAGGTGACGCTCCACGCCAGCCCCGAGACCTTCGCCCTGCTCGCGCCACTGGGCGACGACCTGCGCTTCGTGCTCATCACCTCGCAGGCGCGGGTGGTCGCGGCCGACGCCGACCGCGTGGAGGTGACGCCGAGCACGGCGAAGAAGTGCGACCGCTGCTGGCACTACCGCGCCGACGTCGATGCACACGCCGAGCATCCCGGGCTGTGCGGGCGCTGCGTCTCCAATCTCCATGGCGCAGGCGAGGCGCGCACGCATGCCTGAGACCTTGATCGACCCGAAGGCGAGCCTGCTGCAACCCGCCTTTACCTGTAGGAGAGGCGCCCTCGCCCCGATACCCCGCCATGAAATCTTTCTTTGACCCGGCCATGCTGAAGTGGCTGTGGCTCGCGCTTGCCGTGATCGTCGCCGACCATCTCACCAAGTGGTGGGCCAGCGCCACGCTCGACTATCGGGAAATGGTGCCGGTGTTGCCCTTCTTCTCGCTGGTGCTGGTGCACAATACCGGCGCGGCGTTCAGTTTCCTCGCCGACGCCGGCGGCTGGCAGCGCTGGTTCTTCACCGGCGTGGGCGCGGTCGCCACCGTGATCCTGTTGCACCTGCTGAAAAAGCACGCGCACGACACCCGCATGGCCCTCGCCTTCGCGCTGGTGCTGGGCGGTGCGCTGGGCAACGTCATCGATCGCGTGCGTTTCGGCTACGTGGTCGACTTTATCCACCTCCATTACCGGGCTTTCTCCTGGCCGACCTTCAACGTGGCGGATGCCGCGATCAGCGTCGGCGCCGCCCTGCTGGTGTGGGATGCCCTGCGCCGCCGACCGGCCGAGGACAAGCCTCCCGCCCCGAAAAGCGCTCCATGAGCGCGCGCGCCGTCGCCCCCGGTGACACCCTCCAGCTGCGCTACGCACTGCGTCCGCGCGGCGGCGAGGACATCGTCTCCAACTTCGGCGACCCCGCGCCACAGACCGTTACGCTCGGCGACGGCACCCTGGCGCCGATGCTGGAGCAATGGCTGATTGACCTCGTTCCCGGCGAACGCCATGTATTCCTGCTCGATCCCTGGCAAGCCTTCGGCGAGAGCCAGCCCGAGTTGGTGCAGACCATGCCGAAGGCCGACCTGCCCGCCGGCATGGAATTCACGGCCGACCAGCTGGTCGAATTCACCATGCCCAACGGCCAGACGCTGGCCGGCCGCATCTTGGAAATCGGTGACGAGGCGATGAAGGTCGACTTCAACCATCCGCTCGCCGACCTGTCGGTTGAGTTTGAAGTGGAAATCGTGCGTATTCTGTAACGTCTGTCCGCGAGAATCTGTGCCTGCGCCATGGCTGAAACGAGTCAGGTTCAGGCCCCTGACTTATGTTAAGGTAATACTTATACATACTCACTGGAGCGCGCCATGAATGCGACATCCATTCGCCCCGTAGCGATCAAAATCGACGAAGACACCCGAAATCGCGTCAAGCGCCTTGCCGAGGCGCGTCAACGCAGTTCACACTGGATGATGCTGGAAGCCATCCGCCAATACGTCGAGCGCGAAGAGAAACGCGAGGCCTACCGGCAGGACGGCATCAACGCGTGGAATGAATATCAGAAAACCGGCCTGCACCTAAGTCTGGAAGAAGCGGATGCCTGGCTTGCCCAGCTTGAAGCGGGTAAGGACGTGGAACCGCCTGAATGCCACGTCTGATTTGGGCACCTTCCGCCCTGCTCGATGTCCAGCACGCCTACCGTTTTCTGGCCGCCCAGAATCTGGACGCAGCCAGCCGGGCCGTGAAAGCGATTCGCGCCGGCGTCAAGATCCTTGCGCGACACCCGGAAATCGGGCGGCCCGCCGAGGATCTTGAACCAGAGTGCCGGGAGTGGCCGATCGGCTTTGGCGACAGCGGCTACGTCGTGCTGTATCGTCATGACGGTGAACGCGTCACCGTGCTTGCACTGCGACACCAGAAAGAAGTTTCTTTTTAAGCCTACCTCCATGACTCCCACCATTCTTCTCGCCAATCCGCGCGGCTTCTGCGCCGGCGTCGACCGCGCCATCGCCATCGTCGAGTCGGCGCTTGCGAAGTTCGGCGCGCCGATCTACGTACGCCACGAGGTCGTCCACAACACTTACGTGGTCAACGACCTCAAGGCCAAGGGCGCGATCTTCGTCGAGGAACTCGACGAAGTGCCCGCCGGCGCCACCGTCATCTTCAGCGCCCACGGCGTCTCGCAGGCGGTGCGCACCGAAGCCGAGACGCGCGGCCTTACCGTATTCGACGCCACCTGCCCGCTGGTCACCAAAGTCCACGTCGAAGTCAGCAAGATGCACGACAAGGGGTACGAGATCGTGATGATCGGCCACAAGGGCCACCCCGAAGTCGAAGGCACGCTCGGGCAATCCACAGGCGGCATGTATCTGGTGGAAACCCCCGAGGACGTCGCCCACTTGCAGGTCACCGATCCCGACCGCCTCGCCTACGTCACCCAGACCACCCTGTCGGGGGGCGACGCGGCCCCCGGCGGCGCCGCCCCGCGCCCCCCCGTACCCCACAAACACCGGGCCCCGCAGGA
>JANJXT010000036.1 GCA_024708885.1 Thiobacillus sp.
GCAGGAATCGGCCACCCGCTGGCTATGGTCGTACAATCACGAACGCCCGAACATGGCGCTCGGCGGCATCACCCCCATGCAGAAATTGATGCTCGCCAACTGACTCCATTTCTGGCTGCTGCTAAAAAGGGGGGGATTACCTAATCATTCCAGTGAACCGGCCAGGAGCGGGCGCTCAGAAAGCCGCCCCACGACCGGGCGCCGGGATGGAAGGCCCCGCTGTCGCCCCACAGGGCCACGGCATTGATCGTGGGCGAGAAGGACCACACCTCGCTCAGCAGGTTCTGGTAATGGTTGTGCGTATTGGCGAACTCCTCGGAGGCCTGGGCGCGATTCTTGTTTTCCGGGTTGACGGCCCTGGCCTCGCCTTTCCAGCTTTCGACGCTTGCATCGTGCGGGATCACGTCCGACACCACGATGTTCTTGCGCAAGCCGGTATCCAGCCCGCTGTATTGCGGCCACATGCCGCTGAGCCGCGGATGGTTGCCGCGCACCAGGCTCATGCCAGCGCCGTAGCGCAAGTCGACGACGCGTGTATTCAGGTTGGGCTTCACCGGCAGCGGTCCCTTGCCGACCTCCGGGTAGATGACGACGGTTCCCCCGTGGGTGTTGCTGTATTCGATGGCGGCCGCCAGGTCTGCCGCATTGGCCTTGTCGATCACAAACGACCGGCCGAGCAGCGAAGGACGCTCCGGAGGGAGCGCGGCGGCGTTCGACGCGCCGGCCAGGCCGAACCACAGCAGCCAGGCCATCCATCCACTTGGGCAACGCCTTGCCACGCTCATTCGCGCGCCCCCGTCGAAGCACGCAGCCTCGCGTTCAGATTCTCGATTTCCGCATCCCGCTGGCGGATCATCCGGTCCATCTCCTGGATGGCCGCGTACCGTTCATTGGCAAGCGTCCTGGCATGCTGGAGCTGCAGCCTCAGATGCTCCATCTCAGGCGCCGCCATGAGCATCTGCCGCGCGCGCCCCAGCAAACCCGCCGAAGGGAAATGGCGGTTGCACTCCTGCTCCCGCGAGCGGGCATTGCAGGCCGCGTTGGCCTGGCGCTCGGACGGCGACGCGGTTTTCCGGAGAATGAGGTTCAGCACCGCCCGCGAAAAGCCGATGGGCTGCGCGATGCCTCGGCCGAGAAAATATCGCCGGAGCGCGACTTCGTCCTCGCCCACCGGAAACATGTCGACCATTTCCTGTTCGAGTCCGTCGGCCACCACGATCTCGTCCAGTTTTTCCGACAGGGCCAGTTCGAATTCGTGGAACGAGGCGCCCAGTCCCCAGCGATAGCGCTGTTCCCGAAAACTCGCCGGGTCCAGGCTGCGCATGGTTTTTTCGAAGAACGGCCGCGGCGAATGCACCGAGTAATCGCACACGTATTCGTCCGGCAGCAGGTGGAAGAAATCCATCCAGGCGGTGTGCTTGTCCTCCCAGGTCAGGCGGTTGGGGGTGTCGATCACGACGAGGGCCCCGCCTTCGGGCAGCCTGTCCCACATGGCGCGCAGATAGTGCAGCCGCTCCGCGGGCGTCAGATGCTCCAGCACCGCATACAGCACGAAGACATTGGCATCCCGGGCGCATTCGAGCGCCGCATCGAGCAAGCCCTCCGGGGCGACCGCCATGAATTCGACGTTGTCGCGGGCTTCGTGGTAGGCGGCGCGCAGCCGGGCCAGCTCGATGGAATGCGCGTCGATGTCCAGGCCCGTGAGTGTCCGGCACACCCGCGCGAGCGGGATGGACGCCGCACCAGTCCCACAGCCGATCTCGATCACGTTCGAATTCGGCAGGTCGAGAAACCTCGACATCCACTTCACCGCGTGCGTTTCCGCGCGCTGCTGCCGTCGGTAGAGCACCTCGTCGATCGCGTCGGCACCCTCTGGCGTGTTGACGAAATCCGGATCCCAGGTCGAAAACAGTGCGTCGAATGCGGCCTGCTCGAATTGTTCCTTCGTTACACGTTCGTTCATCGTCGCCCCCGCAGCGATTTCCGGCTCATGCGTCCGGCGGATTCCGCCATGCGCCGAGCCGCCTCTGTACGCCCGCGGCGAACCGGAGCAGCGGTCTCGCCAGCAAACGCTCCAGCTCGCCGATTCTCGCCTCGCGGAGTGCGATGTCCTCGCCCATCTCCTGCATGGCACGCCAGCGCGCTTCGACCATTTCCGTCTGCGCCGCGATGCATGCCTGCTGCTCCTGGATGAACGCGTCCCGGTCGGCAATCTGCCCTTCCTGGTCCGCGATGAACGCGTCCCGGTCGGCGATCATCCGGTCGCGGTCCTCGACTTCCCGATCCATATGCCGCATCGCGCGCCAACGCTCGTCGATCAATGCGGCCTGCGCCGCGATCACGCGGTCCTTCTCCAGCAACTGCGGCAAGGACCCGAACCAGTCGGCAGGACATTGCCCAGCCTCGGCAATGCGCGGCAGCAACCATGCGCCGTTCTTGCCTTGCGCCAGGCGCAGGAGTCCGTCCGCGTCGGCGCCGCCCACGACAAGCGCCAGAAAGCACATCAGCGAAAGCGGGTGCAGGCTCTCGTTGCGGAGCAGGGCGGCGACCACGTCCGGCATGTCGTCCCCGGTCTGGGCCAGCAGCGCTCGCGTCTGAAGGTACGAATTCTCGTGCACGTGCCGCCACACGTCGCCCTCGCCCAGGGTGCTGCCGGGATGCACCCGATAGCGCAGCAATTGTCTGCGTACCCACACCGGCGCCCGCACCGATGCGGCACGCAGCGCCCAATCCCAGTCATGCGTGTAGCGCAGGGGCGAAAAGGCGCCGACCCGGTCGAGCAGGGATCGCGAAAAAAAGAAATTCGAGGTGCTGACCGCGGGGTTGCCCACCACGAACCACAAGCGCTCGGGCCGACCCCGGCAGTCCCGACACAGGCGCCAGTAGGCGCGTGCCCGGTCGTCTTCGGGAACGAAACGATCGATCTCGTCGATGAAAGCAAGATCGGTGAACGCGAAGTAGTCCTCCACCCCCGCCGCTTCCGCGGCGTCGACCAGAACCTGCAGGCGGTCCGGATGATAGACGTCGTCCGAGTTGAGAATGGCGACGTATTTTCCTTGCGCAAGGTACAGCGCTTCGTTCAGCGTCGCATGCGCACCGCGGTTGGATTCATGCCGCGACACGTGCAGCCGTGCATCCGCATACGTCTGCAACACCGTCCACGTTGCGTCGGTGGAGGCGTCGTCGATGACGATGAGTTCGAGATTGGCGTAGCGCTGTCCCAGCACGCTCTCCACCGCCGCGCCGACGTAGGACGCGTGGTTGAACGCGGGCATGAGCACGCTGACGAGAGGGAGCGCGGCAGAAGCAGCCATGAAGCCGAGATTCTACCTGCTTGGGGCGAGGCGACCGTTCATGGCGACTCGCCACCCCAGACTATGCAACGACACCCGCCACGAACGTTTGCTCTCCCGCCGTCTCCCCAACCCTCCGATCAATGGCGTAAAGCAGGCATCAGATGATGGCCTGCAAGCCTTTGTCGGCGATGATGTTCAGCAGCTTGAGCGCCGGACCGGTGGGATGGGTTTCGCCTTGCTCCCACTTGCGCACGGTGGACGCCGAGGTATGCAGGTGAAGCGCAAAGATCGGCTGGCTGAACTTCAAGCCTTCGCGCAGACGCTTGATGTCCGCAGCGCCGAACTCCCGCACTGGCGGCGGGCAGATCGCGTCGAACTCGCGCATCGTCACCTTGTTGATCGCGCCGGCCTCGACGAGTGCCGCCAGGTCGCCGCGCAGCGATTCAATGATCTTGCTCACAATGCACCTCCACTAAAACACCCGATTTCAATGCCTTGGGCAAGGCTTCGGCGGACAGTTCCAGGAACACCTTGCCGACGAATTGCAGCGCCTTCTTCTCGTCCTGCGTGATGTTCGCCTTGTCGCTCTTGGGGAACCCATGCAGGAACACATAACGGCTACCGATCCTGGCCGAAAGCAGCGTGCGATAGCCACCGCTCTTGCCGCCGCCGGGACGAGCCACCCGCTTCTTGTAGAGAAAGCCGCCCAAGTCCGCGTCGATCTGACCGTCCTCCATTTCCTTGACTGCTTTGCACAAGGCGGCATCAGGCAGTTTCTCGCCTGCCTGCCACTTGGCAAAGTCCTTCCGCTTGAGGATGCGCTTCATCTTGACCTTCGTACTATGCCCGAAACGGGTACACTTTTCAATCCCTCGCCGTGGTGCAGCTCCGGAAAAGGCGGCACACCCGATTGTCATGACAGCGACACGACAATCGGGGCAGTAGAAGCAAGCGTAGCCTGGATGCAGCGCAGCGAAATCCAGGGCGAGGCTGCGCGGACCCGTTTCCCCGGATTGCATTGCATTCCATCCGGGCTACGCGTGTTGGATTGCGGCGGCCACCCTCGTCGAAAAAATGTCCTTGCAGCGGGCAAGTCGCCGCTTATCCCGCAGGCGGGTGACAAAACCTTGCTACGCGAGATGCGCCAGCGGCTGCCCGCGGACAAACAGCCTGCGCTGGATGTCGAGCCTGAATTCCAGCGGCTCGGCCACCTGCCAGTTGGGACTGTGGGGCGACAGGTTGGGGTTGAAATACGGGTCGCCCGCGGCGAACCGTGCCTGCCATGTCGCCAGAAAACGCGCGCTGTCTTCTGGATGCGGGTCTTCCGGCATGCGCCCGCGGGTGTACGACTCGTGGTGCAGCAGCACCGCGTGCGCGCAGAACAGGGTGCGGTAGCCGCGCTGCCCAGCGCGCAGGCACAGGTCCACATCCCCGTAGCCCACGGCGATGGCTTCGTCGAAACCGCCGATCGCCGCGAACGCATCCCTGCGTACCAGCATGCACGCCCCCGTCACCGCCGACACTTCGCGGTTGCACACCAGCGAACCCAGGTAACCAAGATCCGGCGGCGCCTCGGTGGTCTCCCGGAAACGCCCCAGATTCTCCGCCACGCCGCAGCACGCCACCACCACGCCGGCGTGCTGGATCGTCCTGCGGTCGGGGTAATACAGCTTCGCGCCGACGACGCCGACGTCCGGTTTCTGCCCCAGTTCGAGCATGCGTTCCAGCCAGCCCGGCTCGATCGCCTCGACGTCGTTGTTGCAGAACAGGTAATGGCTGTGGCTGCCGTCGAGCTGCGCCACCGCCCAGTTGTTGATCGCCGCGAAGTTGAACGGCCCCTGGTAGCGCAGCAGCGTCACCCGCGCGCGCAGGCTGTCGAAATAGGCGAGCGCGACGGGGTCGTCCGATTGGTGGTCGATCAGCACGATCTCGCAGGCCACGCCGCCGGCGGTACGCTCGATGCTCTCGACGCAGGCACGCACGAGCTCCGCGTGGTTCTTCGTCGGAATGACGATCGCCACTTTCAGGTTCGGCGCCAGCGGGTAGCGCACGTCGAAGAAGTTGAAGCTCGCCCCCGCGGTCACGTCTCCCGCTTCGCCGCAGCGCTGCAAATGACGCCGCAGGATCCCGCTCGATGTTTCCATGACCTTGCCAATCATCGCATGGCCAGCCGACGTGCCATGGATGCGCCAGCAGTAAAGCATTTCCGGTATGTGCACAATTTTTTTCGCACACTCGCTGGCGCGCAGGATCAGATCGTAATCCTGGGAAATGCGCAGCGACTCGTCGAGGCCGCCAAGCTCTTTCAGGAAACTTGTGCGGAACCCGATCAGATGGACAATGTACGGATGCGCACGCAGATATTCCGGTGAAAACGTCGGCCTGAAAATGAAGTGCTGCACCGTCCGGCCATCCTCGTCCACCAGGACCTCATCCGAATAGAGCATATCCGGGTCGTCGGCAAGCACAGCTTCAGCCACCCGAAACAGCGCCTGTTCTTCGAGCAGATCGTCGTGATCCAGCAGCACCACGAAATCACCTGCTGCCATCGTGAGCGCGCGATTAGTGGCACGCGCCACGCCGCCATTCTCGTGTGCGAAGTCCAGCCGGATACGTGAATCACGCGCAGCATATTCCTCCAACACGGCCTTCACGTGAGGCAAACTTGAGCCATCGTCCGCCACACACAGCTGCCAATGCGGGTAAAGCTGATTGCAGACCGAATCGAGCATGTCACGCAACATGGACACCGACGTGTCGTAAGTCGGCACCAGAATCGAAATCAGTGGCGGCGTCGGCATGGCCTGAATACGCACGTGGATGGCACCCCGGATTTCCTCCGTCAATGACGCCCGGTAATGACGGAAGGCAGCCTGCCGCCAATCGGGATGGGTGACGCTTGAATCGGGCTCGATGGGTGACACAGCATGAACATCACGCACATCCTGCCCGACGTCCGGCCATCTCAGCATGGCATGTTTAACGCCTCCCGCCCCATCGGCACGCCAGGCCTGCAACAATGCGCCCACCCATTCGGGGAGACGCTGCGGCTGCCGCAGGGCTTGCCACAGGCAACGGACGAGCATCTTCCCCTGCCGAGTGCGCCGTCCGGCCCGCCGAAGGGGAACGGTCACCTTCCAGCTCGTCGACGCATGCATCGCAGCGATCTCGGTATCGCGCGAAATCAAAGCCTGTCGGGCTTCATGGAGTTCCGCCTCAAGCCGGCTGCGTCCATGTTCCAGTTCCTTCAAGTGGGTGCGCAGCTCACTCGCCTTCCGCTCATACGTGCCCAGCCTGACGGATTTCATTTCCTCCAACGCCTTGAAACGCTGAATGTCTTTCCACTGCGCGGAGAGCGCCAACGCCTGCGTTATTCGGTCGTCGCCCACCTTCCCGGATTGCGCGTGCAGCCAGGCCGGTTCTTGTTGTCCCCCGGCAAGCGGTAGCAAACGATGGTAGTCGGCCACCATTTCCGCCGCAGTCCGCATCCTGAGCTGCAACAGATGCGCACGAATCCGCTGCAGCCCCGCCCGGTCGGCGTGAAGATTCCGCAGGCAGGACAGCAGGTCCTCCGCGCACGGTTCGAACAGGAAGCCATTCACCCCATGGGTGATACGCTCGGCAAAGCTTCCAAGATTGGTCGCGACAGGTGGGAGCCCGAGCATGAACGACTCGCTCAGGGTGTAGCTGAACGTCTCTGGAACGATACTGAGCAGCAGTGCCGCATCGGGCTGGATCCCCGACAGGATTTCAGGCAAGTCGGCCAGCGAATAGTCGCTGACAACCCGAACGCCCGCCTTCCCCTCGAACAACACGCCCATCTCTCTCGCACCGATCAGATGCACTTCGGCAAAGTCGAGCAAAGGATCCAGAGCATCACGCAGCAAATCCACGCCCTTGCTTGCCGACAGCATGCCCAGCACGACGATGCGCAGCGTGTCGTGCACGTTCCGACGGGGATAGGCGATAGCGGGCAGACGTGCAAGATGCCCATGCGGAATCACCACGAACCGTGAAGGATCGACTTGCGGCAAGAGCCGGTTGAAGTGCGCCCGGGCCGCCTGGCCGGGGGCGACGAAAGTCAGGCTCCTGCGCCCAGCCAGTTCGACGAACCGCTCTCGAACCCGTAAGCGTTCTGCGGCCGGGAAAAACCGGTGCGCCGGATTGAACCATGGATTCCGCTCGGCGCATTGCGTCAGGCGTTCTGCATCACACGTCTGGCAGACACCATCAAAGTAGATGTGGATCGCAGGACAGTACGGATAGAAGTCATGCTGCACCAAGACCGTCGGCAGGTCCGTGTCCAGCACATCGAGAGAATGGCCGATCAGCGACGACACCAAGATCGCGTCAACCCCGTAATCACGCAGGATCGACGCCAGCACCTTTCGATATTCCGCATGCCCGTCGGCAGTCGCCGCAATCGGCGATTCGAACGGCCACAAACCCAGCGGCGGGACATCGTCCATTCCGGCAGACAACACCAGCCCTTCGCCCATTGCCTGACCCTTGCGGTACGGCTTCAGGATCAGGTTGATGCGCTGATCGTCGGCTTGGCAGTAATCCCCACACCACCGCGCAATGCCGCCGCCAAGATCGTGGATCACATGCAGCTGGACCGGCTTGCGCTGGCGCGCCGCGCCGGTCGAAGAAGCCGGAAGCACGCCCATTCTTCGCCGGGCCAACTCCATGTCGACTGCCTGACGGTATTTGGCTGGTGCATCCTCGGCGACGAACCGGCGCACGAGTGCTGCATACTCCGGATGCAGACTGGCCAAGGCTTCTTCCGCCACCGGTGCCAATGCCGTCCGCTCGTTCCCGAAACTCACGCCGCCGGCATGGAACACGAAGGTATCGGCGCACAGCACATTGCGCCAGCCGGCCTTGGCGGCCCGGCGGCTGAAGTCGTTTTCCTCGCCATAGCCGCGCCCGAAGCGCTCCGTATCGAACAGCCCGATCGCGTCGAGGCAGGTCCGCCGGATGTACATGCAGAAGCCGACCGCGGTCGGAATGTCGAGCTGGCCGGCCGCATTCACGCGGGCGAACAATCCATCCAGTCCCGCAACGCCGATGCCCGGCGGCATCGGATTGTCCGCACAGAAGACGGGGTAGCTGCAGATTGTCGCGTTATTGGAAAACGGCGTCACTGTTGCGATATCGTGCGCGCTGTACGCACACGCACGCAGACGATCCAGCCAGTCGTTGGCCACCTCGGTGTCGCTGTTCAGCAGCACCACGTCACGCTCCGGATGCAGGCGCATGCCGCGGTTCACCGTCTCCACGAACCCGAGGTTGTGCGCGTTGCGCAGCACGCTGACGCCGTCACGCGCGGCCAGGCTGTCCAGGTAACGGGACAGTTCCGGCTCCGGGCTGGCATCGTCGATCAGCACCAGTTCAAAGGGCGTCGCGCAACACGCCCGCAAAACGGACTCGACGCAGCGCCGGCTTGCTTCATAACCCCTGTAAAGCGGAATGATCACGTCCACCACGGGATCCTGACGAGGACGAGAAGGCGTCGATATATTCACATCGCTGCGTTTCATTGCGGTGTGGAAACCGCCAGGCTGAAGCGCAGTGCGCCTTGAATCGCCTCATCCACCCCACCATCCAGGCCATGACGCCGCACATCGCCACCCAGATACGCGTCGAGATGCCGGACGACGATCGCAGCTTCCGTCGGCCGCGCCAGGCGGAACCGCAAATACCCCGCATCGAAAATGAGCGCCATCGGCACGAGATAGGCGAAGAGATAAAACGCCAGCCGCGCCGCGCGCTCCTGCGCGTCGGGCGCTTCGGCGATGAAGCGATGCGCGCAATCGCCCAGCACCTCGACCGGCATATCCAGCAGCAGCGCCTCCAGTCCGACGCTGGAATTGATCGTCAGGAGCCTTTCGCAGCGGCGGATGAAGGCGATGCTGTCGGCGGAATCGTCCACCGTGTACCCGCCGGGCTTGAGCGTGAACAGGCTGCCGGGGTGCGCCCGCACCAGCACATCATGCCGCTCGCGCAACTGCGCGTAGGCCAGCATGGCCTGGTTGTCGAAACCATTGCCGAAGGCGATGAGATTCGAATCGTCCTCCACCTGCAGCGCCACGCCAAGCCCGTATCGTGGCGACGACGCGGGCAAGTCGGCCGGGTGAAAAAAACGGCGCAATGCGTCAATGTCGAAACCCTGTGCACCGAACCCGCTCGCCAGATAACGCCGCTCGGCCTCGGTGTTGCCGTTCACCCCGCAAAAATCGAGATAGGCCGTGGGCCGGTAGTGCGGCCAGCGCAGCGGGCCGATTTCCAGATGTACGACCGGGATGCCGCGCGCCGCCGCCGCCGCTTCCAGAGACGGGCAATTGCACCAGGTGAGGATGGCTTCAATGTCGCGCGCACCCGGCTGCGCCAGGATGTCCGCAAACGCCGCGTCGAGGCAGGCGACGCGCTCGCTCAACAAGCGCCGAAACGCGGCGATGGGATTGCCACCACATTCAGCCAGCAGCGCCGTGAACACCGCCTCGCCAAGAAAGCGGTATGCGTGGCCCGCGATCTGCTCGCGCGTCGGCACCCGGTAGCCGAGGCGCTGCGCGTTGCCCGGCTGCAGCTCCCAGCGCTTCGCGTCCTGCCAGTGCTGCGGATCGCGCGTATAGTCCTCGCCCGCGATGAACAGCATGCGCTCGCCGATGGACGACAGCAGGCGGTAATACACCCACAGGTAGGGCGCCCGGTGGCCGCGCAGCGGAAACGGCAGCAGGAAGGCGGCGATCATTGTTCCGCCCCCCCCGGCAGCTCGACCCGGATCGGCGCGTGCACCACGCCGACCTGCTCGCGCGGCGACCAGAAGCGCAGCTGCGCGACCGGGCGGCGCTGGTCCAGTTCCTCGCGGCCCTCGCCGTCGAAGCAGGCAAGTCCACAGTGCAGCAGATATTCGCCCGAACTCAAGGGCAGGCGCACGCGGTATTCCACCTCCTGCCGGCCCGGCCGCAGGTCGAGCGGCTGGTTGGCGCCGAGATTGTTGTCGCCCCAGATGTCGCCGCCCTTCACGCCCGAGAGCGAGACGCCCAGCACGACGTTGGGGATCGCCTCCGCCGCGGCAAGAACGAAGCGGAACACGATTTCCTCGTTCGGCCGCAGCAGGGGATTCTCCGCGAGCGCGGCGCCGTCGCTCTTATAGAGGCCAATGCGCTCGATGATCGCGCGCGCGCTGCCGAAGCGTTTTTCCCCCAGCGCCCGGTTGCCGTCGCGTTGCTGGATGGCTTGCAGTTCCGCCAGCGACGCGGGCTGCGCCGCATCGCCCACGGTGGACGCCGCCACGCTCGCCTGCGGCGCGTTCAACATGCCCTTCTCGTAGGCGAGCACCGCCGCGAGCACGTCGGTCGTGTCGTGCACCACGCGCCCGCCGTCCAGCACGATGCAGCGGTCGGCGTATTCGAGAATGCTGGCGGTGGCGTGCGACACCATGAGGATGGTGACGCCCTGCTTCTTCAACGCCTCCATGCGCTTGAAGCACTTGTACTGGAAACCGATGTCGCCCACCGCCAGCGCCTCGTCGACGACGAGGATGTCCGGATCGACGCAGGCCTGCACGGCGAACGCCAGGCGCACGTACATGCCGCTGGAATAGGTCTTCACCGGCTGTTCGATGAAGTCGCCGATGTCGGCGAACGCGGCGATCTCGTCGAAGCGCCGCGCCACCTCCGCGTGCGAGAGACCGAGGATCGCGCCGTTCATGAACACGTTCTCGCGGCCGCTGAATTCCGGATTGAAGCCCGCGCCCAGTTCCAGCAGCGCCGCGATCCGCCCGCGCGTCTCGACGATTCCGGAACTGGGCTCCAGCGTGCCGCAAAGAATCTGCAGCAGGGTCGACTTGCCCGCGCCGTTGCGGCCGATGATGCCCACCGTCTCGCCGCGGCGGATGTCGAAGCTCACCCCGTTGAGCGCCCAGAACTCGCGGTGGTAGCTGCGCGGCGCGCGCCCGAGCAGGCGGGTGAGGCGCGGCAGCAGCATCTGCTTGAGACGGTCGCGCGGCGTCTCGTAGATGGGAAAATATTTCGACACGCCCCTGATCCGGATGGCATGGCCGGAGTCCATCCCGGCGTCCACGCTCTCGACGTCACCCGGCTGCATACCGTCAACCATGGCCAACCCGAACCGTGGCGGGAACGCCGGAAACGGTCGCGGGAAAATAACGGTCGCGCAGGGCATTGAAGCGCTTCTCATACGTTTCGTACACTGCGTACGAAATCGCGAGCGTCAGTGCCATGAACGCCAGCCACATGGCGAACGCCGCCCAGAAGGAGGTTTCACAGCAGCCGAAGAAATAAACCAGCGCCAGCGCCACGGGCAAGTTCACCAGGTAGGCTGCATAGGAGATGCGCGCCAGAAATGCCCCCCCCTTGGTCAGCCAGTCCGGCAGGCGCGTATTGAGCCCGACCAGCAAAACGCCCGCGCAACCAATGGGCACCAGGCTCAGGTAGAACGTCTTGGCAAAGAACGATCCATTCAGTTCGGCATCCGGCATCAAGGAAAAGTAAATCGCACTGGCCACGAAAATCGACGACATTCCCGTGGCCAAGCCGCGTCGTTGCAGCCATTGGGGGTGCCGATGATACACCCAGGCCAGCAGCACGCCGACCATCAAGGTATCGAAGCGCAGGAAAGCCACCTTCCTGACCTCCTCGGTCCAGTCCCCGGCCGAGCCTGCGACCAGAATGCGCGCACCCAGCGAGAGCAGGATCACGGCCGCGGCGACCCACAGAATCGAGCGGGGGTGGGGCCAGCCCGTCGCACGCCCCACCAGCAGGAAGAGCACTGGAAACATGAGGTAAAACACCTCCTCCACCGCAAGACTCCAGGCCTCCGGGAAAAAAAGCGGGTGCGGGCCAAACAGATTCTGCACAAAAACGAGATATTTCCACAACTCGCCCAACTCACCGGGACGAACGCCCCAAAGCACCAGCATGACATTGACCAGCACGAACAGATAGTAATTCGGTAGCGTGCGGAACCAGCGGCGTGCATAAAACCCGCGCAGCCAGTGCGCGCCGCCTTGCCCGGCCAGGCGGATGAGGATGCCGCCGATGAGAAACCCGCTGAGCACGAAGAACAGTTCCACCCCAAAAAAACCCCCAAACCGGAAATACTCCGTCCACGGCAAGGCCGAGCGCAAGAAAACGCGCCCATGGCTGAGCAGCACCAGCATGATCGCCAGCGCCCGGCACAGGTCGAGCCAGTCGTTTCTACGCACGCTCACAATTTCACTCCGGCCTCACGGTCCAGTTCCGGCATGCGGCTCGATGCACGCAGCCAGACGCGCAGTCACGTCGTCCAGGCGATAGGCCATGGCCCGGCGCGTGGCCTCGGCAAGATAAGGCTCCACGTTGGCCGCGGTGATGCGGTGGCGGCCCTGCGCGATCGATTGCGTGATCAGGCTGCTGATGTCCGGGTCGAAGTGGTCGATGTCCTTGTAGCGGGCGACGTCGTCGGGAAAATCCTGATCCTCGAAACCGAGCACCTGCAGATTGGGCAAGCGACTGGCCAATTCCGCCAGGTAACGAACGACCGCGAGATGGGTTTCGGCGTCGCCCGGCCGGGATTGATGCCAGATCGCAAACTTGGCGCGGCTGTAGGGCGGAAACACCAGATAGAACTGTGTTTTCGGATATGCCTTGATCACGCTTGTCAGGTTCTGTTCAACATATTCGATGGCCAGCGTCTTCTGCGACGGATCGGGCGGCTGGAGGGCGCCCGTCCGGATGGCCTGCGTTGCCTCGGACAATTTGGCGTACACATCGCGAATCTGCGCGCTGTCGTGTGCCCGGCACCACGCATCCAGACCGCCAAACCGACTGGCCTCTTCGGGTTCTCCCATCCACGCATTGGGGCGGTCCAGATCGACCACGCGGCCGACGCAATCGGGGTCCACGGACCAGTGAAACAGGCAGCCCAGAAAATGCCCGTTCAAATATGCGCGGACGTCGTTGAGCGGATTGCGATCATAGAGGAAATCGTACGTCGGCAAAGGATAGTACCAATAGCCTTTGCGCTGATTGAGATAAATGAAGTCGAGGGAATAGATCACCTCGCGCACCGGCCTGCGCGCCAGCAGGTCGCGCAGGATCAAACCGCGCTCAAAAAAATCTCCCGCAGAGATGGAGAGGTTGACGAACCGGCCGCCCAGGAGCCGGCTGGCTTCCCTCGCAGACGTGTTCTCCAGGATGCTCGTGCCAAGGATGACCGAGTCGAACGCCTCGTACCGGATGATTCCCGCAGCCTGCAGCCGCATGTTCTTGTGCACGGTTTGCGGACGCCCCCACGGCTCGTGAAACAGCGCCAGCGGATCATAGGCATACAGCGTCGAAAACAGGGCAGCCGCCGGGCCCAGGGCTGCCAGGATCAGGACAAGGACAAGTTTGCGGTCGCGCCTGCCCATGTCAGAAGTTGAAATAGATGAACTCGGAGTATTTCGACGCCATCAGGGTGAGCAGCGACACTGCCGCCAGCAACCCGCAGGCCGCAGCCCCGGCCAGACCCGGGCGCGCGCCCGCAAGCAGGGCATTGCTGTTGCGCCAGCCCAGCGCCAGCGCCAGGCCCCCCAGCAAGGCCAGGCCCACCTCGATCTGCGGGTCCAGCAAACCGGCCCAAGCCGTGAACCGCTCCCCCAGCCTTCCCATGGCATCAAAGCCGGTCATGCCCCGCAACACCTTCAGGGCATCCTCCAGCGACTGGGCGCGAAAGAATATCCAGGTCAGATTGATGAAATTGAAGGTCAGCAGCCAGGCCAGCAACGCCGGCATGCGCACCCCCAGCCGCTGCCACAGCCGATGCGCCACCATCGCCGCGCCGTGCAACGCCCCCCACAGCACGAACATCCACGTCGCGCCATGCCACAGACCGCCCAGCACGAAGGTCAGCAGCAGATTGGCGTACACGCGCCCGGTCCCGCGCCGGCTTCCCCCCAGCGGAATATAGAGATAATCGCGCAGAAAACGGCTCAGCGTGATATGCCAGCGCCGCCAGAAATCCTGGATGCTCGTCGCCCGGTAGGGCGAATTGAAGTTCACCGGCATGCGGATGTTGAACAGCATGGCCGCACCCAGCGCCATGTCGGTATAGCCGCTGAAGTCGAAATAGATCTGGAAGGTATACGACAGACTCGTCGCCCAGGCCTCGTAAAAATTCAGATGATCCGCCTGATCGAACCCTGCCGTCGCCCATACCGCGAACGTATCCGCGATCAACACCTTCTTCGCCAGCCCGATGCTGAACAGCATCAGGCCGAGCAGCACGTTGCGATAGCGTCGCACCAGGTTCGCCGCGGCCGAGAACTGCGGCATGATCTCGCCGTGATGCACGATCGGTCCGGCGATCAGGTGCGGAAAGAAGGTCACGAACAGCGCATAGTTGAGCAGGTCGTATTCCTTCGCCCGTCCGCGGTAGCTGTCGACGAGGTACGCAATCTGCGTGAAGCTGAAGAAACTGATCGCCAGCGGCAGCACGATGCCAAGCGGCTCGATCGGCGCATCCAGCACGCGACCGAGATTGCCCAGGAAAAAATCGGCATATTTGTAATAGCCGAGCAGGCCGAGGTTGAAGACAATGCCCGCCGCGAGCAGCCACTTGGCTCCGAGCCGTCCACGCCGCGCCCCGTCGCCCGCCTGTCGCGCCAGCGCGCTGCCGATCGCGAAGTTGACCAGAATCGAAACCAGGATCAACGGCAGATACTGGACGTTCCACCACGCGTAGAACACCAGGCTCGCCAGCACCAGCCAGCTCTTGCCCGCGACGATCAGGCGTTTTTTATTCAGCCAGAAATAAACGAAAAACGTGACGGGCAGGAACGCCAGGATGAATTCGAGTGAATTGAACAGCATTCAGGCCACGGCGCAGAAGAAACCAACTCGGTGACTGCGGGGCAGGCACGGGGCGAGCGAATCCCCCCGTATAAAAGAGCGATTCGCCGTCAGAACGATTCTCCCGGGTTGATCAGGGATTTTTCAGCGTCTTGAGTGCGGCGTCATCCACTTCGACCGGCTTGCCCCCCTGGAATTTCGTCACCAGCTCCTGGCGTTTGTTGCCCAGCAATTCTTTGCGCACGTCCGCCACAAGCTTGTCCTTCACCTCTTCAAACGTCTGCTGCCTCGCTTCGCGCTTTTCGTGCAGCTTGATGATGTGGTAGCCAAACCGGGTACGCACCGGATCGCTGATCGCACCCGTCTTCAGCGCGTAGGCCGCCTCCTCGAAGGGCGCGACGAAGCGCCCCTTGTCCGACCAGCCCCGTAGTTCACCGCCGGCCCGCTTGCTGCCCGTATCGTCGGAATAGTCCTTGGCCAGCTCGGCAAAATCGGCGCCTGCGCGCAGCCGCTTCAACACCTCCTCGGCGCGCGACTTGGCCGCCGCATCGTCCTTGCCCGCGGCCTCGTCCACGGCGAACAGGATATGCGACACACGAACGGCCTCGTTGACGATGTAGGCGCCACGCGTGACCATATAACGCTCCCGGGCAAGCTCGGTCAGATCGGGCAGGCTGGCCGCGACCTTGTCCAGCTCGGTGTCGACATAGGCGCGCGCCAGAATTTCGCGAGTGGCGCGCAGGATGTTCGCCCGCACCGGCGGCGAGTCCGCCAGACCCGAGGTTCGGGCCGCTTCCGCCATCCGGCGCTCCGTCAGCACGCGGCCGATGAAACTGGACATCTGCTCGCGGCTCATTGCGGCGCGAATTTCGGGCGGCGCGCCATCGAGTTCCATGCGCATCTCATCCTGGGAAATGCTGCCCAGTCCATCCGAGAACGTCTGTGTCTGTGCCTGCGCCAGACCTGCGACGCACGCCAGGGACACCCCCCACGCCAGCCAACCTCGTTGCTTCCGCTTGTTCATACATCGTCCTTGATTCCAAAACACACATTCCGGCGCCCGGCGCGCCCGCCGGGCGCCCATTATCCCGCAGCGTCCGGCTGAATGCCACCGTCAGCCTCCTCGAATAAAAAGTGCCCGGCAACGGCCGGGCACGTCGGCTTGGTGGCCAGTCGAACTGGCCAGCCGATGCCGGATTATTTCAGGAAGTCCGCCTGCATTTCGTCAACCTGGAAGCGCGCGCTGTACCCCGACACGGTTTCCGGGAACTCCATGCCGAAGTAATACGTTGTGTTCGGCAACAGTTTGCAGTAATTGGCCGTCGTGGTCGTGGTCTTGCCCCAGACGGTGGTGGTCGTGGTGACGCTGTCCTGCGACGCCGTGTTGATCGCGGGCGCCGTCGTCGCTTGCGCCCTGCAGGATTCGGACACGTCATCGTAAGTAGCCGTCGGGCTGGCGCTGAGCCAGACCTTCATGTTCACCACCACGTTGCCGCCATTCCAGGCACCGACCTTGATGCGGCGGCCGTCGGTGATCGTCGACGGCGTCCTGTAACGCAGCACAAGCTGCCTGCCCTGGCCGAGCGTGACCGTGCGCTGCTCGCTGGTACCCGACACCGTGCCTGTGTAGCTCGAATTCGCCGCGCACGCGGACGACGAGTCCTTCGCAAACAGGCCATTCAGGCAGCCGGGCACGTAGCTCACGTCCATCGACGACGAGGATTGGTCCGCGACGGTTCGGTTGGGCATGTTGGGCGGCACCCACAGGCCGCCACCCATACCGGGATCGTCACCCGACGACACGGGGGCGTTGATCGCGGCGCTGCAGCTCGCGGTAGACCCGCCATTCGAACCCTCGCAATTCCACGTATAGCTGCCCGATCCGGTCGACACGCCGCTTGCCGTGCCGGTGGAACACAGACCGGACGTCGGCGCACTGCTCAGGGTCTGCCCATTGGAGGCGCCACACGCCCCGTTGATCGCGACCGGTTGTGCGCCGAAATTCACGCTCACGGTACAGTTTTGAGTCACCGACGCGATGTTGAACGTATTGCCCGACTGCGTGCCGCTGCAACCGCTGATCGTTGCGACGTTGGTTCCGGTCGGCGTCGCGGTCACCGTAGCGCTGCCGCCGCTGCCCACCTGGCCGCTGCTCGGGTTGAGGCTATAGGAGCCTCCCGAGGGGTTGAGGTTGTTGACGCTCACGGTATAGACCACACCCTTGTTCACATAGCAGTTGGCCTCGACGCCCCCCGCCTGCCCGAGGCAGGACCAGGTCATGTAGTTGGGGCCGGTGATGACGAGGCTGCTCTTGCCGGCAGCACACAGCGTGCCGTTCGCGGGGAAGGTCGTGACGGTCGTGCCGGAGACGGCACCGCATGCGCCGTCCGCTGCGGGGGTGCTCGCGCTGGGGGCCGTTGTGCTGCCCAAAGCGACTGTCCCGCCGTTGACCCGCACCCTGGCCGCGCTGGAAGACCCCCACGTGTTGCCCGAGCCGGCCTTCGGGGTGCCTGCCACGGTGAAGACGTAATCACCGGCCGCACCCGCGGTCGTCGTAAAGTAGATGGGTTTGCTGGTATCGCCGGACAGCGCGACGTTCTCGGCGTCGGCGATGGCCACCCCCCCCTGCAGCCAGGTAATGCTGTCCAGGGCGCCCCCTTCGCAGCTTGCCGCCAATTGCAGCGTTTCCCCTGACCAGATGACCGAGTTGGCCGGCGTCAGGGTGCACTCGATGGTCGCCGCCAGCGCCGGGGCGCTCAGGACACCCAGGCCGATCGCCAGCCAGAGCTTGTTGTGCTGCAGTTTCATAGCCATTCCTTCAGAAAATACGCCCCCGGAAAGTGGGAGGGGTCCGCCGGTGTGGGCAGGGCAGCGAACCCGGGGCAGCAAAGCCGTTCAAAAATCGTCGAATTATACCGCGTGATCCGGACGGGAAGGCCGCAGGTCGCGAGCGAGCCCAACGACACGTGGGCGCCGCTGCGCGCGGATGCCCCCGATACATGAGTTTACGGCGGACGGGAGATTTTCTTGAGGAGTTTTCGTCATGTGTGCGGGCATCTCGTGAAAAAAATATCCACATCAAGACCGATGGCTTTGCACGGAGTTCCCGTGATCGCGGTGAAAGAACGTGCCCGGCGGAATGATCCTAAAAACCGCAGTTACCCCACGCCATTTGCATGATCTGACAGCAAACGGAGGGTTTCCGGTGGTCCGATGGCCGCGATGGTGCGCTTGAGATGATCACAGCAGCGCATCCAGACCGATCGGGCGTTCAACTGCTCCGCA
>JANJXT010000041.1 GCA_024708885.1 Thiobacillus sp.
CTCGCGCTTGGCGGGATCCTTCTGGATCGCCTCCCAGGCTTCGACCGGATCACGGCCGGCCTTGCGCTCGGCGCGGTACAGGTCGAGCAGGCGGCCGCGGATCATCGGGTACTTGATGCGGTGCGGCGAGTACAGGTACCACGAGAACGAGGCGCCACGCTGGCAGCCGCGCGGCTCGTGGTTGGGCAGGTCCTCGCGGGTGCGCGGGTAGTCGGTCTGCTGCATCTCGAACGACACCAGGCCGTTCTTGACGAAAATTTTCCAGGAGCAGCCGCCGGTACAGTTCACGCCGTGCGTGGAGCGCACGATCTTGTCGTGCTGCCAGCGATGGCGGTATGCGTCTTCCCAGTCGCGGTCCTCGTTGGTGACAACACCGTGATTGTTGGAGAAGAACGCCTTGTTCTTCTGGAAAAACTTCAGTCGGTCGAGAAAATGACTCATTGTTGCTCCTTTGGTCGCGAGGATTCAGAGGGGAGGAACCGGCCGTGCCTTGCGTGCCGGTTTCCGGTATCAGCACATCAGGGGTTCTTCACATAGGCGTTCTTGCGCAGGTAGAACCACCAGTTCAGCACCAGGCACACGGCGTAGAACACCGCGAAGCCGTACATGGCGTTTTCCGGGGTGCCCGCCTTCAACTGGCCGCCGATCACCACCGGGGCGATGAACGAGCCGTAGGCGGCGACTGCCGAGGTCCAGCCGAGCACGGGGCCGGCCTGGGTGCGGTCGAAGATATAGCCCACGGAGCGGAAGGTGGAGCCGTTGCCGATGCCGGAAGCGGCGAACACCACCACGAAGGTGATCATGAACTGCGTGAAATAGGTTTCCGGGGTGGCCGAATGGTATGCCTGCATCATGATGTAACCGGCGTAGATCGAGGCGCCGACCATGATTGCGGAAATCACCTGGGTGACGATCGAGCCGCCCACCTTGTCGGAAATCCAGCCGCCGATGGGGCGCACCAGCGCGCCGACGAAGGGGCCGATCCAGGCATAGGTCAGGGCCGAGGGGGCGTTCGGGTTCTTGACGTGCGTCCAGGTGTTGCTCGCGGCGTCGAACAGGTGCTGATCGCCGAAGATGACGGTGATCGCGAGCGGCACCGCGGCGGCAAAGCCGATGAACGAGCCGAAGGTGACCAGGTAGAGCGCGGTCATCGACCAGGTGTGCTTGTTGCCGAAGATGGCGAACTGCTTGCTGATGTTGGCCTTCATCTCACCGAAAGCGGCAAGCTTCAGGACCAGCAGGGTGGCCACGATGATGAGCGGCAGCGCCACCCACATGTTCAACAGGCCCAGACCGCCCGAGGCGGGGGGCAGGTAGAGATAAAGACCGATGCCGGCGGTTGCGCAGGCGAGTCCGTACAGCCACAGGATCTTGACGAAGGCGCTCACGGTCGAGCCGATGGCTGGGGAAATCGGCAGCAGGTTGTTCATGCCGAAGAAGCCCAGGAAAGCCAGCGGAACCAGTGCCAGCAGCCAGACGAAGCCGGCGTTCTGGATGAAAGTCGGCGTGCCGGCGACGATCTTGCCGAGGATCCAGCCGGAATCCTTCATCAGCTCCATCGAGCCGCCGGCGAAGGCGCCGAAGATGCCCGCGGTCATCACCAGCGGAATCAGGATCTGCATGGTGGTCACGCCGAAGTTGCCGAGGCCGGCGTTCAGGCCCAGCGCGGTGCCCTGCAGGCGCTTGGGGAAGAAGGTGCTGATGTTGGACATCGAGCAGGCAAAGTTGCCGCCGCCGATGCCGGAGAGCAGGGCGAGCAGCTGGAACACCCACAGCGGCGTGTCCTTGTCCTGCAGCGCGAGGCCGGTGCCGAAGGCCGGGATCATCAGCAGCGCCGTGGTCAGGAAGATGGCGTTGCGACCGCCGGCGATGCGGATGAAGAAGGACGAGGGGATGCGCAAGGTCGCGCCGGAAAGACCGGCAATGGCGGTCAGGCCGAACATGTCTTCCTTGGTGAAGGGGAAGCCCAGGTTCAGCATCTGCACCGTGATGATCCCCCACATCATCCAGATGGCGAAGCCCAGCAGCAGGCTGGGGATCGATATCCACAGGTTGCGGTTGGCAATTTTCTTGCCGGTCGATTCCCAGAAGGCATTGTCTTCCGGATTCCAGTCCTTGATGTTCGCGGACATTGAAGTTCTCCTTGAGCGGGTGTGTTGTAAGGCTTATTCGAGGGCGCTGGCGGCGGTGGTGCGGATCATCGGCGTCTTGCGCACTTCGGACAGATACATCCAGATCAGCGAGACGCAGGTGACGCCGTACATCAGCATGAATACGCCGCTGTTGACGCCGGTGAGGTCGACGATCGCACCGAACATGATCGGCAGGATGAAGCCGCCGAGACCTCCGATCAGGCCGACGATGCCGGAGATGACGCCGATGTTGGTGGGGTACTGGTCGGAGATGTACTTGAACACGCTCGCCTTGCCGAAGCCCCAGGCGATGCCGAGGACGAACAGCAGGGCGGTGAAGAGCCAGACGTTGAGCCCGAGGTGCAGCGACATCGTGCCCTTGGTCGTCTGGATCACCATCTCGGTCTGCGGATAGGAGAGCAGGAACAGGCAGATCCACGACACCCACATCACCCACCAGGTGATCCTGTGCGCACCGAAACGGTCCGACAGCCAGCCGCCCATGGCGCGAATGACACCGGAGGGCAGCACGAAAATGGCGGCGAGAAGCGCCGCGGTCTGCATGCCGAAGCCGTACTCGGTGATGTAGTACTTGGTCATCCACAGGCTCAGCGCGACGTAGCCGCCGAATACGATGGAGTAGTACTGGCACAGCTTCCACACGTTGGGGTCTTTCAGCGCGGCGAGCTGCTGTTTGAGGGAGACGTGCGAGGGAACGTGGTGCGAGGTGTCGGTGTAGGTAAAGATCCAGAACAGCACCGCCATCACCAGCATGCCGACGGCGTAGACCTGCGGCACCGACTGCCAGCCGTAGGCCACCACGAGCGAGGGGGCGAGGAACTTGGTGACTGCGGCTCCGGCGTTGCCGGCACCGAAAATGCCCATCGCCAGGCCCTGGCGCCGCGGCGGGAACCAGCGCGCGACGTAGGCGATGCCGACCGAGAAAGCGCCGCCCGCCGCGCCGACGAACAGGCCGAGCACAAGGAACTGCCAGTACTGGGTCGCCATGCTGATGAGATAGAGAGGTGCGATGACACACAGCATCAGCACGAAGAAGACGATGCGGCCGCCGTACTTGTCGGTCAGCATGCCCAGCGGCAGGCGGATCAGCGACCCGGTGAGAATGGGCGTGGCGGCAAGCAGCCCGAACTGCGTCTCGTTCAGGCCGAGATTCGCCTTGATCGGGATGCCGATGATGGAGAACATCACCCATACCGCGAAGCATGTGGTGAAGGCGAGTGTGCTCATCGTCAGCACCGATAGCTGCTTGTGCGTCTGTGTCGCCATGGTCAGGGCCCCCGTCGTTTGTGGATGCGTTTATCCGAATAATGCTCGTGATTTTATGCAAGCGAGGCCGGCTGAAAAGGGGTGGGGGGCGGCCGAAAACGCAAGGAGATACCTCCTTGGAGGTATGGGGGGTAGACAGGTAACTATCTGACAAAAAAAGAAAAACACGTCAGGCTGGCAGTGAGGCGGATACACCCGGATATATTGGGGGTAGTCCTTCGCGACAAATGGTCGCGCCTGCCCGGCGCAAGGCCCGTGCTATAGTCTTGTCCTGAGTTACCGATTCGAAAGGCCTGGCGCCGTCCAGGTATCGGGCGGTGTCCGTCCCATGCCCGCCGCCGGCCGGCATGCCCGGTTTTTTCTATTCCATCAACCCTACAC
Organism: Thiobacillus sp.; assembly: GCA_024708885.1. Classification (GTDB taxonomy): domain Bacteria; phylum Pseudomonadota; class Gammaproteobacteria; order Burkholderiales; family Thiobacillaceae; genus Thiobacillus. The sequence goes on from JANJXT010000041.1 coordinate 3,801, forward strand.
CTACAGGAGATCGTTAGATGAACAAGACCACTCTCGTCCTGGCTCTCAGTTTTGTGGCCTGGCTGAGCGCTTGCGGCCAGAAGGAAGAACCGGCCGCCGAAGCGCCCGCAGCCGAAGCGGCCGCACCCGCTGCGGAAGCGCCTGCGGCCGAAGCGCCCGCTGCGGAAGCGGCTGCCCCGGCTGCAGCCGGCGCGGTGGCGAGCACCGACCAGGGCAAGAGCGTGTTCAACAAGACGTGCGCGCTGTGCCACGCCGCGGGCGTGGCTGGCGCACCGATGCCGGGCAACAAGGATGACTGGGGCCCACGCATCGCGCAGGGCATGGACACCCTGTACACGCACGCGCTCGACGGCTTCACCGGGGCGAAGGGCATGATGCCCGCACGCGGCGGCGCCGCCACCCTGAGCGACGACGAAGTGAAAGCGGCGGTCGACCACATGGTTGCACTGTCGCAGTAAGGTGCGGGCGGGTTCGCCCGCAGCAGCACACCCAAAAATCGGGCGGCCTCAGGGTCGCCCGATTTTTTTGTGCGCCCGCCTGGAGGTGAAAGGTCCTCCCACACCTTGATCGCAGCGAACGTTCATGGCGATTCGCCGCCCCGGAACATGAAACGACGCTCGCCAGAACGTTTCACCGCCCTCTGATGAAGGTGCCAAGGGATCTGGCAAGCTCGCAAACGGGCAAGTCTCGCCGCTTATTCCACAAGCGGGGGAGGGGGCATATGGAATCGCTTCGCGAGTTTCGCTTAACGACGCTGAGCAGCAACTGTGACGCGGCATAAATCCGGCGCTTGTGCAGTGAATGAAGCCCTTGGCGGTCTGCCTGGCGCACCGGTCACCGCATATTCTAGGTATGAAAATACCATGCCCATCAAAAACACGGATGTTGACATAGAGAATTTTTATGTCCGATAATGCTCACAACACGGAGGCGCTGCAAGGGCCTTGGTGTCGTCTCCTCAATCCTCCTCCTTGTGGTGGATCCTCCGCCCGGCTCTCCCGAGTCGGGCTTTTTTTTGTGCGCGCCCGGCAAGGTGTGGGTTCCGCGGAGCGATCCAGAGATCCGTGCGGCTGGCGCCGGGACGGTTGGGTGGTCTGAAGATACCGTGGTGTGCGAAGTGGTCTTTTCAGTCCATCCGATTCGGGGTGACGATGGCAAGCCATTGAAAAGACGTGGAAGTGCGGGTCGAGCGGAGGGGGTGGCGCGCTGTGCGAAGTGCGCAGGGGCAGGCCGGGGTGTACCGAAAATACAACCATGGGGTCGGGGTTTTCCGCGCCCGAGCGATTTTTTTTGCCCCCCTATTGCAGACAAGACGATCAGTTGATATCGTATCAGCAAAATTGATCAAGGCATAAAACAAACAAAATTGCTTTGTGCGGACAACAGGCTAACGGTGTGGTGCCGCGGGCACATAAGGTTGGGAGAGATGAACAAAACGGGTTTTTCAGGGTGGCAAGGCGCGCTGGCGCGGGTCTGCGTGGGGATTGCCATCGTGGGGTTGGCGGGCTGTGCTGCGGAACCCGTGAAGAAACCCGCAACCGGCGACCTGGTGTGGCCCCTGCCGCCCGAGCAGACGCGTATCCGCTATCTCGCGGAGTACCGCGGCCACAGCGACCTCGGTGCGAAAAGCGACCTGAAAACCACGCTGCTCGGTGAGAAAAAGACGGGTCTTTCGCTGGACAAGCCGTACGGCGTGACCGCCACGGCCGACGGCAGGCTGATCTACGTTACCGATACCCGCTTGCGTGCAATCGTGGTGTTCGACCTCGACAAGCGCGAAGCGCGGCCCCTGCGGACCGACGCCCACGGCGCGCTCTACAATCCCCTTGAAATCCGCCTCGACAGCCGCGGGCGGATCTTCGTCAGCGATTCCGAGCGCAACGAGGTGCTGGTGCTGAGCCAGGAAGGCAAGACCCTGCTGGCGCTGGGCAAGCCGGAGCAGATCGGTCGCCCAACCGGCCTGGCGCTGGACGAGGCGCGCAACCGCCTGTACGTGACCGATACGATCAAGCACCGCATCCTGGTCTATGACCTGGACGGCAAATTCCAGTTCGAATTCGGCGAACGCGGCGCCGAGCCCGGACAGTTCAATTATCCGGTCAATCTGGCCGTGGATCGCGAAGGCCGCCTGCTGGTCACCGATACTGGCAACTTCCGCGTGCAGGTATTTGATATACAAGGAAAATATATTAGCGCGTTTGGCCGGCTCGGGGATACCTACGGCAGTTTCAGCCGCCCCAAGGGGGTCGCCGTGGATACGGACGGCAACATTTACGTCGTCGATGGGGCGTTCAACAACTTCCAGATTTTCGACCGCGAAGGAAAGCTTCTGCTCTTCGTCGGCCGGACGGGCCGCGAAGCGGGCGAATTCTGGATCCCCACGGCCATTTTCGTCGACGCGTCCGACAGGGTCTACGTCGTCGATTCGATGAATGCACGTATTCAGGTTTTTCAATATATCAAGGATCAACAAGGCGCTGGCAAACAGGCGCTTACTTGGGCGAGCGTGGAAACGCGCGGAGGTTGATGGCGCGCCGTGTGGCGCCAGAGTGGATTTTTTTGTGACTATCAGGAGGAAACTTGAAATGTATGCACGAACCAGACTCAATGCCGGCTTGACCGGAGTCCTGCTGGCGCTGTTCGCGGTGATTTCGGCCCCCGCGATCGCCGCCGGCATCGCCGACACCAAACACAATCTTTCGGTAACCGGGCCGGGAACGATCAAGTCGACCGATCAGACCGAAATCTGCGTGTTCTGCCACACACCGCACGACGCCATCAAGAACGACAGCATCCCGCTGTGGAACCACACCTTGTCCACGACGGCGAGTTATGGAACCTACGTGAGCCCGACGCTGGATGCGACGGATGCCGGGGATATCGGCGGCGTGACCGAAACCAATGCGGCGGTCAGCAACCTGTGCCTGTCGTGCCACGATGGCACAGTGGCGGTCAATTCCATGAACAACCCGTCGAATGCGCGGCCGACCACCACCATGGCCGGCGGGGTGACGAAGATCACCGGCGCCGCGAATCTCGGTGCGGGCTCCGACGCACTCAAGAACGACCATCCGGTCAACTTCACCTATGACGCGACGCTCGCAACGAAGGACGGCGGTCTGAAGGCACCTGGGAGCCTCACCGGCGTCAAGCTGTTCGCCAACAAGGTGCAATGCGCCTCCTGCCATGATCCGCACACCTCCCAGGACCCGACGGGCCAGGCCTTCCTGCGTGTATCGATGTCCGGGAGCACCTTGTGCCTCTCCTGCCACAATAAGTAACGTCCAGTGTGGTTAAAGGGGATGGGCGACATGGCTCCAGGCGGGCCAGGAGGGCGCTCGCCGCGCTTCTGGCCCTGTTTCCCGTCCAGGTGATGGCGTTGAAACTGTCGGAACTGGGCGAGGCGGGCAAACTCGTTTCCCTTTCTGGCTCGATCGGGATGGAGGCGGAGGACTACCGCTACGAGATGCTGGCGAGCACGCGCGAGCGCACGCGCCTGCGCGGCCGTTTCGATCTCAACGCGCGCGGCTATGTCTGGGATCCGCGTTTCGTCGTGTTCGACGCGGGCGTCACCTTGCAGGACGAAACGGTGCGCACTCGCGAAGCGGGTGTTGCCGAGGACACCGGTCTGGATACGCTCGGCTACCGTTTCAGTACCACCTGGTTCGGCAACCGTCCCAATCCGCTGATGATTTACGCCAACAGCAGCCAGAGCACGGTGGCCGACTTCTGGACGCCGTCCTACGAACTTTCCACGCGCAGCGAGGGCATGCGCTGGGGCCTGGACAGCCGGTGGCTCGGGCGAACGAGTTTTTACGTCGACCACACCGCATCCGAGTCGCGCAGCACGGTCGTGCCCCGTTCCGAGGAAAACCTGTCCCTCGGGCTGGACGCGGATCGCACCATCCGGGCGCAGCAATGGGGCGAGTCCGCGCTGTCCTACGGCTATCGCTACACGGCGTGGGACGAGAAGATCTATGGCAGCAGCCATCGGCAGAATCATCTTTATCTCAACGACCGCTCGCTTTTCGGCGAGAAGGCCACGCTCACCGCCAACCTCACCTTCTATGACCGCAGCGACGGCTGGGGACGCGTGCTGTCCGGCGCGCACGGCCTCGACTCGCAGTTTCTCGGCTTCAACAGCATGCTCAACGTGCAGCAGACCGACATGCTGCGCCACTATTACACGCTCGGTTTCAGCATGAGCAATGTCGGCAGCACGCGGAGCGTGTCGCAGAATCTGTCGGGCGGCTTGAGCTACCGTTTCAACCGCGTCTGGCAGGTGAGCGGCATGCTCGGGGTGAACGCGACCCGTTCGGAGTGGGCGCCGTCCTTGGCGAGCGCCAGCGGCAGCCAGGACAGCAGCAGCCTGACCGGCAGTGCGGCGCTGACCTACGCCGACAGCTTCGGCAATTTTCTCGTGACCGGCGGTTACAGCCTGGCGCTTGCGCAGTCGGACACCGCCTCCGCGACCACGGGCCTGCCCGACCAGCGCTACACCACGCACAGCGTCGACCTGGGCTGCACGCGGACGGGCTCGCCGCGCTTTGCCGACTCGCTGCAATTGCGCATGAGCCGGTCCGTGGGCGAACCGAGCGGCGATGAATTGAACGCACGCTACAGCGTGACCAGCACCCTGTCGCAGCAGAACCTCTTGCAGGGGAGCGCCGAGTATCGCCGCTACCGGCAGGAATACGCGGTATGGACCGCGCTCGCGCCGCTTCCCGACGCGTATTCCTACGCCATGACGGACACGCAGAGCACCCGCGTGGAGGTCGGCTGGCTGCATCGCTTTTCCCAGAGCGGCAGCGTCATGCTGTCGGCGGGACTGACCAGCGGGACCAGCTCGGGCGTCAGCCTGGATACCCGCTACGCTCAGGCGCGCGGCAACGTGGTCCTGCGCGGCAACCTGCACTGGACGGCGCTGCTGCGCGCGGAGCAGGTCGAGGGCACGGCGTACACCGCGGGCGACAAGCTGACCGCGGAATCGGACCTGAACTACCGCATCGGCAAGTGGCAGGCGACGGCGCGTTACCGTTACCGGGATGCCCGGCAGGACTTTGCGCCGTTCAAGGAACGCTCGATGACGGTGATGCTGAAGCGTGATTATGACCTGCGCTTCTGACTGCCTGCGCCCGCTGCTGGCGGCCATGCTGCTGCTGGGCGCCTCATCCGCCCGCGCGGCGGACTGGCCGATGCTCGGCGGCGGGCCGGAGCGTCTGCACCGGAGCACGGATGCCGTCTCGGCCAGATCGCCGGCGCGGCAGTGGGCGCACAGCGCGGGGGGCAAGGTGCAGGCCGGGGTCATCGCGGGCGAGGGCATGGTGTTCGCCGCCGGCAGCGATGGCCGGCTGAGCGCGCTGGATGCACGCAAGGGGAACGTGTTGTGGCAGTACGAGGCGCGTGCCGCGATCTCGGCGTCCCCCGCGCTGGCCGACGGTGTCGTCATTGTCGCGGCCAAGGACGGCAGCGTGACGGCGCTGGCGGCCTACGACGGCAAGCGGTTCTGGCAGGTGCGCGTGGGCGGAGGCGTGGTGGCGGCACCCGCCGTGCGGGACGGCCGGGTGTACGTGGGCAGCGTGGACCAGTTCCTCTATGCGCTCGACCTCGGGAGCGGCAAGGAAGCCTGGCGCTACCGCGTGAAGGATTACAAGTACGGCGGGAATTTTGCCGGTCCGGCGGCCGACGGCGCGCGTGTCTATGTGGGCGGCAAGAACGGCATGCTGCACGCAGTCCAGCGCGACGGTGGCAGGCCGGTGTGGCAGGCCGAGCTGGGTTCCGCGCTTTATGGCGCGCCCGCGCTGGCGGACGGCAGGGTCTACCAGGGCGCCTACGACCGCAATGTGTACGCGCTCGACGCCGCGGCGGGGACGATCCTGTGGCGCACGGAAATCGACGACTGGCCGCAGGGAACGCCGGTTCCGGTGGGGGACATGCTGTATGTGGCCAGCCGCAGCGGCGTGTTCTACGCGCTGCGCGCGGCGGACGGCGGGATCGCCTGGCAGATGTCGCTCGATGGCGAGGTGCGGCATTCGCCCAGTATCGCGCGCAACCAGGTCGGCGTCGTGGCAACGCTGGATGGCCGCCTCGTGGGCGTGGACCTGGCGCGGCGCAGGATTGCCTGGGAACAGAAGCTGGACGGCGGCGTATTCGGCGGGCCGGCGATCAGCGATGGCGTCGTGCTGGTGGCGACCCAGGAAGGGTCTGTGAGTGCGTGGCGTTAGCGTATGGGCACACGGCGTGCGTGCCTCGTGCTCGTTGTGGCCTGCGGCGTTGCTGCTGCTGGCCTGGGGACTGTCGCAGGCGGCGGCGTCCGCAAGCGGAGAAACGAAGAAAGTATGGGACGAGAAGCGCCTTTTCGAGAATGCCGGGGAGATTCCGCACCTGCTGCGGCAGGGCGAGATCGGCGTGGAGCAGATCCCCGGCCCGCATTGGCGCGAAGACGGACAGGGGTGCAACGCCTGCCATGCCGGTACGCCGGACGCGACGGGCGCGAAATTGCTCGTGAAGGACGTCAACCAGTTGTGCAACAACTGCCACGACACGATCTCGGTGCACAACTACATCCATGCGGTGGGCATGGCGCCTTCGGCGGCCAAGCGCACGCGCATGCCGGAGGATTTCCGCCAGGCGATCGAGCGCGGCGGCGGCGTGGTGACCTGCATCGCCTGTCACGACCTGCCCATGCAGTGCAACAAGACGCGCTTTCCAGAGAAGGGACTCAATCCGCGATTCTTTCGCGGCGGGCCATACGGTGCGCGCACCGACCTGTGCTTCAACTGTCACGATCCCGGGCATTACCAGCGTCTCAACCCGCACGACCAGATCAGCGACGAGGGCGAGCTGCTCGGCGAGCGCTGCCTGGTGTGCCACAGCATCGTGCCCAATCGCCGCGAGGTGCGCAGCATCGACGACGTGAGTTTCAACGTGACCGACGATTTGTCCAGGCTGTGCACGGGCTGCCATCCGTGGCGGCCTCATCCGGGCGGCGGCTGGGCGCATTTCGCGCCGAACTCGACCGCTGCCGGACCGAATCACCTGGTGCGGCCGACGCCGGAAATCCTCAAACGCATGCAGCAATCCGCAGCCACGCGGGGCGTCGTGCTGCCGCTGGAGAGGTCGAGCGGGCGCATCTTCTGCGCGACCTGCCACAACCCGCACGAGCGGGGCGTGCAGCGCCATGCCGAGGCGGACCGGGGCGCAGACGGCTACAAGCGCCTGCGGGTGCCGCCAGGAGGACCGGTTTGCAGTAATTGTCACGACAAGTAGCAGGAACGATCGGGCCGCGTCGTCACCGCGGGTGGCGGCGGCGCCCCCCTTCGGGGCGAGGGCATGCGGATTTTTGGAAACACCAAAAGGGAAATGAGGATGGAGAAGTTGATCAGATGGAGTGTGGCGTGGATGTTTGCGCTGCTCGTGGGCCACGCCGGGCCGGCGCTGGCGTTCGAGGACGACGAGGCCTGCCTGATGTGCCACAAGTATCCCAAGATGGGGCGCATCGACGAGGACGGCAAGCAGAAGAGCTATTACGTGATGCCGCACGTGTTCACGAAGACCGTGCACCGCAACGTGCCGTGTCGCGATTGCCACAAGGAAATCAGGGAGCTGCCGCACAAACCCCTGAGCACCGGGGTCACCTGCGACTCGGAATGCCACTCGATCCAGAACCCGTCGACGGGCAAGCCGTTCAGCCACAAGCCGATCGTCGACACGTTCCGCAAGAGCGTGCACGGGCGCGAAAAGGTCGCCACAGGAAGCGATGCGGACAAGCCGTATTGCGTGAACTGCCACACCAATCCGCTGTACAACGCCAAGGAAGAAAAACCGCCGAAACACATCGTCGACCGCTGCGTGGTGTGCCACGAGGATTCCGGCTTCGCCGAGAAGTGGTACAACCACACCAGCCGCCGCATCCGCGAGATCAAACGCTCGCCGCAGGAAATCGTCGAGATGTGCTCGGCCTGCCATGCCGACAAGGGCATGATCGAGCGGCGCCAGCAGGTTGCGGCGCAGGAAGGGCGCGAACTCGGGCGCAAGTTTCCGATCGCGGTCACTTCGTACGAGGAGAGTTTCCACGGCAAGGTGACCAAGTACGGCAACGCCGACGCGGCGAACTGTCTTAACTGCCATGCCGACGCGGTGAACTACTACCTCAGCGTGCACGAACTGCTGCCGTCGCGCGACCCGAAATCGCCGGTGAGTTCGCAGAAACGGGTGGAGACCTGCAAGCAGTGCCATGTGCGCGCGGATTCAAATTACGCGGCGCTCGATCCCCATCCTTCCAGCAAGAAGGAAGACAACGCGTTCAAGCACTACGCCGAACTGATCTACGGCATCGTGGGCAACAGCGTGCTGGTGGCGCTGGTGGGGCTGGCTGCGTTCGAGACCTGGGGACGCATGCGCGATGGCGTGAGCTGGCGCTTCCGCGAGGGGAGCTCGTGGTGGCGGCGCACACGGCGCAAGAGCAACCGCATTCCGTGACAGGCCGGATGCGCGTCGCGGATGCCTGCCCGCGGCGCCCCGGGCGGAAGTGAGACGAACACTATTACGAATTGACGCATAAGGACACGCCAAACATGGAATTGTCACAAGAAGCACGCGACGTGGTGCAGAACGCCAAGCGCCACAACCGGGTGGGAGCGGACGAGGCGCGGGACATCGACGAGGTGATCGGGCTGTTGCCCGACGACCGTTCACAGCTCTACAAGAACGTGGATTCGAATCCGATCGGCGATTTTTATCGCTACAGCATTCACATTCGCATCCAGCACCTGCTGATTTTTTCCACCTTCCTGCTGCTGGCCTTCACCGGCCTGCCCATTCATTACCACACCGCCTTCTGGGCGGAGCCCTTCAATTCCATGCTGGGTGGCCTGGAGGTGACGCGCGTGATTCACCGCACGCTCGCGGTGACCATGATCTTCGCCATGGTGTACCACTTCGCCACCATCGGCATGGGGACGCTCATCAAATGGCGCAACCGCACCTTCGAGCTGCGCCGCACCATCCTGCCGATCTGGAAGGACATCAGCGACTTCAAGGAAGACATGCTGTTCTTCGGCGGCAAGCGTGCGGTGCGTCCGGAAATGGACAAGTTCATGTACAAGCAGAAGATTCACTATTTCGCAGCGGGTTTCGGCAACACCGTGATGGTGGTGTCGGGTTCGACCTTCCTCTTCCCCGACGTGTGGGCGAGCATCCTGCCGGTCGGCATTGCCTCGCATTTCCAGGAAATGATGCGCCTGTCGCACCCTCACGAGGCGCTGCTGGCGCTGCTCGTGATCGCCTTCTGGCACTGGTACAACGTTCATCTCGCACCGGGCCGCTTCCCGATGCAATGGACCTTTCTCACCGGCAAGATCACCCGCGAGCACCAGATCGAGGAGCATTTCCACGAATACCTGCGCTGCATCGTGAGCATGCCCGAGGAGCGCCGCTATCTCAGGACGCTGATGGCGGAAAAGAAGATCTGGGGCACCCAGCCTCGTGAATGAACACGCCGTATCCCCGCCGGTTGGCGGGGAATCGATTTGGACCCCGGCCCGGACTGGAACGCGATGAGAACCAAACTGAAAACCTGGCAGAAAGTGCTTGCCTACGGCTCGCTGGCTTTCGTGCTGGCATGGACGGTGTTCGGGTTGTATGCGATCTGGCTGATGTTCGCCCAGGGCTGACGATCAAACTTGAGGAATGACCATGCATCAAACTGTACAACTCGATGGCATCTTCGTGGCGCTGGCCGTGGTGATGTTCATCCTCTTCGCCATCGCCGTGCTGATCATCATCGATCACAAGGCGCGCATCCCGGGCGAGCTCCGGCGCGATTTCTTCTCCATCTCCGGCCTGCGGCGCAACCATCCGGTGTGGGCATGGATGGTGTCCGTGTTCCTGTGGATCGTCATCGGCGTGCTGCTGGCCTCGTCCGTCTATTCCGTGGTCGGCGGCAAGAAGAAGGAACCCGAGGCACCCTCGCTGTTGGCCAAGCTGGATGTGGAGCGGCAGAAGGAACGCGCACGCCATTTCCACAACGTGCCGAAGGGCGACCCGCTGCAACAGGGCAAGCGCCCGGTGTGCTCGACCTGTCACAGCGAATACCCGCACGCCAAGAAACCGATGATCCGCACCCTGCTCAACATGCACACCCAGTTTCTCGGCTGCATGACCTGCCACGCGGACGACCGCAAGGTTTCCGAGCAGACCGTCAACCTGCGCTGGCTGAATTATTCGGGCATCGAGGTCAAGGGCCAGCCCTTCGGCACCGATGTCAATCCGCAAACCGGCTCACTGCTCGAAACGGACGACTATTACTCGAAGATCGTGCCCTACACCACCCTCAACGGGCGTGAGGCGCTGCTGGAGATCACCGAGGATGCGCCGGAAGCGCAGGAGTTCATCAAGCTGCGCAGCCAGCTTTCCGACCAGGACATGGGCTCGATCAAGAAGGCCTTCCACAGCCAGGTCAATCCGATCGGCCGCTTCTGTACGCGCTGCCATACGGAAGAGAAACAGAGCTACGTGCCGTATCGCGCACTGGGCTTCAGCGAGCGGCGCGTGCAGGCTCTCACCAACCTGAACATCGTCGGGATCGTGCAGAAGTACCGCGAGTTCTACATTCCCTCGATCTTCCTCGACGAGACGAACAAGGCGCGCCAGGGCGTGCTGTTCGGAAGCGAGGCCAAGGCGCCGGCGCCGAGCAGCGAGGAAATCAAGCGCGATCCGCGCAGCTGGTGGCGCAATACCTTCGATGCGCCGCCCGCTCCGGCTCCGGCTGAAACGCCGCAGCCTGCGCACCCGTAGCATGGACGTGCGTGCACTGCCTCGCATGCTGCAGGGGGCGGCGTGGACGCTCGTGCTGCTGCTGGGCGGTGCGGGCATGGCCGCGGCGCAGGTCCCGCTGGCCGAGGCGCGTCATCTGTTCGATCTGGCGAACGGCGACGGCGTGGCGCTGTCGCTGCCGACCGACGTGGCGGTCGGTGCGGGGGGCAAGGTGTACGTGGTCGACGGCGGCAATCAGCGCGTCGTGGTGTTTTCCTCTGGGGGGAAATTTCTCTTCGCCTTTGGCAGCAAGGGCGGGGGCAAGGGCGAGTTTGCCGATCCCGTGGGAATCGGCACCGACGCGGAGGGCCGCGTCTACGTCGCCGACAGCGGCAACCGGCGCATTCAGATTTTCGACGCCAACGGTCGTTTCGTCGGCACGTTCCAGACCGGCGCGATCCGCCCCATTGACGTCGCGGCGGAACCCGACGGCAAGACGCTCTACGTCAGCGGCGGGCACAGGTTGACCGTCTACAGCCCCGCCGGCCAGGTGCTGCGGCAATGGGGCATCGAAGGCGAGGCGCAGGGCGAGTTCCGCTATCCGGCCTCGGTGACGGTCGCGCCCGACGGCAAGGTGTACGTCGTGGATGCCTTGAACTCGCGGGTGCAGATATTCGATCCGCAGGGGCGCTTCGTGTTCCAGGTTGGTGCCTGGGGGGTGTTGCCGGGGCAGCTGTTTCGCCCCAAGGGCGTCGCGCTCGACAGCCGCAAGCGGATCTACGTGACCGACAGCTACATGGACGTGATCGAGACCTTCGGCAGCGACTACCGTTTCCAGCATGTGCTGGGTGCGCGCGGAAAGGTGCGCCGGGTCACGGCGCCAGGCGGTATCGCCATCGACGCATCGGATCGTCTGTTCGTGGCAGAAGTCCTCGCGAACAAGGTATCCGTTTTCAGTCTGCGCTGAACGGGATGACGGACATTGCGCACCGGCCCGCGCCACTTCCGGCACACTGGCTTCTGGCATGGCTTGTCCTGCTGGCCCTGCTGCCGCGTGTGGCCGAGGCGGCGCGCGATATCTCGCCGCAGCGCGAATGCTCGACCTGCCACGTCATGTGGCTGGTGGATTTCAACCGCAAGGACGTCACGCCCTTGATCGCGTACGATCCGAAACCGACGGTCGAGACCGGCAGGCAGGACGCGGCGAGCACCGACCGCATGTGCTTTTCCTGCCACGACGGCTTTGTGCTGGATTCGCGTTTTGCCTGGAAGAACCGCCAGAATTTCCACCCCATCGGGGTGAAACCCTCGGGCAAGGTGAACATCCCGACCGCAGACGGCAAAGACTTGTTTCCGCTCAACGAGGACGGCAAGGTGTATTGCGGCACGTGCCACAGCGCACATGGCGTGGAGTGGGGCGAAAAACTCTCCCCGGTGTTCCTGCGCATGAAGAACGTCGATTCCAGCCTGTGCATGAGCTGTCACCTGGAACGCGGCACCGGTCCCGACGAAGGCAACCACCCGGTGTTCAGGCAAATGAAGGACATTCCGGGCGCGCTGACGGAGGCGGGCTCCAAATTCGGCGGCGGCAGGAACGTGATCTGCCAGTCCTGCCACCTCGTCCACGGCGCGCCTGAAAAGAAACTGCTCGCCGTGAAAAACCCCAACTCCGAGCTGTGCGGGACCTGTCACGCCGACCGCTACGCGCATACCCCCGCCGAGGCGGGGCGCATGGGCACGCATCCGGTGAATATCCGGCCTGACAAGGTGAAAGTCCCGCAGACCCTGCTGGAACGCGGCGCAAAGCTGGGCGAGGGCGGCACGGTGATCTGCCAGACCTGCCACAAGCCGCATTTCGCCGAGGAGGGCGCGCGCATCCTCGTGGCCCCCAATCCGCAGTCGCAACTGTGCCAGACCTGTCATGTCGGCCAGCGCAGCGTGGCGACGAGCAAGCACAACATGGCGCTGCTGAATCCCGCCGACAGGAATGCGCGCGGCCAGGAAGTGGGGCGTGCCGGCGTGTGCAGCGCCTGCCACCTGCCGCACGGCGGGCAGGGCCCGAAGATGTGGGCGCGTGCGGTGCAAGCCGGCAACGACCCGGTGTCCGATCTGTGTCTCACCTGCCACACCGACGGCGGCCTGGCGGCCGAGCGGCAGGTCGGCACGCACACCCACCCGGTGGGGCGCGACATGGCGCGTCTCGGCGCAGCCGTGGAACTGCCGGGGTATACGCGCGAGGGCGTCAAGTCGGTCGGCGACGGCAAGGGCCGGGTGGCGTGTGCCAGTTGCCACGACCCCCACCAGTGGGATCCGCGCGATCCGCAGAAGGCATCGAAGCCGGGCGATCCTGCCAGCGGCAGCGACAAGTTCCTGCGCAAGCCGAACGGTCCGGATGCGGGGCTGTGCCTCGTCTGTCACACCGGCAAGTCCGGCATCGCCAACACCAAACACGATCTCGCCGTGATGGCGCCGACGGAGCGCAACATCCGCGGGCAGACGCCGGCACAGGCCGGCGTGTGCGCCAGCTGCCATCTGCCGCACAACGGCGGCGGCCCGCGCATGTGGGCGCGCGAGGTGCTGACGGGGACCGATCCTGCGTCGTCGGCCTGCCTCAACTGCCACAATGCCGCGGGGCTTGCGCGGAACCGGACCGTCGGCGCCAACAGCCATCCGGTGGGCGTGCCGATCGCGCGCGTCGGCATCACCGCCAGGGACGGCCAATGGTCGGTGCCGCCCGGGAGCATCGCCACGCCCGGCAGCGCACTGCCGCTCTACGATCCGCACGGCCTGCCAGCGACGGAAGGCGGCAACGTGGCGTGCGGCAGCTGCCACGACCCGCACAACTGGATGCCCGGCGGCAAAGGCAAACCCGCCGGCGATCCGAGAACGACGAAAGGCACGGGGGAATCCAGCTTCCTGCGCCTGCCGAACGACAACAAGGGCACGCTGTGCGCCAACTGTCACGTGGACAAGGGCGCGATTGCCCTGTCGAAGCACAACCTCGCCATTTCCGCACCCGGCGCGCCCAACACCCGGGGACGCACCACCGCGGAAAGCGGGGTGTGCGGTGCCTGCCACCTGCCGCACAACGGCAACGGCGCCAAGATGTGGGCGCGCGCCACCGGGCCGGGGCAGGACGGCATCGAAGTGTTGTGTGCCGAATGTCACCGCGACGGCGGCGTGGCCGCGAACAAGCAGACCGGTGCCAATAGCCATCCCCTGCGGGTGGACCTGAAGCACATCGGCGGCACCACCACCCTGCCGCTGTTCAACACCGAGGGCAAGAAGGATGCGGTGCAGGGCAAGGTGGCCTGCGCGACCTGCCACGACCTGCACCAATGGGACCCGGCGAATCCCCTCAGCAAGGCCGGTGCACGGGCCGACGTGGAGGGCGGGGCCGCCGACAGCTTCCTGCGCGCACCGGCCTGGCCGGCGCCGACGCTGTGCGCGAATTGTCACCCCGACAAGCAGCAGGTGAAGAACACCGATCACGATCTCGCTGTCACCGCACCGCAGGCCACCAACCTCCGCGGGCAGGATACGCAGGCGTCCGGCGTGTGCGGACAGTGCCACATGGTGCACAACGCGGCGGCCGAGGTCCGTCTGTGGGCGCGTCCGCTGGGCGAGGGCAACGACGCGATGGAACGCCTGTGCCGTTCCTGTCACGCCGCGGAGAAGGTGGCTGCGGCGAAGATTCCGCTGCAGGGCAGCCATCCGGCAAAGGTCAACGTCATCTCCAACCCGGGCAACCGGCGCGAAAACGGCGGCCATTTTCCCGTGTTCACGCCCGAGGGCGCGCGCAGCGGCTCCGGCGTCATTTCCTGCCCGACCTGCCACAATGCCCACCAGTGGAGCGTGCAGCATCCGCAGGGTGGCGAGGGGCGCAACGTCGAGGGCGACGCGCGCAGCAGCTTCCTGCGCAACACCAGCGAGTTTTCCCTGTGCGCGGATTGCCATGGTCTCGACGCGCTGTTCCGTTACAAGTATTTCCACGGCGACACGTCGCGCCGCAAGCATTTGCTTTATCGATGAGATGATGATCAGATTGGACTTCGTGAAACCGATGCAGAACACGCCGGAATCCGTCATTGCAGACACCCGGAATTCCGGCCTCGCACGCTGGCGCGTGCGCCTGCGTCGCGCGATGAAGACGCTGCCCTGCCTCGCGCTCGCCCTGTTCGTGGCGGTGCCCGCCACGTGGGCGAAGGACGCCGCGCCGGCGGGGGATGCCCCGCAGGCTGCCACACCCGAACTGGTGTGGCCGTCGCCGCCGCTACAGCCGCGCATCCGCTACATCGGATCGATTTCCGGCCCGGAGGACATCGGGTACAAAAGGGGATTTTTCCGCAAGGTGTGGGATTTCATCCGCGGCGAGGCGGACGACGAGCACATCGTTCGTCCGATGGCGGTCGCCGTCGATGGCCGGGACCGCCTGCTGGTAGCCGACACCAAACGCGGGCGCGTGCACATCTTCGACCGCAGCAAGCGCAGCTACGACTTCCTGCGCGGCAGCAAGTGGGACACGCTGCGACTGCCGATCGGTCTCGCGGTGGACGGCAAGGATCATGTCTATGTCGCCGACGGCGAACTGAACAAGATTTTCATATTCAGACCGGATGGCAAGTTCGATCGCATGCTCGATACTTCCACATGGCTCAAGCGTCCGTCGGCACTGGCCATCGACCGTGCGCGCCAGCGCCTCTACGTCGTCGATACGCCGGCGCACGACATCAAGATCGTCGATCTGGCCAGCGGCAAGCTTGCTGGCACGATCGGCCGGCGCGGCGGCGAAGCGGGGGAATTCAACTTTCCCACCTTTCTCGCGCTGGATCGCAACGGCCGCCTCGCGGTCACCGACAGCATGAACATGCGCATCCAGATTTTCGACGCCGAGGGTCGCCGGGTTTCCGTTTTCGGCAAGCACGGCGACGGATCCGGCGATTTTTCCGCACCCAAGGGCGTGGCGCTGGACGGTGAAGGCCATGTCTATGTGAGCGATGCCGGCTTCGACAACGTCCAGGTGTTCGACGAAACGGGGCGCCTGCTGCTGTTCTGGGGCACCTCGGGTCAGGAGCCGGGCAAGTTCTGGCTGCCGGCGGGCATGCTGATCGATGCGCGGAACCGGATCTACGTTGCCGACTCGTACAACAATCGCGTGCAGATCTTCCAATACCTCGGAGGCCGTGATGCAAGATAGATCAGCCTTGTTTGCCGCGCATGGGACTGAAGTGCGCATGGAATTTCGCGACCGGATGCAGCCGCGCGCGAGAGCCCGCACCTGGGCATGGCTTGCCGCCATTCCGCTCGTCGTCGGCCTGTTCGGCTGGACCGCATCGGGCATGGCCAACATCGCCAACACCAAGCACAACCTCTCTGTCGGCGGCCCCGGCACCCACAAGGCGACGGCCGAAACCCAGATCTGCGTGTTCTGCCACACGCCCCACAACACCAACCCCGCGGTGCCGTTGTGGAACCATGCGCTCTCGGCCGCGGTATACACACCCTACGGCAGCAACACGCTTGCCGCCGCGGCGCCCGGACAACCCACCGGCACCTCCAAGCTGTGCCTGTCCTGCCATGACGGCACGGTCGCGCTCGGCGGCGTGCAGAACCTGCCGTTCGGCCATCAGGCGTCGGGCACGATTTCCGGACTGGAGGCCTTTCTCACGGGGCCGGCGAGCCTGGGTACCGACCTGCGCAACGACCACCCGATTTCCTTCACCTACGACGCGACGCTCGCAGCGACCAATCCCGAGCTGGTCTCGCCTGCCGCGCTCACCGGCAAGATCAAGCCGGACAGCACCGGCCAGATGCAATGCTCGAGCTGCCACGACCCGCACGTCGAGGCCAATCCGAAATTCCTCCATGTCGGCTACACGGATGGTGCGGGCTACGGCTCCCCGCTGTGCCGCACCTGTCACGACAAGCAATACTGGTCGACGGTGAGCAACATGTCGCACCGCGAACAGACGCGGCAATGGAACGGCGCGGGCGACAATCCCTGGCACGTGCCGGGGCACAACCTCCCCAACGACCCCAACTCGACCAACAAGGCCAATGGCTGCGAGAGCTGCCATCAGCCGCACAATGCCGCCACCAGCGGCAGCCGCATCCTCAAGCAGGATGGCGAGGCCAAAGTCTGTCTCGTCTGCCACAACGGCAACGTGTCGTACTGGAACATCGATGCCGCACTGAACAAGATGTACGCCCACCCCACCAAGAACCCGGCCTACGACGGCCGCCACAACCCCAAGCGCATGCCGGACGGCAAGGTGCGCGAGGAGCCGGCCAACCTCGGCAGCAATCGCCACGCCGAGTGCGAGGACTGTCATAACCCGCACGCCGTGTCGCCCGGCGTCTCGCCCGCGCCGAATCCGGCGGTGCCCAACAGCACCAACAATCTGGCCGCGCCGGTGAACAAGGGGGTGTGGGGCGTGCAGCCCACCTGGCCGGCGGCATGGCAAGCCGTGACTACCTATACCGTCGTCGACGACGTGCAATACCAGCACCAGCTGTGCTTGAAATGCCATTCCTACTACGCGTTCGGTGCGACGCCGCCCGCCGATCCCTACGGCATCATCGCCGGCGGGATCAACACCGACCAGGCCAAGGAATTCAATCCGAACAATGCGTCCTACCACCCGGTGGTCGCGCCGGGCAAGAATCCGTTCAACGACGGAGTCAACAACTATGCCAGCTCGCTGATCAATGGCATGACGCCCACCAGCATATTCACCTGCTCGGAATGCCATTCCGACAGCAACCCCTTCCTGCCAGGCCTGAAGGGACCACACGGCGCGGATGTGTGGCCCATCCTGTGGGGGCCGTACGACCGCACCACGGGCATGATCAACACCCAGAACCACCTGTGCTTCAAGTGCCACGACTGGATGATCTATGCGGGAACGACGGACTACAACGGTACCGCCCTCAAGACCGGCTTCAGGGCCACGACAGGGCAGGGACTCCGAAACATGCACGCCCGCCATGTGAACCTGCGCGACATGCCCTGTCTCGCGTGCCATACGGCGGTGCCGCACGGCATGCCGAACCGTGCGCTGCTGGTGTACGGCCGTGGCGCCAAAAAAGACCCCGAGCCCTACAACGCGCACAACCAGATGGCCGTCTGTGAAAACGCGACTTATCTGGCCAATAACATGTGCAACGACTACGGGATCAATTCGAACATCACCAACGTCAACGCCATCGCCAGCGGCACCTGGAAAAGAACCGACTGCCATAACGGCTCCGGCACAGGCAGTTGCTCGTCCAAGTCCACCTATCCATGATGCGGCCGGGATGGCAGCTGCTCGCCTCGCCTCGGCTGGGCGCGCTGCTGCTGGCGCTGCTGGCGCTGGCGGCGGCGGCGGGCGGCAGCCTGCCGCAATCGGAACGGCTGGCGCCGGCGGAACTGGATGCCTGGCAGGCGAGCTGGCCGCTGCTTTCGAAGACGCTCGACTGGCTCGGGCTGTCGCGTGTCTACGCTTCGGGCTGGTTTGCCGTGCTGTGCGCAGCGCTCGGCACCAACCTGCTCGCGGCCATGGCGGTGCACGGCGCGCGCATGCTGGCATGGTTGCGCGGCGAGGCGCCGCCCACCCATCGCATGGACGGGACAGGCGCGCTGCCGCAGGGGCTGGCACGGCACTTTGCCGCGCGTGACGAAAGCCGGCGCCAGGAATTCGCACTGTTCGGCGTACCGCTGCTGCATCTGGGCTTCGTGATGCTGGTGGCCGGCGTGGCCTTGAACACGCCCGCGCGTTTTGGCGCCCACCTCGAGTTGAGCGAGGGCGAAATCTACGCCGGCCAGCCGGACAAGCTGCTCCTGGAGACGGGGAGCGATCCCGTCGGCATTCCCGACTTTCGTCTTCGCCTCGACCGTCTGCATGTGGATCTGGAGGCCGGCAAGCACCTGACCGGATTGCGCGCGGACATCACCCTGCGCGACAAGGAGGGCGTCTACCGCGACACCGTGGAGGTGAACCGCCCGCATGCGGTGGGGCCGTATGCGGTGTATCTCGACAAGAACATCGGCCACACCGCGGTATTCGACCGGCTGTTGCCGGACGGGCGCCATGACCGCCTGCTCGTCAATTTCCTTGTTTCTTCTCCTGCGGGCTGGAAGGAAAGCGTCCCCTTGCAGCGCGACGAAATCGTCGAACTGGACAGCCAACCCATTCTCTACCGCATGGTGCTGACGCCGGGGGATCGGCCGGCATTTCAGCTTGAAGCCCGGCAGCGCGGCAAGGTCGTTTTCAACGGGCGCCTCGCGCCCGGCGAGTCGGCCGACCTCGGGGCGTATCGCCTCAGTTTTCTCGGCACGGTGCCGTGGGCGGGGCTGTATCTTTCCGCCGATCCCTATCTGGGGCTGGTGTTCGCCGGCATGGCGAGCCTGCTCGCGGGCACCCTGCTGCAACTGCTGTTCCATCCCCGTCGCATGCGCCTGCGGCGCGACGGCGAAGCGTGGCGGGTGGAGGGCTGGGTGCTGCGCGACGACTGGCGCTTCGCGCGGCAGTGGCGCGATTGGGAACAGGGCCGATGAGCGCAGTGCTGACGCTCCAGGGCGGGGTCGCGGCGCTGTACGCGGCCGCTGCGCTCTTGCTCGGCCTCGGGAAAAACCGCCGGCAGCGTCTGGCCATCGGGCTGGGCTTGACGGGACTGCTTCTGCATCTGGGCCTGCTCGCCTGGCGCTGGCAGGACATCGGCCAGATCCCCATCGTCACGCGCTATGAGGATTTGACGGTCGATGCGGCGGCGATCGTGCTGGTTTTCCTGGCGGCGCAGTGGCGCGTGCCGGAGTTGCGCCCCGCGGGGGTGCTGGCCCTGACGATGGCGGCGCTGGGGGTGGGTTGGGCGCTGTTTCACAGCCGCGGCGCGTTTCCCATGGACCCGTCGTTGCGCACCAACTGGCTGATCATCCACGCCCAGCTCAACTCCTTCGCCATTGGCGCGGCCACGCTGGCGGCCGGGACCCACGTCGCCTGGCTCGCGGGACGCATCGACGGGCCGGACACGCCGGCGCTCGCCGGCAGGCTGACGGATTGGGCCTTCTTCCTGTGGATGGCGATGGTCATGGCCGGCTCCTACTGGGCGAGCCTGGCGTGGGGCCGTTTCTGGGGCTGGGATCCGATCGAGAGCTGGGCCTTCGCGACGGCCATCGCGTATGCCTTCGCGCTTCACCTGCGCCACAGGCCGGCCTGGCGTGGCAGACGCTGGGCCGTCGTGGCACTCGTGCCCTACGCCATGATGCTGTTCACCACCTATGGCCTGCTGCTCGTGAAGAACAGTATCCACGGGCAGTATCTGTTCAAATAAGGGCGTCTCGGAAAACGGAAAATCGTACGCCAAACCGGAACCGGAATCGCCCAAAAATCGCGCTAACCAACTTGGTTAGAGTGCACTTGTGGAGAAACGAACCCCTCCTTGCAAGCTGCCAGCCGTCCAAGCCTTGGTACAGGCTGGCAAGGTGCGCACCACGCACGCGGCGCGTACGGGCGCAAATGAGTTGGGGTTGGCCTTCTCCGACATGCTGGGCGTGGTGGCACTGACGCCAGCGAACTTCTACAAGACCATGACCACCCATGCCGATCACACGGTATGGCAGGACGTATACCGCCCCAGCACGCAGGCGGGCGACGTTTACTGAAGTTGACGGTCATTGATGACGTGCTGATCGTGTCTTTCAAGGAGCTATGATCATGAAATGTCCTGTTTGCGGCGCGGCTGAACTGATCCTTGACACCCGCGACCTGCCCTATACCTACAAAGGTGAAACCACCGTCATTGCAGCGGTGACGGGCGATTTTTGCCCGGCCTGCGCCGAGTCGGTTTTGGACGCGGCGGAATCGAATCGCGTCATGCGCGAGATGCGCGCCTTCTCCAAGCAAGTGAACGCGGCCATCGTCGATCCTGGTTTCATCACGAACGTGCGCAAGAAGCTCGATCTTGACCAGCGCGAAGCCGCCGAAATCTTCGGCGGTGGCATCAATGCCTTCTCGCGCTACGAGAACGGCAAGACCAAGCCGCCGCTGGCCCTGGTCAAGTTGTTCAAGCTGCTGGATCGCCACCCTGATCTGCTCAACGAGATCAGAACTGCCTGACCTGCTCGAAATCCGCCGGTCCGCACTTCCCCAAGCGAGAACGGTTTTCGAGAGCCACCCGGCTACATCGGCCCTACGCTACGTGTCATTTTCAGAAGACGACTGCACGGAATGTCAGGAGTTGGCTGCACTGGTGGATTGCAGCGCGGCGTACAGGGCCGTCTTGCTCACCTTGAGCCGTGTAGCGGCCTCTCGGACATTAAGCCCGTTGGCGATATGCTCATGCGCTCGCTGCAACTTGTCGGCGGTGACAACCGGCTTTCGCCCGCCCTTCCGCCCGCGTGCGGCGGCAGCGGTCAACCCGGCCTTGGTGCGCTCGCGGATCAAGTCGCGCTCGAACTGTCCCAGCGCACCGAACACATGGAAGACGAGTCGCCCGCCCGGCGTGGTGGTGTCGATGCTTTCGGTCAGCGACCGGAAGCCGACGCCACGCGATTCCAGCGCGCCGATTGTCTCGATCAGGTGTGGCATGGAGCGCCCGAGCCGATCCAGCCGCCAGACGGCCAGCACGTCGCCGTCGCGCAGATAGGCCAGCGCATCAGACAAGCCGGGGCGGTCGGCCTTGGCCCCGGAAGCCGTGTCCACGAAAACGCGCTCGCAGCCTGCCTGGCGCAGCGCATCCGTCTGCAAAGCGGTGTCCTGTTCCGCCGTCGATACCCGCGCATAGCCGATCAGTGCCATTTGCCGCCTTTTTGTCCGTCATTTCGTCCGCCAATCTTAATGTCCGACAACCCGTTATGCAAGCACTTTGCCGGACAGTGTCCGGCATGGCCGACTAATGATTGTTTGGCGGACATTGACGATAAGGCGATTTTGCATTACGTTGCAAGACATCAACCTGGATTGCGAGGGCAAACAACACCATGACCACATTGACCGTTACCGCACGGGGACAAGTGACGTTTCGGAAGGACGTACTGCAACACCTCGGCATCAGGCCAGGCGACAAGATCGAGCTGGACTTGCTGCCAGATGGTCGGGGCGTGCTCAAGGCGGCCCGGCCCGCAGGGACAATAGCCAGCTTTGTCGGCCTGCTCGCGGGCAGGACGCAGAAGGTTGCCACCATCGAAGAAATCAACGAGGCGGCGGCGCAAGGCTGGGCAGGTGAGCAGTGAAGGTCGCAGTCGATACCAACGTCCTTGTGCGTGCGGTTGTGCGTGACGATCCCGCACAAGCGGACGTTGCCGCCGCAGTCTTGACCGACGCCGAGTTAATCGCGGTCGCGTTGCCGTGCCTGTGCGAATTTGTTTGGGTGCTGCTGCGTGTCTACGGCTTCCAGCAAGCCGACGCGGCCAGCGCGATCCGGGCACTACTGGCCGCCGCGAATGTGGAAGTGAACCGGCCTGCCGTGGAGGCTGGCTTGCTGGTGCTCGACGCG
>JANJXT010000037.1 GCA_024708885.1 Thiobacillus sp.
GGACTGAACGAGGCGGCTCGCCTGGTGAGCGTGCTCGGCGTTCTGCTTGACGGTGCCGGTGAGCTCTTCCATGGAACTCGCAGTCTCTTCCAGACTGGAGGCCTGAGACTCGGTGCGCGCCGACAGGTCGGCATTGCCGGCTGCGATTTCGCTCGCGCCGGTGTTGACGTGGTCGGTCGATTCCTTGATCTGCCCGACGAGCAGCTTCACGTTGATCTGCAGCACGCGCAGGGCCTGCATCAGGCCATCGAGCTCACGGATGCCGCCCCCGACGATGCCCGCAGTGAGGTCGCCCGAGCTCATGCGCTCGATCTCGCGCCGGGTGCGCTCCAACGGCAATACGACCGCCCGATACGACAGGACACCGAAGAGCACTGCAAGCGGTACGCCGAGTACGCCAATGGCCACGATCCAGCCGAGATAGGGATTGTCCGTGCTACCGCCCGCCAGCGAGGCGAGCACCGCGATGCCGGCAAACAGGGCGCCGACCGATCCGGCGGCAACGGCGAGCAGGCTCTTCAGCGAGAGGCTTTTCAGCAGGCGGCAGCGCTGCACGAAAGTGCGCCGTACCGCGCTGCCTTCACGGATCTCCATGGACGTGTCGCCCCCCTTGATCGCGCGGTACGCGCGCTCGGCGCCCTCGACCGCCGCACGGCTGGGTTTCACCCGGATCGACGCATAGCCGCAGACCTTGCCGTTCTCGATGAGCGGTGCGGCATTGGTCATCACCCAGTAATGGTCGCCGTTCTTGCAGCGGTTCTTGACCAGTCCCGTCCAGGCCTTGCCGCTTTTCAACGTGCGCCAGAAGTCCGCGAATGCCTCGACCGGCATATCCGGATGGCGCACGATGTTATGCGGCGAACCGAGCAGTTCGGCTTCGCTGAATCCGCTGATGTTCAAAAAATCCTGGTTGGCGTAGGTGATCTTGCCACGCAGGTCAGTCTTCGAGACGATCGTCTCGTGATCCTGCATGACATACTCAACGTTCGTGACGGGCAGATTGGTTCTCATCTTTTTCCCAGACTCAGGCCAGATAGTTCATATATCGGCCAGAAAACCGGTTTCCGCAGGGTCTTACATGCCTGCGGCAGCAAGCCGCCGCGTGCGCGCAGGGATCCGGGACGAGCCCTGCCCGGCCGGCAGCGCATGGACCTGTGTCACGGAGATGTTCGCGGCTGTCTGACCATCCAGCCGGAAAAATCCTACGGCCTCTGCAAGGGCATTTGCCTGGTCGCGCAGGCTTTCCGTCGCCGCCGCCGCCTCCTCGACCAGCGCAGCGTTCTGCTGGGTGGCGTCGTCCATCTGGGTGATGGCCTGGTTGACCTGCTCGATGCCGGAACTCTGCTCGGCACTCGCGGCGGCGATCTCACCCATGATGTCGGTGACGCGCTTGACCGAGCTGACGATCTCGTCCATGGTCTTGCCGGCTTCGTCGACGAGCCTGTCGCCGCTCTCGACCTTGCCGACGGAGTCTTCGATCAGGGCCTTGATCTCTTTCGCGGCCATGGCGCTGCGCTGCGCAAGGTTCCTCACTTCGGAAGCG
This sequence comes from Thiobacillus sp., assembly GCA_024708885.1. Taxonomy (GTDB): domain Bacteria; phylum Pseudomonadota; class Gammaproteobacteria; order Burkholderiales; family Thiobacillaceae; genus Thiobacillus. The sequence continues at coordinate 1,544 of JANJXT010000037.1, forward strand.
ACGACGGCAAAGCCGCGCCCCTGCTCGCCGGCGCGTGCGGCCTCGACCGCTGCGTTGAGCGCAAGGATGTTGGTCTGGAAGGCAATGCCGTCGATGACGCCAATGATGTCGGCAATCTTGCGCGAGCTGTCCTTGATGGAGGCCATGGTGTCGACCACGCCTTCCACCACATGCCCCCCCTTCACCGCCGCATCGACCGCGGCACCCACCAGTTGGTTGGCCTGGCGCGCGTTCTCGGCGTTCTGCTTGACGGTGCCGGTGAGCTCTTCCATGGAGCTGGCGGTCTCTTCGAGACTGGAGGCCTGCGACTCGGTACGCGCCGACAGGTCGACGTTGCCGGCTGCGATCTCGTGCGACGCCGTGCTGACGATGCTGGAGGTCTCCTTGATCCGCGTCAGCGTCGAGGCAAGCCGATCCTGCATGACACCGAGTGCGGTGAGCAGTTGACCACCCTCGTCGTTCCCGCCGATCTCGATCGATGCGCTGATGTCACCGCCTGCAACACGGTTCGCGACTTCGACGGCGTACGCGATCGGGCGCGTGATGGCGCGGATGAGCCAGTTGGCCAGAACGCCCAGCAACAGCAGGACACCGATGCCGAGGCCGACCAGCTTCCACAGACTTGTCCAGAACTGGGCCGCGACGTCATCCATGTAGATGCCAGAACCGACCACCCAGCCCCACGGCGCAAACCCGCTGACGTAGGACAGTTTCGGCACCGGCTTGTCCGAACCGGGCTTCGGCCACATGTAGTCGACGTAGCCGGCACCCTGTTTCTTCACCGTGTCGACGAACTCGACGAACAGACGCTTGCCGTTCGGATCCTTGTTGTCCGACAGATCCTTGCCGTCCAGTTCGGGCCGGGTCGGGTGCATCACCATGCGCGGATGCATGTCGTTGATCCAGAAGTATTCCTGGCCCTCGTAGCGCAGCGAGCGCAGCGCCGCCACGGCCGCTGCCTGTGCGGCGGCCCGGTCCATCTGCCCGGCCTGCTCCTGTGCCTCGAAATACGCGACGACGCCCTGGGCGGTCTCGACGACGTGCTTGGTCGCCAGTTGCTTCTCGGCCTCCATGGCCGCTTTTTCCTGGGCGAGCCGCATCAGCGTGCCGCCCGCCATGATCGTGAGGACGAGGCCGACCATCAGCCACATTTTTCCCGCAATCCCCATGTTGTTGATGAACCGCATCGTTATCTCCCTTTCGGTGTGTTGATCCGGCAACCGGCACAAAACCGGCGCCTGCCTTCTGCCCATCAAAATGTCAAAACGTCTCCCACTCGTCATTGCCGCCCGCGGCCGCGAGCTTTCGCGGTTGCGCAGGCATGGCGAGGGATTTGCTGCGACGCGGCACGTCCTGCATCTCGGCGAGCCGGGTAGCGGTGCTGTGCACGGCGGCGGCCGCGGATGAGCCGAGCTTGAAGAAACTCACCGCATCGGCAAGCTTGCCCGCCTGCGCCTGGAGACTCTCGGCTGCGGCTGCGGCTTCCTCGACCAGCGCGGCGTTCTGCTGGGTGGCGTCGTCCATCTGGGTGATGGCCTGGTTGACCTGCTCGATGCCGGAACTCTGCTCGGCACTCGCGGCGGCGATCTCGCCCATGATGTCGGTGACGCGCTTGACCGAGCTGACGATCTCGTCCATGGTCCTGCCGGCTTCGTCGACGAGCCTGCCGCCGCTCTCGACCTTGTCGACGGAGTCTTCGATCAGGGCCTTGATCTCTTTCGCGGCCATGGCGCTGCGCTGCGCAAGGTTCCTCACTTCGGAAGCGACGACGGCAAAGCCGCGCCCCTGCTCGCCGGCGCGTGCGGCTTCGACCGCTGCGTTGAGCGCAAGGATGTTGGTCTGGAAGGCAATGCCGTCGATGACGCCAATGATGTCGGCAATCTTGCGCGAGCTGTCCTTGATGGAGGCCATGGTGTCGACGACTTCGCCGACGACGCGCCCGCCTTTGACGGCGACATCGGCGGTCGTCGCAACCAGCTGGTTGGCCTGGCGCGCGTTCTCGGCGTTCTGCCTGACGGTGCCGGTGAGCTCTTCCATGGAACTCGCGGTCTCTTCCAGGCTGGAGGCCTGTTCTTCGGTGCGGCTCGACAGGTCGACGTTTCCAGCGGATATCTGGCTCGATGCCGTCGCAACGCTGTCTGCCCCCGTACGAACCTGCGAAACCACGCTTGCCAGACTGTCGCGCATATCCCGCATATTGACCAGCAAACTCGCCTGATCACCCGATTGGACCTGAATTTCGACACCCAGATTGCCGACGGCGATTTCGCGTGCGATGGTGGAGGCGTAATGAGGTTCTCCGCCAAGCTGACGGGTGATCGAGCGGGTCAGAAACCAGGCGATTGCAACGCCTGCGACCACGGCAACGGCAGCAATCACGAGTATGAGCAAGCCGGTGGTGGACACCAGATTCTGCACGCGGCTGCCAGAGTCTTTCATCAGCGTCTGCTGCCAACTGACCAGCTCATTCAGAGACCGCACGAGCGCAGTCTGGGCCTGCCTGCCCTCCGTGTTGAGAAGCTCACGGGCTTCCTCCACCTCGCCGTCGAGCGCATGCTCGGTCGTTGCTTTCATGACCGCGTTGTAGGCATTGCGAGTTTCGAGCGCAGTCTTGAGAATCTGGCGGCCACGCTCAGTATTGATCGCTTCCTCCAGATTCTTGAACATGGCGCTGGTTTCCGCAGTCACCTCGTCGATGGTTTTTTTTGCGGCGCGTTCCTCGGAACCCTTGGTTGCCAGGATGATGTCGCGCACCGCCCGTCCCCGAATATTGAGATTGTTCTCGATGGTGTGGATCCAGCCCACCTTGACCATGCGGTCGTCGAGCAGCACGTGCATTTCAGCGCTGGTACGCTCCAACTGGACGCGGGCGATGATGGCAATGACCAGCCCCATCACGATGACCAGCGCAAAGCCCACCCCCAGGGCCGTGGCGACTTTCATACGGGATCCATCTGCTCGACTCATCCTGCCTCTCCTGTTCGCGAGTCAACCTTTTCAATCGACGCGCCTCGAAAACCCCTCGATTTGCCGTCTCCGAGCACGCACACGCTCCCGGAAAAGCCATGGCACAAGGTCCATAGCCACATGAACATCAAGGCCTTTCGGGGTGCCTGTCGTGGAAGTGCCGACTCATCTGTCGTTGGGAGGAACGATAAAGTCTGGCAATCCGGAACAATTGATACGCAAAAGACCCTCGATTGCTTCGCCCGCTCGTGATGACAGCGCTGGACTGGGTCAGCTCCTCCCTGGTTGCCTCCAGTTTTCCCGGCTCAGGCGGCCTCGGTTCAGGGCACATGTGCTGCATAGCCTGCTTGCCTGACTGAAATATCGGCGGAGACCTCGTCAACTGTAGGGGCGGGCCGCAAAAAACATGTGTCGCCGCGCCCCCGTCAACACACGGGACGTGATGCCAGGCCGTTCATCCGTGTGCGCACAGCCGGGCGCCGCCTACGGGGTCAGAATTCTTCCCAGGAATCGTTTCCGGCGGCACCCGCAGCAGCCAGCTTCTTCGGGGGCGGCGCCATCCTGGCAGGCTCCGATCCACTGCCGGTCTTGTGCGCAGCCGGCATCGCCGCGACGGGGCGGGCCTGCGCTGGCGTACCTGCCCGCGCGCCTTGGGCGCCTGCCGCGAGCTTGAACACAGCCACCGCCTCGCTGAGTCTGGCCGCCTGTTCCTGGAGACTCTCGGATGCCGCTGCCGCTTCCTCGACCAGCGCGGCGTTCTGCTGCGTGATCTCGTCCATCTGGCCCACCGCCTGGTTGACCTGTTCGATGCCGGCAGTCTGCTCGCGGCTGGCTTCGGAAATACCGCTGACGATCTCG
>JANJXT010000042.1 GCA_024708885.1 Thiobacillus sp.
CGTGCTGCACGGCGACGACGACCGTCTCATCGTGATCGTCGGCCCCTGCTCGATCCATGACCACGATCAGGCGCTGGAATACGCGCGCCGGATCAAGGCGCAGGCCGACGCGCTGGCGCCCGATCTGATCGTGGTGATGCGTGTGTATTTCGAGAAGCCGCGTACCACGGTCGGCTGGAAGGGCTATATCAACGACCCTCGGCTCGACGGCAGCTTCGCCATCAACGAGGGGCTGGAGGGTGCGCGTCGCCTGCTGTTGGAGATACTCGCGCTGGGCCTGCCCGTGGCAACCGAGTTTCTCGACCTGCTCAGTCCGCAATACATCAGCGATCTGGTGAGTTGGGGGGCGATCGGCGCACGCACGACAGAAAGCCAGACGCACCGCCAACTGGCCTCGGGGCTGTCATGTCCGGTGGGCTTCAAGAACGGCACCGACGGCAGCGTGCGCGTCGCGGCGGACGCAATCGTGGCGGCACGTGCGCCGCACGCCTTCATGGGCATAACCAAGATGGGGCAGGCGGCGATCTTCGAGACGCGCGGCAACGACGACTGCCACGTCATCCTGCGCGGTGGGCGCCACCCCAACTATGCAGCGGCGGACGTCGAGTCCGCATGCGCCCTGCTCGCCGGCCAGGGGGTACGCCCTCAGGTGATGATCGACCTGTCCCACGGCAACAGCGGCAAGGACGCGCGGCGCCAGATCGATGTGGCGTCCGATGTCGCCGGGCAGATCGCCGGCGGCGATGCCCGCATCATCGGCGTGATGATCGAGAGCCACCTCGAGGAAGGCCGCCAGGATATCGTGCCGGGACAGCTGCTTCGCCCCGGCGTATCGGTGACCGATGCCTGCATCGGCTTCGCGCAGACCGTCCCCGTACTGGAGAATCTTGCGCGGGCGGTACGCACACGGCGTGGCGCGGCGGCCGGCTGAACCGGAACCGCGCCGGATCGAAGCGCCGAATTCAATCTGCGCGGCAGGCGCATGCCTTTGACCAGGTCGCGGGCGGAAGAAGAAAAAGCAAACAAAGAGCTTGTCATTACGAATGATTCCCGTTATTATTTGTCTATGACCACCCCAACCGCGACCCCCCCGTCTGCTGCGGCGCCGCACACGCCAGCGGCGCCGTACGCTTCCGTTCGTGCGGCCGACCTCCTCGGCCCGGCGCGGCGGGTGGTGATCGAGCATGGCAACGAACGATACGTGTTGAGTCTGACGCGCAACGGCAAGCTCCTGCTCACGAAGTGAACCGGCGGGCGCGATGGCGCCTGCCCAGCCAGCCACCGGGCGCTCCACCCCAGTAGCCAGCCATGAATCTTTGGCCCTTACTGGAAAAGGAGAAATCCATGCGTGGCATGCGCGCCCTGTCCGGCCTGGCCCTTGCGGCCGGCTTCACTATCAACGCCCTCGCCGCCGAGTACCCGATCGGCGCCCCCCAGCAACGTCACGGCATGGAGATTGCGGGCGTCTATCTGCAGCCCGTCGAGATGGAATCCGTCATGGGCCATCAGATGCTGCCGGCGAACAGGGCCGACGTGCATTTCGAAGCCGACATCCGGGCGCTCGCCAGCAACCCGAACGGCTTTTCCGAGGGCGACTGGATACCCTACCTGTTGGTGAAATACGAGGTGTGCAAGCAGGGCGGCGATTGCGTCCGCGGCGACTTCCTGCCCATGGTGGCGAGCGACGGTCCGCACTACGGCGACAACGTCAAGCTCATGGGGCCGGGCAAGTACCGCGTCAAATTCAGCATCCTGCCGCCCAACGATGCCGGCAACCACAATGGCCACTCCTTCCACCGCCACACCGACCGCCTGACCGGCGTGCGCCCCTGGTTCAAGGCCTTCGACGTCGAGTGGAGCTTCACCTATGCCGGCATCGGCAAACGCGGAGGCTACTGAGATGCGGCGAGCCCCCTCTCTTCTGCTGGTTCTGGCGTTGGCACATGAACTGCCGGCCAGCGCGGCTGCGTCGCCGGACGATCTCATCCGCACGCTGGAACAGATGCAGGCGCGTCTCACCCAGCTCGAAGCGCGCAACGCCGCGCTGGAGCGCCAGCTCGGCGCCCTTCCCGCCGACGGTCTGGAAGCCCGCGTACGAGAACTGGAAACCGCCAATGTCAGATTGACGAAAGCGATGGAGAGCGACCGCCTCTCGCAGGACGAACCGGAGATCGCCACCCGCCTGAAAGCGGTCGAGTTCCAGGCCCTGGGCATGCAGAAGCATGCACGCACGATCGAGTCGCTCGAAAGTATCTCTGCCGGCGTGTCCTTTACCTCCGTGGCCCAGCATGCCCACGGCGGCGCGACCGTCACGGGCAGGGCCGAGAGCCAGCTGTCCTGGCGTGGCGATGCCCAGATCAGTCTGCCCGGCGGCACCCTCGGTGCCAGCGAGGGCAATCTGTTTTTCCATTTCCGCATGGGCCAGGGTGACGGTCTTGCCGAGCTCAATCCGCTGTTCTCGGTCCCCAACGCCACCGCCTTCCGCTTGCAGGGCGCCGGCCAGCCCGACGATGCGTCGCCCATCCTGGCGCAGGCCTGGTACCAGCTCGGCGTGCCGCTCGACGGCCAGCCGCTCAACACGAGCAGGACGCACCTGGAAATCCAGTTCGGCAAGATCGACCCCTTCCTGTTCTTCGACCAGAACGCCGCAGCCGACGACGAGACGGTCAAATTCATGAATCTGGTCTTCGTGCACAACCCCCTGCTCGATGCGGGCGGCGCCGCCGGGGTGGATGCCTATGGCTTTTCGCCGGGCCTGCGGCTGTCCTACCACAACCACACCCAGGCGCCTCTTGGCTGGGATGTCTCCCTCGGCGTGTTCGGCTCCGACACCGGCGCGTCCTTCGACGACAGCCTGAAGCAGCCCTTCGCCATCGTGCAGGCGCAGACCACGCAGCGCATGTTTGGAGGGCTCGAAGGCAACTACCGCGTTTATGCCTGGCGCAACGGCCGCGCCACGGACTTCAGCGGTACGACGCTGGAGACCCAGACCGGCTGGGGCCTGTCGGTGGACCAGCGCCTCGGTGACGGCGTGACGCTGTTCGCTCGCTACGGTCACGCGATCTCGGGTCGTCCAGGCTTCGACCGGGCGCTCACGCTGGGCGCCGAATTTTCCGGCAACTATTGGGATCGCGGCGGCGACAGCCTCGGCCTGGCGCTCGGCGCGCTCGCCGCCACCAACGCCTTCGAAGCGGCCCATCCCGCCACGTCGGGGAACGAGCAACTGGCCGAGCTGTACTACCGCTGGCGGGTGAACGGACAGTTCGAACTGAGCCCCGACTATCAGTTCATTCGCCGCGCGGGCGCCGACCGCAGCGCGCCGGACGCGCACATCCTCGGGCTGCGCGCACAGCTGACCTTCTGACACAGCGCACCATGGCAAGCCCCTTCATCTCTTGGGTTCTGCTGTATGCGGCTTTCACCGGCTGGCGCAGCCTGCCCCGCGGCATGAGCCGCCTGGCGCTCGCCGTCGCGTAGGTGCTGCGGACGAAACCTGGGGTGACGCAGCGATGAGCATCCGCAGCGTGTCTTCAACCCCCATACGCGATGGCCAGGGCACGGTAGCGACCTGGACGGCACCGGGCGCACGCACTCCCGGACACGCCGCGGAACAGAAGACGACTGCCATCGCGCACCTCGGGCTCTGGATGCGCCGCCATCACGGCATCATCCTCGCCGCGCAGTGGGCGGTGGTGCTGTTCTATGCTGCCGTGGTCGTCGCCCCGGCGGTCCTGCCCCTGCCGGGAGAAGCCGACCACATCCTCGACAATCTCACCCGCTTCGCCCAGTTTCTGTTCTGGGGCATCTGGTGGCCTTTCGTCATTCTTTCGGTGATGACCATGGGCCGCGCCTGGTGCGGTCTGTTCTGCCCGGAAGGAACACTCACCGAGTTCGTCTCGCGCTGGAGCCTGAACCGCCATATCCCCGGCTGGCTGAAATGGGCCGGCTGGCCCTTTGCCGCCTTCGGATTGACCACGGTCTTCGGGCAGATGGTGAGCGCCTATGAGTATCCGAAACCCGCCCTGCTGATTCTCGGCGGGTCCACCGTCGCCGCGATCGGCGTCGGCCTGCTGTACGGGCGCAACAAGCGCGTATGGTGCCGGCATCTGTGTCCGGTGTCCGGCGTGTTCGGCCTGCTCGCGAAAATTGCGCCCGTGCATTTCGCGGTCGACCAGCCGGCGTGGGACGCGCCTTCGCATCCCAGGAGCCTGCCGGTGAACTGCGCACCGCTCATCGATATCCGCCGCATGCAGAGCGCATCCGCCTGTCACATGTGCGGACGCTGCGCCGGCCAGCGCGGCGCGGTCACCTTGAGCCTGCGCTCGCCGGAAGCCGAGGTGCTGTCGGCGCCGGCCCGCTCGACCGGGAGCGGCACGCAGGATGTCTGGCTCGCGCGTCTGCTGGTATTCGGCATGCTGGGCGTGGCGCTGGGCGCCTTTCAGTGGTCGGTTTCCCCCTGGTTCGTCACCGCCAAACAAGCCGCGGCGGCGTGGCTGATCGACAGGGAGATCGTTTGGCCGCTGGATGCGGTCGGCCACTGGTGGCTGTTCATCGATTATCCAGAGGTCAACGATGCGTTCTCCTGGCTGGACGGCGGCATGCTGCTTGCATACATGGCCGCAGCCACCCTGCTCGTGGGCGGCTGGATCTGGCTTTGCCTGCGCAGCGCCGCCATGCTTGCCGGGCTGCCCTGGAGCCGGCTGGCCATGGCGCTGATTCCCCTGGGCGGCATCAACGTGTTCGTCGGCCTGTCCCACCTCACCACCGGACAACTGTTTCAGGAAAACATTGTGCTGGCCTGGGCCAATCCGCTGCGCATGAGCCTGTTGACGGCCGCCGCCCTCTGGTCGCTCAGCCTGGCGTGGCGGCTCGGGCGTGCCCCGGCGGCAATCGGTGTCGCACTCGCGGCCGCACTGCCGCTATGGGCCTGGTATCAGCAATTCTACGTCTGGTGACCTGTCACAAGGGAGAAGGCCCCGCCACGCGCGGGCGATGCGCCACCCAGGCATCGAAATGGCCGGGCCACGACAGCATGCCAGCGTTCATGCCGATTCGCCGCCCCAGAACATGAAACGACGCTCGCCATGAACGTTGCTCTCCCCGCCCTCCGATGAAGCAACCAGGTGATCGACCAAGCCCGCAAGCGGGCCAGTCGCCGCTCATCCCGCAAGCGGGGGGCAAAACCTCGCTGCGCGAGTTTCGAGTCAAGCTGCACCCGCGTCGAAACAAGATGTAGCATAGGCCCCCTGCGTCATCGACGCCCCCCGCCCGCTCGAAAGGAAGCACCATGCCCACAGCCGTCGTCATCCGTCACGTCTGCTTCGAGGATCTCGGCAGCTTTGCCGGTGTGCTCGCCGCGCGCGGCATCGACGTCAGATACCTCGAGGCCGGCATCGACAACCTCGCCGGACTCGACGCACTGGCAGCGGACGTGTTGATCGTCCTCGGCGGCCCCATTGGCGCCTACGAGGACGCGATCTACCCCTTCCTTGCCGACACGTTGCGGATACTCGAACGCCGTCTCGCCGCCGACCGCCCCACGCTGGGCCTGTGCCTCGGCGCGCAGCTGATGGCGCGAGCCCTCGGCGCGCGCGTGTACCCGGGGCCGGCGAAGGAGATCGGCTGGACGCCACTCAGCCTCACCGACGCCGGGCGCGCCTCGCCGCTGGCGCATCTGGATGGCGCCAAGACCTCGATGCTGCACTGGCACGGCGACACGTTCGACCTGCCCGAAGGCGCCACGCTGCTTGCGTCCACCGAGCTCTGCCGCCACCAGGCGTTCTCCCGGGGCAATGCCGTGCTCGCCTTCCAGTGCCACCCGGAAGTGCGCGCCGCGACGATGGAACGCTGGTTCATCGGACACGCGAACGAACTCGCCGCGGCGAAGATTCCGCTGCCGCAACTGCGCGCCGATACGCGGCGCCTGGGTGCGGCGCTGGAAACCCAGGGCACACGCTGCCTCGCCGACTGGCTGGACGGCGTCGCCCTGTGAGCGACGTGCCTGCGTCCGTATTGCGCGAGTTGCGCATCGGCCGCACGCGCGCCTTCGGCCCCAACGGCGAGCCCAGCGCAATCGACAAGCAAGCCGTCGCCACACCCTTGTGGCTGGGGCCCGACGGTCTCGTCGGCGACGAGCAGGGCGACCCGCGCCATCACGGCGGGCCGGAAAAGGCCGTGCACCACTATGCTGCGGAGCATTACGCCGCGTGGCAGACGGCGTTGCCGCAAGAATCCGCTGCATGCCTGCAACCCGGCGCCTTCGGCGAAAACGTCTCGACCCTGGGGCTGACCGAAACGAACGTCTGCGTCGGCGACGTGTTCCGCCTCGGCGGCGCCACCGTACAGGTATCGCAGGCGCGCCAACCCTGCTGGAAGCTCAACCTGCGCTTCGGCCTGCCCGACATGGCGGCGCGCGTGCAGCACAGCGGCCGCACCGGCTGGTATTACCGCGTGCTCGAAGCCGGCGCGGTGGCGCCCGGCGACGCCTTCACCCTGATCGAGCGTCCCTGTCCCGATTGGCCGCTGGCACGGATGCTGCATTTTTTGTTCGTCGAGCCGCTCGACCGCGCGGCGCTGCAAGCCATTGCGGCGCTCAGCGCGCTGTCGCCATCCTGGAGGGATCTGGCGGCGCGACGTCTGGAATCGAACCAGGTGGAATCCTGGTCCGGCCGCCTGAGCACACCGACACCCAAAACATAGCGCTTCGCGCGCCGTGTACTTATGTGCTTTATTGAGGATTCGCCCGAACATCGACGGAGGGTCCGATGCACGCTGCCGAAACACGACTTTCGCGCGAAGTGATCACGCGGCTGATCGGCGCTGCCATCCTCGCACCCTCCCCCCACAACTCGCAACCGTGGATTTTTCGCGTGCGAGGACGCTGCATCGGCGTGATCGCAGACCGCACGCGCGCGCTGCCGGCCAACGACCCGGACGATCGCGAACTGGCTTCGAGCTGCGGCTGCGCGCTGTTCAACATGCGCGTGGCCGCCGCCCATGCTGGATTGGGGACGCGCGTGCACGGACCGTCCGCCGCCTGCGATCCCGACTGTCTCGCACGCCTGGAAGTTCTGCCGGATACGACACCCGATGCCACGCTGGCTGCGCTGCATGGCACGCTGGCGCAACGCCGCACCTACCGCAGGACCTTTGCCGCGCGCCCCGTGGCGGTTGCCGCGCTCGATGCGCTGGTCGCGGCGGCTGCCGGTGAACAGGCGTGGCTCCATGTCCTGCGGGGTGACAGCCAGCGCCGCCTGGCCGCCGAGCTCATCGCGGAAGGCGACGACACGCAATGGGCGGACCCCGCATGGCGTCGCGAGCTGGCCGCCTGGATGCATCCGCGTCGTCGCGGTGACGGCCTGGTGCTGCCGGGCCTGGCCGTACCGCTGGCGCAGGCGGTGGTGCGCACCTTCGACATCGGGCATGGAGTCGCCGCACGCGACGTGCAGCTCGCCGCTGCCTCGCCCGTGCTGGCGGTGCTCGGCACCCGCGGCGACGATCCGGCAAGCCGCGCCGAGGCCGGGCAGGCGCTGCAGCGAATCTTGCTGACCGCGTGCCGGCACGGCCTGCAGGCCTCGTTTCTCAACCAGCCGATCGAGGTCGCGCCGCTGCGCATGCGCCTGCTGCAGGCGATCGCACAGACCGGCTACCCGCAGATGCTGCTTCGCCTCGGCCACCCGGAAATCGATCTGCCCGCCACGCCGCGCCGCCCGCTCGACGAGGTGATCGAATTCGTGCCCGACAGCCCGCGCGACGCAGGGTGTTGAACCCTCATCTGGCGGGGGCGAGGCGCCCTACAGCGCACGCGATACCCAGCGCACGTGCGCGTCTTCCGGATGCGGCTCGATACGGAAGCCAAGCCCCTGCATCAGTTTCAGCATCGGCCGGTTGGAATCGAGCACTTCGCCCGCCATCGTTTCCACACCGTGCGCGCGTGCCACGTCCATGAGCACGCCCATGAGCTTGTGAGCGATACCCTGCTTCTGCCAGGTATCCCCCACGACCAGCGCAAATTCGCACGACTTGCCGTCCGGATCGATCGCATAGCGCGCCACGCCGAGCTCGACCTCACGGCCGTCGATCCTCGCCTGCACGATGAGTGCCATTTCACGCGCATAATCGATCTGCGTCAGCCGCGCGAGCATCACCGGCGAAAGTTCGTTCATCGCGTCCATGAAGCGGTAATAACGGCTTTCCTCGGACAGCCCGCGCACGAAGTCCTGCGTCAGTTCGGCGTCTTCCGGGCGGATGGGGCGGATCACCACATCGAGCCCGCTCGGCAACTGCCAGTGCGTCACCAGGTGCGCCGGATAGGGATGGATCGCCATGTGCGCGTAGCGGTCGGCCCCCGGCACGCGCGGCGCGATGATGATGCGTGCGTCGAGCGCAAGCGCGCCCTGCTCGTCCACCAGCAGCGGGTTGATGTCGAGCTCGGCGAGCCAGGGCAGCTCGCACACCATCTCCGAGAGGCGGAGCAGGATATTTTCCAGCGCGTCCATGTCGGCCGGTGGACGGTTGCGGAACGCCCCGAGCAACGTGGCCACGCGCGTGCGGCCGATCAGGTCGCGCGCGAGGAAGCCGTTGAGCGGCGGCAGCGTCACCGCACGGTCACGGAAGGCTTCGACATCGACGCCGCCAGCGCCGAATACGATCACCGGGCCGAGCACCGGGTCGCAGGTCATGCCGAGCAGCACCTCGCGTGCGTGCGGCCGCTTCACCATCGGCTCGACGACGATGCCATCCAGCGTGGCGTCGGGGCGCAGGCGGCGCACGTCGGCGAGCATCTCGCCGAAGGCCGCGCGCACCGCCTGCCCGCTCGCCAGGCCCAGGCGCACGCCATTGACGTCGGACTTGTGAGTGATGTCCGGTGAATTGATCTTCAGCACCACCGGGAAGCCAATCTGCTGCGCCAGCAGCATCGCTTCCATCGGATCGCGCGCAATGACCGTCTGCGCCACCGGGATGCGAAACGCCGAGAGCAGCGCCTTCGACTCGACTTCGCTGAGCAGATGGCGGCCATGCGCAAGCGCATTCTCGATGATCAGGCGTGCACCTTCGATGTCGGGCTCGGCCTGCTGCGACAGCGGCTCGGGCGTCTGCTGCAGTTGGCGCTGGTTCTCGTAAAAGGCGGAAAGGAACGAAAACACTTCGACCGCCGGCTCCGGCGTGGTGAAATAGGGAATGCCCGCCTGCTTGAACAAGCGACGCCCCTCGCGCACCTGGTCCTCGCCCATCCAGCACGTCAGCACCGGCTTGTGCGAGGCGCGCGCCACCTCGACGACCGCTTCCGCGACCGTGGTCGGCTGCGTCATCGCCTGCGGCGTCAGCATCACCAGCACGCCATCCACGCCAGGGTCGGCAAGGCTCGCTTCCACCGCCACACGGTAACGCTCGGCCGTGGCGTCGCCGATGATGTCGACCGGATTGCCGTGCGACCACGTGGCCGGCAGCTGTTGATCGAGGCTGGCGAGCGTGGCGGGTGCGAGCGCCGCCATGGACACGCCGAGATCGACGGCGAGGTCGGTCGCCATCACGCCGGGGCCGCCGCCATTGGTGACGATGGCGAGCCGATTGCCGCTCGGCTGGAGGCGCAGGGCGAGCGCACGCGCCGACGCGAAGAGCTGCAGGATCGTGTTCACCCGCACCACGCCCGCGCGCCGCACCAGCGCTTCGAACACCGCATCGGAACCGACCAGCGCGCCGGTATGCGACTGCACCGCCTTCGAACCCGCCTCGTGGCGCCCCACCTTGACGAGCACGACCGGCTTGCAGCGCGCGGTGGCACGCAGCGCACTCATGAAGCGCCGCGCGTCACGGATGCCTTCGATGTAGAGCAGAATGCCGCGCGTCGCATTGTCGTAGGCAAGGTAGTCGAGAATCTCGCCGAAATCGAGGTCGGCTGACGCACCCGTCGAAATCACGCTGGAAAAACCAATGTCGTTGGATTCGGCCCAGTCCAGCATGGCCGTGCACAAGGCCCCCGACTGCGACACCAGGGCAAGCTCTCCGGCATGCGTGGCACCCTGGCTGAAGGTCGCATTCAGGCCGATGGCCGGCCGCTGGATGCCCAGGCAGTTGGGGCCGATGAAACGGATGCCGTATTTTTCCGCCACCCGCTTCACCGTCTCTTCCAGCGCGGCCCCCTTCGTCCCGATTTCGCGAAAACCTGCGGACAGCACCACGGCGTGACGAATGCCGCGCTTGCCGCAGTCCTCCATCACTTGGGCCACGGTCGAGGCTGGCGTGGCGATCAGCGCCAGATCGGGAACCGCGGGCAGTTCGCTCGCCGAGGCATAGCAAGGTTCGCCGAATACCGTCTCGTGCTTCGGATTGACCGGGTACACCTCGCCCTGGTAGCCCGCATGACGCAGGTTGCGGAACAGCCTCCCGGCAACCGAATCATCGCGCTCGCTGGCACCGAACACGACGACCGAGCGTGCGTTGAACAGGGGGTGCAGATAGTGTTGCGGCATGGCTCGTCAGCGGGTAGACAAAGCCCCATGCTATGCCGTTTCGCTTACAGCACCAAGCGCATTGGCGTATAGTCGATCCCGATTTTGCCGACTCGACATGCATACCGCCTACATCACCCACCCAAGCTTTCTGCTGCACGACATGGGTGACACGCACCCGGAAAGCCCCGCGCGGCTGCGTGCCATCGACGATCGGCTGCATGCGGCGCAACTGTTCGATTTTCTGGACCATCGTCTGGCGCCGGAAGTCAGCCGCGCCCAACTGCTGCGCGCGCACGATACCGCCCATGTCGACGCGATCGAAGCCGCTGCTCCCGCCGAGAAATTGCTCTGGCTCGATCCGGACACATCCATGAACGCACACAGCCTCGCTGCCGCGCGCCATGCAGCGGGCGGTGCCGTGCATGGCGTCGATCTGGTCATGGCCGGCGAGGCCGCAAACGCCTTCGTCGCCTGCCGCCCGCCGGGCCACCACGCCACGCGCACGCACGCAATGGGTTTCTGCATCTTCAACAACGTCGCCGTCGCCGCCGCGCACGCGCTTGATACACATGGACTCGAACGCGTCGCCATTGTCGATTTCGACGTCCACCACGGCAACGGCACCGAAGATATCTTCCGTAACGATCCGCGCGTGATGCTGTGCTCGACCTTCCAGCATCCCTGCTATCCGTTCAGCGGTGCCGACACCGCGAGCCCGCACATCGTCAACGTGCCGCTGCCCGCCGGCACCGACGGCAGCGCCTACCGTGCCGCCTTCAGTGCGCGCATTCTGCCGCGCCTCGAAGCCTTCGCACCGCAGATGCTGTTCTGTTCCGCCGGCTTCGATGGCCACCGCGAGGACGACATGGCGCAGTTCGGCCTGGTGGAAGCCGATTACTTTTGGATCACCGAACAGGTCATGGCCGTCGCCGCACGCCACGCCGCGGGCCGCATCGTCTCCGTGCTGGAGGGTGGCTACGCGCTCAGCGCGCTGGGGCGCAGCGCCGCGGTCCACATCAAGACCATGTTGGACTTATAAGTCAGGGGGGCGATCGTTTCAGGACTGGGGCCTGACTGCCGTTAAACCCGAAATGCAGGACACCCGTTTCCACGAATTCCTCCACCGGCAGATACCGATGCTGGTCGGTCTTTCCCTCGTTCCGGGGCTGGCTTATATCTTTCTGGGCTGGCTCCACGACGTTTTCGTGCCCGCAGTCGGCTGGTACGTGCTGATGCTCCTCACCGCCGCATGGGGCATCCACCTCTACCGCAGTTTCGACGCCGCGACCATGAGCGAGACGCGACGCGAACAGTGGTACACACAGTGCAGCCGGCTGGTTTATGCGTTCTTTACGCTGTGGGCGCTGATCTTTCTGATCTATGTCCGACTCGATGCCTACAAGCTCCACTACATCGCCATCTTCACGGAAATCGGCGCGTCGGTGGTGGCCTCCTCGCTGCTCGCTTCGGACAAGCGGCTCTTCCGGCCGACCATCCTTGTGCTGATGATTCCGCTGACCGTCTATTTCACCCTGATTGGCGAATGGTATGCCTATGTCCTCGCGATCTTCTCCACGATTCTGACCTGGGTATTGCTCTACGCCGCGCGGAGCACCAACACCCTCCTCATGCAGACGCGCCACCAGGCCACCCATGATGCCCTGAGCGGCCTCTACAACCGCCAGTACTTCATCGAGCACCTGCAGCGCCGCATGAACTCGCTCAACGAAAGCGGCGAGCACGGCTATCTCCTCCTCATCGATCTCGATCACTTCAAGACCGTCAACGACACCCTCGGCCATGACGTCGGCGACCGCCTGCTGCAAGGCGTCGTCGAACGACTCCTGGACACCGCTCCCGATCATTGTGTGGTCGCCCGCCTCGGTGGTGACGAATTCATCATCACCGGCGGCAGCTTCACACAGCGCGACGCGTGCGAAGCCGAAGCGCTGGACGTTGCGCGGCAATTGCTCAGTGCGCTCAAGACACCCTATGTCGTCGGCGCCCATCAGCTCTACATCAGCGCCAGCATCGGCGTGAGCCTGCTCGGGCCCGGCGACTGCAATGCCAACCGCTTCATCAAGGAAGCCGACATCGCCATGTACGAAGTCAAGGAAAAGGGCCGCGATGGCGTGTTCGTGTTCGACGCGGAGATGGCACGGCGTGTGGAAGGCGATCTTGAAATCGAGCGCCTGCTGCATTTCGCCCTGCCGCGTGGCGAAATCACGCTGCACTACCAGCCGCAGGTGGACCGCGCCGGCCGCATCATCGGCGCGGAATCACTGGTACGCTGGACCAGCCCCACGCTGGGTACCGTCCCGCCCGACCGTTTCATTCCGATTGCCGAACAGACCGGCCTCATCATCGAACTGGGCCGCCATATCCTCGAAACCGCCTTTCGCACGCTGGGCGACTGGCATCGCGCCGGTCTCGTTCTGAAGCAATTCTCCGTCAACATCAGCATGCGGCAATTCACCCATCCCGGTTTTGCCGCACAGGTGGAAGAACTGGTGCGGCGCCACCTCGACCCCGTCGTTGTTCAAACCCTGATGTTCGAGATCACCGAAACCGTCGTCGCCGAAGACATCGAGGGCGTCATCCGCACCATGCAACGGCTCAAGGCGCTCGGCATACGCTTTTCCATGGACGATTTCGGCACCGGCTATTCCTCGCTCAGCCACCTCAACCGCCTCCCGCTCGACGAACTCAAGGTCGACCGCGCTTTCGTCCTCGCCTTGCGGGACGACGACGGCGATCGCGCCATGGTGGTAACCATCCTCAACATGGCGAAGCTGTTTGGCCTGAACACCGTGGCCGAAGGCGTCGAAACCGCCGCCCAGCACGCTTTTCTCATGCACCACGGCTGCGGGATGTTCCAGGGGTATTTCCATTCGAAACCGCTCGCGAGAGACGCCTTCGAACTCTTCGTCCAGGACAACGCCGCCACCCGCAACGCGATATAATTTCAGAACCGCCGCCGTTTCGCGGCAGGCAGGCGACCCGACGCAGCATCCGGCACGCCCAACCGGGATTTTCAGGATAATTTCCCGCGTTCCCGGCCAGTCGCATCGCCGCGGTCATGCACAGCACGGGCGAAACCCGGCAGCCTTGCACCCAGGCGCCTGCCGGTGACACAACAATGGAACACGCGTGATCAATCTGAACGCCTGCCCGCTCTGGCTCTATCGCCTGCTACCCTTCCTGCGCTGGTGGCCGGACGTCACCACGCAGACGCTGCGCGCGGATGCCATCGCTGCACTGACCGGCGCATTGATCGTGCTGCCGCAGGCGGTTGCCTTCGCGACCATCGCCGGCCTGCCTCCCGAGTACGGCCTGTATGCGGCGATGGTGCCTGCCGTGGTGGCAGCCTTGTGGGGATCGAGCTGGCACCTGGTATCGGGACCCACCACCGCAATCTCCATCGTCGTCTTCGCGTCGATCAGCCCGCTGGCCGAGCCCGGCAGCGCTCAATTCGTCGGTCTCGTGCTGACGCTCACCTTCCTTGCCGGAGCGATTCAGCTCGCCATGGGCCTGGCCCGGCTGGGCATGCTGGTCAACTTCATTTCGCACACCGTGATCATCGGTTTTACCGCGGGGGCGGCCATCCTCATCGCCTCCAGCCAGATCAAGAATTTCTTCGGCCTCGACATGCCGCGTGGCGCACATTTTCACGAAGTGCTGCTTTATTTCGGGGAGCACGTCGCCGAGATCCAGCCCTGGGTATTGGCGGTCGGTGCGGTGACGCTTGCGGCCGGCCTGCTGGCGCGCCGCTATTTGCCGAAACTGCCCTACATGATCGTCGCAATGGTGGTGGGCAGCCTGGCGGCGGCATTCATCAACGCCGAAGTGGGCAGCGAGGTCACCGGAATCCGCACCGTGGGTGCGCTGGCGGCGTCTTTCCCCCCCCTGTCGATGCCCGATTTTTCGTTCACCGCGATCAAGCAGACGCTGTTTCCCGCCACCATCATCGCCATTCTCGCGCTGACCGAGGCCGTTGCCATTGCGCGTTCGATCGCGATCAAGTCCGACCAGCGCATCGACAGCAACCAGGAATTCGTCGGCCAGGGGCTGTCCAACATCGCCGGCAGCTTCTTCTCCGGCTATGCCTCCAGCGGATCGTTCAACCGCAGCGGCGTCAACTTCGCCTCGGGCGCAAAAACGCCCCTCGCCGCTGCCTTGTCGGCCGTGTTCCTGCTGCTCATCGTGTTGCTCGTCGCGCCGCTCGCCGCCTACCTCCCCGTGGCATCGATGGCGGCGATCCTGTTCATCGTGGCGTGGAACCTGATCGACTTCCACCACATCGCCGAAATCTTCCGGCGCCACAAACGCGAACGCATCATCCTCGCCCTGACCTTTCTCGGCACGCTGGTGGACCTGGAAAAAGGCATTTTTCTCGGCATCCTCGTGTCGCTGCTGTTCTATATTTACCGCACCTCGCAGCCCTCGATCCGCGCGCTGCTCCCCGACCCCGAGGACCTCGTCAACCCGCGCCGCAAGTTCGTACCGGCAAGCGGCGCCATGCCGTCCTGCCCGCAAATGGCGATCCTGCGTGTCGAAGGATCGATCTTCTTCGGCGCGGTCGAGCACATCCAGCAGAATTTCCGCAACGTCGACGAGACGGACCCGCAGAAAAAGCATCTCTTGCTGACGTCCCGCGCAATCGGTTTCATCGATCTGGCGGGTGCCGAACTGCTGGCCAAGGAAGCCACACGCCGGCGCAAGCTTGGCGGCGGACTTTACCTCGTGGGCGTGCAGCCCGACCTGTGCGAGATGCTGCGCCGCAGCGGCCAGGTCGACACCGTCGGGGAGGAGCAAATCTTCCGCCACAAGGGCGATGCGCTGCGCGCCATCTATCCGCGCCTGGACAATGAGACGTGCCGCCGCTGTACATTCCGCATTTTCCAGGAATGCCAGGATGCGCTGCCGGACGGGACGCTACGCGCCGCGGCCGGATGACCGTGTTCTGACGGGCGACAGCCCGCGCGCCGCCCTCAGCCCGCCAGCATTTCCGCGGCATGCTGCCGCGTCGTCGCGGTGATGGTGCGGCCGCCCAGCATGCGCGCGATCTCGTCGACACGTGCCGCGTCGTCCAGATGTTCGATGCGGGAGCTGACACAAGCGCCGTGGGTGTGTTTGACAACACGCAGATGCCGGGCACCACGCGCCGCGACCTGTGGCAGATGGGTGATGACCAGTACCTGGCGCGTCTCGCCCAGCTTCGCGAGACGCCGTCCGACCGCCTCGGCGACCGCGCCGCCGATGCCGACGTCAACCTCGTCGAAGATCAGGGTCGGCACGCCGGCCACACCCGAAAGCGCCGCCTGGATCGCCAGGCTGATACGCGACAGCTCGCCGCCCGAGGCAACCTTGCCAAGCGGTCCCGCCGGCAGCGCAGGATGACTGGAGACGAGAAAAGCGACATCTTCCAGCCCGTGGGCACGCGGATCGCCGACCGCTTCGAGACGAACCTCGAAATGTCCGCCCGCCAGCGCAAGCTCATGCATCGCTGCCGTAACCGTCTTGCCCAGTGCGGCCGCCGCACGCTGCCGTTCTGCGCCGAGCGCCTGCGCGATCTCGCGATAACGCACGAGCGCGGCATTCTCCGCCGCACCCAAAGCATCGAGATCGTCGCCGGCGGCCAGTTCCGCAAGTCGCGCCTCGAACTGTGCCAGCAGATCGTCGAGCGCGTCCGGCTGCACCCGATGCTTGCGCGCCACACGATGCATCTCGCCCAGGCGCCGGTCGAGCTCGGCCAGGCGCTCCGGATCGAGGTTGAGATGCCCGGCATAGCGGCGCAGTGCATGCACGGCCTCGGCGATGTCGGCACTCGCGGCTTCCAGCAGCGCGGCGATCTCGCCGAGACTATCGTCGACAGCCCGCATCGCGGCGAGCCGCCCTTGCAGCAGGCCGAGCCGGATCGACACCGCGCCATCGCCCTCGTCCAGCCCCTCGATCAAGGCCTGGCTGCCTTCGAGCAATGTGGTGACATGCGCCAGCCGCGCATGCTCGGTCTGCAGTTCGTCCCAGCGTGCGAGGTCGTCACCCTGCGCACGCAGCTCTTCCACCGCAAGTGCAAGCCCCTCGCGCTCGATTTGCCGCGCCTGGCCGTGAGTCTCGGCGTCCTGCCGACGCTGTCGTGCCGCCTGCCAGGTGTGCCATGCATCGCTCACGGCCGCAGCGAGTGGCTGCGCCCCGGCGCAGGCATCGAGCACGTCACGCTGTACCTGCGGGCGCAGGAGGGCATGGTGCGCGTGCTGGCCGTGGATGTCGAGAAGAAGTTCAGCGGCTTCCCTGAGCTGCGCCAGGGTGGCAGCGCTGCCATTGACGAAAGCGCGCGAGCGGCCGCTCGCCTCGATCACCCGCCGCAGGATCAGCGTGCCATCGTCCGCGACGAAGCCGGCTTCGTCCAGCCACGTCACGAGTCCGGCTGCATCATCCAGGGTGAATTCGGCGGCGATCTCGGCACGCGCCGCCCCCTGTCGCACCACGCCCACCTCCGCGCGGTCGCCCAGAGCCAGGCCCAGCGCATCCACCAGAATGGATTTGCCGGCGCCGGTCTCGCCCGTAAGAACGGTCAGCCCGGGTGCGAAATCCAGATCGACCGAGTCGACCAGCAGATAATTGCGAATGGACAGATGCGCGAGCATCAAGCGCTCAGAGTTTTTTTCCCCAGTGCAGCTTCTGCCTCAGGGTATCGTAGTAGCTGTAGGAATGCGGATGCAGCAGCGTCACCGGGCGCTTGGCGCGAGTGATCCACACATGGTCGCCGCTGCGCAGATCGAAATGCGCCTGCCCGTCGAAGTGCACGCGCGCATCGTCCGCATACGTCAGGTGCAGTTCGATGCGCGACTCGCTGTCCACCACGATCGGCCGCGCCGAGAGCGTGTGCGGACAGATCGGCACCAGCGCCATCGCCCGCAGCGTGGGATGCACGATGGGCCCGCCCGCCGACAGTGCATACGCGGTGGTGCCGGTCGGGCTCGTCACCACCAAACCATCGGCGCGCTGGCTGTAGACGAACTCCGTGTTGATGGTGATTTCCAGGTCGATCAGACGCCCCGAACCGCCCTTGCCGAGCACCACGTCGTTGAATGCGGTGGCCTCGAACACCCGCTCGCCATCCCGGAGAACCTGGCCATTGAGCAGGATGCGCTCTTCCGCCACGTACTGCCCGCTGAGGATTTCCCCCACCGCATCGTGCATGGCGTCGATGGTGATATCGGTGAGAAAGCCGAGCCGGCCGTGGTTGATGCCGATCAACGGAGCACCGTGCGGCGCCAGCGCACGTGCGATCGACAACATCGTGCCGTCGCCGCCCAGCACCACCACCACGTCGCTTTCCATCGCCAGCTGTTGCAGCGTACGCCGCGAAAAGTCTCCGATGTTCAAACGCTTCGCGGTCTGCTCCGCCAACAGGACGACATGCCCCCGTTCCGCCAGGAACCTGCCCAGTGTACACAACGAGTCCTTGATACCACGAGTATCGTACTTGCCCACCAGGCCGACGGTCTTGAAAGCGGTTTGCATGCGGCCATTATAGCGGTGAGCGGAGAACGGTGAGCTGCTTCCCGCTTCCCGTATAATTTCCGGATGCTCAATGATCGCGCCCGTGTACTGCTGAAAACCCTGGTCGAACGGTACATCACCGACGGCGAACCGGTCGGCTCGCGCACGCTGTCGAAGCATTCGGGTCTCGACCTGTCGCCCGCGAGCATCCGCAACATCATGTCCGACCTGGAAGAGATGGGCTTTGTCGCCAGCCCGCACACGTCGGCGGGCCGCGTGCCGACGCCGCGCGGCTACCGGTTCTTCGTCGACACTCTCCTCACGGTGCAACCGCTCGACCGGCGGGCGGTGAGTCAGCTGGAAACCCGGCTCACGCCGTCGGATCCCCAACAACTGATGACGGCGGCCTCGACCTTGCTGTCGGATCTCAGCCAGTTCGCCGGGCTGGTAATGACGCCACGGCGCAATCCCGCATTCCGCCAGATCGAGTTCATCAGTCTGTCCGAGAAACGCATCCTGCTCATCATCGTCACCATGGAAGGTGCGGTGGAAAATCGTGTCATTCTCACCGATCAGCCCCATAGCGCCTCGGCGCTGATGGAAGCAGCGAATTATTTCAACCAGAATTTTTCCGGCTTCACTTTCGACCAGGTGCGTGCGAAGCTGGGAGACGAACTTGGCCGCATGCGCGACGACATCACGCGTCTCATGAGTGCCGCGGTGGACGCCGGCAGCGAGGCGCTCGACGCCAGTCAGGACAAAGTCGTGGTCACCGGCAGCCGCAGACTGCTCGATGTGGAAGAGCTCTCGAACGACATGGGGCGCCTGCGCCGCCTGTTCGATGCCTTCGAGCAGAAGACCGGGCTGCTGCGCCTGCTCGACCAGTCGCGCAGCGCGGCCGGGGTACAGATTTTCATCGGTGGCGAATCCGATCTGCTGCCGCTCGACGAGTGCAGCCTGGTGACGGCACCCTACTCGGTGGACGGCCAGGTGGTCGGCACGCTCGGCGTGGTCGGACCCACGCGCATGGCCTACGAGCGCGTGGTGCCCATCGTCGACATCACCGCCAGGCTGCTGTCCAGCGCACTGTCGCATCACTGATGCGCTACCGCACCGAACCTGCATACACCCACGGCCAGCCCTCGCGCACCGGCGTGCTGCTGGTCAACCTCGGTACGCCGGCGGCGCCGACGGCGCAGGCGGTGCGCCCCTATCTCAAGGCGTTCCTGTCCGATCCGCGCGTGGTGGAAATTCCGCGCGCACTATGGTGGCTGATTCTCAACGGCATCATCCTCAACACGCGGCCGAAAAAATCCGCCGCGAAATACGCGGCGGTCTGGACCGCCGACGGCTCGCCGCTGCTGGCGCACACCGAGAAGCAGGCCAAGCTGCTCAAAGGCTGGCTGGGCGAGCACATCGCATCGCCATTTACCGTCGACTACGCGATGCGCTACGGTGAACCGTCGATTTCCACGGTACTGGACCGCTTGAAGGCCGCCGGCTGCGACCGCATTCTGTTGCTGCCGGCCTATCCGCAGTACGCCGCCTCCACCACTGCCACGGCGAACGACGCGGCATTCGAGTGGCTGAGATCCGTGCGCAACCAGCCGGCACTGCGCACGGTGCGCCACTACCACGATCATCCCGCCTACATTCATGCGCTCGCAGCGAACGTGCGCGACTACTGGCAGATGCACGGCCGTCCCGACGTGCTGCTGACGAGCTTTCACGGCGTCCCGCGCGCGGTGCTCGACAAGGGCGACCCCTACCACTGCGAGTGCCAGAAAACCGGCCGTCTGCTTGCTGAAGCACTGGGGCTGGACGCGAAGCAGTATCGCCTCACCTTCCAGTCGCGCTTCGGCCGCGCCGAATGGCTGCAACCCTACACCGACAAGACACTGCACACGCTTGCACGCGAACAGGTGAAGCGCGTCGATGTCGTCGCACCGGGTTTCACCGCCGACTGCCTGGAGACACTGGAGGAACTCGGCATGGAAGGCCGCGCGGCCTTCCTTGGCGCGGGGGGCAAGGAATTCCACTACATCCCCGCGCTCAACGAACACCCGCTCTGGATCGACGCGCTCGGGCGCATTGCGCTGGAAAATCTCGGCGGCTGGATCAGCACGCAATGGGACCGCGACGCCGACGACGCGGCACGCCACGACAGCGCACGACGCGCCCGCGATCTCGGCGCGGCGACGTAAATCGGATGCGCGGGTAGGAATATACCAACGCAAAACGCCGGCCGTCCCCGCCTATATAAGCCCCTGCTTGTTGACATGACTTTCTCCCTCGCGCAGGATTGCGCAGCGGGTCCATGTTCCCGGAAGTCGCTTGGAATGCGGCTCTCAGGGCATGATCGCTCAACATCTTTGTTCCTGACACCACTGGAGGAGTCTATGTACAAGAAAACCATCCTGGTACTTGCCGGATTGGCCGGGATCGCCCTTTCGGGTATGGCCAGCGCAACGGACGTGCATACCCGTACCATCGCCTCAACCTGCATGAGCTGCCACGGCCCGAACGGCAAGAGCGTCGGTGCCGCCCCCGGACTGGCCGGAATCACCCAGGATAAATTCGTCGACATGATGAAAGGCTACAAGGCCGGTACCCGCAAGGGCACCATCATGAAAAAACATGCCGCCGGCTACACGGACGCCGAATACGCAGCCATGGGCGCGTACTTCGCCAGCCTGAAATAATTTCCGAGGAGACCTAGAACATGACTCTGAATCGTCGCGATTTCCTTAAGATCTCCGGAGCGGGTGCAGCCGCAGCCCTGGCGGGTTGCGCCACCACACCCCAAGCGGCAGCGACGGCCAGCCGCCGTGCGCATGTCGTCGTGGTCGGTGCCGGTTTCGGCGGCGCGACCTGCGCCAAGTACCTGCGCATGTGGGATCCGAATGTCGAAGTCACCCTCATCGAGCCGAACGACAAGTTCGTATCATGCCCGATTTCCAACTGGGTGCTGGGCGGTCTGCGCACCATGGATGACATCACCAAGGGCTACGACAACCTGTCCAGGCATGGCGTGAAGATGGTGAAAGACTTCGTCGTCGCCATCGATGCCGGCAAGCGCGAAATCAAGACTCGCGGTGGCGCCAGCATCACTTACGACCGCCTGGTGCTCTCGCCCGGCGTCGAGGTGCTGACCGACACGGTCAAGGGCTTCAAGGAAGCCGAGGCCGCGGGCAAAGTGGTGCACGCCTGGAAGGCTGGCCCGCAGACCGCGCACCTGCGCAAGCAGCTCGAAGCGATGCCCGACGGCGGCACCTTCGTCATGTCGGTGCCCGCGGCGCCCTACCGCTGCCCGCCCGGCCCGTACGAGCGCGCCTGCATGGTCGCGCACTACTTCAAGCAGGCCAAGCCCAAGTCGAAGATCATCCTGCTCGACGGCAACCCGGACGTGGCGTCGAAGAAAGGCCTGTTCATGGATGCCTGGAACACGCTCTACCCCGGCGTGATCGAGTACCGTCCGAACAACGCGCCGCTCGCCGTCGATGGCGACAAGATGGTCGTCACCACCGAGTTCGACGACGTCAAGGCCGATGTGATGAACGTCGTGCCGCGTCAGCGCGCAGGCGAGGTGTGCGAACTGGTCGGTGCCCGCAACGACAGCAACAAGGCCTGGTGTACCGTCAACCTCGCCACCTTCGAGTCGACCACCGTGCCGAACGTGCACATCATCGGCGACTCGGTGCTGTCCAACCTGCCGAAATCCGGCCACATGGCGACCAACCAC
Organism: Thiobacillus sp.; assembly: GCA_024708885.1. Lineage (GTDB taxonomy): Bacteria > Pseudomonadota > Gammaproteobacteria > Burkholderiales > Thiobacillaceae > Thiobacillus. The sequence continues at coordinate 21,703 of JANJXT010000042.1, forward strand.
GCCAAGGTGTGCGCGGCGGCGATCATCGAATTGCTGGCGGGCCGCCAGCCCGATCCGATTCCGGTCGTATCCAATACCTGCTACTCGGCCACCTCGGACGCCACCGCGGGCTACGTCGCCAACGTGTTCCGCTTCGAAGCCGGCAAGGGCTACGTCACCCAACCCGATGGCGGCGCCACCGGCAAGGGCGACGAATACAACTTCAGCTTCGCGGAGTCCTGGTCGCAGAACATCTGGGCCGACATGCTCGGCTGATCGCGAAGGCGAATCGATTCAACGGGGCTTCGGCCCCGTTTTTTGTTTCCCTTCTTCGGGAAGCGCGCACCTCCCGTTCGACATTGCCTCCGGGAGCAGCCTTCCGCGGATAATGAAAACGGAAATCCACGTTCTTCACCACAGAGACACAGAGGCGCAGAGAAACCCGAAAAACAGGAATTTGCCGTGTGCGGGTCCGGTCGAGCCTCGGCGCGCGGAAGTTGTCATAACGCGGGCACCTGCTACGATGAAATGCTCGTTCATCCTAGAAACCGTAGTTGAGCCACAGAGACACAGAGAACAGCGAGTAAAAGCATGTGCCTGCATTCTTTCCGGGGTTCACCCGATGGATGAGCGGGGAAAAACGCGGAGAATCCCTGTTTTTCGGGTTCCTCTGTGTCTCTGTGGTGCGGAATGTAGGTTCATGTCTTTGAAGCGGAGGCCGTGCCATGACTCCATGCAAGGTGGCAGTGCTGCTGGGCAGCCTGCGCAGGGGCTCTTACAACAAGCGCTTGATGCTCGCGGTCGAAAAGCTCGCGCCGGCACACCTGACGTTCGAACAGGTGCGGATCGACGATCTGCCGCTGTACTCGCAGGATTTCGACGACGACTATCCACCGAATGCACGGCGCCTGAAGCAGGACATCGAGTCGGCGCAGGCATTGCTGTTCGTCACACCCGAATACAACCGCTCGATTCCGGGCGTGCTGAAGAACGCGATCGACATCGCGTCGCGGCCGTGGGGGACGAACTCGTTCGCCGGCAAGCCGGGAGCGGTGATCGGCGCCTCGATCGGCTCGATCGGTACTGCCATCGCGCAGCACCACCTGCTCAGCGCACTGCATTTTCTCGACGTTCCAACGCTCGCGCAGCCGGAGGTATACCTGCACTTTCGTGACGAGGCCATCGCAGCCGACGGCACGATCACCAACGATTCGACGCGCGAGTTCCTGCAGCGCTTCGTCGATGCCTACGTTGCGTGGGTGGAGCGCTTCGTCGCCAAGTGACCGTTTCGCAAACGCTGCTTGCCAAAGACGCAGCCGTTTGCGGCGAAGACGCGCCACGCGACAGCACCAACACAGCGCGGCAATGAAGCGCCTCGCTGAAGGCGAAACTCATCCCGCTTCGATCGATGACCCGCTGTGCCGGCGGGCGACGCCCTGCCGCCCATGCGCGTGCAGGTAGGCGCGCAGCGCCACCGCCTGGTTGCACTCGTTGTCGCGCGCGCCATACAGCAGGGTCAGCCGGCCCCGCTTTGCGGCGATCCGCAACGGTTCCAGCGCCTCCGGGTTGGCGTCGAGCTCCGCGGCATAGCGCTGCACGAACGCGTCCCACTTCGCGCGATCGTGCGCGAACCACTTGCGCAAGGCGGTACTCGGTGCCACATCCTTGAGCCACGCATCAGCACGCACCTGTGCCTTGCCGAGGCCGCGCGGCCAGACGCGATCGACCAGCACGCGCCAGCCATCGTCCGCCGCGGCCGCATCGTAGACACGCTTGACTTGAATATCCACAGCGCTTCCTCCCGTGCGGGGCAGCCGATCCGCTGCGCCAGGATGGCATCACGAATGGCCCGCACAAGGGAAGGATAGGCGAAAACCGCGACAGGCGCGCGCGGCGCCGACCGCGCGACGCGGACGCGCAAGACCCTGCGCCGCCTCGAAGAAAAACCCGGAAGGCCGGTGCCGTCAGAGCGACGCGCCGATGGCGTGGGCACACAAGGCCATCAGCGGCTGCGGGAGAATGCCCAGCGCGAGGATGGCGAGGCCGTTGGCCGACACCAGAATGCGTGCGTCGGCGCCGGCGGCGACAGGCTGGGTGTCGTGCGGCGTGTCGAAGTACATGAGCTTGACCACGCGCAGGTAATAGAACGCCCCGATCAGCGACAACAGCACCGCCACCACGGCGAGCCACACGTAACCGAGTTCGATCACCGCCTGCAGCACCGAAAGCTTGGCGTAAAAACCGACGGTGGGCGGAATACCCGCCATGGAGAACATCAGCAGCAACATGACGAAGGCGAGCCATGGGCTGCGGCGGTTCAGCCCCCTGAAGTCGTCGAGGCGGTCGGCCTCGAAGCCGGCACGCGACAGCAGCAGGATCATGCCGAAGCCACCCAGGCTCATGAGCGCGTAGACGAGCACGTAGAACATTGCGCTGCCGTAGCCGCTCTGCGTACCGGCCAGAATGCCGAGCAGCATGAAGCCCATGTGCGAGATGGTCGAATACGCGAACATGCGCTTGATGTTGCTCTGCGCGATGGCGGCGATGTTGCCGATCGCCATCGACAGCACCGCGAGCACCACCAGCATGTCGCGCCACTCGGCGACCTGCGACTCCAGGCCCTGGCCGAGGATGCGCACGACGAAGCCGAACGCGGCGATCTTTGGCGCCGAACCGATGAACACGGTCATCGCCGTGGGGGCGCCGTGGTAGACGTCCGGCACCCACATGTGGAACGGCACGGCCCCCAGTTTGAACGCCAGGCCCGCGACGACGAAGACGAGGCCGAACACCAGCGGCAGGCGCAGGTCCGTGCCGTCGGCGAGCAACTGGGCGATCTCGCCCAGGGCGAGCGAACCGGTGACGCCGTACACCATCGACATGCCGTACAGCAGCATGCCGGAGGCGAGCGCACCGAGTACGAAATACTTCATCGCCGCCTCGGTGGCCACCGCGGAATCCCGTTGCAGCGCGACCATGGCATAGAGCGACAGGGACAGGAGCTCGAGGCCGAGGTAAAGACTGAGGAAGTGGCTGGCCGACACCATCACCATCATGCCCAGCAGGGCGAACAGCGCGAGCACGAAGAACTCCCCGCGGTACAGGTTCCGGGCCTTGAGATACGCGCGCGCGTACACCATCACCGCCGCGGTCGACAGGTAGACGAAGAGTTTGAGAACGTCGGACAGCGGATCGTCGATGAACAGGCCGTTGAGCACCACGCTGGGCGCGCTCGACAGATCGCGCAGCGTGAGGAAGGCCGCACCGGCGAGCGTGGCGAGCGACAGCGCGTAGGTGACATGGCGCTTGCTGTCGTCAAGCGCGGCGTCGACCACGAGGATGAGCGAGACCATGGCGAGAACGAAGATCTCGGGCAGCGCGGGGGCGAATGACTGGAGACTCATGGGTGCGCGCTCACGGGAGTTTGCTTTGGGCGACGTGCGCCAGCAGTTCGACCACCGACGCATGCATGACGTCGGTAAACGGCTTGGGATACAGGCCCATGCCCAGCACGGCGAGGGCGAGTACGCCGAGCAGCAGGAATTCACGGGCGGTAAGGTCTTTCATCGCCTCGACCTGCGGATTGCCGACCGGTCCGAACACCACGCGCTTGTACATCCACAGCGTGTAGGCGGCGCCGGTGATCAGTGAAGTGGCGGCGACGAAGGCGAACCAGAAATTGACCTTTGCCGCGGCCATGATGATCATGAACTCGCCGACGAAACCGCTGGTGGCCGGCAGCCCCGCATTGGCCATGGCGAACAGCATGAAGAGCGCGGCGAATACCGGCATTCTGTTCGCCAGTCCGCCGTAATCCTTGATCTGGCGCGAATGCAGGCGGTCATACATGACGCCGATGCAGAGGAACAGCGCCGCTGACACGAAGCCGTGCGAGATCATCTGCACCAGCCCGCCTTCCCATCCCAGCGGGTTGAACATGAAAAATCCCAGGGTGACGAAACCCATGTGGGCAATCGACGAATACGCGATGAGTTTCTTCATGTCGGCCTGCACCAGCGCCACGAGGCCGATGTAGGCGATCGCGACAAGCGACAGCGTGATGACGAGCCAGGCAAGTTCGTGCGCCGCGTCGGGCACGATCGGCAGCATGAAGCGCAGGAAACCATAGGCACCGACCTTGAGGGTGATCGCTGCCAGCACCACCGAACCGCCGGTGGGCGCCTCGACGTGGGCGTCGGGCAGCCAGGTGTGCACCGGCCACATTGGCACCTTGACACCGAAGGCAAGCAGGAAGGACAGGAAGATGAACGTCTGCGCAGTCATGCCCAGCGTGGTCCGATGCCAGGTCTGGATGTCGAAGCTGCCGCCCGACTGGTAGTAGAGGTAGAGCAGCGACACCAGCATCAGCAGCGAACCGAGCAGCGTGTAGAGGAAGAACTTGAACGCTGCGTAGACCCGGTTCGGACCGCCCCACACGCCGACAATGAGATACAGCGGGATCAGCATGCCCTCGAAGAACACATAGAAGAGGATGCCGTCCAGTGCAGCGAACGCGCCGTTGATGAGGCCCGACATGACGAGGAAAGCCGCCATGTACTGCGCGACCTTGTCCTGGATCACCTGCCAGCCGGCAATCACCACCAACAGCGTGGTGAAGCTGTTGAGCAGGATCAACGGCATCGAAATGCCGTCGACGCCGAGGTGATAATGAACGTTGAACGCCGGGATCCACGATTTTTTCTCGACGAACTGCATCGCCGCAGTGGCGGTATCGAAGCCGGTGGCCAGCGGAATCGCGACGATGAAGCCGAGCAGCGCGCCGACCAGCGCCAGCATGCGTGCCAGCGGCGCGTTGCGGTCGGATCCGGTGGCGAGTACCGCGATCCCGGCGACGATCGGTACCCAGATGACGAGAGAGAGAATTTCCTGTCCGAACATCGCTGTCGTTCTAGTTGAGGCGCACGAACCACCACGTCACCAGGGCGAATACCCCGGTCAGCATGGCGAAGGCATAGTGATAGATGTAGCCGGACTGCAGCACCCTGGTGAGACGGGAGACGCGTTCGACAAGACGCGCGGAGCCGTTGACGACGAGTCCGTCGATCACGCCCTGGTCGCCGCCGCGCCAGAGACCGGTACCGAGCACGCGCGCGCCCCTGGCGAACAGCCAGCTGTAAAGCTCGTCGAACCAGTATTTGTTGACGAGCAGCCGGTAGAGGAACTGGAAGCGCCGCGCGAGCGCCGCCGGGATGTCCGGGCGCTTGAGGTAGAAGAACGCCGCCAGTCCCACACCCGCGGCCGCGAGCCAGAACGGCCAGGTCATCACCGCGTGCAGCCCCATCGCGAAGGGGCCGTGAAATTCCTGGTTCAGCTCGTGCATCACCGGATGGCGGTCGGCAACATAGATCGCCTTGCCGAAGAACTCGCCGAACAGCATCGGCTCGATGGTCATGTAGCCAATCGCCAGCGAAGGCAGCGCCAGCGCCAGCAACGGACCGGTGATCACCCAGGGCGTTTCGTGCGGGGTGCTGCCGTGGCCGTGATGCGCATCGGGTTCGTTGCCGTGCGCGTGCCCCTGGTGGAAGCGTTCCTTGCCATGGAATACCAGGAAATACATGCGGAACGAATAGAACGCGGTCACGAACACGCCGGCCAGCACCGCCGCATAGGCGAAGCCGGAGCCCGGCAGATGCGAGAGCTTCGCCGCCTCGATGATGGTCTCCTTCGAATAGAAACCCGATAGGAAAGGCGTGCCGATCAGTGCCAGCGAGCCGACCAGCGAGGTGATCCAGGTGATGGGCATGTACTTCTTCAGGCCGCCCATGTAGCGGATGTCCTGGTTGTGGTGCATGGCGATGATGACGCTGCCCGCGGCGAGGAACAGCAGCGCCTTGAAGAAGGCGTGCGTCATCAGGTGGAACACCGCGACCGAGTAGGCCGACGCGCCGAGGGCGACCGTCATGTAGCCCAGTTGGGACAGCGTCGAATACGCCACCACGCGCTTGATGTCGTTCTGCACGATGCCAAGCAAACCCATGAACAGCGCGGTGATCGCGCCGATCACCATGATGGTCGACAGCGCCACGTCGGACAGTTCGTACAGCGGCGACATGCGCGCGACCATGAAGATACCGGCGGTCACCATGGTGGCGGCGTGGATCAGCGCGGAAATCGGCGTCGGGCCTTCCATCGAGTCGGGCAGCCAGACATGCAGCGGGAACTGCGCCGACTTGCCCATCGCGCCGACGAACAGCAGCAGACCGATCACCGTCATCAAACTCCACGCCGTGTCGGGCCACAGCGTGATGGTTTCCCCCGCGAGCGACGGCGCCTTGGCGAACACGGTGGCATAGTCGAGCGAGCCGAAATGCGCGAGCACCAGGCCGATACCGAGGATGAAGCCGAAATCGCCGACGCGGTTGACCAGGAAGGCCTTGAGGTTGGCGTAGATCGCGGACTCCTTCGTGTACCAGAAGCCGATCAGCAGGTAGGACACCAAGCCCACCGCTTCCCAGCCAAAGAACAGTTGCAGGAAGTTGTTGCTCATCACCAGCATGAGCATGGAGAAGGTGAACAACGAAATGTAGCTGAAGAAACGCTGGTAGCCCGGGTCGTCCTGCATGTAGCCGATGGTGTAGACGTGCACCATCAGCGAGACGAACGTGACCACCAGCATCATCATCGTGGTAAGCGAATCGATGAGGAAGCCGACTTCGAGGTTCAGGCCGCCCACCGTCATCCAGGCGTACACCGTACCGTTGAACGTATGTCCTGCCAGCACGTCGCGGAACACCAGCACCGATGCGACGAACGACACCGCGACGCCGGCGATGGTGACGACGTGCGCGCCGGTGCGGCCGATCCAGCGCCCGAACAGGCCGGCGACGATCGCACCGAAGAGCGGCGCCAGCGGAACGATGAGATAAAGCGTTTTCATGTCCATCCGCGTCAGCCTTTCAGACGGTCGAGGTCATCGACGTTGATCGTGCGCAGGTTGCGGAACAGCACCACCAGAATGGCGAGGCCGATGGCGGACTCCGCGGCGGCGACGGTGAGGATGAAGAACACGAAGACCTGGCCGTGAATGTCGCCGAGGTAATGCGAAAACGCGATGAAGTTCATGTTCACTGCGAGCAGCATCAGTTCGATCGCCATCAGCAGGATGATGATGTTCTTGCGGTTGAGAAAAATGCCGAGCACGGCGATGGAGAACAGCACGCCACCCAGGATCAGGTAATGCGACAGTGAAATCATTGCGCTGCTCCCGCATCGCCGCGAGGCGTGAGGCGTGAGGCGTGAGGTGCGGCAGTACACTGGTTCATGGTTTTGACTCCTCTCCCCTCGCGCCCCACTCCTCACGCTTGACAGGCGCCATCTTCACGATGCGCAGACGCTCGTCGCGCTTGACCTTGACCTGCTCGGCCGGATCGATGAACTTGCTGTCCTTGCGGCGACGCAGCGCGAGCGCGATCGCCGCGACGATGGCCACCAGCAGGATGACCGCGGCGAGTTCGAAGGCGTAGACATAATCGGTGTAGAGCAGGCGCCCGAGCGCGCGGGTGTTGCTGTAGTCCGCCGGCTGCGGCGACGGCGTGCCCATCACCTCCAGGCCGAAGTAACGGCCGCCAAGGATCAGCGCCATCTCGATCATCAGCAGCACCGACACGAGACCGGCGAGCGGCAGATATTTCCAGAAACCCTCGCGCAAACGGTCGAGATTGATGTCGAGCATCATCACCACGAACAGGAACAGCACCATGACCGCACCGACGTAGACCAGCACCAGGACGATGGCGAGGAACTCGGCCTCCAGCAGCATCCACAGGCCGGCCGCCGTGAAGAACGCGAGCACCAGATAGAGCGCCGCATACACCGGGTTGCGTGCGGTAATGACGCGCAGCCCGGCGAACACCAGAATGGCGGAGAAGAAGTAGAAGATGGCGGTCGTGTAAGTCATGTCGTAGGGCTCAGGGGTCAGGATTCAGGGAACAGGGAAAACCCTGCCGCTGCATCCATTGCCATTCCGAATTGCCTTCTTGCCCCGTCCTCCCGTTTCTCTCGTGGCAACACCCGTTGCCTCATTCCATGAATCATGGCCCCCGAATCCTGACCCCTGATTACCGATACTTCGCATCCTGCGCGCGGTCTGCCGCGATCTGCGCCTCGTGCCGGTCACCGATCGCCAGCAGCATGGGCTTGGTGTAGCACAAATCGCCGCGCTTCTCGCCGTGGTATTCGAGGATGCGCGTCTCGACGATGGAGTCGACCGGGCAGGATTCCTCGCAAAAGCCACAGAAGATGCACTTGGTCAGGTCGATGTCGTAGCGCGTAGTGCGGCGCGTGCCGTCCTCGCGCTGCGCCGATTCGATGGTGATCGCCAGCGCCGGACACACCGCCTCGCACAGCTTGCAGGCGATGCAGCGCTCCTCGCCGTTGGGATAACGTCGCAGCGCGTGCAGGCCGCGGAAGCGGGCGCTCTGCGGCGTCTTTTCCTCGGGATACTGCACGGTGATCTTGCGCGCGAACAGGTGCCGCCCGGTGAGCATCATGCCGCGCACGAGCTCGACGAGAAGCAGGCTGCCGAAGAACTGGGTGATCCGTTTCATCGTGCGCTCAGTGGAACAGATGGCCATACGGCGTCTGCATCATCGCACCGACGACGACGATCCAGACGATGGTGATGGGAATGAACACCTTCCAGCCCAGGCGCATGATCTGGTCATAGCGGTAGCGCGGGAAGGTGGCACGGAACCAAAGGAACAGGAACAGCACGAAGCCGGTCTTCAGAAGCCACCACAGAATGCCGTCGGGCAGAAACGGCAGCGGCGAGAGCCAGCCGCCGAGGAACAGCAGGGTGGTCAGCGCCGACACCAGGATCATGTTGGCGTATTCGGCGAGGAAGAACACGGCGAAGGCCATGCCGGAATACTCGACGTGGAAGCCGGCGACGATCTCGGACTCGCCCTCGGCGACGTCGAACGGCGCACGGTTGGTCTCGGCGACGCCGGCGATCAGGTAGACGAGGAAGAGCGGGAACAGCGGAATGAAGTACCAGTGCCAGAAGCCGCCCGCCTGCCCCTTGACGATGTCGACGAGGTTGAGCGACTGCGCCGCCATCAGCACGCCGACGAGTGCGAAACCCATGGCGATCTCGTAGGAAACCATCTGTGCCGCCGAGCGCATCGCGCCGAGAAACGCGTATTTGGAGTTGGATGCCCAGCCGGCGATGATGACCCCGTACACCCCCATCGAGGTGATCGCCAGCACGTACAGGAGTCCGGCATCGATATTGGCGAGCACCAGCGTATCGGTGAACGGTATCACCGCCCACGCCGCCAGCGCCGGTGCGATGGCGAGAATGGGGCCGAGAATGAACAGGCCGCGGTTGGCACCCGCGGGGATGATGATCTCCTTCATCAGGAGCTTCAGGCCGTCCGCGATCGGCTGCACCAGGCCCAGGGGGCCGACGCGGTTGGGGCCGATGCGCACCTGCATCCAGCCGATGACCTTTCTCTCCGCATAGGTCAGGTAGGCCACGCCGAGCATCAGTGGCACCACCAGCGCGAGGATCTTCACCAGCGTCCAGACGACGGTTTGAATGCTTGCCCAGTCCATGCGCGCCCCCCTACACCCGTTCCACCGCAACCGGGCCGAACATCGGGCCGAGGCTGGCGGTCAGGGGGTGGCCGGCGGGAATACGGATGCACCCGTCGGGCAGATCGTCGTCTCGCTCGACTTTGAGGGTCAGCGCCGAAGCCGTCTGGCGCACGGAGACGCGGCCGTTTTCCTCCAGGCCCAGACGCGCGATCAGGCTGCCGTGCATGCGCGCGACCGGCAGCGCGGCATCGGCGGTGCGCTGCAACGCGGGTGCCCGACGCACCATGGGATCGGTCTGATAGATCGGCACCTCGGCGATGCGCTCGATACCCGCAGCCGCGGGCGCCGCAGCCGCCGCTGCCGGGGTCACGCCCTCGACACGGTTGTCGAGCACGGCGCGTACCCCCGCCTCCGCCGGCTCGCCCAGCGCTTCACGCAGCACCTCGCGCGAATCGTCCTGGTCGAAGCCGGCCAGACCGAGCAGGTTGCCCAGCACGCGCAGCACCTTCCATGCCGGGCGCGTTTCGCCGAGCGGTTTCACCACGGCGGCGAAGGATTGCACACGCCCCTCGGTATTGGCGAAGCTGCCGGAGGTCTCGGTCCACGGCGCGATCGGCAGCAACACGTCGGCATAATCGAGCGCACGCCCGGCGTAGGACGACAGCGCGACCACGCATTCCGCATTCTGCACGGCCGTCAGCGCGGCGACCGGATCGTGCGTGTCGAGTTCCGCCTCAACGTCGAGCAGCACGTAGGCGCGCAGGCGCTGCGCCAGCATCTGCGCCGCGTTCAGTCCCTGCGCTGCTGGCTGTCGGCGCGGGCCGTGGTGCGGGACCGCGCCCGCCACCGCGGCACCCACGCTGTTGGCGGCTTCGCCCAGCACGCCGAACGATGCGTCCGCCAGCCGCGCGATCTCCTGTGCCAGGGCATGCAGCTGCGCGTACGCGGGATGATGTTGCGCCAGATTGCCAAGCAGTACGGCACGCCGTTCGCCACTGGACAGACTCGCGGCCATGCGCTGCGCCGCGGCGTCCGGCGCACCCGCGCCCAGTTGTGCGGCAGCAAGCGCCGGTACCGCCTCGCCCTTCAAGGTGGCAAGCGCCGCGCACACACCCGCGAGTGCTGCCGGCAGCTGCGCGGGCGCAACGGTGCTGCGTGCATGCACGCGGGCGAGAAAATCCTCGCCGCTGACGCCAACCAGGCTGATCTCAGCGCCCGCACGAACCGCGGCGCGCAGGCGCTGCGCAAGCAGGGGATGGTCCTTGCGCGGATTCGAGCCGATCACCAGCGCACGGTCGAGGCGGGACAGTTCGGCCACCGGCAGGCCGAGCCAGAAACTGCCGCGCGCCTTGCCGTCGAGCTCGAAATCGGCCTGGCGCAAGCGGTGGTCGACGTTGCCGCTGCCGAGGCTGCGCATCAGCTTTTGCAGCAGGTAGAGCTCCTCGATCGTGCGATGCGGTGCGGCCAGCGCCCCGATCTGCGCCGCCGGGATGGCCTTCAGCTTTGCCGCCACGTAATCCAGGGCATCCTGCCAGCTCGCCTCGAGCCACTGACCTTCACGTTTCACCATCGGCCGGGTCAGGCGCTCGGCGCTGCTCAGGCTTTCGTAGGAAAAGCGGTCGCGGTCGGCGATCCAGCACTCGTTGACCGCCTCATTGTCGCGCGGCAGCACACGCATCACCCGATCGTTCTTGACCTGCACCTCGATGTTGGCGCCAAGACTGTCGTGCGGGCTGATCGAGGGACGACGCGCCAGCTCCCACGACCGCGCACTGTAGCGGAACGGCTTGCTGGTGAGCGCACCGACCGGACACAGGTCGATGACGTTGCCGGAAATCTCGGAGGCCACCTGGCTTTCCAGGAAGGGCATCACTTCGGTGTGCTCGCCGCGGCCCGGCATGCCGAGTTCCATGATGCCGCCGATTTCCACGCCGAAACGCACGCAGCGGCTGCAGTGGATGCAGCGCGTCATGTCGGTGGCGATGAGCGGGCCGAGATTCTTCTCGATCACCACGCGCTTGGCCTCGCCGTAGCGCGACGCCGAGCCGCCGTAGCCGACGGCGATGTCCTGCAGCATGCACTCGCCGCCCTGGTCGCAGACCGGGCAGTCGAGGGGGTGGTTGATGAGGAGAAACTCCATCACCCCCTTTTGCGCGTTGATCGCGTACTGCGAGCGCGTGTGCACCTTCATGCCTTCGGCCACCGGCGTGGCGCAGGCAGGCAGCGGCTTCGGCGCCTTCTCCACCTCGACCAGGCACATGCGGCAGCTTGCCGCGATCGACAGTTTCCTGTGGTAGCAGAAATGCGGGATCGTGATGCCGAGCCGGCCGGCCGCATCCATGATGGTCTTGCCGCTTTCGATCTGCAGCGCCTGGCCGTCGATTTCAATGTTCAGCAGGTTCATACCATGCAGCGCTTGTGTTCGACGTGGTATGCAAACTCATCGCCGAAATGTTTGAGGAAACTCTGCACCGGCATCGCCGCCGCGTCGCCCAGGGCGCAGATGGTGTGGCCGGCGATCCGCCCCGCCACACTGTTGAGCAGATCCATGTCTTCGGGGCGCCCCTGGCCATGTTCGATGCGGTGAATGACACGGTACATCCAGCCCGTACCTTCACGGCACGGCGTGCACTGCCCGCATGATTCCTCGAAGTAGAAATACGACAGGCGCTCCAGCGCGCGCACCATGCACACCGTCTCGTCCATCACGATCACCGCGCCGGAACCGAGCATGGAGCCGGCCTTGGCGATGGAATCGAAGTCCAGCGTGCAGTCCATCATGATCTGGCCCGGCAGCACCGGGGCGGACGAACCGCCGGGAATGACGGCCTTGAGCTTGTGGCCGTTGCGCACCCCGCCTGCCATTTCCAGCAGTTCCGGGAAAGGCGTGCCGAGCGGCACTTCGTAGTTGCCCGGCTTGTTGACGTGGCCGGATACCGAGAACAGCTTGGCGCCGCCGTTATTCGGCTTGCCGAGTTCGAGGAAGGCCTGGCCGCCGTGCTGCATGATCCATGGCACCGAGGCGAGCGTTTCGGTGTTGTTGATGGTGGTCGGCTTGCCGTACAGGCCGAAGCTCGCGGGGAACGGCGGCTTGAAGCGCGGCTGGCCCTTCTTGCCCTCGATCGACTCGAGCAGCGCGGTCTCCTCGCCGCAGATGTAGGCGCCGTAGCCGTGATGCGCGTGCAGCTGGAAGCAGAAATCCGTGCCGAAGAGACTGTCGCCGAGGTAGCCGGCCTCGCGTGCCTCCGCGAGCGCGCGCTCGAAGCTTGCGTACACCTCGAAGATCTCGCCGTGGATGTAGTTGTAGCCGACCTTCGCGCCGAGCACGTAGCCGGCGATCGCCATGCCCTCGATGAGCTGGTGCGGGTTGTAGCGCAGGATGTCGCGGTCCTTGAAGGTTCCCGGCTCACCCTCGTCGCTGTTGCACACGATGTACTTGTCACCGGCGAAAGCGCGCGGCATGAAACTCCACTTGAGTCCGGTCGGGAAGCCCGCACCGCCGCGTCCACGCAGGGCGCTGGTTTTCATTTCCGCGATGATGTCGTCCGCCGCCACCTTTTCGGTGACGATACGGCGCAGCGCCTGGTAACCGCCGTGGGCGACATAGGTCGCCAGTGCCGCCGGATTGTCCAGCGCGTGCGTCCAGCTGCAGACCTGAGGCGTGGGCGTGAGCAGACTCATTTGAGCCCGTCCAGCAATTCGTCCACCTTCTCGGGGGTGAGGTGGGTGTGCATGCAATGGTTGTTGTGCAGGCACATCGGCGCGTCGCCGCAGGCGCCCATGCACTCGCCTTCCTTCAGCGTATAGCGGCCGTCCTCGGTGGTCTCGCCGAAGCCGATGCCGAGCTTCTCCTTCAGGTGCGCGGCGATCTCGTTGGCGCCGCGCAGCGCGCACGGCAGGTTGGTGCACACGGTGATCTTGTGGCGTCCCACCGGCTGGGTGTCGTACATGTTGTAGAAGGTCGCGACCTCGAACGCCGCGATGGGCGGCATGTCCAGGTAGTGCGCGACGTATTCGATCAGTTCGGGCTTGAGCCAGCCCTTTTCCATCTGCGCGATGCGCAGCGCGCCCATCACTGCCGACTGCTTGTGTTCGGCGGGGTATTTGGCCACTTCGGCGTCGATCGCGGCGAGCGATTCTGCGGACAAGCGCAGCGGGTCCAGTTCAGGATTGGCCATCAGCGGTCGATCTCCCCGAAAACGATATCCTGCGTGCCGATGATGGCAACGACGTCGGCGATCATGTGGCCGCGGCTCATCTCGTCGAGCGCGGCCAGATGCGCGAAGCCGGGCGCGCGGATCTTGAGGCGGTAGGGCTTGTTGGCACCGTCGGACACCAGATAGATGCCGAACTCGCCCTTGGGATGCTCGACCGCGGCGTACGCCTCGCCCGCCGGCACGTGCATGCCCTCGCTGAAAAGCTTGAAATGGTGGATCAGCTCTTCCATGTTGGTCTTCATCGACAGGCGGTCGGGGGGCGCCACCTTGTGGTTGGAGACGATGACGGGGCCCGGGTTCTTGCGCAGCCAGTCGATGCACTGCCGGACGATGCGGTTGGACTGGCGCATTTCCTCGACGCGCACCAGATAGCGGTCGTAGCAGTCGCCGTTGGTGCCGACCGGGATGTCGAAATCCATGCGGTCGTAGACCTCGTAGGGCTGCTTCTTTCTCAAGTCCCACTCGACGCCGGAGCCGCGCAGCATGGGGCCGGTGAAACCCAGCGCCTGGGCGCGCTCGGGCGACACCACGCCGATGCCGACGGTGCGCTGCTTCCAGATGCGGTTGTCGGTCAGGAGCGTCTCGTAGTCGTCGACATAGCCGGGGAAGCGGTTGGTGAAATCCTCGATGAAGTCGAGCAGCGAGCCCTGGCGATTGGCGTTCATGTCGCGCAGCGCAGCCTCGTTGCGTGTGTGCTGCGCCTGGTATTGCGGCATGCTGTCGGGCAGGTCGCGGTAGACGCCGCCCGGGCGGTAGTAGGCGGCGTGCAGGCGCGCGCCGGACACCGCCTCGTAGCAGTCCATCAGATCCTCGCGCTCGCGGAAGGCGTAGAGGAACACCGTCATCGCCCCGACGTCGAGCGCGTGCGCGCCGAGCCACAAAAGATGGTTGAGGATGCGCGTGATCTCGTCGAACATGACGCGGATGTACTGCGCGCGCTGCGGCACTTCGATGCCGAGCAATTTCTCGATCGCCATCACGTAGGCGTGCTCGTTGACCATCATCGACACGTAGTCGAGGCGGTCCATGTAGGGCACCGACTGCAGGAAGGTCTTGTGCTCGGCGAGTTTTTCGGTGGCGCGGTGCAACAGGCCGACGTGCGGATCGGCGCGCTGGATCACCTCGCCGTCCAGTTCCAGCACCAGCCGCAGCACGCCGTGCGCGGCCGGATGCTGCGGGCCGAAGTTCATCGTGTAATTGCGGATTTCAGCCATGTCAGCGCCCTGCCCCATAGCTTTCGTCGCGCACGATGCGCGGCGTCACCTCGCGCGGCTCGATCGACACCGGCTGGTAGATCACGCGCTGCTGCACCGGGTCGTAGCGCATCTCGACGTGGCCGGACAGCGGAAAATCCTTGCGGAACGGATGGCCGATGAAACCGTAGTCCGTGAGAATGCGGCGCAGATCGGGATGACCTTCGAACACGATGCCATACAGGTCGAAGGCTTCGCGCTCGAACCAGTTGGCCGCGGGCCAGAGGTCGATCATCGAGGCCACCAGCGGCAGGTCGTCGTCGGGGCAGAACACGCGCACGCGCACGCGGCGGTTGTGCGTCAGCGACAGCACATGCACCACCACCGCAAAGCGCGGGCCCTCCCGGACACCCTCGCCGTAATCCCGGTAATCCATCCCGCACAGGTCGATGAGCTGTTCGAAGCGGCAGTCCGGATGATCGCGCAGCGTGCGCATCGCGTCAGCGTAAGCCTGCGGGCGGATCACCAGGGTGAGCTCACCCAGACGCACGAAGGACTCTGCCAGCGCATGGCCGAGCAGCTTTTCGACGGAGGATGCGAAGGCTTCCATGGTCATGACATCAGCGCGCGATGGTGTTGGTGCGCCTGATCTTGTTCTGCAGCTGGATGATGCCGAACAGCAGGGCCTCCGCGGTCGGCGGACAGCCGGGCACGTAGATGTCGACCGGCACGATGCGGTCGCACCCGCGCACCACCGAATAGGAATAATGGTAGTAGCCGCCGCCGTTGGCGCACGAGCCCATGGAGATCACCCAGCGCGGCTCGGCCATCTGGTCGTACACCTTGCGCAGCGCCGGCGCCATCTTGTTGCACAGCGTGCCGGCGACGATCATCACGTCGGACTGGCGCGGACTGGGGCGGAACACGATGCCGAAACGGTCGAGGTCGTAGCGCGCCGCACCGGCCTGCATCATCTCCACCGCGCAGCAGGCGAGCCCGAAGGTCATCGGCCACATCGAGCCGGTGCGCATGTAGTTGATGAGCTGGTCGGCCTTCGCGGTGACGAAGCCCTGGGACAGCACGCCTTCGATGCTCATCGCGGGAATCCGGACCTGGCCCGCTCCGTCAGCGCCGCCCCCCGCGCGTCGCGGGCAGGTCTTTTCGCAGGGTCGATCCCCATGCTGCGCATGGGGCCCCTCGCCCTGCCGCTCACCCACGCCCGCTCTGTGAGCAGTCGCGCCAGACATGCCTTCCGTGCGTCGCGGGCAGGTCTTTTCGCGGGGTCGATCCCCATGCTGCGCATGGGGCCCCTCGCCCTGCCGCTCAAAGACCTTACTCCCATTCCAGCGCCCCTTTCATCCATTCGTAGATGAAGCCGACGACAAGGATGCCGAGAAAGACCATCATGGCAACGAAGCCGGCCAGGCCGATTTCCTCCAGCACGATGGCCCAGGGGAAGAGAAAGGCGATTTCCAGATCGAACAGAATGAACAGGATGGCGACGAGGTAGTAGCGCACGTCGAATTTCATGCGCGCATCCTCGAATGCCTCGAAACCGCACTCGTAGGGCGAGAGCTTCTCGCTGTCCGGACGATGAGGCGCAAGAAGACCGCCAGCGAGGATGGGCACTACACCGAAAGCCAGGCCGACCAGCACGAACAACAGGATGGGGAGATAATTCTCCAGCACGAAACTCCTCCAGATGGTCCCTGCCGGGCCATCGCGAACCAAATAATTATTTTATAAGTTTATTAGTTCAGTGAATGGGCCGTCAAGCCACAAACCTATAACCTTAGACAAAAAACAATCGGATGCCAGGCAATTTGAACTATTGCCCGCACCTGAACAATTGATGGTGCCGACGGCGAGACTCGAACTCGCACGACTTGCGTCACTACCCCCTCAAGATAGCGTGTCTACCAATTCCACCACGTCGGCCAAAAGATGTTCGATCCTCTGGTTGGCAGCACCCTCCGGCACTGCCGAAAAACACTTGTGCGCTACTGCGGGATGTCCGCCGCCCGCGACCCGTCCGGCGCGGCGGGCGCCTGGGGCGCAGCGGGTGCAGTCACCGGCACAGCGGCACGGTCCACCACGCTGGCGGCCGGCTTGTGCTGTTTCAGCGCAAAAAACGCCAGCCCCAGGCTGGTCAGAAAAAACAGCGTCGCAAGGACCGCGGTGCTGCGGCTCAGGAAATTCGCCGAGCCCGTCGAACCGAACAGGCTCCCGGACGAGCCGCTCCCGAACGCGGCGCCCATGTCGGCACCCTTGCCATGCTGCAGCAGCACCAGTGCGATGACGCCGACGGCAACCAGGATGTGGGCGATCCAGAGCAGTGTTTCCATGTTGCTTGATCCCTACTTCGCGGCTGCCTGACAGATTGCGATGAACTCGTCGGCGACCAGGGAAGCGCCCCCGATCAGGCCGCCGTCGATGTCCGGCTGAGCGAATAATTCTGCCGCATTCGACGCTTTCACGCTACCCCCGTACTGGATCACCAGACCCGCTGCAACCCCCGCATCCAGCGCAGCGACCTTGCTGCGGATGAAGGCATGCACGGCCTGCGCCTGCTCAGGCGTGGCGGTCTTGCCGGTGCCGATCGCCCACACCGGTTCGTACGCGACGACGGCTCGGGCGAGCGAGGCCACGCCCGCTGCGTCGATCACGGCGCCGAGCTGACGCGCGACCACGGCTTCGGTCACACCGGCTTCGCGCTCTGCCAGCAATTCGCCCACGCACAGGATGGGCGTGAGGCCGGCGGCCTGCGCCGCGATGTATTTCTTCGCCACCAGTTCGTCGGATTCGCCATACAGGCTGCGCCGCTCCGAATGCCCCACGATCACGTACCGGCAGCCGAAGTCGACCAGCATGGCGGCCGACGTTTCGCCGGTGAACGCACCCTTCGTCTGTTCGGACAGGTTCTGCGCACCCCAGGCGATGGACGAGCCGGCGAGTGCCGCCTGCGCCTGCCCAAGATAGGGGAACGGCACGCACACCGCGGCCTCGATGCCTTGCAGGGCGGGCTTGATCGCGCCCAGCAGCGCGGCGTTTTCGGCCAGGCTGCCGTGCATCTTCCAGTTACCGGCTACGAGCTTCTTGCGCATGGGAGTCTGCCAAACAAAAGTCCGCGATGGTAAGCGCAACGCGCCTCCGGGTCAACCGCCGCGCGCCGAAACGGCTTCAGCCGAAGCGGCCGGTGATGTAATCCTCGGTCTGCTTCTTGCCGGGGCGCATGAAGATGGTGCTGGTGTCCTCGAATTCGATGAGTTCGCCCAGGTACATGAACGCGGTGTAGTCGGAAATGCGCGCCGCCTGCTGCATGTTGTGGGTGACGATGGCGATGGTGTAGTCGCTCTTCAACTCGTTGATGAGCTCCTCGACCTTGGCGGTGGAGATCGGGTCGAGCGCCGACGTCGGCTCGTCGAGCAGCACGATTTCCGGCTTCACCGCCACCGCGCGCGCGATGCACAGACGCTGCTGCTGGCCACCGGAGAGCGACAGGCCGCTCTGGTTGAGTTTTTCCTTCACCTCGCCCCACAGCGCGGCCTTGTTGAGCGCCCATTCCACCCGGTCGTCCATCGCGCTGCGCGACATGCGCTCGTACAGACGCACGCCGAAGGCGATGTTCTCGTAGATGGTCATCGGAAAGGGGGTCGGCTTCTGGAACACCATACCGATCTTCGCCCGCACCAGGTTCACGTCCTGGCTCTTGTCGAGCAGGTTCTTGCCGTGAAACAGGATCTCGCCTTCCGCGCGCTGGCCTGGATAGAGATCGTACATGCGGTTGAAGGTGCGCAGCAGCGTCGACTTGCCGCAGCCGGACGGGCCGATGAAAGCGGTCACCTTCTTCTCGGCAATGTCCAGATTGACGCTCTTCAGGCCCTTGAAGTCGCCATAGTAGAAGTCCAGGTTGCGGACCTTGAGGGCGGCGGTTTCGCCGGCGGGTTTGACATGTTCGGACATCGGCAGGAGGCTCCGGGAATTAGCGTTTTTTCTTGCTGCGGAAGGCGACGCGAACACCAATGTTCACCGCGAGCACCAGCAGCGCGATCAGCAGCGCGCCGCCCCAGGCAAGATTCACCCAGTTGTCGTAGGGGCTCAGGGCAAACTGGTAGATCACCACCGGGATATTGCCCATCGGCTCGGCCATGTTGGTGCTGAAGAACTGGTTGTTCAGCGCGGTGAACAGGAGCGGCGCGGTCTCGCCGGTGATGCGCGCCATCGCCAGCAGGACGCCGGTGATGACCCCCGACTTGACAGCGCGCAGCGTCACGTCGAGCGAAACTTTCCAGCGCGGCGCGCCAACGGCGAACGCCGCCTCGCGCAGGCTGGTGGGAACCAGCTTGAGCATGTTTTCGGTGGTGCGCACCACCACCGGAATGGCGATCAGCGCGAGCGCCAGGGACCCTGCCCAACCCGAGAAGCCGCCCGTGGTCGCGACGAACAACGCGTAGACGAACAGACCGATGACGATCGACGGCGCCGACAACATGATGTCGGTCATGAAGCGGGTGAGCGACGCGAATTTCGAGACGCGGCCGAATTCCGCCAGGTAGATGCCGGCCAGAATGCCGATCGGTGTTGCGATCAGCATGGAGAACAGCAGGATGAGACCGCTGCCGACGATGGCATTGCGCAGACCGCCGCCTTCGGAGCCGGGTGCCGGGGTATCCTGGGTGAAGAGATCCCAGCTCAGCGCGGCAAAGCCCTTGGAAAAAAGCGTCCACAGAATCCACAAGAGCGCGATCAGGCCGAGGCTCATCGCCACCATCGAGAGCGTGATGCCGATGCGATTGGTCCAGATGCGGCGGGTGTAAAGGCTCATCACGTCACAGGCCCTCGGAGCCGATGCTGCGGCTGATCAGCCAGCGCGAGACGGCCAGCACCACGAACGAGATGATGAACAGGATGAGGCCAAGCGCGAACAAGGATGCAATGTGCAGGCCCGGATCCGCCTCGCCGAACTCGTTGGCGAGCGTGGACGCGATCGACGTGCCCGGCGCGAACAGGCTGCCCTGGATGCGATTGGCGTTGCCGATGACGAAGGTCACCGCCATGGTCTCGCCCAGCGCGCGCCCGAGCCCGAGCATGATGCCGCCGATGACGCCGACGCGGGTATACGGCAGCACGATATGCCGCACCACCTCCCACGTCGTGCAGCCCATGCCGTAGGCGGATTCCTTGAGAACGTGCGGCACGGTCTCGAACACGTCGCGCATCACCGAGGCGATGAACGGAATCACCATCATCGCCAGCACGATGCTCGCGGTGAGAATGCCAAGGCCGATCGGCGGGCCGGCAAACCAGCCGCCGATGAGCGGCATGTCGCCAAACCAGGCCTGCAGGGGCGGCTGGACGTAGTCCGCAAACAGCGGCGCGAAAACGAACAGACCCCAGATGCCATAGACGATGGAGGGAATGCCGGCAAGCAGCTCGATGGCGGTGCCGAGCGGACGGCGCAGCCAGGCCGGACAGGTCTCGGTGAGAAAGAGCGCGATGCCGAAGCTGACCGGCACCGCCATCAGCAGGGCCAGCACGGAGGTCACGACGGTGCCGTAGATGGCGGCCAGCGCGCCGTACTGGTCGCCCGGCACGCTCCAGACGTTGGTCCACAGGAACGACGGTCCGAACGCGGCGAGACTGGGCCAGGCCTCGATGCCAAGCGACACCAGGATGCCGACCAGCGTCGCCAGCACGACCAGGGCGAACGCCTGCGTGGTGTGATGAAAAAATCGGTCCTGCATGCGGAATTTCCGCACCTGCCAGGCATGCAGGTCGGTACCGGCGGACACGCTGGGTTCGCTCACGTTGGGTTGCCTTCGATTGGATTCCTGTCTGCGGAAGCGGCCGTCCGCGTGGACAGCCGCTTTCGCAGACCGCCTGGGACGCCGCATGGCCCCAGGGTTTGCCAGGCGCGCAGCCTTTTACCGGATGCGCTGCATTTCCGCCTCGGCCATCTTCACCACAGCCGCTGGCAGCGGCACGAAACCAAGCTCTTCGGCCATTTTCTGGCCGTTGTTCAACGACCAGCTGAAGAAGTCGACCAGCGCTTTCTGCTTCTCGACGCTGGCGCCTTTCTCGTAGGCGAGGATGTAGGTCGCCGTGGTGATCGGCCAGGCGTTCCTGTGCGTCTGATCGAGCAGGTCGGGCGCCATGCCCTTGACCTTGAAGTTCGCCCCCGCCGCGGCATCCGCCACCGCCTGCTGGTTCGGCACGATGAAGTGGCCGGACTTGTTCTTCAGGGCGATGAATTTCATGTTGTTCTTCATCGCGTCCGCAATGTCGACATAGCCGATCGTACCCTTGATTTTCTGCACGTTGGCGGCCACGCCCGGGTTGCCCTTGCCGCCGATCGCGTTGGACGGCCAGTTGACGGTGTTGCCGGCGCCGACGTCGCGCCTGAACTCGGCCGACTGCTTGGCGAGGTAGTGGGTGAAGGCGAAGGTGGTGCCGGAGCCGTCTGAACGGTGCGCGATGGTGATCGCGAGATTTGGCAGTTTCGCCCCGGGATTCAGGCGCGCGATGGCAGGGTCGTTCCATTTGGTGACGGCCCCGCGGAAGATGCCGGCAGCCGTCGCCCCGTCCAGTTTCAACCGGCCGGACTCGAAACCCGGAACGTTCATGACGATGGTCACGCCACCCATGACGGTGGGCACCTGCACCAGGCCGACCGCATCCAGCTCCTCTTCCTTCACCGGCGCGTCGGTGCCGCCGAAGTCGACGGTCTTCGCCTTGATCTGCTTGACGCCGCCCGAGGAGCCGATGCCCTGGTAGTTGACCTTGTTGCCGGTGGCGGCCCGGTAGGCTTCGGCCCACTTCGTGTAAACCGCGTAGGGAAAGGTCGCGCCGGCACCGGTGATGTCGGCCGCAAGGGCTGTGACCGAGAACGCCACGCCCATGGCCGCGGCAATTACGCCACGCCCGATGGTGTTGAGGATATGCATGTGTAATGGCTCCGATTAGTAGTTGACGTTGCCGCAGAGGCGACGTCGGCATACTAATGGCCGAATATTACAGAACTATTGCAGGCCGGGAAATCACCCGCCGGACGCCGCGGCGCGCACGGCGTCGGCGATCATTTCGGCCGCGCGACGCACCTGGGCCGCGTCGCGTCCTTCCACCATCACGCGGATCAGCGGCTCGGTCCCCGAGGGGCGGAGGACGATGCGGCCGCTGCCATTCAGGGCAGCCTCGGCTTCCGCCACTGCGGCATCGACCTGCGGCGCGCCTTCGAGCTTGAAGCCCCTGGCGATCGGAACGTTGATCATCACTTGCGGATAGGTCTCCAGGTCGGCGGTGAACGCGTCGAGCGTCTGTCCCGTCTCGCGCAGCGCCCACAACACCTGCAGCGCGGACACGATGCCGTCGCCGGTGGTGTGCTTGTCGAGGCAGAGGACGTGCCCGGAGGTCTCGCCACCCAGCATCCAGCCATTGGCATGCAGCCGCTCCAGCACGTAGCGATCGCCGACCTTGGCGCGCTCGAACGGCACATGGATGCGGGCGAGCGCGTGCTCGGTACCGAGATTGGTCATCAGCGTGCCGATCACGCCGCCCTTCATGTAGCCGGTCTGGATACGGTGGCGTGCGATGACGTAGACCAACTGGTCGCCATCATAGATCCGCCCCGTAGTATCGGCCATCATCAGGCGGTCGCCGTCGCCGTCGAGCGCGATGCCGAGATCGGCGCGGTGACGCCGCACGGCATCGGACAGCGCCTGGGTGTGGGTGGCGCCGCAGTCGTCGTTGATGTTGAAACCGTTCGGCTCGTTGCCGATGGCGATCACCTCGGCGCCCAGCTCATGCAGCACGTGGGGGGCGATGTGGTAGGTCGCGCCGTGCGCGCAGTCGACGACCACGCGCAGGCCGCGCAGATCGAGACGATTGGGAAAGGTGCTCTTGCAGAACTCGATGTAGCGCGCGGCGGCGTCCTCGATGCGGCGCGCGCGCCCCAGCCGGCGTGCGGGCACGGTGACGATGGGCCGGTCGAGGCGGGCCTCGATGGCCTCTTCGACGCTGTCGGGGAGTTTCTGCCCGCTTTCGGAGAAGAACTTGATGCCATTGTCCTCGAACGGGTTGTGCGACGCCGAAATCACGACGCCGGCCTGCAGCCGCAGCGCGCGGGTCAGGTAGGCCACGGCGGGGGTGGGCATCGGCCCGGTCATCAGCACGTTCACGCCGGCAGCGGTGAACCCGGCCTCCATCGCGGCTTCCAGCATGTAACCGGAAATGCGCGTGTCCTTGCCGATGAGTACGGTCGGGTGCTGATCCGGCGGCAGGCTGCCGCGGTCGGCCACCAGCACCTGCCCGGCGGCGTAGGCCAGATGCATGACGAACTCGGGCGTGATCGGCGCCTCGCCCACTCTGCCGCGCACGCCGTCCGTGCCGAAATACCTACGTCCCATCGTCTGCTTCCTCCACTGCATTCCAGATCGCCAGCGCATCGCGCATGGCGGCCACATCGTGCACCCGCAGCAGCCGCGCGCCGCGCGCCACCGCCGCAAGATGCGCGGCAATCCCCGCATATTCGCGTTCGTCCACCGCGCGGCCGGTGAGCGCACCCAGCATCGACTTGCGCGACAGCCCGGCGAGCACGGGCACCCCGCGCGCAACGAGCCGGTCGAGCCGCCGCAGCAGCGCGAGGTTGTGTGCGACGGTCTTGCCGAAGCCGAAGCCGGGATCGATCACCAGCCGTTCGCGCGCAATGCCCGCCGCCTCGCAGGCGGTGACACGCGCCTGCAGGAACGCGCCGACTTCCCGCACCACGTCCTCGTACACGGGATCCTGCTGCATCGTCAGCGGTTCGCCCAGCATGTGCATCAGGCACACCGCGGCCTCGGACGCTGCAACGGTCTCCAGCGCACCCGGCGCGCGCAGGGCCGCGACGTCGTTGACCATCGCCGCGCCGGCCGCGAGCGCGGCGCGCATCACCTCGGGCTTGCGGGTGTCGATCGAGACACAACAGCCTTCCCGGACGAGCGCCTCGAGCACCGGGATCGTGCGGCCGATCTCCTCGCCTGCCGGCACCGGCACCGCGCCGGGCCGCGTCGATTCGCCGCCGACGTCGAGGATATCGGCGCCGGCGTCGCGAAGCTTGAGCGCATGATCGATCGCAGCCTGGGTACTGGCGAATCCGCCGCGCTCGGAAAACGAGTCCGGCGTGACGTTGACGATCCCCATGACGAGGGGACGGGACAGGGAAAGACGGAAGGCGCCTGCGTGGAGCGTATCCATAGAAAACGGAGGGGTTGAGGCCCCTCCGTTCCGATCGAGCGTCGTCAGGTTTCCTGTGCCGGCTGGCTGGTGGGCGCCGGCGCGCTCGGCTTGTCCCCCCCCGCAGGCGGTGGCGGCGGCGCGACGGGCCGCGGCGGGCGTACCGGGCGCCCCGCCATGATGTCGGCGATCTGCTCGGCGTCGATGGTCTCGTATTCGAGCAACGCGGCCGTCATCGCCTCGACCTTGTCGCGGTGGTCGGTGAGGAGCTGCTTCGCCACGGCGTACTGCTCATCGAGAATACGGCGAATTTCCGCGTCCACTTTCTGCATGGTCGCCTCGCTCATGTTCTTGTGCGTGGTCACCGAACGGCCGAGGAACACCTCGCCCTCGTTTTCACCGTACACCATGGGGCCCAGCGCCTCGGACATGCCATAGCGCGTCACCATGTCGCGCGCGATGCCGGTCGCGCGCTCGAAGTCGTTGGACGCACCGGTCGAGATGCTGCCGACGAAGATTTCCTCCGCCACGCGGCCGCCGAACAGCATGCTGATCTGGTCCAGCATCTGGTCCTTGTAGAGGCTGAAGCGGTCCTGCTCCGGCAGCGACATGGTCACGCCCAGGGCACGCCCGCGCGGGATCACGGTCACCTTGTGCACCGGGTCGCAGCCCTTCAGGCTCATGCCGATCACCGCGTGGCCGGATTCATGATAAGCCGTCTTCTTCTTGTCCTCGGGGGTGATCACCATGGACTTGCGCTCGGCGCCCATGAGGATCTTGTCCTTGGCCTTCTCGAAATCATCCATGTCGACCAGGCGCTTGTTGCCCCGCGCCGCGAACAGCGCCGCCTCGTTGACGAGGTTGGCGAGATCGGCGCCGGACATGCCGGGCGTGCCGCGCGCCAGGATGTCGGCGCGCACGTCCGGCGCCACCGGCACCTTGCGCATGTGAACCAGCAGGATCTGCTCGCGCCCGCGGATGTCGGGCAGGCCCACCACCACCTGGCGGTCGAAGCGGCCAGGGCGCAAGAGCGCCGGATCGAGCACGTCGGGGCGGTTGGTGGCGGCGATGACGATGACGCCGGCGTTCGCTTCAAAGCCGTCCATCTCGACCAGCAGCTGGTTCAGCGTCTGTTCGCGCTCGTCGTTGCCGCCGCCAAGACCCGCGCCGCGCTGGCGCCCGACCGCGTCGATCTCGTCGATGAAGATGATGCACGGCGCGTTCTTCTTCGCCTGCTCGAACATGTCGCGCACGCGCGCGGCGCCGACGCCGACGAACATCTCGACGAAGTCGGAACCCGAAATGCTGAAGAACGGCACCTTGGCTTCACCGGCGATGGAGCGCGCCAGCAGGGTCTTGCCGGTACCCGGGGGCCCGACCATGAGCACGCCACGCGGAATGTGACCGCCCAGCTTCTGGAACTTGGACGGATCCTTGAGGAATTCGACCAGTTCGGCAACGTCCTCCTTGGCCTCGTCGCAACCGGCGACGTCGGCGAAGGTGACCGGATTGGCGTTCTCGTCGAGCAGGCGCGCACGGCTCTTGCCGAAGGAGAACGCACCGCCGCGGCCGCCCCCCTGCATCTGGCGCATGAAGAAGATCCACACGCCGATCAAGAGCAGCATGGGGAACCAGGAAATGAGCAGGCTCATCAGGAAGGACGGCTGCTCTTCCGGCTT
This sequence comes from Thiobacillus sp., assembly GCA_024708885.1. GTDB lineage: Bacteria > Pseudomonadota > Gammaproteobacteria > Burkholderiales > Thiobacillaceae > Thiobacillus. The sequence goes on from JANJXT010000042.1 coordinate 47,539, forward strand.
GGCCTCGACCTGCACGCCGTTCTTCAGCAGATCGGACACCATCCAGGGATCGCTCGGCGCATAGCTGGTGAAGCGCTGGCCGTCGCCGCGCTCGCCCTTCAGCACATTGCCCTCGATCACCACCTTGGTGATCTGCTGCTGGCGCACCTGCTCGATGAATTGCGAGTAGGGCATCTGCGACTGGACCGCGCGCTGCGCGCCGAACTGGTTGAACACCGTCATCAGGACGACGGCGATGATCAGCCAGATGACGATGTTCTTCGACATGTTGTTCACGTTGACTCCTCGGCGCGCCATCGCGCCGTTTGACCCATTCTAAACCAAACCCCGGCTGCGGCGGGGTCACGCCGCGTGCCGTTCGGCCACGGGATCGCGGCCAAGCAGGTAGACTTCGGTACTGCGGTCGCGCGACGCGTCCGGCTTGCGGATCGCAACCCGCGCAAACGCCTGCCGCATCCGTGCGCGAAAATCCTCGAAGCCGACACCCTGAAATACTTTGACGAGAAAAGTCCCGTCGGGTTTCAGCCACTGCACCGCAAAATCCAGCGCCAGTTCGCACAGCTCATAGTGCCGCGCCTGATCGCGCAGTGCCACTCCGCTCATATTGGGGGCCATGTCGCTCAAAACAAGGTCGACGCGCTGGGTGCCCAGTTTTTCCTCCAGCCACGCCAGGGCGGCGGGATCGGTGAAGTCGCCCGCGAGACTCTCCACGCCCGCCAGCGGGGCGACCGGCAGGAGGTCGATCGCGAGCACCCTGCCCCGCCCCTTCAGCTTCTCGACCGCCACCTGGCACCAGCTACCCGGCGCCGCGCCCAGATCGACCACGGTCATGCCGGGGCGCAGCAGCGGGTCGCGTGCGTCGATTTCCAGCAGCTTGTACGCGGCACGCGAGCGGTAGCCGTCCTGCTGCGCCCGCTTGACGTAGGGATCGGTGACGTGCTCGTGCATCCAGGCACGCCCCGATTTGGTGCGCTTCGGCTTGTGTACCATGGCTATCGGCTACAATCCGCGCTCAATCGAACCCGGCTCGAATACATCCACATGAAATCACTCACCCCTGCTCAGCGGCAACACCTCAAGGGCCTGGCGCACAGTCTCCAGCCGGTGGTCATGATCGGTGGCAACGGACTCACCCCCGCCGTGCTGAAGGAAATCGAACGCGGGCTCGCCGCGCACGAACTGATCAAGGTCAAGGCGGCCAGCGACGAGACCGGAACCCGCCGCGCCTGGATGGAGGAAATCTGCGCCGCCACGGGGGCCGCGCCGGTGCAGCAGATCGGCAAGATGCTGGTGATCTACCGCGCGGGCGAAAAACCGGCGATCACCCTGCCCGGCTGAGGGGCCGCGGCCGGCGTCTATCGCGCCAGCCCCGCACGCCACACCAGCACCAGACCGAGCGCGCTCTGGATGAGGTGAAGAATGCTGGAAACGCCGTGCCAGTGACGAAAGCGGTCGGCGAACACGCTCTGCATCACCGCCTGCGGCATGGCCTGGTCCTTGAGGCCCTGCAGGATCGGCTGCACCCCGAACTGCGCCACGAGAATCAGCGCCAGCATCAAGGCCACGATCCAGAAGAACAGCGTCTTCAGCGCAGCGGCGCCATCGCGTGCGATGCGATAGACGAGCAGGTAGGCTGCCGCCGCGATGCCGATCCACGCCATCCAGTCGAACAGCCGCCCGGCGAGGCTGCCGGCAAGCTGCTTGTCGTCGAGTGCCGCGAACAGGACGGGCGCGGCCAGGTAGCCGATCGCCCACATGCCGCCGATCCACAGCACCAGGAGGGTGCCGGCCAGGCCGTCCCAGAAGCGGCGCATGTCTACTTGTACAGGACGTCGAGCACTTCGTACTGGCGCACGCCGCCCGGCGCCTGCACGTCGACGCTGTCGCCGGCATATTTGCCGATGAGCGCGCGAGCGATCGGCGAGGACACCGAGATCTTGCTGGCCTTGATGTCCGCCTCGTCGTCGCCGACGATCTGGTAGCTGACGACGTCGCCGCTTTCAGCGTCTTCCAGTTCGACGGTGGCGCCAAAGACGATGCGGCCCTCGGCATCGAGGGTCGCCGGATCGATGATCTGCGCGTGGGACAGCTTGCCTTCCAGTTCGGCGATGCGGCCTTCGATGAAACCCTGCTTTTCTTTCGCCGCGTCGTATTCGGCATTTTCCGACAGGTCGCCCTGCGCACGCGCCTCGGCGATCGCCTGGATCACCGCGGGGCGTTCCACGCTTTTCAAATGCTGCAACTCGGCGCGCAATTTCTCGGCGCCCACCACGGTAAGGGGGATTTTGTTCACGAGCCAGCCCTCTGGAGTCAGCGCAGACGCTGGTGCAACGTCTGCAGGGAATACACTTCGAGCCCGTCGCCATGACGCATGCCCGTGCATGCTGCAAGGGCGCCGGCGAGCGTGGTGAAGTAAACGACCCGCCGCACCAGCGCCTCCGCGCGGATGGCGTAGGAGTCCTTGACGGCCTTCTTGTCTTCGACGACGTTGACGATGAAGTCGATGTCGCCGTTCTTGATCATGTCGACGATGTGCGGCCGGCCTTCCTTGACCTTGTTGACGGCGGCGACGGGTATGCCTGCGGCTTCGATGATCTGCGCGGTACCGCGCGTCGCCACCAGGCTGAAGCCGAGATCGCGCAGGGCGTTGGCCAGTTCGAGTACCGCGCCGTGGTCTGCGGAGCGCACGCTGACGAACGCACGGCCGCCCGGTTTGGGCAGTTCGGAACTGGATGCCAGCTGCGACTTGACGAAGGCCTCGCCGAAGTTGAGGCCGACGCCCATGACTTCGCCGGTCGACTTCATTTCCGGACCGAGGATGGTGTCGACACCGGGGAACTTGCGGAACGGAAACACCGCTTCCTTGACCGAGTAATACGGCGGGATGATTTCCTTTTCGAAGCCCTGCGATTTCAGCGAAATACCGGCCATCGCACGCGCCGCGATCTTCGCCAGCGGCGCACCGATGGCCTTGGAGACATACGGCACGGTGCGCGAGGCGCGCGGGTTCACTTCGAGCACGTAGACGGTATCGCCCTGGATCGCGAACTGCACGTTCATCAGCCCGCACACCTTCAACGCCTTCGCCATCGCCACGGTCTGCCGGCGCAATTCGTCCTGGATCTCGTTCGACAGGCTGTAGGGCGGCAGCGAGCACGCCGAGTCGCCGGAATGCACGCCCGCCTGCTCGATGTGCTGCATGATGCCGCCGATCACCACCTGCCCGCCGTCGGACAGCGCGTCCACGTCCACTTCGATCGCGTCGTTGAGGAAGCGGTCGAGCAGCACCGGCGACTTGTTGGAGACCTTCACCGCCTCGGTCATGTAGCGGACGAGGTCGGCTTCCTCGCGCACGATTTCCATGGCGCGCCCGCCGAGCACGTAGCTTGGGCGCACCACCAGCGGATAGCCGATCTCGGACGCCATGCGCAGTGCGCTTTCAGGGGTGCGCGCGGTGCGGTTGGGCGGCTGCTTGAGCCCGAGGTCGTGCAGCATCTGCTGGAAGCGCTCGCGGTCCTCGGCGGCGTCGATCATGTCGGGGCTGGTGCCGATGATGGGCACGCCGTTTCGTTCCAGGTCGCGCGCCAGCTTCAGCGGTGTCTGGCCGCCGTACTGCACGATCACGCCGAAGGGCTTCTCGATGCGCACGATCTCGAGCACGTCTTCCAGCGTCAGCGGCTCGAAGTACAGGCGGTCGGAGGTGTCGTAGTCGGTCGAGACGGTCTCCGGATTGCAGTTGACCATGATGGTCTCGAAGCCGTTCTCGCGCAGCGCCAGCGCCGCGTGCACGCAGCAGTAGTCGAACTCGATGCCCTGGCCGATGCGGTTCGGCCCGCCGCCGAGCACCATGACCTTCTTCCGCGTGCTCGGATGCGCCTCGCATTCTTCCTCGTAGGTGGAATACATGTAGGCGGTCTGGGTGGCGAACTCGGCGGCGCAGGTGTCGACGCGCTTGTAGACGGGATGAATCGCCAGTTCGTTGCGGCGCGCGCGCACCGCGTGCTGGTCGGTGTTCAAGAGCTTGCCCAGGCGGCGGTCGGAGAAACCGGCACGCTTCAGTTCGCGCAGCTCGTCGCGCCCGAGGTCGGCCAGCGCACGCCCGGCAAGGGATGTTTCCAGCTCGATCAGGCCCTGGATCTGGTCGAGGAACCACGGGTCGATTTTCGAGATCGCGTGGACTTCGTCAAGGCTCATGCCGGCACGGAAGGCATCGCCGACGTACCAGATGCGCTCGGGTCCGGGCGACATCAGTTCGGCTTCGATCTCCTCGCGGTCGGTGGTTTTCGGGTCGAGGCCGTCGGCGCCGACTTCCAGCCCGCGCAGCGCCTTCTGCAGCGATTCCTGCAGGGTGCGGCCCATTGCCATCACCTCGCCCACCGATTTCATCTGCGTGGTCAGGCGGTCGTCGGCCTGGGGGAATTTCTCGAACGCGAAGCGCGGAATCTTGGTCACGACGTAGTCGATCGACGGTTCGAACGAGGCCGGCGTCGCGCCGCCGGTGATGTCGTTCTGCAGCTCGTCGAGGGTATAGCCGACCGCGAGCTTCGCCGCCACCTTGGCGATGGGGAAGCCGGTCGCCTTCGACGCCAGCGCGGAGGAACGCGACACGCGCGGGTTCATCTCGATCACCACCATGCGGCCGTCCTTGGGACTGATGGCGAACTGCACGTTGGAACCGCCGGTGTCGACGCCGATCTCGCGCAGCACCGCGAGGCTCGCGTTGCGCATGATCTGGTATTCCTTGTCGGTCAGCGTCTGCGCCGGCGCAACGGTGATCGAGTCGCCAGTGTGCACGCCCATGGGATCGAGGTTCTCGATCGAGCACACGATGATGCAGTTGTCCTTGTGGTCGCGCACCACCTCCATCTCGTATTCTTTCCAGCCAAGCAGCGATTCCTCGATCAGCAGTTCGTGGGTCGGGCTGGCTTCCAGGCCACGCTCGCAGATGGCGACGAACTCGTCCTTGTTGTAGGCGATGCCGCCACCCGAGCCACCCATGGTGAACGAGGGCCGGATGATGGTCGGAAAGCCGAGCGCCGCCTGCACCTGCAGCGCCTCCTCCATGCTGTGCGCGATCGACGAGCGCGCCGAGCCGAGGCCCAGCTTGGTCATCGCCGCCTTGAACTTCTCGCGGTCCTCGGCCTTGTCGATGGCCTCCTTGGACGCGCCGATCATCTCGACACCGTACTTCTCCAGCACGCCGTGCTTGGCAAGGTCGAGCGCGCAGTTGAGCGCGGTCTGCCCGCCCATGGTCGGCAGGAGCGCGTCGGGGCGCTCCTTCTCGATGATCTTCTCGACCACCTGCCAGGAAATCGGCTCGATGTAGGTCACGTCGGCCATGTCCGGATCGGTCATGATCGTCGCCGGGTTGCTGTTGACCAGGATGACCTTGAAGCCCTCCTCGCGCAGCGCCTTGCACGCCTGCGCGCCGGAGTAGTCGAACTCGCACGCCTGGCCGATGACGATAGGGCCGGCGCCGATGATGAGGATGCTGTGAATGTCTGTGCGCTTGGGCATGATCAGGGCGCCTTGGCGTGGTCGGCCATCAGCTGGATGAAACGGTCGAACAGGTAGCCCACGTCGTGCGGACCCGGACTGGCCTCCGGGTGGCCCTGGAAGCTGAACGCGGGGGCGTCGGTGCGGGCGATGCCCTGCAGCGAGCCGTCGAACAGCGAGACGTGGGTGCTGCGCAGGCTGGCGGGCAGGGTCGCGGCATCGACGGCGAAGCCGTGGTTCTGGCTGGTGATCGCCACCCGCCCGCTGTCGAGATCCTTCACCGGGTGGTTGGCGCCGTGGTGGCCGAACTTCATCTTCACGGTCCGGGCGCCGGATGCGAGCGCGAGCAACTGGTGGCCGAGGCAGATGCCGAAAGTCGGAAGCTTCGCCGCGACCAGTTCCTGGATCGCACGGATCGCGTAGTCGCACGGCTCCGGGTCGCCGGGGCCGTTGGAGAGCAGGACGCCGTCCGGCTTCAGCGCCAGCGCCTGCTCGGCGCTCGCGGTGGCCGGCAGGACGGTCACACGGCAGCCGCGTTCGGCAAGCATGCGCAGGATGTTGAGCTTGACCCCGTAGTCGTAGGCCACCACGTGGAAGCGCGGCTCCGCCTGCTGGCCGTAGCCGCGGCCGAGCTTCCACTCGGCCTCGCTCCACGCGTAGGGCGCCGCGACGCTGACGACCTTGGCGAGGTCCATGCCCGCAAGACCGGGGAAGGCGTGCGCCGCCTCGAGCGCCTTCGCCTCGTCGACCGCACCCGCCATGATGCAGCCACTCTGCGCGCCCTTCTCGCGCAGGATGCGCGTGAGGCGGCGGGTGTCGATGTCGGCGATCGCCACGACGTTCTGGCTCTTGAGGTACTCCGGAAGCGACGGGCCGGCACGGAAATTCGAGTGCAGCCGCGGCACGTCGCGCACCACCAGGCCGGCGGCATGGATGCGCTCCGCCTCGACGTCCTCGGCGTTGACGCCGGTATTGCCGATGTGGGGGTAGGTCAGCGTCACGATCTGACGCGAGTACGAGGGGTCGGTGAGGATTTCCTGATAACCGGTCAGCGAGGTGTTGAACACCACCTCGCCGGTCGTGATGCCGTCGGCGCCGATGGACAGGCCGCGAAACACCGAACCGTCAGCGAGAACAAGGATGGCGGGCTGGGCGCGTGACAAGGAAGACTCCGGAAAGCGGGGGACAAAATTCAGGCGAGCCGCTTGCGCGAACCCGCCTGAACTTGAATGCCGCAATTGTAGCCGATCCGGGGCCCGCCTTCAATGCTTGGCCCGGGGTTCCGGGGGCCGCGTTCCCGAGGCGGGATCAGGGCTGGAGATGGTCGAGGCCGCCGTCCATGTCGAGCTCGGTCAGTTCGGTGAAGCCGCCGATGCATTTGCCGTCGACGACGATCTGCGGGACGGTGCGGGCGCCGTTGGTGACGACCGCGAATTCCCTCATCGCCTCGCGGTCGAGGTCGATGCGGATCTCGTCGTAGCCGATCCCGCGCTTGTCGAGAAAGGCCTTGGCCTTGACGCAGATGGGGCAGGTGCCGGTGCTGTAGACCTTGACGGCGTTCATGATGGTTTCCTGTTTAGACGGTTAATTCAGGTTCAGCACGTCGCGCATGTCGTAGAGGCCCGGCGCGCGGCCCTGCAGCCATTTGGCGGGCCGCCGGGCGCCGGGCGCGCCCCGGGCCCGCCCCCGGGCCGGGGGGGGGAGGTGGAAGAGCGCGCCGACCCCCCCCACCACCCGCAGAGGGTGGGCGGGCGAGAAGCCAACCCCCCCCCACGCCCA
>JANJXT010000002.1 GCA_024708885.1 Thiobacillus sp.
CTAGAAACCGCAGTTGGACGCACCCGAGGGTGCGTCTGAACGGGTGCCTGCCGCGAAGCAACGACGCCGCGGGCCGGGGCCCGCAAGGAGGCGCGACAAAGGCAGGCGCACGAGCAGGCGTGCCATCGGGTGCGTAGCGGACTCACCCATCAGGTGAACGGCATCGAAGGCACAAAATCTTGTATTCATGCGGCTTTCGTGAGAATGATGAGCGGTCAACTGTGGTTTTTAGGTTAAACATGCACTGAATATGCGACCAAAGTCATGCGACCAAAGTCTGAGTCAGGATTCGACCAACGTCGCAAAAGAAAACGACTTCCGGCCATAGTGCACAGGCTGGTCTTATAGAAAATGTGAATTAGATATTTATTATTATTTATGAAGCGGAGACGTCGAAATGAAAATGCGTTCTGTAATAGCCAGCATTGGGTGCGCCGTAGCCGTTTCGGTGTCCAGTATCACGCCGGTCCTTGCGGCGGATGCCGCCGATGCGAACAAGTTGCTGAGGGAGAGCAAGTGCACCAAGTGCCATAGCATCGACAAGAAGAAGGACGGCCCCGCCTACAAGGACGTTTCCGCCAAGTACAAGGACAAGGCGGATGCAGTCGCCACGTTGACCAAGCACATGACCGAACCGGGCATGGTGGAGGTCGACGGGGAGCAGGAGGAACATGGCACCGTCAAGACCCGCGATCCGAAAAGGGTGAAGAATCTCGTCGATTTCATTCTCTCGCTTTGACGCAGGCGAAAGAGACTGGACGAGGGCTTATGAGCGGAAATTTCAAGTCCGGATGGGTCGCGCGCAGCTGGCGGGCGCTGCGACGACCACGGGTCACGCTGTCGGTGCTGGGTATGGCCGCATTCTTCGGCGCGGGTGTCGTCTTCTGGGGCAGCTCCAATACCGCCATGGGGGCGACCAACACGCTGGAGTTCTGCATCGGCTGTCACGAGATGCAAAGCACGGTCTATCAGGAATACAAAACGACCATTCACTACGCCAACCGCACCGGGGTGCGGGCGATCTGCGCCGACTGTCACGTGCCGAAGGACTGGCTGCACAAGATGACCCGCAAGATCCAGGCTTCCGGAGAGATCTACGGCAAGATCATGGGAACCATCGACACGCCGGAGAAATTCGAGGCCAAGCGCTACGAACTGGCCAAGCGCGAGTGGACGCGCATGGTGAAGACCGACTCCATCGAGTGCCGCAACTGCCATAAGCTCGATTCGATGTCACCCGAAGCGCAGACAGAAAAGGCCCAGCGCCGCCATGCGAAGGCCAAAACGGAAGGCTTGACCTGTATCGAATGCCACTTCGGCATCGCGCACCAGGAGCCTGCCGGAGAAGAATCGCCAACCGACCTGAAAAATCGCCTCATGGCGAAGCACCGAGTCGCGGCCGCGGCGCCATGAACATGAGACTAGCGTTCGCCGCCATGCAATTCAGCCGCTGCGACGGTTCCGATTTTTCGAACGATCAATACATCACAAAAAGGGAGAAATCATGAGGCGTTTTTTTGTGTTGCTCGCCGCGCTGTTGTGCGGTGTCGTATCGCCCGCTCTGGCGGCACAGCCGGCCGCAGGGATATCTGGAGTCGCGTCGATCAAGGGCAACCAGTGCGTCGAATGCCATGAAACCGAGGCGACGACGTCCCATTCCTTCCACAGCCAATGCAACGCCTGCCACATCAACGCGGTCGAGCACCTGCAGTCCCACGAGGCGAGAGAGAAAACCAAGGGCCCCAACAAGCCGCCCAAGGTGGTCGCCACCAAGCCGGATTCGAAGGAATGCCTGAGCTGCCACAAGAACGATTCCAAGCGCATGAACTTCGCCTTTTCAGATCACCACAAGGCGGGGGTGCAATGTCGCGATTGCCACGGCAACCACTCACCCAAGATCAAGTCGCTCACCGCGGGCATGACCAAGGCCGGCAAGGAGGCAGCCCTGTGTGCCAGCTGCCACAAGGACGTGATGGTCAAGTTCAACATGCGCTCGCATCATCCGCTCAGGGAAGGCGGTGTCACCTGCGTCAACTGTCATGACCAGCATGGGGGCAAGCAGACCACGCTGGCCAGCAAGACGAGCCAATGCACCCAGTGCCACCAGAACGTCCGCGGCCCGCACGCCTTCGATCACGCTCCCGTCGTTGAGGATTGCACAACCTGCCATAACGGGCACGGCACGCCGAACAAAAAGCTGCTGGCGCTTGCCGAGCCCGCACTTTGCCTGCAATGCCACTCGGTGGCGGGTAACCGGCACGGACAGTCCACCGGCACGAGCAATGCGACAGGCAACGGGCTCGTGATCTCTGCCACCGCCCTGCGAAACTGCTCCTCCTGCCACAACGCGATACACGGCAGTGGTATCGACCAGCATCTGCGCTTCTGACCGGATTCGAATGGGGGAACTGACATGAAAACAAACCAATCGAACAAGTATTTCATTGCTTGCCTGACGGTGCTGGCAGCCGCAATTTCCCAAGCCTACGCAGCGGACGAAGATGTTTTTGCCGCGGGTGAACGTGGGCCCTCCGTGGCGGGCGAGGTGACGCCCAAGCTGATCTACTTCGATTATTCCGGCGGCCCGGGAGGCGATTCGCTCCAGTATCTGCAGGCTTTCGGTGGCGAGCGCGGCTGGGATGGCGATGCCGATTCCGGTTTTTACGCCGATCTCGATTTCAATCTGAGTGTCGGTGACTACTTCAGCATGGAACGGCAGGGCTTCGGCCGTGACAGCCACCGCGGAAGCATCCGAGGCGGGAACGAGAGCGCCGGCTTTAGCGGCTACTATTCGCATTATCGTTCCGGCAGCCATAGCCTCGACTATCTGAATCGGCCAGGGACAGAAAACAATCCGGTGGATCCCGCCTACTTCACCGCTCCGGGGCACACGAACTCGGGATTCCTGAGCCGGTTCAACGACGATAGTCCAGCGAATCCCAATTACCACACCGAGCGCACCAAGTATGGTGTGGCGGTGAAGTTCAAGCCGAATCTGCTCGGCAAGGGATCGACCCTCTCCGTGGCTGTCGACGGCTACGAGCGCGATGGCAATAAGTTCGCGACCTTTGTCGCCGGCAACGGCGACTTTACGGACAGCCTGACGGCGGCCCTGACGGGCGATCCGGCTACGACGGGCGTACGCACCCCGCAGCGGTGGCGCGGCTATCAGAAGCCGATAGACGAAAACATGGGGCGCTTTTCGCTCAATTTCACTGCCGCGCCAAAAGGCATGTTCCAGTTTGCCTACGATGGCAGCATAGAGAAGTTCCGTAGCGATGCAGCCACTTTCCTGATGGAAGATGTGTCCAGGCTGTCCAATGGTGTGACGATGACCCCCGCCGAGATTGGCGCATGGCCCATGCATTTCGTGCCCGATACGACTTTGAAGACCAATAATTTCCGTCTGTCGAAGACCATCGGCAATACCGCGCTCGCTGCGGGTTACGGGATGTCGCAATTGGAACAGGACGAGGTTTCCGTGGTGCAGGCGGATGCCGGATTCTCGGGCAAGATCAGCACCGACAACGCTTTCTTCAACATCAATCACCGGCTTTCATCTGGCGTTGGCCTGGAAGGCTACGTCAAGTATTTCCAGCGCGACAACCAATCGACCGAGGCGCCCGCGGGCATCCTTGATCAGGACGTGCGCGATGAATGGGGCGTGCGCGTCAACAAGCTGGAAACGCTCGATTATGGCGTGGCCGCCAGCTTCAGGGGCTTGCCCGCGAGGTCCTCGGTGACGGCAGGCTGGCGGCATCTGGATACCGACCGCGACCTGCAGTGGAACTATCTGACGGCTGCCAATATCGGGCAGTGGCCCACGACTTCCGTTTACAGTGATGACACGCGATCCGACGAGCTCTATCTGAAATGGAGCGCGCGCCCGGTGAAGAATATGACTGTGCGCCTCGCGCCCTCGTGGGTGCGTGCCAACAAGACCGCCCTGGTCAGTGAGGCGGAAGACGCGTTCAATCTGAAGGCCGCGCTGGGCTATGCGCTGTCGAATCAGACCCATCTGAACGCCTACTACAACTACAAGGACAAGAAGAACGGTGACCAGAGCTTCATCGATACAAACAAATCTGGGGCAGGCGTCGAGCCGACGACGACGATCGAGTACGAGCAAAAGGCTGACGACACTTTCCATGCCGCCGGGCTGTCCCTCAACTATGCGCCGTCTGAGTGGGTCAACCTGAGCGGCAGTCTCGATTGGTCGCAAAACGACTTCGAGACTTACTTCTTCGGCACGAACGTGCGGCGTTTCGAGACGAATATCGTGTTCGATCCCCGTGGCGCCTCCGCCTACAAGGTCGATACGCTATCGCTCTCACTCAACGCCGATTATCAGCCGACAGACCAGTTGAAGCTAAGCGCCAGCTATACCTTGTCGGACACGAGCGGCGACATCAAGACGGCCAGCACGGCGACAGCAGTGCCAACCACCTACGCGGTCAACGACAAGATTGACAACCTGCTGCACAGCCTTGCCTTTGGCGCCGATTACGCACTGAAAAACAACCTGACCCTGAAGGGAGCTTACATCTATGACCGCTACAGGGACAAAGCCTTCAGCAACCTGGATGGTGATCGCCACAGCCTGATGTTGGGCGTGGCGGTTCGCTTCTGATCGTTCCTCCTCGGCTGTCCCGTTCCCCGCGGGGCAGCTTGTTTTTTTGAGTCAAATCAAGGTAGCGCGTTCTGCTGCCTTCAGTCCATGCTGGTCGACCAGTCGGCTTGCACTCCAGCGGGCAAATCGCCCCACACCTCGATGATCGAAGCGCAGGAAGAACGTGCCGCCCAAGCCGAGGCCTGCGCTTCCGTTGTCGCAGAAGCGCTGGACGCGGAACAGGATATACTGAAGACGGGCGAAGCCTATGCGATGGGCGTTGCGCATCGCTATCTGCTGGACGGGCTCGATGGCAAAACTGTCAAGCGTCCCCAGACCGATCAAGATCGGACAGATGGCGGCGCTTGTCTATGCATCGCAAGCACTCGACGATCTTGATCGGCTGGAAGATTTTCTGCTCGAAGCGAATGCACCGGTCATGCAACAAGCCTTTCCTCTGATCGTTTCGATGGTAGAAACCCTGTGCCAGCATTCCAGCATCGGCAGGCGTGACAGAGGCCAATTGCGCGAACTCGCTACCTCGCACGGCAAGACCGGCCACATCGCGCCGTGCCGATATAACGAAATCCGCGATGTGGCCATCGTGTTCGCCACTCGCCATCGGCGCGAAGCCGGTTTGTGAACAAACATGAACAGGCACAACCACTGATGGCTAAACCCAGGACGGTTTACACCTGCACCGAGTGCGGCGGCACCTCGCCGAAATGGCAGGGGCAATGCCCGGCGTGCAACGCCTGGAACACGCTGGTCGAGACCATCGCCGAATCGGCGAAGCCGCGCTTCCAGTCGCTGGCCGCGACGAGCCGGGTGCAGATGCTGCGCGATGTCGAGGCGTCCGAGGAAAGCCGCATTTCAACCGACATCGGCGAGCTCGACCGCGTGTTGGGCGGCGGCCTGGTGCCGGGCGGGGTGACCTTGATCGGCGGCGACCCGGGCATCGGCAAGTCGACGCTGCTGCTGCAGGCGCTGGCGGGTCTTTCGGGGCGGCAGAAAACGCTCTACGTCAGCGGCGAGGAATCGGCGCGCCAGGTTGCGTTGCGCGCACGGCGATTGAGTCTGCCGGAGGCCCATCTCCCCGTGTTGCCGGAGATTCGCCTGGAGGCGATCCTCGCGCAGCTCGCGGATCTCGCGCCCGACGTCGCGGTGATCGACTCGATCCAGACCGTGTATTCCGAGGCGCTGAGCTCGGCACCCGGCTCGGTGGCGCAGGTGCGCGAGTGCGCCGCGCAGCTCACCCGCCACGCCAAACAGAGCGGCTGCGCGATCATCCTCGTCGGCCACGTCACCAAGGAGGGGGCGATCGCCGGCCCGCGGGTGCTCGAACACATCGTCGACACGGTGCTGTATTTCGAGGGCGATACCGGCTCGTCGTTCCGGCTGGTGCGCGCATTCAAGAATCGCTTCGGCGCGGTCAACGAGATCGGCGTGTTCGCGATGACCGAAAAGGGGCTGAAGGGCGTATCCAATCCTTCGGCGATTTTTCTGTCGCGCCACGGCGAGCCGGTGCCGGGATCGTGCGTGCTGGTGACGCAGGAGGGCACGCGCCCCTTGCTGGTGGAGATCCAGGCGCTGGTCGATACGAGCCATGCGCCGAGCCCGCGGCGTCTCTCCGTTGGACTGGAGCAGAACCGGCTGGCGATGCTGCTCGCCGTCCTGCACCGCCACGCCGGCATCGCCTGTTTCGATCAGGACGTGTTCGTCAACGCGGTCGGCGGGGTGAAAATCAGCGAACCGGCCGCCGATCTGGCGGTGCTCGCCGCCATCGTGTCCTCGCTGAGGAGTCAGCCGCTCCCCGACAAGCTGGTGATGTTCGGCGAGGTGGGGCTGGCGGGTGAGATCCGGCCGGTGCAGCGGGGCCAGGAACGGCTCAAGGAAGCGGCCAAGCTGGGGTTCACCCAGGCGATCGTTCCGGCAGCCAACCAGCCGAAACAGAACATCCACGGCATGACGGTCCATGCCGTGCAGCGTCTCGACGACGCAATCGGACTGTTCCGCGAGGCTTGAGCGGGCAGGCGCGTGCCCGCCCACGTGGATCAGTGCTGCGTCGTGCCGCCGAGAGGCCAGCCGGGGTGCTGGAAATACGTGCCGTAGTTGCGCAGCGCCTGCATCACGCCGAGCGCGGCAGCCCGCTGTGCTTCGGGTTTGGGAGATTTCTGCATCAGGTCGGCGCCCTGCACCAGATCGCCGAGCACGATGGAATGCAGGGCGGTGTCGGCGTCTTTGGGCAGTTTGCACTGGCTGACGACCTCGACGATCGATTTGTGCACGGCTGCTCCCATCTGCTGATAATCCTTGCTGCCCAGGCGCCCTTTTTCAATGGCTTCCTGACGGCTGTGCATGGTGTGCAGGATCGCATCCATCCCCCGGCGCAGGGTGTCGTCGGTCGCCCATTTCTGGCCGGGCTTCAGCGCAGGGGCTGCGGCATGCGCGTCAGGCGCGTGGTGGTGCGCGTGTTCGGCGGCAAACGCTGGTGGCGCAAGCGCCAACAGGCCTGCTGCAATGAAGGTCGTGAAACCGGATTTTTGTAGTGTTGCGAACATTGCGTTTCCTCGAAAAAAATTCATTCAAACGGCGGAACACGTCGCCAGTATTCCCGGCACGGCTTAAGCGCTGCTTAAGCCGACGCGTGACATCAGGGCGGCAAAAAGCAGACAATTGCGGATTTTAGCTGGAGCCGGCCGCAAATCGACGTCCTTACCCGCTCCGGCTGCATATTCCGATACGAGCCTTTGCAATGAGTTCCCCGAGTTCCCCCGCCGTCAAACCCTGCCCCTTCTGCGTGCTCGAACCCCGTCGCATCGTTGCCGAGGACGAACTGGCCGTCGCCTACCGTGACGGCTTTCCGGTTTCGCTGGGGCATACCGTGATCGTCCCCCGTCGCCACTTCGCCACGCTGTTCGATGCCACCGAAACCGAGCAGGGCGCCTTGTTGCGGATGCTCGCGCGCGCCAAGGAGAAACTTGACGCGCAACACCAGCCTGATGGCTACAACATCGGCATCAACCATGGCCAGGCGGGCGGGCAGTCGGTGCCGCACCTGCACATCCACCTCATCCCGCGCTATCGCGGCGACAAGGAAGACCCCCGCGGCGGGGTGCGCTGGATTCTCCCCGACAAGGCGAAATACTGGCCGTAAGCGTACGTCAACCGATACGGTAACGCTTGCGCAGCGGCTCGACGACCTTCCACCGGCACAGCATTTCCGACGGGAAAGTGACCAGATCGCCCGTGCCGATTTCCACCGGGGCACCGCCCTCTGGGGTAATGATCGCGCGCCCTTCGACGATGTAGCTGATTTCCTGCTCGAAGTATTCCCACGGGAATTCCGCATTGGCAGAGGTCCACTCCGGCCAGTGGTCAACCCCCAGACTGGCCAGGCGTGCCGCATCGGGCGTGGTTTCGACGACGATTCCGGACATGGTGCGCTCCCTGTGGCGACAATCTTGCTTCATCGTAGTCAGGCTGGCGTGCCGTGCAAGTCCGGCGACGCGCGAAGCGCCGGCGGCGGATCGGGCGCGGCCTTACAGCCCCAGCTCGGCGTCGCTTGCGCTGTGGCCGTACTTGTCGCGGGGCGGCATCGGGCGCAGGCGCCAGTCCGGCTCCAGGGCCAGCGACGACTTGCGGCGTCCGGGCGGCAGGGCGCCGTTGCCGCAGCCTTTGGCGTAGTCGTAATAGGCTTTGATGACCTGCTCGCGGCTGACCTGCTGCGCTGCGGGATGCGTCACGCAGGCATCGATCCACTGGCGCACGCGCGCGTAAGCCACGTCGTCGGGCAGGCGGAAATCCTCGTAGTATTCGAGGAACCAGAAACGCTGGAAGAACGGCGTGAACACGGTTTCCGCCCAGCCGAACTCATCGAACAGGAACGGTCCATCGGACGCATGCGCGAGCAGGAACGCGTTCAGTTGCGCGTATTGTTTGAGCATGCCTTCGCGCATCGCGTCGCGGCGCGTGGGATCCTGGTTCATCAGCCAGCCGTAGCCCAGGCTGAAAAAGTCGCCGTCCATGCGTGTCAGCATGTTCTCCACGGCGCGCTGCCATGCGTCGCGCCGCGCCACCGGGCGCTCCGGATAAATGTCTTCCAGATACTGCAGGATGACCAGGCTTTCCTTCACGATGTCCCCGTCTGACGTTTCCAGCACCGGCAGCGCCGAGGTGCCGCGGGTCTTCTGCAGCAGCCAGTCGGGCCGTGGCAGCGCGAGGTCGAGGGTGTGAACGTCGACATCCTGCTGGCGGTCTTTCAACGCCAGCAGGATGTCGATGCGCTGACAGAACGGGCAGACGGGGCTGTGATAGAGAATCGGCTTGGTCATGGTCGGTGGGTCATCCTTGATGCGAAACCCCAACCATAACCCATACTGCCTTCCGGCGGGACCGACGTGATTGTGTAATCCTGCGTTCCGCACCACAGAGACACAGAGGCACAGTGGCACAGAGGCACAGAGAAACCCGAAAAACAGGGACTTTCCGCGCTTTTCCGCACTCACCCATCGGATGAGCCACGGAAAGAATGCATGCAGTTGCTTTTGCTCGCTGTGCTCTGTGTCTCTGTCGTTCAACTGCTTTTTCCAGGATGATCCTGCTCATGACACGCCTATTCACACAGCGCCGCATGGCCGCTGCCATTCTGCTCTCGGCGTGCGGGATGGCGCCATCGGCCCACGCGACGGGGCGCCCCCTGTGGGAAATCGGCGCCGGGCTGGTGGGGTTGAGCCTGCCCAATTACCGCGGTTCGAACGAGCGGCAGGACCACCTTCTGCCCATGCCCTACTTGATCTATCGCGGCGAGGTCCTGAAAATGGATCAAGACGGTTTGCGCGGCCTGCTGTTCGACGGCGAGCGCGTCGAAGTCAACCTCAGTCTCAATGGCTCGCTCCCGGCCAACAGCGACGACGATCCGGTGCGGCAGGGCATGGCCGATCTCGACCCGACGGTTGAATTTGGACCGACCCTCAACGTTCACCTGTGGCAGTCGTCCAACCGGAGGATGCGGCTCGAGGCGCGCGCGCCGCTGCGCACGGCCATCACCGTGTCTGCCTCGCCCCGACAGATCGGCTGGCTGTTTTCACCGAACCTGCTGCTGGAAATCCGCGATCCGGGGGGGCTGACAGGCTGGAATTTCAGCGCGCAGGCAGGTCCGTATTTCAACGACCGCGAATACAGCGGCTATTTCTATGGTGTTCGCCCGTTTGAGACGACGCCATCGCGGCCCGCCTACGAGGCCGCCGGTGGCTATACGGGTACACAGGCCACGTTCACCTTGAGCAGGCGTTTTTCCGGCACCTGGCTGGGTGCGTTCGTGCGCTATGACACGCTGGCCGGTGCGGTGATCGAGGACAGCCCGCTGGTGCGGCGCGCGCAAGCCGTGTCGGCGGGGCTCGCGCTGACCTGGATCTTCAAGGAATCGGAACGCAGGGTGGAGGCCGAACAGTAGCCGCGACGGATCAGATTCCGATCGCGAACACCACGAGGCGGCCCCTGACCTGGTCGGTCTGGGTGCACCATTGTTTGGCACTGCGCGTCTGGATCAGCTGTCCCGGCAGGCTCAGATCGGCGCCCACGCTCACCAGCGTGTCGGGCGCGAGCGTCATCGCCAGCGCATCGAGCAGGGCCGCACTGCGGTAGGGTGTTTCGATGAAGAGCTGGGTGGCGTGGTCACGTCGTGCGGCTTTTTCGAGGTCGCGGATGGTCTGACTGCGTGCGGGCTCCTTGGCGGGCAGATAGCCATGGAAGGCGAAGCGCTGACCGCCCAGGCCGGAAGCCATCAGCGCGAGCAGGATGGAGGAGGGGCCGATCAAGGGCACGACCGGGATGTTTGCGCGGTGTGCCGCCAACACCAGCGCAGCACCCGGGTCGGCGACCGCAGGACAGCCCGCTTCCGACAGCAGGCCGAGGTCGTGGCCCGCTTTGAGCGGCGCCAGCAGTGCGGGAATTGCCGTTGGCGGCGTATGCCCGTTGAGTTCGTCGATGTGCAGCGCCTGCAGCGGTTGCGGGTGGCCCATCGCCTTGAGGTGGGCGCGCGCGGTTTTGGCGCGTTCCACGACGAAATACGTGAGGCGGCGGGCCACGGCGAGGGTGTCGGGCGGCAGGCAGGCGTCGGGGCTCACCGGTCCAAGCGGAACCGGGATCAGATAGAGCGTGCCAGCCATGCGTTCGCTCAGCACGTCAGTACGTCGACGCCCTCGTTGGCGAGCATTCCGGTCAGTGCCATCAGCGGCAGGCCGACGAGCGCGGTGGGATCGGCGCTGTCCATGCGTTCCATCAGCGCGATGCCGAGCGACTCGCTCTTGGCCGAGCCGGCGCAGTCGTAGGGTTTTTCCTTTTCGAGGTAGGCGGCGATCTGCGCGTCGCTGAGACGGCGGATGTGCACGACGGTCGGCACGTCGCGCGTCTGCGTGCGGCCGGTGCGGCTGTTGAGCAGCGTCAGTGCGGTGTGGAACACCATTTCGCGCCCCTGCATCGCTTTCAGCTGGGCGAAGGCATTCGCGTAATTGCCGGGCTTGCCGAGTTGGGCGTCACCCAGCATCAGCACCTGGTCGGACCCGATGATCAGCGCATCGGGGAAGGGGGCCGCCGCCGCCTGCGCCTTCAGTACCGACAGACGCAGTGCGGTGGCGGACGGCGGCTCGTCGGGCAGGGGTGTTTCATCGACGTCGGGCGCAAGCACCTCGAACGGCAGGCGCAGGCGGGAGAGCAGTTCGTGCCGGTAGCGCGAGGTGGAGGCGAGGATCAGTTTCATGGTCGGTTTATCCCAGGATCATTCCGGCTGGATTTCGACGAGCGCCATGTCGGGCGTCACGGCGTCGCCCTTCCGGGCGAAGATGTTGATGACGACGCCGGCGATGGACGCCTGCACCTCGCTTTCCATCTTCATCGCCTCGATCACCAGCACGCCATCGCCCGCCTTGACCTTCTGCCCGACACTGACGAGCACGTCGACGACGCTGCCGGGCATGGCCGCGGTGACGTGGCCCGGATGGCTCGGGCGCGGCTTCTGTCCGGGCGCCGCGGTCGACGCCGCGGCAGCCTTGCGCGCTTCGCCCCCGCTGCCGGCAGTGACCGCGATTTCGTTGAGCGGTTCGACGAGCACTTCTTCCGAAATGCCGTCGATGGACACGAAGTAGGGGTGCTGGCCCGACTCGGAACGGCCGCTTCCGGCAAGCTTGATGTGATAGATCTCGCCGTGCAGGGTGATGCGGAATTCGTCTGCGGCGTAGCGCGGTGCGGCCTCGGCCTGCGCGGCGCTTCGCGGCAGCAGCGGTTCGGACTTCAGGCTGCCGGCCGCCCGTTCCTGCAGCCAGGTCTTGGCCAGCTCGGGAAACATGGCGTAGGTCAGCACATCCTCGCCGGAGTGCGCGAGGCTGTCGATTTCGTTGCGCAGCCTGTCGAGTTCGTCGACGAGAAGATCCGCGGGACGGCAGGTGGTGACGTCGAGGTCGCCCACGGCGAGCTTGCGTACTTCCTCGTTGACGTGGCCGGGCGCCTTGCCGTAGCGGCCCTGCAGGTACAGTTTCACCTCGTTGGTGACCGACTTGTAGCGCGCGCCGGTGAGCACGTTCAACGCGGCCTGGGTGCCGACGATCTGCGAGGTGGGCGTGACCAGCGGCGGGTAGCCAAGGTCCTCGCGCACGCGCGGGATTTCATCGAGCACCGCGTTCATCCTGTCGAGCGCGCCTTGCTCTTTCAGTTGATTGGCAAGGTTGGAGATCATGCCGCCCGGCACCTGGTTGATCAGTACCCGGGTGTCGGTGCCGGTGAACTCCGATTCGAACTGCCAGTATTTTCTGCGCACCTCCTTGAAGTAGGCGGAGATTTCCTCGAGCAGCGGCAGCGACAGGCCCGTGTCATAGGCGGTGCCGGCGAGCGCGGCGACCAGGCTTTGCGTGGTCGGATGGCTTGCGCCTTCGGAAAACCCGCCGACGCAGGTGTCGATGATGGTCGCGCCGGCCTCGATCGCCTTCAGGTGCGTCATGTGGGCCAGCCCCGAGGTGGCATGGCTGTGGGTGTGGATCGGCAGACGCGTCGCCTCGCGGATCGCGCACACCAGGTCATAGGCCGCATAGGGCGTCAACAATCCTGCCATGTCCTTGATCGCGATGCTGTCGCAGCCCATTTCCGCCATGCCCTGCGCCAGCGCGACGAAATGGGGAATATCGTGCACCGGGCTGGTGGTGTAGCAGAGCGCGCCTTCGGCGTGCTTGCCCGCGGCCTTGATGGCCTCGATCGAGACCTTCAGATTGCGCAGGTCGTTCATCGCGTCGAACACGCGGAACACGTCGACGCCGTTGTCGGCGGATTTCTTGACGAAGGCGCGCACGACGTCGTCGGAATAGTTGCGGTAGCCGAGCAGGTTCTGCCCGCGCAGCAGCATCTGGATGCGGGTGTTGGGCAAGGCTTTCCTGAGCGTGCGCAGGCGCTCCCACGGATCCTCGCGCAGGAAGCGCACGCAGGCATCGAACGTGGCGCCCCCCCAGGCTTCCAGCGACCAGAAGCCGACCGCATCGAGCCTGGGGCAGATCGGCAACATGTCTTCGGTGCGCATGCGGGTGGCGATCAGCGACTGGTGGCCGTCGCGCAGGACGAGATCGGTAACGTATACCTTGGTCATGTCAGAGTCCCTGGTGGGCGGCGATGGCGGCGGCGATGGCGGCGGCGACCACTTCCGGCGGTTTCTTCTCGGTGTACTGGATGAGCTCCGGGTGCGTCTCGACGAAGCTGGTGTTGAACTGGCCGCTGCGAAACTCGGGGTGCTGCAAGATCTGCTGGTAATACGGAATCGTCGTCTTCACCCCGTACACCAGCATGTCGGCGAGCGCGCGGCGGCCGCGTTCGACGGTGGACTCCCAACCAAGATTCCATACCGTGAGCTTGGCGCACATCGAGTCGAAGTAGGGCGGGATCACGTAATCCGTATAGATCGCCGCGTCGACGCGCACGCCTGGACCGCCGGGCGCGTAGTAGCGCGTGATGCGGCCGAGGCTGGGGAGAAACTCGTTTTTCGGATCCTCCGCGTTGACGCGGAACTCGATTGCGTAGCCACGGTGATGGATGTCCTCCTGCCGATACTGCAGCGGTTGGCCGTCGGCGATGCGGATCTGTTCCTGCACGATGTCGACGCCGGTGATGCTCTCGGTGACCGGATGCTCGACCTGCAGCCGCGTGTTCATTTCCATGAAATAGAACTGGTTGTCCTGGTCGAGCAGGAATTCCACCGTGCCGGCGTTGACGTAGCCGACCGCCTTTGCCGCGCGCACCGCGAGCTTGCCGATGTACTGGCGTTGCGCCTCGGTGAGTTGCGGACTGGGCGCGATCTCGATGAGCTTCTGATTGCGCCGCTGGATCGAGCAGTCGCGCTCGAACAGATGGATGAGGTTGCCGTGGATGTCGCCCAGAATCTGCACCTCGATGTGCTTGGGGCTGACCACGCACTTCTCGACGAAGACCTCCGGCTTGCCGAAGGCCTTGCTCGCCTCGGACACCACGCGGTCATAATTCCTGAGCAGGTCTTCCTCGTTGTCGCAGCGCCGGATGCCGCGTCCCCCGCCGCCGTTGGTCGCCTTCAGCATCACCGGGTAGCCGATGCGGTTCGCCAGCGTGCGCGCTTCCTCGGCACTTTCCAGATTGTGCGCGGAACCGGGTACCACCGGGATGCCCGCAGCGATCATCGCGTTCCTGGCCTGGATCTTGTCGCCCATGCGGCGAATGACCTCGGGTGAGGGGCCGATGAAACGGATACCGCGCCGCGCGCAGATCGCCGCAAGATCCGGGTTTTCCGAGAGGAAACCGTAGCCCGGATGCAGCGCGTCGCAGCCCGATGCCGCAGCCAGGTTCACCAGCGTGTGGGCGTTGAGGTAGCCCAGGATCGGGTCCTTGCCGATGTGGTAAGCCGCGTCGGCTTTCTTCACGTGCAGGGCGTGGCGGTCGGCGTCGGTGTAGATGGCGACCGACTTGATGCCCAGTTCGGCACAGGCACGCACGATGCGCACGGCGATCTCGCCACGGTTGGCGACCAGGATCTTTCTAATCATGGGCGGTGCTTCTTTTTTGACAAAAATTGCGGCAAATCATATTATTGCGGGCTATTGTTTATTCGGGTGCGGCGTATCGCGGCCTGGGGCAGGTCCCCGGCAACCCCTGCCGAGCGGCCATGATGCATGCTGTCGAAGTCGATCCACGGCGCTTCTGCAAGAGCGGGCAGTCGTGGGAAGTGCGCGAAGACGTGGCGGTTTTTCCGCGGCTGTCCCTTGAATTTACGCAAGGCGGGCTGTTCTGTCGAGTCGTGGGCGAGGCGAGCGACGCCGGTGCGCTTTCGCTGCGGATCGAGATTCGCGGCGACGTGGCCTTGAGCTGTCAGCGTTGCCTGGGCGAGTTGCCGTACACGGTGGACATTGCCCATGCGCTGCATCTGGCACGGGACGAAACGGAACTCGAGCGACTCGACGCCATGCCCGGATGCGAGGCGATCCTCGTGCCGGCAAGGCTGGACCTGGTCGCACTGGTTGAAGACGAAGTGTTGTTGAGCCTGCCGCTGGCGGCGATGCACGCAGAAGGTGAATGCGCCGCCTGAGGGGCGCACGGAATTTTTAAGGAGCAAGAAATGGCCGTCCAACAGAACAAGAAATCCCCGTCCAAGCGCGGCATGCACCGCGCGCATGATTTTCTGACCAATCCGCCGCTGGCTGTCGAGCCGACGACCGGCGAGACGCACCTGCGCCACCACATCAGCCCGAGCGGCTTCTACCGCGGCCGCAAGGTCGTCAAGACCAAGGGCGAATAAACAGCGGGCCACGCGCCGGTCGGCGCGTCGTGTCCGGCACGTTTCCGGCTGCATGAAGAACATCACGGTCGCCATCGATGTGATGGGGGGCGATTACGGCCCCCATGTCACGGTCCCGGCGGCGATCCGCTGCCTGGCGCGCAATCCCGACCTCAACATCATCCTGGTGGGGCCGCAGGACGTCGTCGCGGCCGAGCTGAAGGCACGTCGCGCCGAGCCCGGTCCGCGCCTCATCGTGCGTCACGCCAGCCAGGTGGTGGCGATGGACGAGCCGCCCGCACAGGCACTGCGCGGCAAGAAGGATTCATCGATGCGGGTCGCCATCGACCTCGTCAAATCGGGGGAAGCCGACGCCTGCGTGTCCGCCGGCAACACCGGCGCCCTGATGGCGACGGCCCGATTCGTCCTGAAAACCCTGCCCGGTATCGACCGTCCGGCCATTGCCTCCGTCCTGCCGACGCTCAAGGGACACGTGCTGGTGCTCGACCTGGGTGCGAATGTCGACTGCACCGCCGAGCATCTGCTGCAGTTCGGCATCATGGGTGCGATGCTGGTCGTGGCGGTGGAGCACAAGGCCAACCCGAGCGTGGGATTGCTCAACATCGGCGAGGAAGACATCAAGGGCAACGAGATGGTGAAGCAGGCTGCCGAACTGCTGCGCGGCAGCCATCTGAATTTTTACGGCAATGTCGAAGGCAATGACATTTTCCTGGGCACCACCGACGTGGTGGTGTGCGACGGTTTCGTCGGCAACGTCACCCTCAAGGCGTCAGAGGGGCTCGCCAAGATGATTTCCACCACGCTGCGCGCCGAATTCAAGCGCAACTGGCTGACGCGCATGGCCGGACTCGCCGCGCTGCCGGTGCTGAACGCCTTCAAGCGCCGCATGGACCCGCGCCGTTACAACGGCGCCACGCTGCTCGGCTTGAAAGGCGTGGTGGTGAAGAGCCATGGCTCGGCCGACTGCTTCGCCTTCGAGCACGCGATCGAGACCGCCAGCGATGAGGTCGGCAACAACGTGCTGAAGCGCATTACCGACCAGATCCAACTCATCCAACGGGTGGCCGCTTGACCTATTCCCGCATTCTCGGCACCGGCAGCTATCTGCCGGCGCGCATTCTCACCAACGCCGACCTCGAGCACCTGGTCGATACGAGCGACCAGTGGATCGTCGACCGCACCGGCATCCGCAAACGCCACATCGCCGCCGAAGGTGAGCTCACCAGCGACCTGGCCACACAGGCGGCGCGCGCCGCACTCGAGGCCGCAGGGGTCGCCGTCGACGACATCGACCTGCTGCTGGTCGCCACCACCACGCCCGATCTGGTATTCCCCAGCACCGCGTGCATCGTGCAAGCGAAGCTCGGCATGAGCAACGGCAAGCCCGCGTTCGACCTGCAGGCGGTGTGCAGCGGCTTCGTCTACGCGCTGAGCGTGGCCGACCAGTTCATCAAAACCGGCGCCGCGAAGCACGTGCTGGTGATCGGCGCGGAAACGCTGTCGCGCATCACCGACTGGAACGACCGCAGCAACTGCATCCTGTGGGGCGACGGTGCCGGTGCAGTGGTGCTCGGGGCCTCGGACGAAGCCGGCATCCTCGCCACGCACATCCACGCCGACGGGCGCCACAAGGCGCTTCTGCGCACCACCACCGGCGCATCGACCGGGCTGCATGAACCCGCCTACATGCGCATGGAAGGCAACGCCGTGTTCAAGATGGCGGTCAACACGCTCGACCGCATCGTCGACGAGACGCTGGAAGCCAACGGCCTCGCGAAATCCGACATCGACTGGCTGGTGCCGCACCAGGCCAACATTCGCATCATCACCGCCACCGCGAAGAAGCTCGGCATGAACATGGACAACGTGGTGACCACCGTTGCCGACCATGGCAATACTTCGGCGGCATCCGTGCCGCTGGCGTTCGACGTGGCGGTGCGCGACGGCCGCATCCGGCGCGGCCAGACCGTGCTGATGGAGGCATTCGGCGGCGGCTTCACCTGGGGCTCGGCCCTGATCAGGTATTGAGGAAAATCCCGATGAAGCTGGCTTTCGTATTTCCTGGACAAGGTTCGCAAGCGGTCGGCATGATGGCCGGCTGGGGCGAGCGTGCCGAGGTGCGCGCGACGTTTCGGGAGGCCTCGGACGCGCTTGGCGAGGACCTGTGGGCACTGGTGACCGATGGCCCGGCCGATCTGCTCAATCAGACCATCAACACCCAGCCGGCGATGCTGGCTGCCGACGTTGCCGCCTGGCGCGCCTGGCAGGCGGCCGGGGGCGCCGCTCCGGTGCTGCTGGCGGGACACAGCCTGGGCGAATACGCGGCGCTGGTCGCGGCGGGCGCGCTGGACTTCGCCGACGCGATCCGGCTGGTGCGCTTCCGTGCCGAGGCGATGCAGGCGGCGGTGCCGGAAGGCGTCGGCGCGATGGCGGCCATCCTCGGCCTGGATGACGATGCCGTGCGCGCCGTGTGCAGCGAGGCGGCCGCCGGAGACGTGGTCGAGGCGGTGAACCTCAATTCGCCGGGCCAGGTGGTGATCGCCGGCAACAGGGCGGCGGTCGAGCGTGCCATGGCACTGGCGAAGGAGAAGGGCGCCAAGCGCGCCCTGCCGCTGCCGGTGTCGGTGCCCTCGCATTCCTCGCTGATGCGGCCGGCGGCGGAAAGGCTGCGCGCGCACCTGCAAGGCATCGAAATCAAGGCGCCGGCGATCCGCGTGCTGCACAACACCGACGTGCAGAGCCACGCCGAGCCGGACGCCATCCGCGACGCACTGGCGAAACAGTTGCACACGCCGGTGCGTTGGGTCGAGACGGTGTGCGCGCTCAAGGCCGCCGGCATCGAGCGCGTGCTCGAATGCGGCCCCGGCAAGGTGCTGGCGGGTCTCAACAAACGCATCGACGACAGCGTGCCGG
Organism: Thiobacillus sp.; assembly: GCA_024708885.1. Taxonomy (GTDB): domain Bacteria; phylum Pseudomonadota; class Gammaproteobacteria; order Burkholderiales; family Thiobacillaceae; genus Thiobacillus. Next base: position 18,321 of record JANJXT010000002.1, read on the forward strand.
CCGTGGCGCTGGTCGACGAAGCCAGCCTCGCGGCTGCGCTCAACGCATAAGGAGAAGAGGAGATGTTGGATGGACACATCGCACTGGTGACCGGCGCCAGCCGCGGCATCGGCCAGGCGATCGCGCTCGCGCTCGGCAATGCCGGCGCCACCGTGGTCGGCACCGCCACCAGCGACAAGGGCGCGCAGGCGATCGGCGATTACCTGGCGGCCGCAAGCATCAAGGGCCGCGGCATGAAGCTCGACGTGACCGACGCGGCCGAGGTCGATGCCGTGATCGCCGCCATCGAGAAGGACTTCGGCAGCATCGGCGTTCTGGTCAACAACGCCGGCATCACCCGCGACAACCTTTTGATGCGCATGAAGGACGAGGAATGGGACGCCATCCTGGCGACCAACCTCACTTCCGTATTCCGCCTGTCGCGCGCGGTGCTGCGCGCGATGATGAAGGCGCGCACCGGGCGCATCATTTCCATCGCCTCGGTGGTCGGTGCCATGGGCAACGCCGGACAGACCAACTACAGCGCCGCCAAGGCCGGCATCATGGGCTTCACCAAGTCGCTCGCGCGCGAGGTCGGCAGCCGCAACATCACGGTCAACTGCGTCGCGCCCGGCTTCATCGACACCGACATGACGCGCGCCCTGCCGGAGGCGCAGCGGCAGGCGCTGCTGGCGCACATTCCGCTCGGCCGGCTGGGCTCCGCAGCGGACATTGCCCAGGCCGTGCTGTTCCTGGCGTCGCCCGCGGCGGGCTATATTTCGGGCACGACGCTGCATGTCAACGGCGGCATGTACATGGCGTGACCGCCAGGGAAAGTTTGGTAAAATCCCGTGGTTTGATTTTTCCGGGCTTCAATTCGATTGAAGCCTTTTTTCTAGAAGAGGAGCAGTAATGGATAACGTGCAGCGTGTAATCAAGGTCGTCGCCGAACAACTGGGCGTCAACGAGGCGGATGTCAAGGCAGAGTCCTCCTTTGTCGGCGACCTCGGCGCCGACTCGCTCGACACGGTCGAACTGGTGATGGCGCTGGAAGAGGAATTCGGCTGCGAAATCCCGGACGAGGAAGCGGAGAAGATCACCACCGTCCAGCAAGCCGTCGACTACGTCAACAGCCATTCGAGCTGATCCCCCACCAGCCAAAAGGTCCGACCTTTGTCCATTCGTCGCGTCGTCGTCACCGGCCTGGGGATCGTTTCCCCCGTCGGCAACACCATTCCGGAAGCGTGGGACAACCTGATCGCCGGCCGTTCAGGCATCGCCCGCATCACCCGTTTCGATCCCGAGCCCTTCGCCTCGCACATGGCTGGCGAAGTCCGGAATTTCGATATCGGACAGTATCTCAATCCCAAGGAAGCGCGACGGATGGACCTGTTCATCCAGTACGGCATGGCCGCGGGCATCCAGGCCATCCGTGACGCCGGTCTCGAAGTCACCGAGGCCAATGCCGAGCGTATCGGCATCAATATCGGTTCCGGCATCGGCGGTTTGCCCCTGATCGAGGAGACCCACGCCGTAGTGACGGAGTCCGGGCCGCGCAAGATCTCGCCTTTCTTCATTCCGGGCTCGATCATCAACATGATTTCCGGGAACCTGTCGATCCTGTACGGGATCAAGGGGCCCAACCTTGCCGTGGTCACCGCCTGCGCCACCGGCCTGCACGCGATTGGCCAGTCCGCACGCATGATCATGCACGGCGACGTCGACGTGATGGTGGCGGGCGGCGCCGAAGGCGCGGTGTCGCCGCTCGGTGTCGGCGGCTTTGCGGCGGCACGCGCGCTGTCGACGCGCAACGACGATCCCGCCGGCGCGAGTCGGCCGTGGGACAAGGACCGCGACGGTTTCGTGCTGGGCGAGGGTGCCGGTGTGATGGTGCTCGAGGAATACGAGCACGCCCGCGCGCGCGGCGCGCGCATCTATGCTGAAGTCGCGGGCTTCGGCATGAGCGGCGACGCCTACCACATGACCGCACCCTCCACCGACGGCCCGCGTCGCTCGATGCTGAACGCGATCCGCGATGCCGGCCTCAATCCCGAGCAGATCCACTACGTCAACGCGCACGGCACCTCGACGCCGCTGGGCGACAAGAACGAAACCGACGCGATCAAGCTCGCGCTGGGTGACGCTGCCTACAAGACCGTGATCAATTCGACCAAGTCGATGACCGGCCACTTGCTTGGAGGGGCCGGCGGTGTCGAGTCACTGTTTACCGTGCTGGCCATTCATCACCAGATTTCGCCGCCGACTATCAATATCTTCAACCAGGATCCGGAGTGTGACCTGGACTATTGTGCCAACAAGGCGCGACCGATGAAGATTGATGTGGCGCTGAAAAACAACTTCGGTTTTGGTGGTACTAACGGTTCTCT
>JANJXT010000014.1 GCA_024708885.1 Thiobacillus sp.
TACAACCGGAAGCGACGGCATTCGACGCTGGGCTACAAGTCGCCGACGCAGTTCATGCATGACTGGCTGACGGTTCAACCGATGGAAAAACAGGTAGCATGAAACCCACCTGTTGGAAGACGAAAAACCGAGGGAAGGTCACTCCCGTGGTGGCGATAACTCAGATTCAAATCTCGTTACTGCGTGTGGCCCTTGTCAATATGGACGAAACCGATGGACACTTGAGGAGGTTCAGATTCTCAATCCGTTCGACTACCCGCCTATCGTTGACGAGTGGGATGGCTTGACTCGCTTGTTGGTCATGAAGAAGCCATCTCGCTCGAGGACGCAGAAGGCCTAACAATTCATTCAAGCCGACGCCGCTTCGCGGCGCGGCTTAACTCGGGCGTTAGGCATTGCACAAATTTGTGTGTTTTTTCAACCAAGGAGGAATCGTGGGCTCATTTAGTATCTGGCACTGGCTTATTTTGTTGGTTTACGTTGCTATTTTTGTCACTCCCGGTTGGCGCATTATTCGCAAGGCCGGCTACCCGGGGGCTTGGTCGGTACTTATGCTTGTCCCTCTAGTCAACATCATCATGCTTTGGGTGTTCGCATTTACCCAATGGCCCATTGAGAAACGAAGCGCCTAACTGGTGCTTCGAGCGGGACCGCCCAAAAGCTGGCTTTGCCAGCTTCCGATCGGCCCCTCAAGCTAAACGTTAGCCCCAAGGCCAGACCGATGAAATGTCCTTGCTGTGGAAAAGAAGTTGAGCCGCATCAAATGGATGTAGCGTTTGGCCTTCCTGATGCCATATTTGCCTTATCCGAGGAACAGAGAGAGGCACGCGCAAAAATCCACACTGATCTTTGCTCGCTCGATGACAGGCGCTACTTTATCCGTGGTGTTGTGTATGTCCCAGTCCAAGAGTTGGGTACAAAGTTTGGCTGGGGCGTCTGGGCCGAAGTCTCCGAGGACACCTTTTATCGGTATCACGAGCTTTATGACAAAGACGGCTCAAACGAGCCGCCCGCGGCTGGTATTCTGGCAAACACCCCGCCTGGTTACTCTGATGTAGAGCAACCGCTTGAAATTCACTTTGGACCACCATATAAGCGCCCAATATTCAATCCAACTCCGGCGGAAAGTGAATTTTTCCATGAACAAGTCGATGGCCTGCCGCTTCGCAAGTGGCACGGCATTATTGAGCGCTATGTGGACTAACCCGGCGGTCAAGACCGCTCCGCTTCGCTACGCTGGGACGCCGCTGAAGCGGCGCCCCTTACCTCTACGTTAGCTGCCTCGATCATGGATAGAGCGAAGCAGATTGTGGTTACGTTGGTAATCGTAGCACGCGTAGCCCGGATGGAATGAAATGGAATCCGGGTCAACCGGCCCGGGCAAACTTGCCCCGGATTTCGCTGCGCTGCATCCGGGCTACGCGTGCTGCTTGAGCACGGCGATGATCCGGCTGTCGGTAAAACGCGATTTCTTCAAGGGAACCTCCTCGGGTTGGATTACGAGAAAATTCCACTTCTGACTCCTGCTGTTTTACGGGGGGATTACCCCCCTTTTTCCCATTTCTTAGAAGTGGTTTTTGCCGGCCGGCCTCAATGCAATTCACGGCCGGACGAAGGACTCCAAAACTTGTCCCACCTCGATGTTTGAACTAAAGTCAGAACCGACGTCCTTGCGACGCCAGGCGGTTCGCGCCGAATGAAAACGCCGGCCAGGTGCTGGGGTATTGAATCGATGCGCCGTGTTCCGAATTTCTGACAGGCGCGTGGATGCCACCCCGAGATGAACGCGACTGGTTTACCTGAAAGGGCAAAAATGAACACACGTAACGTGACGCTGTTGTTGGCAAGCCTGTTGCTGGCGATGAGTGTGAATACCGCGAGTGCACAGGGCAAGCTGAGCAAGGCGGAAGGACCCATCAGCATCCTCAATATTGCCGAACTCGAAAAACAGGCGGCGCAGAAGATCGATCTGGGTGCATTCGGTTATGTGCAGGGCGGCGCCGAAGATGAAATCACCTTGCGTGGCAACACCACGGCCTTCGATCACAAGCAAATCATTCCTGATGGCATGGCCGGCATTTCGGGCGTGGACATCAAAACCCGATTTCTTGGCGTTGACCTCGCCAGTCCAGTGATCATCGCGCCGATGGCCGCGCACGGTCTGGTGCACGAGCAGGCCGACCGCGCCACGATCCGCGGGACCGCCAGGGCAGGCACCATGATGGCGATCAGCACCTATTCCAGCGTATTGATCGAAGATATCGCAAAAAGCGCGCCGGATGCGCCATTCCTGTTCCAGATCTACATGAGCAAGGACGATGCATTCAATGAATACATTGTGAACAAGGCCAGGGCCGCGGGTGCCAAGGGCATCATCATTACCGTCGATGCGGGGGTGCCGGGCAATCGCGAGGCCGACAGGCGCAACAACTACAACTACAGCATCGCAACGCCCAATGTTGCGGATTTCTACAAGGGCAGGACCATGACGCAGAGCGAGGCGCGTGCGCTGCGGAAAATCAGTTTTAGCGCGGAAGACATCAAGTTCATCAAGAACGCCAGTGGTTTGCCGGTGCTGGTCAAAGGCATTCTGTCTCCCGAGGCCGCCGAGCTGGCGATTCGCGCCGGTGCCGACGGCATCTGGGTCTCCAACCATGGCGGCCGTCAGCTGGATGGCGCGCCGGCTTCGTTCGATATGTTGCCCTTGATCGCCAAACAGGTGAATAAACGCGTCCCCATCGTGTTCGACAGCGGCGTGCGGCGTGGTTCACATGTGTTCAAAGCCCTGGCCAGCGGCGCGGATATCGTGGCGGTTGGCCGTCCGGCTTTGTATGGCTTGATCCTGGGCGGCGCTGAAGGGGTGAACGATGTATTCCAGCAGTTCAACAAGGAACTGACGACCGTCATGACCCTGGCGGGAACGCCGGATATCGAGGCGGTGAAGAAGAACAAACTGTTCGATCCGGTCACCCGCACCATCGACAAATAAACCTGACGCATGAGCCAGGCCTGGCCTGGTTTATGCGGATGCCCGACGTTCGCTGCCTGAATGCGGCGAACGTCGGTTTTTCCTGAATCCGGGCCCCATCCGCCGGAACAGCCTGTCAACGAAGCGCTGATTCGCCCCGGCCTGCTGCGCCTGCCTACGTCCGGGTGGCGAGAATCACATGCGACGCCTTGATGATCGCGGAAGCGGGCACGCCGATGTCGAGGCCAAGCGCATCCACGCTTTCGTTGGTGATGATGGCGTTCACCGCTAGACCGCCATCGGTTTGCAGGCTGACCTCGGTATTGACCGCTCCCTTCACCAGCCGGCTCACCTTGCCGCGCAGATGGTTGCGCGCGCTGGTCTTGAGACCGGCGTCGTCGGTGAGCAGGATGACCCAAGGCGCCTTGATCAGGGCCACCACCTGGCTGCCTTCGCGCAGGCCGAGAGCCTTCACGCTGCCGGCGGTAATCACCGAAACGACGTGGTCGCCGCTGTCCAGGAGCACGTCGACCTCGGCATTGACCGGGCCGCTGACGATCGAGGTGACCTTGCCGGCGAACTGATTGCGAGCACTGCTTTTCATCTGGATTCTCCTCGAATGATGGCAAATGATGGCGGGGATCACACTGCCCGCCGACAAAGATCAGTGTAGCCGAGACCTGCCTGCCAGGGTGGAGAAAATCGGGTCGTTATGTAGTTAGCTACATATAATCCTGCCGGCCAGACGAAGCCGCTCGCCCTGCAACATCCCATGTATTCCAATAGACGGCTGCGACACGGCTGTTCAATGACGTGGTTATATGGTGAACGGCTACATAGTATAATCAGCCATCAACCCAAGGGGGGCGCATGCATCTGGTCGGACGCATCTATCTGGATACCGATGAAGGGGTGCTGCTTGCGGGTCAGCGCGTGCAGCTGCTGGAAGCCATCGAACGGCACGGCTCGATCCAGAAGGCGGCGAAGGAACTTGATCTCTCGTACAAGACCGCCTGGGAAGCCGTGAGCGCGATGAACAACCTGTGCGACCCGCCGCTGGTGCTCCGGGAAGTGGGGGGGCGGCGCGGCGGAGGCAGCCAGCTCACCGAGCATGGCCGCAACATGGTCAGCTTGTTCCGCGCGGTGGAAGCGGAATATCAGCGCGCCCTCGACAAGCTGGGCGGGGACTTGAGCGACCTGCGCAATTTCAACCGCCTGCTCAACCGCTTCTCGATGAAGACCAGCGCCCGAAACCAGTTCCATGGCACGGTGACGGCCTTGATCCAGGAAGCCGTCAGCTTCGAGGTGCGCCTGCGTCTCGACGACTGGAACGAGATCGTCGCGGTGGTCACCAACGAAAGTGCGGAACACCTCGAACTGCGCGTGGGCATGCCGATTCTCGCCCTGGTCAAGGCGCCCTCGGTGCTGCTCTTCACCGATCCGCAAATCAAGATTTCCACCCGCAACACGCTGTGGGGCACGGTCTACGACATCCGGCCCGGCCCCGTCAATGCCGAGGTCACCGTGGCCCTGCCCAGCGGCAAGACGGTCATCGCGGTGATCACGCGCACGAGCTGCGAGGAACTCGGCCTCGCGGTGGGAGCGCCGGTGTGCGCCGCCTTCAAGTCATCCAGCGTGATTCTCGCGGTCATGAACTGATTTCCTCCATCATTCCTGAAAGGAGCAACCCATGAAATTCACCCAACTCGGCTGCCTGGCCGGCCTCTGCCTGCTTGCCTTGCGTGTCGATGCCGGCGAGGTGCGCGCCGCGGTGGCCGCCAATTTCACCGTGCCGGTGCAGAAGATCGCCGAGCAGTTCCAGGCGGATACCGGCCATAGCGTGAAACTGAGCTACGGCTCCACCGGCAAGTTCTACTCGCAGATCAAAAATGGCGCCCCCTTCGACGTGCTGCTGGCCGCCGACGACACCACGCCGGAGAAGCTCGGCAAGGAGGGACTGGGTGACGCCGCCAGCCGCTTCACCTACGCCATCGGCACGTTGGTGCTGTGGAGCAGGAAGCCCGGCTACGTCGATGACAAGGGTCACGTCCTGCAGGGCGGATTCGACAAGCTGGCCATCGCCAACCCCCGCCTGGCGCCCTACGGCGTGGCCGCGCAGGAGACGCTGGAAGGACTGGGCCTGTGGGGCGGCGTCCAGAATCGCATCGTGATGGGCGAGAACATCACTCAGACCCAGCAGTTCGCCGGCACCGGCAACGCCGACATGGCCTTCATCGCCCTGTCCCAGACCATCAAGGACGGCAAGACCATCGAGGGCTCGCAGTGGGTGGTGCCCAAGCACCTGTATACCCCCATCCGCCAGGACGCCATCCTCCTCAACAGCGTGCAGGACAAGGCGGCCGCCGAGGACTTCATGAAGTACCTGAAGGGCGCCAAGGCCATCGCCGTCATCAGGAGCTTCGGCTACGACCTGCCCTGAGTTTCGTCTCCATCCGGCCACTGCGTCCCGGACGGCGCGGCGGCCGCCGTTGCGCGCGTGCGCGATCCGCCCATGACTTCCGAAGACCTGCTCGCCGTCTGGCTCACCCTCAAGCTCGCCAGCATCACCACCGCGATTCTGCTCCTCATCGCCACGCCCATCGCCTGGTGGCTGGCCCACACCCGGTCGATCTGGAAGGGGCCGGTGGCCGCCGTGGTCAACCTGCCCCTGGTTTTGCCGCCCACGGTCTTGGGCTTCTACCTGTTGCTGCTGATGGGGCCCGATGGTCCGGTGGGCCAGTTCACGCAATTCCTTGGCCTGGGCCGCCTGCCCTTTACCTTCTGGGGCCTGGTGGTCGGGTCGGTGGTGTTTTCCCTGCCCTTTTCCGTGCAACCCATCCTGAATGCCTTCGAAGCCATGGGCGCGCGCCCCATGGAAGTGGCCGCCACCCTGCGGGCGGGCTTCCGGGACCGCTTCTTCAGCGTGGCCATCCCGCTGGCCTGGCCGGGCTTCTTCACCGCCATCGTGCTGACCTTCGCCCACACCGTGGGCGAATTCGGCGTCGTCCTCATGCTGGGCGGCAACATTCCGGGCGAGACCCAGGTGGTCTCGGTGGCCATATACAACCATGTCGAAGCCATGGATTACGGCCCCGCCCATCTGCTCGCCGGCGGCATGGTGGGCTTCTCCTTCCTGGTCCTGCTGACGCTGAACGTGCTTGGCCGGCGGCGCGCATCATGAGCATCGTCGCCCGTTTCACCCAGCAGCGGGGCGATTTCGTCCTCGACGTGGACCTGGACCTGCCCGGCCGCGGCGTCACCGGCCTGTTCGGCCCGTCCGGCTCCGGCAAGACCACCCTGCTGCGCCTCATCGCCGGCCTCGATCACGCACCGGGCTACCTGGAAGTGAACGGCCAGGTCTGGCAGGACGACGCAGCCAAGGTTTTTCTGCCCACCCACAAACGGGCCCTGGGGTACGTGTTCCAGGAAGCCAGCCTGTTTCCCCATCTCAGCGCCCGACGCAACCTGGAATACGGCATGCGGCGCGTGCCGGCGCGCGAACGCCGGGTGAATCTGGAGCGGGTGCTCGGCCTGCTGGGCATCGGCCACCTGCTGGACCGGCGGCCGGACAGCCTGTCCGGCGGCGAACGCCAGCGCGTCGCGATCGCCCGGGCGCTGCTCACCAGCCCCCACGTGCTGCTCATGGACGAGCCTCTGGCAGCTCTGGATCTGGCCCGCAAGCAGGAAATCCTGCCGTACCTGGAACGCCTGCACGACGAGCTGGAGATTCCCATCCTGTACGTCAGTCACGCGCCCGACGAGGTGGCGCGGCTGGCCGACCACATCGTCGCGCTGGACGGCGGCCGCGCCGTTGCCGAAGGATCGCTGACGGAAACCCTGGCGCGCCTCGACCTGCCCATCCGCTTGGGCGACGACGTGGGGGTCGTGCTCGACGCCTGCATCGGCGAGCGTGACGAAACCTGGCACCTGGCCCAGGCCGACTTCGCGGGCGGCACCCTGTGGGTGCGCGATACCGGGCTGCCGGCCGGTCGCCGGGTACGCATTCGCATCCTGGCGCGCGATGTCAGCGTGGCACTGGAACGGCACGACCGCACCAGCATCCAGAACCTCCTGCCGGGCGCGGTCGAGGCGATTGCCGACGAAAGCCATCCCGCCCTGGCATTGGTGCGGGTGAGCGTCAGCGGGCAACCGATCGTCGCCCGCGTGACCCGCCGTTCCGTCGCCGCGCTCGGGCTGGCGCCGGGGATGCCCGTCTGGCTGCAGATCAAGGCCGTCGCGCTGATCGGGTAGCCGGTTCACAGCAGAGGCGGGCGCAATCGCGCGGGACCGGCGCGAGCAAGTACACTTGTCGAAGATCGAGATTCCCGACAGGCTGCTGCGATGAAGCGAAAAGCGACTCCCCGTGTACCCGCCCCCGCCCGCCCGCGCTTGCGGGTCTTGCTGGGAGAGAGCATCGCCATCGGGCCGGGCAAGGCCGCGCTGCTGGAGGCGATCGCGGGCCACGGCTCGATCTCGGCGGCGGCGCGCGCCAACGGCATGTCCTACCGCCGCGCCTGGAACCTGGTCGATACGATGAACAGGTGCTTCGTCACGCCGCTGGTGGAGAGCAGCGCGGGCGGCGCCCACGGCGGCGGCGCCAGCCTCACGGAATTGGGGCAGGCGGTGCTGGCCGCCTACCGGGACATGGAGATCAAGGCCACGCGCGCCGTGGCACGGGAATTCGAGGCCTTTGAGCGCTTCCTGGCGGAGCCGGAGGCAAGCACGCCCGAGGCGTGAAGAATTCGTGAAGCGAGCTTGATCAAAGACATGCGGATTGTGATATATTGGATCGTGATATATTTGCGTGCATAGCGGAAGCGGGCATTGTTCCGGCACGTGGGCGTAAAACGCCCGTTTTTTGGATTGTCGTTATGCACGCACATATATATCGCAAAGGCGCCACGGCAGCTCGCGGCCGGACCTGCTTTCGCCCCCGTTTTCACTGATTCATCCAGGAGTCGTCCATGCTCGCCCATCGTTCCCCGCTTCTTGCCGCAACCATCGCCAGTCTGTTCGCGCCTGGCGCCGCCCTTGCCGCGGATCCCGTTTTCGAATTGGGTACGATCCTCGTGGCCGCACCCGCTGGCCAGCTCGGCGAGATTGCCCCGGAGCAGGTGTCTTCGGTGGTGACCCGCGACGCGATCCAGGCCTATAACCGCGAAACCGTGGGGGACGCCGTCAACCTGCTGTCCGGGGTGACGCTGTCGACGAATTCGCGCAACGAACACACCGTCTACGTCCGCGGCTACGATCCGCGCCAGGTGCCGCTGTTCATCGACGGCATCCCGGTCTATGTGCCGTATGACGGCTACGTCGACTTCGGCCGCTTCGGCACCGCCGATCTCGCCGCGATCCAGGTCGCCAAGGGTTTCAGTTCGGTCTCCTACGGCCCCAACACCCTGGGCGGCGCGATCAACCTGATCTCGCGCAAGCCGGTCAAGGCGTTCGAAGGCGATGTCAGCGTCGGCTTCGGCGAGGAAAACAGCCGCCGCGCCGAAGCCAACGTCGGCACCAATCAGGGCACCTGGTATCTGCAGGCCGGGGCGGCCTATCGGGAAGCGGACGGCTTCCGCCTGTCCGACGATTTCACGCCCACGCCGTCCGAGGACGGCGGCCGGCGCGACAACGCCTACTACAAGGACAGCAAAATCTCCCTGAAGCTGGGGCTTACCCCCCGCTCCGGCGACGAGTACGCGCTCACCTACATCAAGCAGGATGGCGAGAAGGGCCAACCCCCTTCCACCGTTCCCGTCGCTCGTTACTGGCAATGGCCGTATTGGGACAAGGAAAGCCTCTATTTCGTCTCGCGCACCGGCCTGTCCGAGCACGAGACCCTCAAGCTGCGCCTGTATGCGGACGAGTTCGGCAACGAGGTGAACAGCTACACCGACGGCACCTACTCGGTATTGAAGCCTTCCGGCCAAGGCAGTGTCGGCACCGGCCGCAGCATCTATGCGGACAAGACCCACGGCGGCTCGATCGAACTGGAGTCGCGCCGCCTCGCCGGCCACACGCTGCGTTTCGTCGCGCACTACAAGAACGACCACCACGAGGAAACCGACGCCAACGGCACGCTGCACGCCGACATGCGCGACACCCTGAAATCGCTGGCGGTGGAGGACGTCATCGCCCTGGGCGACAAGACCTCGCTCACGCTCGGCTTCGCGCACCACGAGCTGGTGCCGGACAAGGTCTACAAGTCCGACCCCACGCCCTACGCCCTGCCCGACAAACAGACCGCCGACGACCCGCAGATCGGCCTGTTCCACGACCTCTCGCCGGTTTCCCGTCTGTATGCCACCGTAGCGCAAAAAACCCGGCTGCCCAGTCTCAAGGATCGCTACTCGGCGCGCCTGGGCAACTTCATTCCCAACCCCGATCTGCAAGCCGAGCAGGCGGTGAACTACGAACTCGGCTGGCAGGGCGCGCCCTGGGGCGGCGCCACGGCCGAGGCCGCGCTGTTCTACAACGACGTCGACGACAAGATTCAGGAAGTCCGGCCCAACCCGGCGCAAAACTGCGGGCCGACCAACCAGTGCCAGATGCAGAACGTCGGTGAAGCCCACATGAAAGGGGTCGAACTGGGCCTGAAGACGCCCATCGGGCGCCAGTGGGAGCTCGGCGGCAACGTCACCTGGATGGACATCGAGAACGTCAGCAACCCCGCCGTGAAGCTGACCGGCATCCCGGAGACGAAGCTCATCCTGCATGCCCGCTGGCGGCCGCTGGACATCGTGGATCTGATCGCCTTCGCCGAACGGGACGGCGGCCGCTGGGCCAGCAATACGGTGAAGCTCGACGGCTTCACCGTCCTCAACCTGAAGGCGGTGTGGCGACCCATGAAGGGCTTGTCCGCCGAGGCGGGGGTGAACAACGCGACCGACGAGAACTACGAGCTCGACTACGGCTTCCCTGCCGCCGGCCGCATGTGGTTCGCCAACCTGGGGTACCGGTTCTGATGCAGACGCTACGACCCTGTGCCGTCGTGTGCGGCACCGACGATGTCGCCTCCGCGGCGGCGCTGCGGCTGGTCGAGGCCGGCTACACGGTTCTGCTGGCGGCAGACGCGGCGCCGGCCGCGACCCGGGGCGCGCCGTCCTTCGCCGCTGCGGTGAAGGACGGCGAAGCGCGCCTCGACGGCGTCCGTTGCCGCCGGGTGGAGGATGCCGCCGCGTGGCTGCGTGACGGCGCCCACGATATCGCCTGCTGTGCCCAGCCGCTGCACGCGCTGCTGCCCATTCTCGAACCGGAAGTGCTGGTGGGCGCCGGCATCGGCGCGGACGCGGCGCCGCTCGATCCAAGCCGCCGCGCACCCCTGATGATCGCGCTGGATCCGGGAGCCGGCGATGGCGCCGCACCGGACGGCGCGGACGGCGTGCTGCAGACGATCCTCCGGCACGGCGGCTTGCCGCCGCTGGCGCGGGCGGCCGTCGCCGGCGTCGTGCGCAATGCGTTGACCGGTGATCTGGCCCTGTTCGCCGCCACCCTGGGATTCAACCGGCACGAGTTCCGCGCCCTCGTCGCCGCCTGCCTTCCGGACGTCGAGCCCGAGTGTGAATGGGAGGCAGGCGCCTACGGCTTGTGCGCGAGCCGGGCGCCCGCCCTGTTCGCGCCGCTGACCGAGCTGCTGCTTGCGCACCGGGCGCCCGGCCTGGCGGAACGCCCCGCCCGCTGGCTGGCCCATGCGCTGGCCGCCGCCGGTTTCGGTGCGCGGCATCTGTGGCAGGACCTGGGCCTGTCCGGCCGCGCCGAGGTCAGCCGTCTTTTGGGCCTGTGTTTCCCGACACTGGCGGCACGCAACGTGACCGACATGAAATGGAAGCGTCATATGTTCCTGGTCCTCGGCGAGCGTCTGGGCAGGCCCGGCCTGATGCCGCCCAATTGCGCGAGCTGCGACAGCTACCCAAGCTGCTTCGGATTGCCTGTGCCGGAGGGTTTTTCCGGGGACCGGCGAGCGGCCTTCCCGCACCGGGATGCCGGACGTAGTGGAAAAGGCATGACACTGTGAAGCGGCGCGGATTCCTGCATGCGCTGGCGGGCCTCGCGGCCGCACCCTGGACGCAATCCCTGGCAGCGCCGCCTTCGAGCCTGCACGTCTTCGGAACGCTCCCGGCACCCGACAAGGTCGGGCGCGTGTACGCCGCCGGCGCGCCGGCCAGTGTGCTGGTCTACTGCGTCGCCCCGGACAAGCTGCTGGGCTGGCCGTACTCGCTCTCCGAGGCGGCCCGCGCCTTCATCGCCCCGGCCTGGCGCAACCTGCCCCACCTGGGGCGGCTGGCCGGCGCCGGCAGCAGCATGCCGCTGGAACAGCTCCTGGCCATGAAGCCGGATCTCATCATCGACGCCGGCACGGTGGATGCCACCTACCTCTCCCAGGTGGAACGGGTGTGGCGGCTGACCGGGATTCCCTACGTCCTGGTGGGCGGCCGCCTGCCGGACAGCCCGCGTCAGCTGCGCGAAACCGGCGCCCTGCTGGGCGTGCCCGCACGGGGCGAGGCGCTCGCCCGTCATGCCGAGGCCGCCCTCGCCGACGCAGCGCGGGCGCGCCCCGCCCACAGCGAGCGCCTCTATCTTGCCCGCGGGCCGACGGGTCTGGACAGCGCCGCGGCCGGCGCCATCAACGCCGAGGTGATCGAGGTGGCGGGCGGGGTCAACGTGGTGAAGGAGGGGCGCGGCCTGGTGAGGGTTTCCAAGGAGCAGCTTCTGGCCTGGTCGCCGGACCGCATTCTCACCCTCGACGCGGCGTTCTTCGAGCACGCACGAAACGACACCTTCTGGCGCGGCCTGCCCGCCGTCCGGGCGGGGCGCTTCCACCTGCTGCCGGACAAGCCCTTCGGCTGGCTCGACTTCCCGCCCGGCGTCAACCGGCTGATCGGCCTCGGCTGGCTTTCCGCCCGGCTGCGGGGTGACACCGGCGGCACGTCCTGGATCACCCAGGCGGAGGAATTCCATCGCCTGTTCTACGGCCACGTCCCGCCGCGCGAGATGCTCGCCCGCCTGCTGGAACACGCCTGAAACCGCCGCTCAACGTCCCGCCATACCCAATGACCGACACGACCCCCACCGAAGTAGAAGAACTCCTGGAACGCTGCATCGCCTTCCACGGCCACCTGTGCATGGGCCAGGTGCTGGGTGTGCGGCTCGCCCTGAAAGGGCTGGAGCTGTTGCAGGTCGCCGACCCCAAGCGGTTGATCGTCTTTATCGAGAACGACCGTTGCATCGCCGACGCCATCCAGATCGTCACCGGCACGCGCTTCGGTCGCCGCACGGCCAAGCTCAGGACCTACGGAAAAATGGCCGCCTCCTTTCTCGATCTGGAATCCGGCACGGCCTGGCGCGTCAACGTCGGGCAATTGCCGCCGATGGACCCGCACGACAAGAGCCGGGTGCGCGAGGTGCTGCATCTGCCCGATACACCGTTGCTGCAATGGCGCCAGGTCGAGATTCACCTGAAGCCGGAGGAACTGCCCGGCAAGCCCAAGCGCATCGTCCATTGCAGCCGCTGCGGCGAGCGGGTCATGGACGGCCGCGACGTCCCCGGCCCGGACGGTCCGCTGTGCCTGTCCTGCCAGGCGCCGGGCTATTACCGCGCCCTGGAGGCCGGCGCGTGAGGATCGTCGAGGACCTGCTGGCCGAGGTCGCCGGCCGCGATCATCCGGTGCGCCGGGTGGTGCTCGGCCTGCACTGGATCGCGGTCGAGAGCCGCCACGTCGGCATGGCCCACGTCTTCCGCCCGCCGGGAAAATACGAGATTGAGGATTCGGGGAAACTGGTCGGCATGAGCGCCCTGGCGCTGGCCCGCCGCGCGCTGAGCTGGAACCCGCTGGAAGCCGGCCTGGGCCTGGCCGCGCTGAACTCGCTGATTCCGGCGCAGGGGCAGCCGGGCAACGTCTTCGAGCGCCTGCCGGAGATGGCCCAGGGCCGCCGGGTGACGGTGATCGGCCGCTTCCCCTGCAACGACGCGGTGCGGGAGGCGGCTGCGGAAAGCTGGTTCCTGGAGATGGAACCGCGCCGCGGCGAGTTGCCGCCGCCGGCCTGCGAGGTGGTCATCCCCCGGTCGGACATCTTGGTCGTCACCGCCACCGCCCTCATCAACCACACCCTGCCGCGCCTGCTCGAGCTGGCGGCGCATGCTCGCGCCATCGTGCTCGGCCCGAGCACGCCCATGAGTGCAACGCTGTTCCGCCACGGCGCCGACGTGCTGGCCGGGGTGCATGTGGCCGATACAGACGCCCTGTTCCAGTCCGTCGCCGAGGGCGTCAAATCATTCAAGAAGCTGGCCGGCATCGAGCCGCTGGCGATGGAAGTTTCCCGCTAATTACAACGAGCTCCTGCCATGACCCAAGCACTTCAGCCTTTTCGGTCCGTCCGTCGGACCCTTTTCGTCACCGCGGCCATCGCCGCCGCCTTGCCCTGCGCCGCCGGCGCGGCGGAAGCGACGCTCCCCGCCGTCGAGGTTTCCGCCGCCACGGAGCGCCCGGACCTGCAGGCGGACAGCCTGCAAAACCCCTATCGGGTGGAAACCACCGGGCGCGCCGGCACCGAAGTCTTCACGCGCGAGGACATGGAGGCGCTGGCCCCCAAGGACGTTCTTGATCTGCTGAACAAGGCCGTGGGCATGAACCTCACCTACCACGGACGGAAACACCCTTATTTCCTGGAGGAACGCGGCGGCGGCAATCTGACTTTCATCCTCGACGGCGCGGTCCTGCCCGCCTCCTCGGACCGCATGCTGCACAAGATTCCCCTGGCGGCCATCGAACGCATCGAGGTCGTGCGCGGATCCACCTCCCTGGCCCTGGGGCCGACCATCCCCATCGGCTCGTCGGTGTCCGGCTCCGGCATCAACACCGGATTCGTGGTCATCCGCACCCGCCAGCCAAAAGGCACCGAGGCCGAGCTGTCGGCCTTCGTCGAAAAATCCGACCTGAATCCCACGGCGAACGGCCAGAGTCTGTACGCGGGAACGCAACTGGGCGCCAGGGACGGGATCAGGGGCTACGCGGCGGGCGCGTTGTCCCGAAGGGACGCGCCCAGCAACGACGCGCGCTTCGACGGCCAGGACGCCGATGCGCGGATGGCCGTGGGCGGCTTCAGCGTCGGCCGCTTCTCGTTAGGCGCGACGGCTTATCGAGACAGCGGCCGCCACGAGATGCAGCGCGGCGTGACCGTGAGCGGCGCCCTGGACAATTCCATGTGGTACTACGACCCCCTCGAGACCTCCGTGCTGTCCGGCAACCTGAGCATGGCCTGGACGCCGGATCAGGTCACGCTGCTTTCCGTGTTCGGCACCCGGTACCAGCACACGGAATACAACGAGAGCTTCGCCCCCGGTGCGGTGTGGAAGGCGCCCACCTACGCGGAGGAAAAGAGCAGCGGCTGGAACCTGCGCCACAGCGCCCGGTTCGGCGACACGCTGGTGCAGTTGGGCGCACTTTCCACCAGGAGCGAGGGCTACGGCCCCAACACCAGCAACCAGAACCGCTGGCACTCCCAGGTGGACGGCTGGTCCGGCTCAGTGGAACAGCGGCTGTTCAAGGACCGACTCGTACTCGACGCCGGCTACCGCCACGACCAGAAGCACATCGACGACTTCACCACCAGCTCGGCCCCCGGCGCGAAAACCGGGAACAACGACGTCGATCTGGCGCCGGCGCGCACGTTCGCCCTCGGCGCACGCTGGAAGTTCAACGACGTCTACGCGCTGAGCGGCCGCTATTTCGACGGCGACGAAGGCACATCCGGCAGTTTCGACCTGCGCACCAAGGACGGCACGCCCCTGCACGCGGATAGCCAGAAGCGCATGGAAATCGCCTTCGAGGCCGCGCCACGGCCCTATTTCCGGCCTACGCTCATCTGGTTCGACGTCGACGCCAAGAACCAGAAGACGGCGACGAACAACACCTACGTGGTCAACGACCAAACCTTCTACTACTACGCGGAAGGCGACGTGCGTCGGCGCGGTATCGAACTCCTCGTGAAGGGCGACATCACGCCGAGAACCTCGTACAGCGTCGGGCTCACTCACCTGACGTTGAACGACACCGTCAGCGCCGGCACAACCACCGACAACATCGGCCTCAACCAGCCGGAAAACGCCCTGACCGGGCGGATCAGCCACGCCTGGAGCGACTGGCGCGCCAACCTTTCCGTCAGGAAGGTCGATGCCTGGACCCAGTCCATCAGCGCGATGGGCACCGCCAACGACGTCCATCTCGGCGACTACACCCGCGTCGATGCGAACGTCCTGCGCGATTTCCGCTTCGACGGCCACGGCGCGACCGTCGAGCTTTACGGCCGCAACTTGGGCAACTCGCACTACGCGACGCGCTATACCACCGGCTACTACAGTGATCCCGGCCGGGTGATCGGCGTGCAGGCGACATTGAGGTATTGAGCGTGGATCGCATTTTCCCGTCATGTGGAAGCCGCGTGGCGATCTGGAGCCTGGCGCTCTGGCTGATGCTGTCCGCCGCCGCCGGAGCACGCGAGATCGTGGACATGGCCGGGCGCCACATCACGGTGCCCGAGCAGGTGCGGCGCATCTACGCGGCCCAGCCCTATACCCACGTGCTCACCTACATGGTGGCGCCGGAAACCCTCATCGGCCATCTGTCCGTCATCCGAGAGGATGAACGGCGCCTGTTCCGGCCGGAGACGGCGAAGCTGCCGCTCCTGGGCGGCTCGCCGGGCGGCGGGCCGGCAGTCAACCTGGAGAGGGTGCTGGCGGCCAGGCCGGACCTGGTGCTGCTGAAAGGCAACGCCACGAGCGGCGTGGATCGCGCCGCCGAGAAGTACGCTCAGATCGGCCTGCCGGTGGTGTTCGTCGACCTTGAAAAAATGGACGACTACCCAGCGGCCATCGAATTCCTCGGCCGGCTGACCGGCCGCGGGGAGAAGGCAAAGCAGATGGCGGACCACGCCCGGCGCGCCTTCGCCGCCGTGGATCACGCCGTCGCCGCCATCCCGGAGGAGCAGCGCGTGCGCGTCTATTACGCCGAATCGGCCGACGGCCTGGCCACCGAGTGCGACCAGTCCTTCCACGCCGACGCCATCCGGCGCGCGGGCGGACGCATCGTGCACCGCTGTCTGCTCAAGACCCACATGGGCATGGAAAAGGTGAGCCTGGAACAGGTCATCGCCTACGACCCCGAAGTGATCGTCGCCAACGATCCGCAGTTCGAGGCCACGGTCTACGGCGACCCGCGCTGGCAGAAGGTCAAGGCGGTGGCCGAGCGCAGGGTATGGACGGTGCCGCGCTCGCCGTTCAACTGGATCGACCGCCCGCCCTCCGCCACGCGCATCCTGGGCGTCCAGTGGCTGGCCGCGCGCCTGTATCCCCAGGTCTATCCCATCGACCTGCGCCGCGAAGTGCAGGAATTCCATCGCCTGTTCATGGGCATCGAGCCCACCGCCGCGGATCTCGACCGATGGCTGAAATAGTCCTTCCCCGGCCACCCGGCGCGGCCGGGCCGTTGCGCCTGGCCACCCTTCTCGTCGCGCCCGCCCTGGCGCTGGCGGCGGCGCTCCTGGCGCTGTCGCTCGGGCGTTACCCGCTGCCGGCGACGGAGACCCTGCGCTTTCTCGCTGCCGCGGCGGGTCTCGTCGAGATGGAGCCGGAGCGCTATGCCCTGCTGCACAACCTGATCGTGGAAATCCGCCTGCCGCGCGTGCTGGCGGCGATTCTGGTGGGGGCCTCGCTGTCGGTGTCGGGGGCGGCCTACCAGGCCCTGTTCCGCAATCCGCTGGTTTCGCCCGGCCTGCTCGGGGTGCTGGCGGGCGCCTCCGCCGGGGCGGCGCTGGGCATCCTGCTGGGGGGGAGCTGGCTGTTCGTGCAGACCGCCGCCTTCCTCACCGGCCTGACCGCCGTCGGCATCGGCGTGGGCATCGCCCACCTGTTCGGCGGCGGCTCGCTGGTGATGCTGATCCTGGGCGGGATCCTGAGCGGGGCGCTGTTCATGTCCCTGCTGTCGATGGTGAAGTACGTGGCCGACCCGTACAACCAGTTGCCGGCGATTGTTTACTGGCTGATGGGCAGCCTGGGGCAGGTGAACCTGACCGACATGGCCTGGGCCGCGATCCCCATGAGCGTCGGCATCGTCGTCCTGTGCTTCATGGGGCGGGCGCTGGACGCGCTGTCCATGGGCGACGACGAGGCGCGCGCCCTGGGGGTGCCGGTCAAGACCGTGCGCCTGGCCACCATCGCCTTCGCCACGCTGATCTCCGCGCTGACCGTGTCCATCGCCGGCATGATCGGCTGGGTGGGGCTGGTGGTGCCGCACATCGCCCGGCTCCTGGTGGGCCCCGGCAACGCGCGCCTGCTGCCGGCGGCGGCCTTCCTGGGGGCGGCCTTCCTGCTGTTCGCCGACAGCCTCGCGCGCAATGTCTTCACCACCGAGCTGCCCATCGGCATCGTCACCGAACTGATCGGCATCCCGGTGTTCCTCCTGGTGCTGAGCCGGGTGCGGCGGGGGTGGAACTGATGCTCTCGGCGCGCGGCATCCATTTCGGCTACCGCGGCCGGACGGTGCTGGCCGGGGCCGATCTCGCCCTCGCCCCTGGGGAACTGGTCTGTCTGCTGGGCGGCAACGGCGCGGGAAAAAGCACCCTGCTCAAGATCATGCTCGGCCTCTTGACCCCCCAGAAAGGCGAGGTGACGGTGGGCGGGCAGCCGCTCGACGCCTTCGCCCGCCGCGAGGTGGCGCGCCGCGCCGCCTACGTGCCCCAGGTCCACGCCGCGCCCTTTCCCTACACGGTGCGCCAGGTGGTGACCATGGGCCGCCTGCCGGCCCGCGGCCTGTTCCACGCCCCCGGCGAGGGCGACCGCACGGTGGTCGAGCGCGTCCTCGACCACCTGGGCATCGGCCACCTGGCCGAGCGTCCCTATACCGAGGTCTCCGGCGGCGAGCGCCAGCTCGCCCTGATCGCCCGCGCCCTGGCCCAGGAGGCGCCCCTCCTCATAATGGACGAACCCCTGAGCGGCCTCGACTACGGCCACCAGGTGCGCCTGCTGGCGCGCCTGGAGGGCCTCGCCGCCGAGGGCTACGGCGTGCTCATGACCACCCACGACCCCGACCAGCCGCTGTCCGGCTGCCACCGCGTCGCCCTGCTGAAGGACGGCCGCATCGCCGGCGACGGCCGGCCCGCCGAGGTGCTCACGCCGGATGCCATCCGGCTGCTCTACGGCGTGTCGGTGGCCCTGCTGCGCGATGCCGGGGGGCAGGCCATCGCGTTTCGTCCCACGGAAGGAAAGACGGCATGTTCGCCATGAACGCGCGGGAATACAACGACAGGATCATGAACGGCCTGTTCCGCGACATCTATCCGCTGCTCGCCGAACAGGCCCTCGCCAGAACCGGCGTCAAGAGCGGCCTGTGCATCGATCTGGGCGGCGGGCCGGGCATGCTCGGCATCCGCATGGCCCTGTCCAGCGACCTGCGGGTGGCGATCGTCGATCCGCTCGCCGATTGCCTGGCGGTGGCCGAGGAGAACATCGCCCGGCACGGCCTGACGGGGCGCATCACCACCCGGCAAGGCTCGGCCGAGGCGCTGCCGCTCGCCGACGGCGAGGCGGACCTGATCGTCAGCCGGGGCTCGATCTACTTCTGGGAGGACCAGGGCCGGGGGCTGGCCGAAGTCTACCGCGCCCTCAGGTCCGGCGGCTGGGCCTACATCGGCGGCGGCTTCGGCAGCCAGGCCCTGCGTGACCGAATTTTTGCCGAGAAGGCCGGCGACGCCGAATGGACCGAAGGGGTGGCCGAACGCCGGCGGAAGAATCCGCCGAGCCATTTCCGCACCCTCCTGGCCGAGGCGGGAATCTCCGGCGAGGTACGCTCGGACGACAGCGGCACCTGGATCGTGTTCCAAAAACCAGCGCGGACGAAATGACCCGAGCGGACGTCGCAATCCCGTTCCTGGCCGGGCGCATCCGGGGGCACGACAACTGCGCCCGGATCGGGCTCCATTTCCACCGCCATCCCTGCCCATTCTTGAACCCAATGACGCGCACCCCGCTCGCCATCGTTGCTCTGTTCGCCACCCTTCCATTTCCACCCTCCCTATCACTGTCATGAAGCCATCGAATAAACAATCAAGACGTTCGCCATCCCGCCGCCCCGATCTGCAAGCCCGACATCGCGGGCGGAGTGCCATGGTCCTGTTCAAGCTCTCCCTGCTGTCGGCGAGCCTGCTGTCCGGTCATGTCCAGGCGGAAGAGGCGGCGCCGACGCTCGGGACGATCACGGTCAAAGGCGAGGCGCCCCAGGAATCCGCCAGCGTCGGCTCGCGCACCGTGGTGACGCAGGAAAAGATCCAGACCTTCGACAACTTCGGCATGAGCAACGCCTACCAGGCCATTTCCCTGGAGCCGGGGGTGGACGTGCGTTACAACGATCCGACGGGAACGAACGCCAGCTACAAGATTCGCGGCAATTCGAGCCGGGGCCACGCTCTGATCCTGGAGGGACTGCCGTTCAAGGGCATCGGTATCGGCCAGTCCATCTCCGACGTGGCCGACATGGAGAACATCGCAACCATCACCATCGAGAAGGGCGCCATTCCGGCCAGCGGAAACTTCGGCTTCGGCCACCTGATCGACATGCGCTTCATGCGGCCAGCGGGCCAGTTCTCGACCACCGCCAAACAGATATTCGGCTCGAACGATTTCACCAAGACCTTCGTCCGACTGGATACCGGAGAACTCGGCGGCGGCATCAAGGGTTTCGTTTCCGGCTCTCTGACGGAAACCGACAAGTTCAAGGGCATCGGCACAAGCCTCGACCGGGACAATCTCGCCTTCGGCCTCACGGGCGGCGCGCCAAATGGCGTGGAGTGGGAGGTCTTCGGCATCTACAACGGCGAGAAGCGGGATCTCTACAAAGGACTGACCTACGCCCAGAGCACCGATCCGGACAGCAATTGGAAGCGGGACTACAACCCGGCCAAGACGGGCGTTGCCTCGCAAGACATCGCCTATTACGCCTACAACCGGGAGGATTACCGGGTCTCCACGATCCTCGGCAAGCTGAAGGTCCCCTTCGGCCAGGATGCCGCCCTGACCTTCAGGCCCTATTTCCTGAACGACCGGGGCAATGCCTACGGCGGCAGCGGGCAGACGATGGTCAATTTCGTGCAGAAACAGAACGTGATCGTGGAATCGCTGCTGGATCACAATACCTTTGGCGCCGTGCTGGAATACGAGAAGAAGTGGAAGGATTCCCGCCTCAACATCGGCTACTGGCACGGCGAGCATGAACCGCCGGGACCGCCCACCGCCAGGAAGGCCCGGGACACCGATCTGAACTTCATCGGCTGGGTGAATCTCTACGGGGTGGGCAACCGGCACAGCTTCGACGTGCCTTACGTGGCGTACTCGCAATCCTTCGACAAGACGGTCGTCGACGCCGGCCTGAAGCACCTGAGCCTCACCACGGCCGAATACATCAGCTACAACACCACCGGCATCGGCGACGTGGGCTACGCGCAGGCCAAGGCCCAGGCCGGCGGCGTGGATTTCACCCTGCCGTCCAACACCTACACGGTATGGCTGCCCAGCATCGGCGCCACGCGCCATCTGAACGAGGCCGCCTCGATCAAGGCCAGCTACGGACGGAACTACGACATGCCGGAGATCGGCTGGGCCAGCAGCGCCATCAGCTATTTCAAGACGCTGGGCTACGACGAGCAAAGGCTCCAGAACCTGTGGGCCACGCGCGTCCGGCCCCAGGAATCCGACGATCTCGATCTCGACTACCGTTATGCGTCCGACCGGCTTGCGTTCACGTCCTCGCTCTACTACAAGCGGCTGAAATACATCAGCACCGGCATCTACGACCCGACGGTGAACCTGACCTACTCCCAGAACTCGGGGGAGGGTCGTTCCTATGGACTGGAGTTCGGTTCGAGCTACCAGGCATCGAACAAGCTGAGCGTGAATCTGGCGTTGAGCTACAACAACACCGCCTTCACGTCCGACGTCCAGACCGGCGTCAGCACGACGGTGGCGGCCAAGGGAAAACAACTTCCCGATCGGCCCAAGGTCTATGGCAACGTCTCTGCCGTCTATGACCTGAACGGCTACAAGATCGCGCCGGTGGTGCGCTACCTCGGCAGTCGCTACGCGGATGTGCTGAACCAGTACAGCGTCGATGCCACGTGGCTCGCGGACCTGTCCGTCAGCAAGGACGTCGTGATGGGCGGCGGGCACACGCTCAGGTTCTCCCTGAGCGCGATGAACCTGTTCGACGAGAAGTACATCGCCACCATCTCGACCTCCGACGTCAATACGACCCAGACCGGCCCGACCTACCTCGTCGGCGCGCCGAGAAGCGTGTTCGCGTCGGCGCAGTACACGTTCTGACATGGGCCGCATCGCGTTTGCTCCTGGACTGGCGTTCGCGCTGGCACTCGCGCTGGCCTTCGGGCCGGCCCGTGCCGGCGAGTGCCGCCGCGCCGTGCCGGACGCGACCGGACAGCCCGTCTGCATCCCGGCGCGCATCGAGCGCATCGTCATCACCTGCTACGGCGGCGCGGTGCAGGAGATCGCGGTGTTGAAGGGCGGCGACAGGATCGTCGCCCAGCCCGGCGTGGACCGGTTTCCGCAGTTCACGCGCATGTATCCCGGGCTCGGCGCCTTGCCGGACGTGGGCAGCTTCGACAACGTCAATCTCGAGTCCCTGCTGGCGACGCGCCCGGACATGGTGTTCGCCAGCGTCTTCTCCGCCGCGGCCAACGACAAGATCCGGGCGCTGGGCATTCCGGTGTTCACCCTCGGAACGGGAAGGCAGGACATCCGGACGATTCTGGAAGAGTTCGAGCACGTCGGCGCGCTGCTTGGCGAGGAAGGCAAGGCGCGGGACCTCGTCGCGCACTGGCGCGAGCGCCTGGCCGCAATCCAGAAAAAAATCGCCGGCGCCGGAACGCCGAAACGGGTGCTCTATCTCGGCGGCTCGGGCGGAACGGAAAACCGGCTGGGATGGGGCGATGCCTTCATCGCAGCCGCCGCCGGCGTCAATGTGGCCCACGACCTGGAATCCAGGGGCATTGTGTCGGCGGAGCAGATCCGCCTCTGGAATCCCGACGTGATCGTCACCTCCACCAACGAAGGCAGCCGCACGGCGGCGGCATCGATCAGGACGGGCGCGGCCTACCGCCAGGTCAAGGCCGTTGCCGGCGGTCAGGTCCATGACGCGCCCATCGGCGGCTTCTGGTGGGACCGGCCGTCGCCGGAGGCTATTCTCGGCATCCTGTGGCTGAGCAAGATTCTTTATCCGGATCGAATGAAGGATGTGGATCTGGAGCAGGAAACGAGGCTGTTCTTCGAGAAGTTTTACGGCTATGCGCTTCCGGCCGACGAGTATCGGCGCTTCTTCCGGCAGGGGGCGCGATGAAACGGCCGGAGCATCCCGGAGAAAGGGAACGGGCATGACGCCGAAGACGATCCTGCGTGGCGCGCTGGGCGCGGGGCTGGCCTTGCTGGCGGCCCTGTCCTGGTCCGAACAGGCCGCCGCCCGCGAGATCACCGACCTCCTCGGGCACACGGTGCACGTTCCGGACCGGGTGAATCGGGTGTTCGGCGCCGATCCGCCGATCAACGTGCTGCTTCACACCCTGGCGCCCGATCTGATGGTCGGCTTGAGCTTCCCCATCGCGCCGCCGGCCCGGCGCTTCCATCCGCCGGACATGCTGGCGCTGCCGGTGCTGGGCGGAGCCTTCGGCAGCGGGCAGCAGATGAATCCGGAAACCGTGCTGGCCCTGAAACCCGACCTGGTGCTGGCATGGAAAACGCCCTTCATGGACGTCGCCGGCAAGAAGGACGGTTTGGACCGCCTCGGCCTGCCGGTCGCATTCGTGCAGCTCGACACGCTCGCCGACTGGCCGGCGGCCCTGCGCTTTGCCAGCGCTCTGCTGGGGCGCGAGGCCATAGCCGAGACGAAGGCCGCCTATGTGGAAAAGGCGCTCGCCCGCCTGGCCGGCAGCGTCGGCCGGGTGCCCGAAAACCGGCGTCCGCGCGTCTACTACGCGGAAGGGGCCGACGGGCTCGCCACCGACTGCCACCGCTCCTTCCACACCGAGGCCATCGAGCTGGCGGCGGGCTACAACGTGCATCGCTGCCAGCAGAAGGACCGGATGGGCATGGAGCGCATGAGCATCGAACAGGTGCTGGCTTTCGACCCCGACCTCATCATCGTCCAGGACCGCGCCGCCATGAAAGTGATCCGCGACGACCCGCGCTGGCGCAATCTCCGCGCGGTGAAGGCCGGGCGCGTCCACGGCGTGCCGCACTGGCCCTACAACTGGATCGACCGGCCGCCGTCGGTGATGCGGGCGCTGGGCGCGCAATGGCTGGCCGGCCTCTTCCATCCGGATCGCTTCCGCTTCGACCTTCGCCGCGAGGTGCGCGAGTTCTACCGCCTGTTCTTCGGTCTCACGCTCGGCGATGCGGACATCGACGAGATCATGGCCAATTGATTGGAGGCCGCACATGACAAACGATCGACACGCGCTCATGAATCTACGCTGTCCGCAAGGCATAGTCACGGTCGACGGCATTCTGGAAGGCTATCAGCGCTATCAGGCTCTGCTCGCCGCGCTGGATCTGGGCCTCTTCGAATATCTCGACCGAGAGGGCGGCGGCAATCGCAACGAGATCGCCGAGGGCATCGGCATCAACGGCCTGTTCGCGCGTGATTTCCTCAATGTCCTGGTCGAGGCGGGCCTGCTCGTCCTCGATGGCGAGCACTATCACAATGCTACGGCTGCGACCGGCTTTCTCCTGCCCCAGGGGCCGTTCTTCCAGGGCGACGTGGTGCGCAACGTCGCAAGGCACACGTCCTGGAACAACCTCGCCGCCGCCCTGGCCCGCCAGGACCCCGCACAGGGCAAGGCCGGCACCGGCCCCAGCGCCGCTTTCATTGCCGCGCTCGGGCAGAACGCACTGCGCGGCGAACTGCAAACCGTGACCCGGGCGATTGCGTCCTGGAAAAGCTTTCACAAGGCTCGCCGCCTCCTCGACGTGGGCGGCGGCCATGGCCTCTACGCCATCGCCCTGTGCCAGGCCAATCCCGACCTGCGTGCCGTGGTGCTGGAACAGGCCGGGGTGGTGGACACCACGCGCCGCCACATCGCCGCCTACGGCCTCGAAGACCGCATCACGGTCGAGGTGGGTGACATTCGTGCCGAGTCGCTCGGTAGCGGCCACGACATCGTGCTCATCTCCCATCTGCTCTACAAATTCCGCAAGAACCTGGCGCCCATCTTCAAATCCGTTTCGGCCAGCCTCGCGCCGGGCGGCCTGTTCGTCAGCAATCACTGGTTTTGCGCCGCGGGCTGCACGGTGGAAGCGCGCGCCGTACAGGCGCTGTCCAAGGCGCTGCAAAGCTTCGGGCACCCGTTGTGCCGGGAAGAGGAGTTCGACCGTCTGTTCGCCGAGAACGGCTTTAACGTCGTGACGACGACGTCCGCGCTGGCCAGCTTCGGGCCGACGCGCTTGCAGCTGGCGGAAAAACATGCGGATTGAGCGCAAACGCCGCGGCGCCGTGCCGGTGTCCTTCCGGCGGCGGATTGTCCTGCTGCTCGCCTGCTGCCTCCTGGGCGCCGTCTCCGTACCCAGCGCCGCCCGGGTCCTGCGCGACATGGCCGGCGAGGCGGTGGCGGTGCCCGACCGGGTCGAGCGGGTGGCGACCATCGGCCCGGTGCCGGTGATCAACAGCCTGCTGTTCGCCCTGGGCGCGGGGGATCGGATCGCCAACGGCCTGCCCGAGTTCGCCAGTGGACCGCGCTACAGCTACCAGAAAGTCTTTGCGCCCCACACCGCCAGCCTGCCGTCGCTGCAGAATCTCGACCGCTCGCCGGATCTGGAGACATTGCTCGCCGCCCGCGTGGACGTGGTGCTGACCATGGACCGGGCGACGGCGCGCACCGTGCAGAAGGCCGGCCTGCCGGCCTTGTACGTCACCTGGCGCCAGCCGGAGGATGTCAAGGCCGCGGTGCGCCTGCTGGGCGACTTGCTTCACCGCGAACAGGCCGCCGCACGCTACGCCGCCAATTTCGACGCTGCGCAGGCCCGCGTGGCCGCGGCCTTGCACGCCGCGTCACCGGCGCAGCCGCGGGTCCTCTACTTCAATCCGAAGACGCTGACCCAGCCGCATCTCATCGTGGAATGGTGGATCCGCGCCGCCGGTGGCAAGAGCGTGACAGACGACGGGCGCACGGTGGAATCGCGCGGCTTCAATCTGGAGCAACTGCTTGCCTGGGATCCGGACATTCTCATCGTGACCAGCCGGGAGGACGTGGCGGCGGTGCTCGCCAAGCCGCGCTTCCGCACCCTGAAGGCGGTGCGCGCCGGGCGCATCCTGGTCATTCCATTCGGGGCTCACATCTGGGGCAACCGCACCGCCGAGCAGCCGCTGACCCTGCTGTGGGCCGCGCAGCACTTCCACCCCGATTTGTTCCAGGACATGGACCTCGCCGCCGAGACGCAAGCCTTTTACCGCGATCTCTTCGGCACCGCGCTGTCCGCCGCGCAGGTTCGCGAAATCCTCGACGGCGGGCCGCCCACAGCCTCCATTTCCCGTTGATTCGACCACCCGCCCACAAAGGAGCACGACATGGACCTCACCCCCCCGAACATCGATCCGGCCAACCTGGAAACGCCGCCGGCGGTCGCCGCCGTGCGCCGCATCGCCGACGGCTTCAAGGCATTCCAGGTGCTGCGCGCGGGCCTGAAGAGCGGCCTGTTCGACTGGCTGGAGCAGAACGGGCCGGCGGAACGGCCAGCCATCGCCACGGCCCTGAAACTGCGCGGCGCCCATCTGGCCGGCTTCCTCCAGACCCTGGAAGACCTCGGCCTCATCGTGCGGCAGGGCACCCTGTATGGCCTGGTGCCGGGCATGCGCGAGGCGCTCCTGACCGACAGCCCTTGGTATCAGGGGCCGGTGGTCGAGGGCCTGGCGAGCCCGGAAGGCAGCTGGGCCGACTTTTCCCGCTTCATGACCGAAGACCGGACCGCGGCGCCCGCCGACCTGAGCATGCCCGTGCGACAACATCCGTTCCTGGACGAGGCGAGCGCCCTGGCACTTCGTCTGGCCCAGCTGGACGGTGAGAACAGCACCACGTCGCGTCGGCTGCTCTGCTTCGATGCCACCGCTGGCCTGGCGGCCGTCGCGCTCTGTCTCGCCCGGCCCCAGTGGAACGCGACGGCCATCGTCCCGGCCACGGCGGTCGAGGCGGCACGGGACCTGGTCGCGGGCCTGGGTCTGGGCGGGCGCTGCCGTGTCGAGGCGGGCACGCCGCTGGACTTTGCCGTGGACGGCGCCTTCGACCGGGTGGTGCTGTTCCACGCCCTCTATGCCGTGCGCAAGGACATGGCCCAGGCGCTGGCCGCCATCGCCGGCCATCTGGCGCCGGGCGGCACGCTGTGCTCGGCCCACTGGTTCTGCCTGGAATCCTGCGAGACCGCGCCCGGCGGCCTGCGCGATCTGGACCGGGCGGTGCTGCTCGACCAGCATCCGCTGTGCCACGTGGAATCCTTCGGCGGGCGCTTCGCCGCCGCCGGGCTGGGTTACGAAGGCCGCGAGGAGTTCGACGGGCCCTATGGCCATCTGAAGCTGCACTTCGCCACCCGTAGGCAGGAGCGCCAGGCCACCGCCGCGTCGTGCGCGCACAATGGCTGCTGCTGAAGGAGCCGGCATGACGATCATGACTCCGCCCGGGGTGACCGCGGCATCCTCCCGTACCCTGCTCGCCGAACTGCACGCCGCCGTGCTCGACACCCTCGGCGCGGAGGCGAGGGCGCTGACACTGGAACGCGCGGTCATCGGCGTCTTCTTCACCGGCGTCAAGCTCGCCAACGGCGCCGGCGGCCTGTGCGCGACGCCGATCAAGAGCGTGCCCGAGGCGGTGTGCTGCCCCAGTTCCGCCAAGGCGATGCCGGTGCCGGGCAAGATCAGGGGCCGGCCGGCGGTGCAGGTGCTGGACGACCTCTACCGGACGCAGGACCTGCGCCGGGCGCTCGCCATCGCCACCCTGAACGCCCTGGCCGAAACACTGTGGCGGCGCGACGGGCCGCCGGCCGATGCCGAGGTGCTCACGGGCGACGCCTTCGAGGCGCTGACGATCGAGCCCGGCCGGAAGGTGGCGCTGGTGGGCGCGTTTCCGCCCTACATGCGCGAACTGCGCCGGCGCGAACAGCCTTTCAACGTGCTGGAGATGGACCCGGCCACGCTCAAGCCCGAGGAGATGCCCTACTACGTGCCGGCCGAACGCGCGCCGGAGGTGGTGCCGCAGGCCGACGTCTTCATCACCACCGGCACTACCCTCGTCAACGGCAGCCTGGACGGCCTGCTGCGCCTGTTGAAGCCGGGCGCGCAGGCGGCGGTGATCGGGCCGACCGCGACCCTCATCGCCGCGCCCTACCGGGCGCGCGGCGTCACTGTGGTGGGCGGCACGCGGGTGCTGGCGGTGGACGAGCTGCTGGAAATCCTGGCCGAGGGCGGCTCTGGCTACCACTTCTTCGGCAAGACGGTGGAGCGCGTCACGCTGCGCCTGGAATGACCATGGCCTGGACGGTGGAAGCGCATTACTTCGACCTGGGCACTCCCGGGCCCGTCCCGTCCGCGCGCCGCTGGCCGCATGCGCTGGGCCTGTGGCTCGCGGTCGGCGCGGCGCACGCGGGTGTGCTCATGGTCATCCTGAACATGCCGACGCGAATCCCCCGTGTCGAGCGCGAAATCATCCAGGCCGACCTGATCCAGCCGCCGGTGCCGCTGCCCGCGAGGCCGGCGCCACGGCCGGAGTCACCGAAACCCATGCCGAAACCGGTGCCGAAACGGCCACCGGAAGCCAGGCCGGCACCGCCCCGCGAGGCGCCTGTCGTCGAACCCGCACCGGTCCCCGAGATCAAACCGGCCGAGCCCGTGCCGCTTCTGGCGGTACCCGCGCCGGTCGGCGACCCGCCGCCCACTTCCTTCGTCGTGCCGGTTTCATCCCCCGTCACTTCCAGCGCCGCGACCGCACCCGGGGGAGCGGAAACGGACGTGGGGGGCGGCACGGCGGGCGGCTCCGCGCCGCCGGTCCCGGCCCAGCCGCCCCTGGTGTTGCCGGTCTACAGTGCCGCCTATCTGGAAAATCCGCCGCCGGCATACCCGCCCACGTCGCGTCAGCGGCGCGAAAGCGGGCGGGTACTGCTGCGCGTCTTCGTCTCGGCCTCGGGGCGCAGCGAGCGGGTCGAGGTCAAGGTGTCGTCCGGCTTCGAACGCCTCGACCATGCGGCCCGCGAGACCGTCGCCACCTGGCGTTTCGTGCCCGCCCGCCGGGGCGCCGATCCCGTGGCCGCCTGGGTGCAGATCCCCATCGTCTTTGTTCTGTGAGTTCTGCCATGTCCGCATCCTCGCTCGGTCTTCTCCATTTCTTCGCCGAGGCCGACTGGCTCGCGCGCGCCCTGCTCATCGCCATGCTCGTCGCCTCGCTGGCGAGCTGGGTGATGATCGCCGAGCGCCTGACCGGCCACTGGCGGCTCGCCCGGCGCGGCGCCGCCTTTCTGGCCCGCTACCGGCGCGCCCACACGCTCGCCGAAGTGGCGGACGGACCGCCGGCCGATCCCTGGGCCAGGCTCGCGCGCCTGGCCCAGGACGCCAGCCGCCACTACCGCCTGCACACCAACATCCACGTCGAGGCCGGCGGCGGCCTGTCCGAGTTCCTCACGCGCTCGCTGCGCCAGGGCATCGAGGAAGAGGCCGAGCGCCTGGAGCGCGGCCTGACCCTGCTGGCCTCCATCGGCTCGACCGCGCCCTTCGTCGGCCTGTTCGGCACGGTCTGGGGCATCTACCATGCCCTCGTCGCCATCGGCCTGTCCGGACAGGGGACGCTGGACAAGGTGGCCGGTCCCGTGGGCGAGGCCCTGATCATGACCGCCCTCGGCCTGGCGGTGGCGATCCCCGCGGTGCTGGGCTACAACGCCCTGACCCGGCGCAACCGCATCCTGCTGGGGCGCCTCGATGCCTTCGGCCACGACCTCCTGGCCCTGGCGCTCACCGGCGCGCCGCTGGCCTACGGCCTGCGCGACGGCACGTCGGTTCAGGCGGAGGGCGCGTGATGGCCATGGGCAGCCTGGGACCCGCGGGCGGCCGCCGCCCCATGCACGAAATCAACGTCATCCCCCTGGTGGACGTGATGCTGGTGCTGCTGGTCATCTTCATCGTCACCGCGCCGCTGTTGACCCACGCCGTCAAGCTGGACCTGCCGCGGGCAAGCAGCCAGCCCAATCTCATCCGCGCCGACCGTGTGGAAATCGCAGTACGCCGCGATGGCAGCCTGTTCTGGGATGGCGAGCCAGTGACCCACGCCGAACTGGAGCGGCGCGCCGCCGCCATCGCCGGCCGCGCGCTGGACACCGAAGTGCATCTGCATGGCGATGCGACCGCACCCTACGGTGACATGGCGCGCGTCCTCTCCACGCTCGCCAGGAGCGGCCTGTCGCGCATCGGCTTCGTGACCGATCCCAGGAACGACGAGGCGGCGGGGCCATGAGCCGCGCCGCGCCATCACCGGAAGGCGTTCTCGCCACCCTCCGCGAGGGGGAGCCTCCGCGCCTCATTCTGCTCACCGGCGGGCGGGGTTCGAGCAAGACCCGCTGGTGTCTCGCCCTGTGCGAGGCCGCCCGCCACATCGGGCTTCAAACTGCCGGCGTGCTTTCGCCGCCGGTCTACGCGGATGGCGCCAAGCTCGCCATCGACGTGATGGACGCGGCGACCGGCGAACGCCGCCGCCTGGCCGTGCGGCCGCCGCCGAACGAAGCCGGCACCGCCGGGCTGGGCTGGCGCTTCGACGCGGCCGCGCTCGCCTGGGGTGATGCCGTGCTGCAAAATGCCGGGGGCTGCGACCTGCTGCTCGTCGACGAACTGGGTCCGCTGGAGTTTCACGGCAAAGGCGGATTCAGCCAGGGCTTCGCCGCCATCGAGGCGCGCCGCTACCGCCTGGCCGTGGCCGTGGTGCGCCCCGAACTTCTCGGCGCCGCCCTGGACCGCTGGCCCTGGACCGCCTTCATCTACGACAAGGACCTGCCATGACCCACCGTCCCCGCTGGCTGCCGCCGCCGCCGCGCCTGTTCCCCGGCCAGCGCTGGCTCAACATCACCCTGCGCGGCCTGCACCTGGTCGGTATCGCAGGGGTGGCCGGCGGCTTCCTGTTCGACCTGCCCGAGGCGCAATGGACGCTCTACGGGATGCTCGCGATCGCCACCGGCGCCTCGCTCGCCGCCCTCTACATCTGGACCGACGCAGGCTGGCTCGTCATGCTGAAGGGCCAGGCCGTGATGGCCAAGCTCGCGCTGCTGGCGCTGGCGCTTGCCAGTCCCGCCTGGCGGGCGGAAATCTTCATGCTGGTCATCCTGCTGTCCGCCTTCTTCGCCCACGCGCCCGATCGCGTGCGCAGCTACGCCTGGGGCCGCGCAGCGCGGCCCTGCAAGACCACCGTCACCATTCAGGAGAACACGCCATGACCCATGCCGACATCGATTTCGGCCAACTCTACCGCACCCACATGGCCGCCGCCGGCGGCCGCGAGAAACCGCCGGAAGAATGGGACGCCCGCGCCGAAGCGATGGGCAGGATGGTCGGCGAAAGCCGCTATGTCGACGATTTCATCGGGCGCATGGATTGCTCCGGTTGCACAAGCCTGCTCGACGTCGGCTGCGGCACCGGCGCCATCGCGCTGGCCCTGGCGCCGCGCCTGCAACGGGTGCTTGGCCTGGACTACAGCCAGGGCATGCTCGACGTGATGATGCGCAACGCCCGCGCGCTCGGCCTGGACAACGTCACGCCGATCCGCCGCGCCTGGGAAGACGACTGGAGCGACGTGCCGGCCTGCGACATCGTCACCGCCTCGCGCTCGACCACGGTGATGGACATGGCCGACGCCCTGGCCAGGCTCGACGCCAAGGCAAAAAAGCGCGTCTACCTGACCAGCCTGATCGGCGGCCGCTTCATCGACGCCGACGTCGCCGAACTGCTGGGTCACGCCCGGCCGGCGTTGCCCGACTACATCTACATCGTGAACATCCTGTACCGCATGGGCCGCTATCCGCGCCTCGACTACCTCGAGAACGACAACCGCCTGGCCGGCACGCAGGACTTCGATGAATTCGTGCGCAAGGTGGCGTTTTCTCTCGGTGAGATCGACGACGCCGGACGGGCACGGCTGCGGCAGTGGTACGACGCCGACCCCGAGCGGGCGCGGCGCGGCGGCGCACCCTTCCGCTGGGCGTTCATCTCCTGGGACACGCGATGACCGCTGCCGTGCACGCGCCATGACGACGCCGAACCGGGCGCCAAGCGGCCCGCCCGTGCAGGGCTTGCCATCACACAAGGCCGCTGCTGCCCACCCGATCCCGTTCGCATGGGCCACGTCGTCCTGACGTAAACTGAGGCGTCCCGAACCGCCGACGCCCCACCCGCATCGATGAACAGCGCCACCGTCAAAACCTGCCTGCCCTGGGTCGTGGCCGTGGCGCTGTTCATGGAGGGGCTCGACACCACCATCGTCAACACGGCGGTGCCGGCGATCGCCGAGGGCCTGCAAGTCACGCCGCTGAGCCTGAAGGCGGTGGTGTCGAGCTACATCCTGAGCCTGGCGGTGTGCATCCCGGTGAGCGGCTGGATGGCGGACCGCTACGGCACGCGGCGTGTGTTCAGCGCCGCGGTGGCCATTTTCACCCTGGCCTCGATCCTGTGCGGTCTCGCACAAAACGTGCCGATGCTGGTGGCGGGCCGCATTCTGCAGGGCATCGGCGCGGCGATGATGATGCCGGTCGGACGGCTGGCGATCATCCGCACCTTTCCCAAGTCCGAGCTGCTGCGGGCGATGAACTTCGTCATCATCCCGGCGCTGCTCGGGCCGATGCTCGGCCCCACCGTCGGCGGCCTGATCGTGCACTGGTTCACCTGGCACACCATCTTCTTCATCAACGTGCCGGTGGGGCTGGCGGCATTGTGGCTGGCGCAGCGCCACATGCCGGATTACCGGGGCGCGTCGCGACGCCCGCTCGACGTCGTCGGCCTGGTGCTGTTCGGCAGCGGCGTCGCCCTGCTGTCCTGGCTGCTGGAAATTTTCGGCGAACACCAGATCGACGCGGGCTCGGCGGCGGCACTGCTGGCGCTCAGCCTCGGCCTGCTCGGCGCCTACGCCTTGCATGCCCGCCAGACGGCGCATCCGCTGCTGCGGCTGGCGCTGTTCCGGGTGCGCACCTTCCGCGTCGCGGTGATCGGCGGCTTCGTCACCCGGCTCGGGGTGGGCGGCATGCCCTTCCTGCTGCCCCTGCTCTACCAGGTCGGCCTGGGCATGCCGGCCTGGCAGTCGGGCCTGCTGATGATGCCGGTGGCGGCGGCGGCGATGGGCATGAAGCTTGTCTCCGCGCGGGTGCTGGCGCGCTTCGGCTACCGGCGCGTGCTGATCACGAACACGGTGATGATCGGGGTCGTGGTGAGCCTGTTCTCGCTGGTGGGTCCGGCGACGCCGATTGCACTGATCGTGCTGCTGGGGCTGGCCATGGGCTTCTTCAATTCGCTGCAATACACCAGCATGAATTCGATGGCCTATGCCGACATCGAGGCCGCCGATTCGAGCATGGCGAGCACGATCGCCAGTTCGATGCAGCAGATGTCGATGAGCTTCGGGCTGGCCTGCGGCTCGCTGGTCGCCGGCTGGTACCTGGGCGGCCTGCCGCAGACCGACCGCGGGGCCGTGACGACGGCGCTGCACTACGCCGTGCTGACGCTGGGCGCGTTCACGATGCTGTCGTCCCTGTCGTTCCGCTCGCTGCATCCGCAGGATGGCGAAAGCGTCAGCCGGGGCAGCGGGCGCGCAGTGCGTGTCAACACGTCTTCGTGACCTGTCACATTTCAACGACACCCAACGTTCGCCCCATCGCCCTGTTTATCAAGTGATTTTTCAACCCGGCCGAGCCGGACGTCGCCATTAGGCGACGATGGGTCCGGTTTTCTTCCCGGATGCACCGGGCTGGATTCCGTATCTGCCTGTTTAGCAAACGTTTTTCTGGGCTGGCACGGCTGTTGCCATGGACACGCTGTGCCCCGTTCCGGGCGCACCCACACCAGCGCGTTCTACAACCCGTACCGAGAGAGACAGCCCATGCTCAAAACCTTCATGCAGGCCGGCAATACCGGCACCACGAAAAACGGCTCGACACCCAGCAGCCGTTCACCCTACGAATCGTCCAGGGCGGCCAGGTCCACCCAGGCCGAAGCCATGACACAGGGTACCCAATCCGCATCACCCGGCGACGAAGGCAGCAAGCTGATCGTCGGCCCGAACATCAAGCTGAAGGGCGCGGAAATCACCGATTGCGAAATCCTGGTGGTAGAGGGCCGAGTGGAGGCATCCATGAACAGCCGCGACATCCGCATCGCCGAGGGCGGCGTCTTTTCCGGCAAGGCGGAAATCGACGTCGCAGAGATTCGCGGCACGTTCGAAGGCGAATTGACCGCGCGCAAGCGCCTGGTCATCTACGCCACGGGCCGGGTGAGCGGCATGATCCACTATGGCGCGCTGATGGTGGAAGAGGGCGGCACGCTGTACGGCAACGTGGCCTATCACACCGCCGGCGCCAGCGTGGTGAAGCTGCCGGAGTCGGCAACGGGCTCGTCGGCTGACGCGTCCGCCGAAGACGCCGACGCCATGCAAAGTGGTGCAACGCTGGTGCGCAGCCTCGGCAAGCGTCAGGTTTAGCGTGAAGCTTGCGCCATGAACCCCAGGCGACCGTCGTCGCGCAAGGACCGGCACCTTGCGCGGCGGTTTCAGCCGGCCTGGGCGGCGAGGCGCTGCGCCTGATCGACGCGCTCCCACGTGAACGCCGGCTCGGCCCGCCCGAAATGGCCGTAGGCTGCGGTCTTGCGATAGATGGGGCGACGCAGGTCGAGGCTTTCGATGATGCCGCGCGGCGTGAGCTTGAAGGTGCAGCGCACGATGTCCTCGAGCTTTTCGTCGGGCACGGTGCCGGTGCCGAAGGTGTCGATCAGGAGCGACACCGGCTCGGCAACACCGATCGCGTACGCCAGCTGCACCAGGCAGCGCCGGGCCAGCCCGGCCGCGACCACGTTCTTGGCAATGTAGCGCGCCACGTACGCCGCCGAGCGATCGACCTTGGTGGGATCCTTGCCGGAAAACGCGCCGCCGCCGTGCGGGCAGGATCCGCCATAGGTGTCGACGATGATCTTGCGGCCGGTGAGCCCGGTGTCGCCGTTGGGGCCGCCAATCTCGAACGGGCCCGCCGGGTTGACCCACAGGCGGAAGGTCGACGTGCGCAGCGCAGCCGGCACCAGCGGGTCGACGATCTCGCGCGCGACCTGCTGGGTCACCCACGCGGGGTCGAGGTCGCGCGCGATCTGCGTGGAAATGATCAGTGTCTCGACACCCACCATGTTCTGCCCTTCGTAGGCGACCGTGACCTGGCTCTTGGCGTCGGGGCGCAGCCAGGGCAGGGCGCCCGACTTGCGCAGTTCGGCCTGCCTTTGCACCAGCCGGTGGGCAAGCCACAGCGGATAGGGCATGAGGTCGGGCGTCTCGTCGCAGGCATAGCCGAACATCAGGCCCTGGTCGCCCGCGCCGATCTCGCCGCCGGGCAGCGTGATGCCCTTGTGGATCTGGATCGACTGGTGGTTGAAGCGCACCTGCACTTCACACGCATCGGGGTCGATGCCCGTTTCGGCGTCGCGGTAGCCGATGTCGCGCAGCACCTGGCGGGCGATCGTCTCGGCACGGTCGCGCACGTCGTCGAAGAGCGCCTTGCGCGCAGTCCTGAATTCGCCGGTGATGACGACCAGCTTGTCGGCCACGAGCGTTTCGCAGGCCACCTTCGCCTCGGGCTCCTCGGCGAGAAAGGCGTCGAGGATGGCGTCGGAAATCTGGTCGGCGATCTTGTCGGGGTGGCCTTCCGACACGGATTCCGAAGTGAACAGATGACGGCGGAGGTTCATGGTGTGCGTCCTTCGACAGGTTGAATCCGGATTATCCAACAGCGTCCGCGCGCGCAGTCAGCCGCCACAGCGAAGTGACCTCGGCGGCGCGGGCGGCGTGCAGCGGGTCGCTGTCGTCCGCGGCGCGCGGGTGGACCGGGCGCGCGTCGTGGCGGCCGGCGACGGCGAGCCCGGCCGCGTCGATCATGGCGAAGAGCGCGTCGCGACTGCGCAGGCCAAGGTGCTCGGCGAGATCGGAGAGAATCAGCCAGCCTTCGCCACCCGGCGCGAGATGCGCCGCCAGCCCGGCGAGAAAGCCGCGCAGCATGGCGCTGTCGGGATCGTAGACGGCGTGTTCGAGCGGCGTGTGAGCGCGGCCGGGCAGCCAGGGCGGGTTGCACACCACGAGCGGCGCGCGGCCCTCGGGAAACAGGTCCGCCTCGACGACCGCCACCTGCCCGTCAAGGCCAAGGCGTGCGACATTGTCGCGTGCGCAGGCGAGCGCGCGCGGGTCGCGGTCGCTGGCGATCACGCGCCGCACGCCTCGGCGCGCCAGCACCGCCGCGAGCACGCCCGTTCCTGTGCCGACGTCGAATGCGAGCTCGGTGGCGGGCAGCGGCGCATCGGCCGCCAGCGCGACGTATTCGCCGCGTACCGGCGAGAACACGCCGTAATGGGGATGGATGCGCGCGCCGAGCGCGGGGATCTCGACGCCCTTTTTACGCCACTCGTGCGCGCCGATGACACCGAACAGCTCGCGCAGCGACACCAGCGACGCGGCATCGCCCGGCCCCCAGGCTTCGCTGCACGCCTGCCGCACGTCCGGCGCGCGGCGCAGCGGAATCGTGTAGTCCGCCTCCAGCGGCAGCAGCAGCATGCCCAGCGTGCGGGCGCGCTGGGATTGCGCCAGGCGGTACAGATTGAAGGCCTCCGTCGGCGTCGCGGCGGCTTTGCGGCGCGTGCGCTCGATGCGCCGCGTCATCGCCTGCAACAGCTGGCGCGCGTTCTGGAAGTCGCCGCGCCACAGCAATGCCGTGCCTTCGCTCGCCGCGCGAAAGGCCGCGTCTGCGCTGATGCGATCGTCCACCGCCTCCACCCGGCGCGGCGGCGGCGTGCTGCGTTCGGAACGCCAGCGTGCCGTGCACGTCGCGCCGGCTTCGCTCCAGCTCACGCGCGGCGCATTCGGATCAAGCATTGAACCTAGAAACCGCAGTTGGACGCACCCGAGGGTGCGTCTGAACGGGTGCCTGCCGCGAAGCAACGACGCCGCGGGCCGGGGCCCGCAAGGAGGCGCGACAAAGGCAGGCGCACGAGCAGGCGTGCCATCGGGTGCGTAGC
>JANJXT010000047.1 GCA_024708885.1 Thiobacillus sp.
CAGGGGTGCCGGCCTCGGCCTGCTTGAGCACGGCGATGATCTGGCTGTCGGTAAAACGCGATTTCTTCAAGGGAACCTCCTCGGGTTAGATTACGAGAAAATTCCACTTCTGACTCCTGCTGTTTTACGGGGGGATTACCATTACCTTCCACCGGGCACCGCGGATTTCAAGGACGAGCACTTCGACGCCGCGCTGGTCGGGCTCGAAGTCGATGTGCTGAACGGGGGCCTGCCGCACGGTTCGGTCTCGCCGGCCGTCGGCATTCCGCTATCGAAAGTGGGCGTGCAGATTGTCGGCTTCGGCAAGCGGAACACGGCGGCGGTCGAGTTGCGCTCCGAGGATACGGACGACTCCGGCAAAGAGCCGGACGAACGGCGCGGAACGTGGCATTACGGGCTGATCGAGCACAACGCGCTCAACAGCGCGTCGACCTTCCTGATCTCGACGTCTTCCGCAGCGAAAAGGGGCATCGATTTCTCGCTGACACGCTATGCGGATTCGGCGATCCGGCTCAACAGCGAGGGCAGCAGGACGGGCATTTCCTTCAACGAGTACAAGGGCGGGGAAATCTACGCGGAGGACGAAGCCCTGGCCTTGCGGACGGGGGTCCAGGGCCTGTCGATCCAGACCCCCAACGGACGCGAGCTGTTCTGGATCGGCCGTTTCGGCCTGATGCGATGGAACGGCATCAACGTGCTGTTGCTGGCGGTGCCCGTTCTGGCCGTGCTGGGGTGGCTGGTCGTGAGGAATTTCAGGATGGCGAGGGAACTCAAGGAAATCCGCCGGCTGCTGGCCGCGCATGCCTGACGCCCCATCCGGGGTTAAAATGACGGGTTCAATCAAGCACCAAGCAGACCATGGCCACAGTCGCCTGGCTGGTCCCCGGTCTACTCGAAGGGTCCGGTGGCCACCGCACCATCCTTCAGCATGCGTACGACTTGCAGCAGCGCGGTCACCACTGCGTGCTGTATATGGAGGATGGCGAGGCGCGCTCGGAGGCATCCCTTAAAAAGGCGATCCGGCAGATGTTCGGCTTCGATTTCGGGCACGTGCGCGTCGGCTGGTCGAACGTCCAGCCGGCCGACATGGTGATCGCGACCATCTGGTATTCGGCGCGCGTGGTGCGCGATCTGCCGTTCCCGTGCGTGCGCGGCTATTTCGTGCAGGACTACGAGGCGCAGTTCAACCCGGTGGGTGATGCCTACCTGATGGCGGAGAACTCGTACCGCTACGGCCTCCATCCGATCACGATCGGACGCTGGCTGCCGGCCGTGTTGCAGGAAAATTTCGACGTGCCGGCGCTGCATTTCGATTTCTGCGCCGACCTCGACATGTATCGCCGCCTGCCGGGGGTGACGCGCGAACGCGCGGTCTGCTTCATTCACCAGCCGGAAAAACCCCGGCGCTGCGCCGAGCTGGGCATCGAAGCGCTGGGCATCGTCAAATACCACATGCCCGACGTGAAGATCTATCTCTACGGCTCACGCGCGGCGGGGCGGGTCTGGTTCGACCACGAAAATCTCGGGCTCATCAGCCTCGAGGCGTGCAACGATCTGTACAACCGCTGTCAGGTCGGGCTGTGCATCAGCACGACCAATCCTTCGCGCATCCCCTTCGAGATGATGGCGGCCGGCCTGCCGGTGGTGGAGGTGCATCGGGACAACACGCGGTACGATTTCCCGGAGGCGGCGATGCTGTTGTGCGAGCCGACGCCGGAGTCGCTGGCGCTGGGATTGATGAAGCGTCTGAACGATCCGGCCCAGGCCGAAGCGGCTGGCGAAGCCGGGATGCGTTTCATGCAGACGCGGCCGATCGCGTGCGGCCTCGATCAGTTCGCGGCCGCAGTGGAGACGCTCTTGGCGGGCGGCAAGCCGGCCCCCTCCGTCGCCGAGCCGCTGTACCGCACGCCCGCGCTGGCCGCCGGAATGCGTGACGCCTGGACGGGGGGGGGTGCGTCGGGCGGGGTCCCGGGTGCGCTCCGCGGGCGCCTGGCTTTCCTGCCGCTGCCGCTGCGTCGAGTGGCGCGCTCCGTTCACCGCGGTTTCAGGCGCCTCCTGGCATGAGCGCGATCTGCACGCATCGCGTGGACGAGGCGGACACCGGGGCTCCCGGCCAGGCGGCGCAGCGGCCGGCCGCACGTCCCGAACTCCTCACGGTCGACGTCTGGGACACGCTGCTGCGGCGCCGCTGCCATCCGGACGGCGTGAAGCTGCACGTCGCCCGCCACCTGCTGCTGCGGTGGGGCGATCGTCTCGACCCGGTGTGCCGCGATTCCTGGATTCTGCTGCGCCTGCGCCAGCAGGCGGAAAGACAGATCGGCGAGACCCGGCAGGGAGAGGGATTCGACGACGAATACGGGCATGTGGAGGTCTACCGCCGCTGGCTCGAACTCGCAGGCTTCGACGCGGGCCCCGCGTCGCCGCCGGGGGAGGCGCTGCTGCACGAACTGGAACGGGTGGAAATCGAGCAGGAGAAGCATGTCTCCTACACCGATCCGGCCATCGGCGGGACCTTGCGGCAGCTGGCGGCCCGTCGCGTGCTGTTCCTCTCGGATTTCTACCTGCCGGCGGCCGCGGTCCGCGAACTGCTGGGCCACCACGGCCTCGACGAGATCGTCAGCGAAGGCCTGGTGTCGTGCGACGTGGGCTACAACAAGCGCTCCGGACGGCTGTTCCGGCACGTGCGCGAGCGTTCCGGGGTGCCGGCCGATGCGCACTGGCACATCGGCGACAACCCGTGGTCGGACATTCGCGCCGCGCGCGAGGCGGGCATCCACGCGCTGCATTTCCAGCCGGACGAGGAGCACCGGCGGCGCCTGGCGCGCGAGGCCGATTTTCACGATCGCCAGGCGGCGCTGCGCCGTGCGGTCGCCAGCCTTTCTGCGCGGCCGCTCGCCGCCGGTACGGTGCGCGAGGATTTCCATCGGCTCGGCCGCGAGTGCTCGCTGCTCCTGGTCGGATTCGTGCTCATGACGATGGAGCGCGCGGTGTCCGAGCGGGTCGAGGCGCTGTATTTCTTCACCCGTGAAGGTGAGTTCTTTCTGGACATCTACCGGCGTCTGGCCGAGGCGGACGTGCTCGGCTTCGCCCCGCCCGCCGCAACGCTGCTGCACGTGAGCCGGCTGGCGACTTTCGCCGGCTCGCTGCGGACGCTTTCGGCCGACGAGCTGATGCGCCTGTGGAACCAATACAGCGTCCAGTCCTTGCAGGCACTGTTGAAGTCGCTGGCGCTGGAGCCGAGCGAATGGGCCGATGCCGCGACTCGGCACGGCCTCGACCTGGTTTCGCCGATCCAGTATCCGTGGCAGGACCCACGCGTCCGCGCCTTCCTTGACGACCCCGAGGCGCGCGCGCGCATCGAGTCCCACCTGTCCGTCAGGCGGGACGAACTTCGCGCCTATCTGGCCTCGGCCGGTCTGGGCGACGACGGCGGACCGGTCGGCATCGTGGATATCGGCTGGCGCGGCACGATCCAGGACAATCTGGCGTATGTGCTGCCGCGGCGGAAAATTCTTGGCAGCTATCTCGGCCTCAACCGCTTCCTCAATACGCAGCCGGACAACGTGCGCAAAAGCGCCTACGGCCCGAACGTCAACGAGTCGGATGCCTTGCGCACCCTGCTGGACGACGTGGCGCCCATCGAGATGCTGTGCAATTCGCCTCACGGCAGTGTCGAGGGCTACGCTGCGACCGCCGACGGGATGCAGACGCTGCGCCGTGTCGATGCGGAGGAGAACCAGGTTCATGAGGACTGCGTGCGGCACTTCCAGGCCGGTGTCCTGGACGCGGTACCCTACTGGGCCGACTTCCTGCGCGCCCACGCCTTTTCCAGCGCCGAACTGCGGCCGCTGGCGATGGAGACGTGGCACCGCATCGTCCGCGAGCCGCCGCCCTTCCTTGCGGAGGCCTTCTTCAGACTCAAGCACAACGAAGTGTTCGGCGTCGGCGGCTTTCATGACAAGCGACGGCGGATCGGCATCGGCGAGGTGATGCTGGCCGTCGTCTCGCGAGAGCGGCGAGGCAGGCTGCAAGGCTACCTGTTGGAGTCGGGCTGGACGCCCGGCCTGCTGCGATGCCCCGACGTGCCTCGGCACGTGCGCGCCGCCCTGCGGTTGGTCCTGTTCGCGCAGAAGTCCAGGCGCTGGCTGGTCAGCCGATGAAGCACGCGGGCTCGCGCATTCTGCACGAGCCCTGGCGGAGGCGGTGTCGTGCCGTGCTCGCGCGGCCAAGCGTGGAGGAAGTCCGACTCCTGGGCCGCCGCCCGGTATGAGCTATGCCTTCTTCACGAATTCGGATTTCAGCCCCATCGAACCGATGCCGTCGATCCTGCAATCGATGTCGTGGTCACCCTCGACCAGACGGATGTTCTTGACCTTGGTCCCTACCTTCACCACCAGCGACGAGCCCTTCACCTTCAGGTCCTTGATCACCGTGACGCTGTCGCCGTCATGCAGTTCGTTGCCGTGCGCGTCACGTACCGTGCGTGCCTGCTCCGTGCTTTCGGCGGCTGCGCTCCCGGCCCATTCGTGCGCGCATTCCGGACAGACGTACTGGACGCCGTCCTCGTAGGTGAATTCGGAACCGCATTGCGGACAAGGGGGCAGGGTGTTCATGTTGAATCCTCGGGTGGCTTGTTGCGCACGCGGGGCAGATCGCCATCCTGGTGCATGCAGCCTCGATTTTAAACCGCAGCGTGATGTTCAGGTCCGGCTGTGTGACGCCTTTGGGCACGGACCGTGCGTCGGGGACCTGAGGCAGAGCGTCGGAGTAAAATGAATGGTTATGCCTGAATCGTCGACGCTCCCGCTCGTCAGCGTGCTGCTGCCCGCATACAACCATGCGGACTACGTGCATGCGGCGGTGGCAAGCGTGCTGGCCCAGACCTGCCGCGACATCGAGCTGGTGGTCATCGACGACGCTTCTACGGACGCGACATGGACCGTGCTGCAGTCCTTTTCCGACCCCCGTCTGCGTGTGCTGCGCCACGACGCCAACCTTGGCTCGCATGCCACCCTGAACGAGCTGCTTGGGCTTGCACGGGGAACTTTCATCGCCGTCATCAATTCGGATGACGTGTTCCATCCCGGCCGGCTTGCTGCATGCGTCGAGGCGTTGCAGGCAGCGCAGGCCGACCTGGTCGGGACGGATATCGTTTTGATCGACGAGGCGGGACAGCCGGTGATGGCGCACTGGTGGATCACCGCCTTTGCGGAGCTCAAGCAGGCCTGGATCGATACGCAGGACTGGGCGGCAACGCTGATGGAGGGCAATGTTTTCATGACGACCGCCAATTTCTGTTTCCGGCGCTCGTGGCTGGATGCGGTGGGTGAGTTTGCGAACCTGCGCTACGTTCTGGATTACGAATGGCTGCTGCGTGGGCTCGCCATGGGGAAAAAGCTGGCGTGGCTGGATGCGCCCCTGCTGAGCTATCGGCTGCATGCGC
Source organism: Thiobacillus sp. (assembly GCA_024708885.1). Classification (GTDB taxonomy): domain Bacteria; phylum Pseudomonadota; class Gammaproteobacteria; order Burkholderiales; family Thiobacillaceae; genus Thiobacillus. Next base: position 5,444 of record JANJXT010000047.1, read on the forward strand.
AGAACACGATTGCGGAAAAGCCGCTGGCCGCCAATCTGGAATGCGCGGCAATGCTGCGCAACGCATTTCCCGCGCTGCTTGCTGCGGATGGCATCGATCGGGTGCGCCTCGAGCATCTGGCGTCCCAGTGGGCACGCATCGAACGATATCTCGGCGAGATCGAGGCGACACGGCGGCACGAGGCGCTGGTGGCAAAGGAAGCCGAGCTGGTTCGACTGGTTCATGACCGTGATGGCTGGATCGCGGAGCGGGATGGCTGGATCGCCGAGCGCGATCGCCAGATTGCGGATAGGGATGGCTGGATTGCCGAGCGCGAAGGCCAAATCGCAGACCGGGATCGCTGGATCGCAGACCGGGATCGCTGGATCGCCGAGCGGGATGCGCGTATCGCAGCCTGCGAGGCTGAAACGGCCGCGATTCTCAGCAGCCGCAGCTTCCGTCTCGGCCGCCGGCTCACCGCGCCGGCGCGGTGGCTGCGCCGGATGATTGCGGGGAAATCCGGTTCCGCATGAGCAGACCTTTCCGCGTTGGCGGCTTCGCCACCTTGCGGCGCTGGATCGAGGCAAGACGGCAGTCGATACGCTGTGTTTCCTTCGATATTTTCGACACGCTGCTTGCGCGCTGCATCGAACCGCCCGAGGCGATACACGTGCGTGTCGCGGCGCTGCTTGCGGAAAAGATCGGCCATGACTCGGTCGAGACGGTGCTGCACGCGCGTCGTGTGGTTGAGAACGCGCTGCGCAGGCTGGCGCTGTCCAACGGCGCGGATCACGAGTGTCATTTCGATCCCCTGGTGGAAGGATGGATCGCGCGTCTCGTTGGCCATGCCGCCCCGGACCTGGTGGATTTCGTGCATGCCACGGAGCGTGAACTGGAAGCGTTCGCGCTGAGCGCGAAGCCGGGTGTGGCGGACCTGCTCCGCTGGCTGCGCGCGCAGGGAATCCGGGTGGTCGCGGTCTCGGACATGTATCTGAGCCACGATCATGTGGCAGCGCTGCTCGATACGTGCGGGCTCGCTGCACTGATCGACCGGGTGTACGTGTCGTCCGAGTTCGGGCTCGGCAAATATTCCGGGCGCCTGCATGGCAAGGTGCTCGAACTGGAAGGGTTTGCCCCTGAGCAGGTGGTACACGTCGGCGACAATCTGGTTTCCGACATGCGGGCGCCGCTGCGGCTGGGGCTGCAGGGGATTTTTCTCGATGAGCGGGCCCAGCGTCTGCGCCGGCGCCGGCAGAAGCTTTCCGCTGAAATGGCGGCAAAGGGCGGCATCTGGCCCGGGCGTCATTTTTTCGAGATCGTCGATTACCGGCAGGCCCGGGACGAAGCGTGCCAGGCTGCATGCAGCGATTTCTTCCATCATTACGGCGCGCACGTTCTGGGTCCGGCGTTCAGCGTCTTCATGCTCGGGCTGGTGGAAAAGATCGAGTCGGTCCAACCCGACAAGGTGTTTTTCCTGGCGCGCGACGGCTACCTGTTCGAGCGGATGTATGCGCGTTGGCGTGCCCTGGAACCTCCGGACAGGCGTTGGCCGGAAGCGGTCTATATCCATGCGTCACGCCGTGTCGTCGCCGCCGCTTCGGTGGCGGACGGCCTGCGGCATGACCAGGCGGTGGTTGCGCTGTACAACCCCAAGCAGCAAGGCCTGCATTCCGTGCTCCGGACCTTCGGGCTGCCGCCGGACGCATTTGCCGATCTGGCGCGCGAACATGGGTTCCAGACGCTGACCGAACGGCTCGATGACTGGAATGATCCGCGCCTGTTCGCGTTTCTGGATGACGAGCGGGTGCAGTCGCGTGTCCGGCCCCTGGGCCGCGTCGCACGTGACCGGCTGCGGCGCTATTTCGAAGAGCAGGGGTTTTTTGCCTGCGAACGCGCCGCCCTGGTGGACATTGGCTGGAACGGGACCATCCAGAAATTCCTGCACGAAACCTTCGGCGACCGGCCGGATTATCCGCAAGTCCACGGTTGGTATTTTGCCTTCGTCGCCGCCATGCACGGCGATTTCGGCATGGGTGAGCGCATCGAGGGATTGATTCAGGACGCGCGCCGCAATGACCCCTACGAACGCATGCCGATGGATTTCGAGGAAATTTTCGAGCAGGGCGCACGCTCGGGTGAAGGCACCACGCTGGGGTATGAGGAGGCCGAGGGACGGATCGTGCCCGTGCTCAAGGATGACGCGGCACCCGACCGCCAGGAAGAAATCGGCTGCAATGCCCTCATCGGGCGCTTTCAGGATGGCGTGCTCGACCACCTTGAGCACTTTCATGCCGCATGGCGGCTCACGGGTTATCCCGCGGCGGCCCTCAAGCCTTACGTACTGGCGCTGCTCGAACGTGCGGTGGTCTACCCGTCACGCGAGGAAGTGCGGGAAATCGGCCGCCTCGTGCACACCGAAGACTTCGGCCATGACCACACCCTGGAAATCGGCATGATGCCGCTGCGCGTGCGCGATGTCCTGCGCCCCGGCACGCTCTATCGGAAACTGCGCTACCATCCATGGAAATTTGCGGTCTTCGCGCAGTTCGGCAGCATGCTGCCGGCGATGGTGTTTCGTCTGATGCACGTGCGTCGCATGCGGGGCGGAGCATGAGCAAACGAAGACCGGGCCTCTTGCTGCCCGTCGGCAGGCTCTGGCTGATGAGCCTGCCGTTTCGCCTGGGATCGGGCCGCCCCACAGCGGGGTTTCAGCCCGGCATGAAAAATACGCTGGCCTATGAACTCCGGCGGATCTGGCATCGCCTGTATGAACGGGAGCGGCTCGGTTACTATATCGGTGTGGTCCGATCGATGATCGGACAGAAGAATCGCAGGTCGTAGGAAAGCGGCTTGTTTCGGCACTGCGGACACAAGGACTGCCGACATCTCCGAGCGCTGGAACGCTGCATCGTTTAGTTGTGCCTGGAATGACGGAATCTCGCCTTTCAACCTCAATATCCCGGCTGCCGCGTGTGTGGGTCGCAGGCTTCATCTGTGCGCTGCTGGCGACTGCGGGCTGCGCCTCATCGCCTGCCGCCATGCCGACACCATCGAGGATTCTGATCGAGTTCAAAAACCCGGTTGACGGGGCGGCGTCCGAGCTGCTGTCGAGCTTGGAGAACGTGTCTGGTGTCGCCATCCGTTATGTGACGTCCGTGTCGCCGACACGCCATGCGTATGCGCTTGCCTGCCCGGCAGAGGACGCCGCCTGCGATGCGGCGATGCGCGCGCTGCGCAAGGACTCCGCTGTGCTGGATGTCTTTCCTGACCTATTGCGCAACCCGCTTCAAACCCAGCCATGATATCGAGATACCTGCTCCCCATCCTTGCCCTGCTCCTGATGTCCGGTGCCCATGCGGACAGCGGCCCGGCCGAGGAAGCGCGTGTCATCGTGAAATACAGACAGACACCCGACGCACTCAGGCAGGCGCTGTCGATCGAGCGGACGTCGAGGCTGTCGGCACGCCTGGGCCTGAGCTTGCGTGCCGGGCGGGATATCGGCGCGCGGGCCCACGTGGTCAGCGCCACGGGCATGTCCTCCGAAACGCTGGCCGCGCGTCTTGCCCAGGATGCAGACGTCGAGTACGCGACCCCCGATCGCCTGCGCACCATCCGCGCGCTGCCCAACGATCCGCTGTTTGCGGGTCAATGGTATCTGCAGGCCGCCGAGGCGGCGTCGACGCGCGCCACCGAGGCATGGAACCGGACCACGGGTTCGTCGAATGTGGTCGTGGCGGTGGTCGACACCGGCGTGCGTTTCGACCACCCGGACCTCGCTGGCAAACTATTGCCGGGATATGATTTCATATCCGACGCGGCGAACGCGGGGGACGGCGGCGGCCGCGACGCGGATGCGAGCGATCCCGGCGATTTCATTTCGCTTGCCGATACCTTGAATCCAATCTTGCAGGCAATGTGCGGCAGCGAGCTCACGCCGTACAACAGCAGCTGGCATGGCACCCGGGTTGCCGGCATTGCCGGCGCGGCTGCGAACAATTCCATCGGTGTTGCCGGGATGAGCTGGGGTGCGAAGCTTCTTCCGGTGCGCGCACTTGGCAAGTGCGGCGGCTACGATTCGGACATCATCGCGGGCATGCGCTGGGCCGCGGGACTGTGGGTGCCTGGCGTCCCGGACAATCCCGATCCGGCCAGGGTCATCAATCTGAGTCTGGGCGGCGAGGGTGATTGCACATCGCCTTACAGGGACGCCATCGCGGAATTGTCGGCGCGGAATGCGCTCATCGTCGCAGCGGCCGGCAACGAAACAGGGCCCGTGGGCGTGCCCGGAAACTGTGCGGGGGTGCTGACGGTTGCCGGTGTGCGCCATGTGGGCACCAAAGTCGGCTACAGCAGTTACGGGCCAGAAGTTGCTGTCAGCGCCCCGGCAGGCAACTGTGTGAATGCCTGGGGGCCCTGTCTTTACAGCATCGATACGACAACCAATCTGGGCGCGACCGTTCCGGCGGTGAACGGCTACACCGACGGCTACACCTACAACATCGGGACCAGCTTTGCCGTGCCCCAGGTGGCCGGCGTGGCCGCGTTGATGCTGTCAGTGAATCCGGCGCTGACCCCGGCGGACATCATTGCGCACATCAAGCAAACCGCCCGCCCCTTTCCCATCGACAACACCCTGCCTGCCTGTCCGAACGCTGCGATGTCGGGCGACACCGCGGGCCAGTGCAACTGCACCACCGCCACCTGTGGCGCGGGCATCCTGGATGCGGCGGCAGCCGTGGCAGCGGCCGTGCCCGCGACCCAGACGGGCGCCATGACCCTGCGCGATGCCATCTATCTGTACAACCAGCCGCTTGATGCCAAAGGCAGCAAGATTCTTGCGGGCGTGGATTGTGATGTGTTCCAGTTGGTCATGGACGTGACCTCGGGCTACACCAACCTTGCCATGGGCCAGGGCAACACGCTGGCCAGCGCCATCGGAACGCAGGCCGCGTACCCCGACACCATTCTGAACACCCACGCCATGTTCGCCTATGCGCTGTATCAGGATCGAGCGGTGAAGACCTTCACCTTCAACGACAGGAATGATCCATCCGCATCGGCCCGGATCGGCAGCGCAAGCGTCTTCGGTTACTGCTACTCGACCAAACCGACGGCCCACGTCTATTTCCAGCAGAAGGACACCTGCACCAACACCTATTCGGATGGCCGCACGGTCTCGTGTGCCGTCGCGGACAACGGCAGCGGCGCCGGGGCCGGCGGTGAAGGCAGCATGACCTTGCGCGACGCCATCTATCTGTATGACCAGCCCTTGAACGCGAAAGGCGACAAGATCCTGGCGGGGGAGGATTGCGATGTGTTCCAGCTCGTTCTGGACGTCAACGCGGGTTACACGGACCTGGCCATGGCCGAGGCCAGCAGTTTCGACAATGCAATCGCCACCCAGGTTGCCTATCGCGACCGCATCCAGGATTCGGCGGCGATGTTCTCCTATGCCCTGTACGGGAATCAGTCCGTGAAGACCTTCACGTTCAACGACAAAACCAATCCGACGTCTTCGGCGCAGACAGGCACGGCCACGGCCTTCGGTTACTGCTATTCAACCAGGCCGAACGCGCGTGTCTATATCCGGGAAAACGACACATGCACGGATCGATATTCAAACGGACAGACCCGTTACGTCGCGGGGTGCGTTCCGTAAAACCACGGATCGCGGCGGCGCGGTCGAGGGTGCGGGCGTCTCTCCCCCGGCCCTCTCTGCGCAAGCGGGGGAGCAAAGCCTCGCTGCACGAGTTCACGCCAACGGTTGCCCCTCTTTTTTCTCCAAGCTTATAAAATTGCCTGTTTGTCTTCTCGGCATCACGCGTCCATGTCCCTTGCCCCCGAACACCTCGCGGCCGCGCAACGCGCTTTCGCCTTGCACCAGCAGGGCCGCTCCGAGCAGGCCCTGGCGCTGATCGAGCCGCTGCTGACGCTTGCGCCGCCGCAGCCTGCCTTGCTGAACCTCGCCGCGGTGTGCGCGCGTTCGCTTGGACTGCTGGATCGGGCAGAGACGTATCTGCGTTCCGCTATCGAGATCAAGCCCGATCATGCCGCTGCGCTGTGCAACCTGGGCCTGGTTCTGAGCGATGCCGGCCGGCTCGGCGAAGCGGAAGCCGCGTTCCTGAAAACCCTTGAACTGGCGCCGAGCGATGCGAACACCGCGGTCAACCTGGGCAACCTGTACCGGGCCACGAAACGGCCCGTGGAGGCTGAACGGCGCTACAGGGCGGCGCTGGAAGCCGCGCCGGACCATGTCAATGCGCTCTACAACCTCGGTTTGCTGCTCGCGGGGCAGGATCGGCATGATGAAGCCGAGGCCGCCTACCGACAATCGCTGAAAATCCAGCCGCGCCAGGCCGACGTCCATAACGACCTGGGCAATGTGCTCATGGACGGGCTGCGCTTCGACGAGGCCGAAGATGCCTATCGCAAGGCCATTGCTCTGTCGCCGGAGTATGCCGACGCCCATTTCAACCTTGCCACCCTGCTTCTGGAACGTCGGCGGCTGGAGGAAGCCTGGCGTCAGTTGCAGCACTGCCTGCGCCTTCAGCCAGACCATGCCAACGCACTCAATGCGATGGGCAATCTGCTGAGCGAGACCGGGAAGTGGGACGAGGCGGAAAATGCGTATCGCCATGCCCTGAAAATCCGGCCCGACTCCGCCAATATCCATCGCAATCTTGGCAACCTGCTGCTGGAGCTCCACCGCTTCCCGGAGGCAGAAGCCGAGTTTCGGCAGGCCGTCGCGCTCGAACCCACTTACGGCTATGCCATCGGACAAGCCGCAAGCTGCGCCCGCCAGCTGCTGTCCTGGTCACAGGCAGCCTCGGATGAGGCGAACATCATCGCCAGTATCGAACGAGAGGTTTCAGGCATACCCTCGCGAATACTCATGTCCTTGCCTTCGGCAGACGCGCGGGTTCAATTGCAGGCCGCCCTGCTCGCATGCCGAGACAAGATCCAGCCTTTTCTCGACAAGCCGCCCGTGTTCAACCCGGCCAGCCACCCGCGCGACCAACGCGTGCGGATTGGCTACCTGTCAGGCGATTTTCGCGAACATGCCGTGATGCATCTATTGGGCGGGATCTTCGAGCTTCATGACAGGGCGGGATTCAAAATTCATGCGTACTCCATTGGTCCGAGCACCCGGGATTCCTACCGCGAAAGAGTCGAGAAAAATGTCGAGGTTTTTCGCGATGTCCGGATGACGTCGGATGAGGAGGCTGCGAGCCTCATTGCGGGGGACGGCATCGACATTCTGGTCGATCTGACTGGACATACGCAGCATTCCCGTCTGGGCATCACCGCCGCTCGTCCCGCGCCCATCATCGTCAACTGGCTGGGCTATCCAGGCACCCTGGGGCATGCAAGACTGGCCGATTACATCATTGGCGACCCCATTGCAACGCCTGCCAGCCAGGCCGAATTCTTCAGCGAAACCCTGGCGCAGATGCCCCATTGCTGCCTGCCCAATGACGACAAGCGGCCGATTGGCCGCGTGCCGACGCGCGATGAGGAAGGCCTGCCCGCAGGCGCATTGGTTTTCGCAAGTTTCAACCAAAGCTTCAAGCTCATTCCGGAAACCTTTGACGTGTGGTGCCGCTTGCTGCGCGATATTCCAGGAAGCGTCCTCTGGATGGCGGCGCTCCCGCCTTCGGCGGCGGAGAACCTGAAGCGGGAAGCCGGTGCGCGAGGCGTTGAACCCGAGCGAATCATCTTCGCGCACAAGAAGCGGGACATTGCCGACCACCTCGCACGCTTGAGCCTGGCCGATCTGGCGCTGGACAGTTTCCCCTACACGTCGCACTCCACCGGATGCGACGTGCTGTGGGCCGGCGTGCCGCTCGTCACAAAAACGGGCGAGACATTCGCCAGCCGAATCGCCGCCAGTCTGTTGCACGCTGTTGGCCTGCCGGAATTGGTCGCTGCGACCTGGGACGAGTACTTCGATGTTGCGTATGCCTTGGCAGGCGACCCCGAAAAATTGCAGGGCGTACGGGAAAAGCTGGCGCATGGCCGGCTTGCGTCGCCGCTGTTTGATACCGCTCGATTCACCCGCGACCTCGAGGCCCTGTATTCAAAAATGTGGGCGCAGCACCCAAGCGGGAACCGGGCACCCCTGCTTGCCACGCCGGAAAGCGCTCATGGGGACGCATTCCGGCGTGTCCAGTGAGCGCTTGCGCCGCCGGCGTGCCAACACATGTCTTCTTCATGGAGATGCGCTTGGCGGGTCATGGCGGGTGCGCTGTCCGCGCTCTCCCACTCGGCGCGCTACGCTCGCTCAAGTCCGACAGCGAGCAGGCGTAGCCCGGATGCAGCGCAGCGAAATCCGGGGCAAGTTTGCCCGGGTCGGCTTCCCCGGGGGCGCGCAGGCCGGTTTCCCCGGATTCCATTTCATTCCATCCGGGCTACGCTCGCTCAAGTCCGACAGGCTGCTAGCGTCCCTCCCGCCCCCCCGGCGCGGCCTTGTGTTCCACCGCAAACACCGCCGCTTCGACCCGTGACGACAGGTTGAGCAAGCGTAGCCCGGATGCAGCGCAGCGAAATCCGGGGCAAGTTTGCCCGGGTCGGCTTCCCCGAGGGCGCGCAGGTCGGCTTCCCCGGATTCCATTTCATTCCATCCGGGCTATGCTCGCTCAAGTCCGACAGACTGCTAGCGTCCCTCTCGCCCCCCTGGCGCGACCTTGTGTTCCACCGCAAACACCGCTGCTTCGACCCGTGACGACAGGTTGAGCTTGGCGAGGATGTGGCGGACGTGCAGCTTGACGGTGTCGTGGCTGATGTCGAGGGTGCGGGCGATGGCCTTGTTGGATTCTCCGCGCGAAAGGTGGGAAAGGATTTCGCGTTCGCGCGGGGTGAGCGCGTCGAGCAGGGAGCTGGTGTCCTGACCTTTCTTGTCGTACAGATTGACGAGCTTGGCGGTCATGGCGGGGGCGACGACGGTTTCGCCGCGCTGGGCGCGCTGGATGGCGTCGACCACCTCGTCAGGCTCCATGCTCTTGAGGAGATAGCCGTTGGCCCCGGCGCGCAGGGCGCGGGCAAGGTCGTCTTCCGCCTCGGACAGGGTGAGGATGAGGATGGGCAGGTCGAAACCGTCGCCTCGCAATTGCTGCATGAGGGTGATGCCGTCGGTCCCCGGTATGTTGAGGTCGAGGATGAGCACGTCGGGGCGGTGTGCGCGCAGCAGCATCGCGACGTCGTCCGGATTGCCGGTGAAGGCGGTGACTTCGATGCTGCCGCTTTGTTCGAGGAGTTCGGCCAGCCCCTTGCGGAACAGGGTGTGGTCGTCGACGAGAATGATGCGGGTGAGGCTCATGCGGCGGGTTCCGGCTTGCGTTTGGGGAAGACGAGGCGGATGACGGTGCCGCCGGCGGGGCGGGATTCGATGGTCAGTTTGCCGTTCAGCCGTGCGGCACGTTCGCGCATGATGGTGAGGCCGAAGCTTTTGCCCATGGTGGACGATTCGTCGTGCTTTTTCTGCACGCCGACGCCGTCGTCGGCGACATTGATGATGTACTGGCCGTTTTCGAGGTCGAAGGTGATCACGACGTGGCGCGCGCGGGCGTGCTTGGCGATGTTGTAGAGCGATTCCTGGATGATGTGGAAGACCTGGATTTCCTCGTCGGGGGTGAGGGTGACGTCCTGCACCAGGTTGAGGAAATCGACGTCGGCGTTGGCCTTCTTGCGGAAGCTCTTGGCGAGTTCCTGGATCGCCGGCACCAGCCCGCGCGGATTGATGCGGTCGCGGTACTGCGTGATGAGGTTGCGCAGGTCGGCATAGGCAAGGTCGACGGCTTCCTCGACGTCGCCCAGATAGCGGTTGGCCTTGGGATAGTCCTCGCGGCGCATGGCGTCGCTCAATACGGTCAGACGCATCTTGGCATAGGCGAGTGTCTGCGCCAGCGAATCATGGATCTGGTTGGCCAGCATCTGGCGCTCGTTCATCAGCGAGATGCGCATGTTCTCGCGGGTGAGCCGCGCGTTCTCGAGCGCGATGCCGAGGTGTTCGCTGATGGAACGGAACAGCAGGCGCACATCCTCCGGCACGCTCTTGCCCGCCTCCATGAACAGATTGTAGACCCCCATGACCTGGTTTCTGTGCATCAGCGGCACGGCAACCACGCTGTTGCAGATGTCGGTGAAATAGGAGTCGTTGGCCTGGCGCTGGCAGAAGGCGACGTTGTTCCAGCTGCTCACGCTGACTTCGCGGGCCGCCTTGCCGCACACGCCGCAATCGACGCTGACGATGGCTTCGTGCTCGACGAGGTCGGGCGGCAGGCCGATGGAACCGATGAGGCGCAGGTGCGAACGGTCGTCGGTGATGATGCGCACTGCGCCGGCCTGCGCGCCGGCGAGGCGCACCATGGTCGACAGGAATCGCCCCAGCAGCTGTTCGACGTTGGCGTCGGTGGACAGGCTGGTGGTGATTTCCGACAGCACCTTCAGGGCCGGCACGCTGATGTTGCCGGAATCCGCGGAGGTGTGCTGGATCAGCGGGTGGATGTCCTGCATGGTGAATCCGAGTGAAGCCGATTCATAAGGATAGCGGATTGCGGCCCTGGATAGGGCGCTCAGTGAGCCGCCGGAGGCGCACCGGCGGATGGCGCGGGCTCGATGCTGGGTTCGAGATCTTCCGGGAATCCGCCGCTCGCCGGCTGCCTGACCTGCGGATCGGCCTGGCTGGTCGAACCGTCCGGCTTTTCTTTCGCGGGTGGGCGCGGCGCGGGGGCCGTTGGCGGGGCGTCTGCGGCGGGTGCTTCGACCGGCGGCACGGCTGCCGCGGCGGGTGCCGGCGGCTCCGGATAGAGATGCGGCTGTAATGGCGGCAGCAGGGTCTTGAGGATCTGCGCGGTGAGCGAGCTGGTGAAGCCGAAGCGTCCGGCCTGTTCGCCAGGGACCAGCGCGGTCAGCGTGCCGAAATAGCGGTCGCCAAGATAGAAGGCGAAGGTGGCGGTGCGGTTGACCACGCGCGATTCGAGCAGCTGGCCTCCCTTGCCGTAGCGTTCGAAGCGGTGGTCGCCGGTGCCGGTCTTGCCGCCGAGGGTGAGGCGGTTTCCAGCCGGATCCTTGAGCGCGCCGGCCAGCCGCACGGCGGTGCCGGACTCGACCACCTGGGCCAGTGCGCGGCGCACGGTCTGCGCGACTTCGGCGGGCATCAGGCGCTCGCTGGCGGGCGATTTCGGCGACAGGCGCGTGTCGTAGGGCGTGTCGGCGGCAAAGCGCATGCCGGTGAGGCTCGCCAGCGGCCGGCGCACGCCGTCGTTGACGAGGATGCCCATCAGCTCGGCGAGCGCGGCGGGGCGGTCGCCCGAGCTGCCGATCGCGGTGGCGTAGGACGGCGTGATGGTGTCGAAGGGATAGCCCAGGCGCTTCCAGTCGGCGAGCAGGCGGTCGAAGGCCTCCACCTCCAGCAGGGACTGGATGCGCGTGTCCTGCGCGTTCTTGCGGCTGGTGCGGAACAGCCAGTCGTAGACTTCGAGGCGCACGCCGGCGCCGGTCTCGTAGAGGGCCTTGAGATCGGTCTGCGGCGCGCTGCGCAGCGTCTTCACCACCCACAGTTCGAGCGGATGCAGCTGCGCGATGTAGCCGCGGTCGGCAAGGCTGTAGGCGTCTGGCGCATGTTCGCGATACAGGGCCTGGAGCGCCTTCTGCCCGAGTGCGGTGCTGGCGGGAACGTGCGCGTGCAGGGCCTGCACCCAGGCGGCGAAGTCGGCGTCGGGTTCGAGATAGCGATACACGGCGGTGTAACGGCGCGCGCTGGCGCCGGCGCGGGTGTAGAGATCCTCCGCCATCCTGGCCGGGGTCAGCGCCTTGTGGCGCTGATAGAAACGGTTGATGTAGACGCGGCCTTCCTGCTCGACGAAGCGCGCGAGGTAGGTTTCGCGCAGCGGGTTGCTGGCGTCTTCCAGGACGCGCGCCGCCGCGCCGGGCGTGTTGCTGGCGTAGTGACGCACGATGTCGCGCATGATGCGGATGTAGACGAGGTTGACCGAGTTGCGCGTGGCCTCCCACACGTCCATCACGCGGCCGTTGTCCTTGGCGTCGAAGTTGGCGAAGTTGTGCAGGCCGCCGCCGGTGAAGAAGGGTTCCGGCGTCGCGGAATACATGCGCTCCATCGCCGCGTCGAGCGTGGCGGCGAGCGGCTCGTCGCGGTCGGCGAGGAGCCGCGCCGCGACCCATTGCGCCAGCACGTCGCGCTGCGGCAGCGATTTCAGGGTCAGCGCCTTGGGTTCGAGCGAACGGTACTCGCCGTGCAGGCGCGCGATGATTTCCAGATAGGTGACGAGCGTGCGCAGCTTGGCGGTGGAGCCGAGGTCGAGCCGTGCCTGGCTGTTGATGTCGAAGGGCTGGTTGAGGTTGTCGGCCTGGACGCGCAGCAGGTTGCCTTGCGCCGTCTTCTCGTACAGGGTGAAACTGTAGATGACGGCCGCGAGCGGATTGTCCGGGCTCAGCAGGCGATGGCCGATGAGGCCCGACGCGGCTGCGGCCTCGGGTCTGGCCAGGCTTTGCAGGTAGCGGCTGACGATCTGCTGCGCCGCCTGGTTGATGCTGGTGTCGACCACGAGGTCGAGGCGGTCCAGGTCATACAGCCGCGGCACGCCGAGCAGCGCGGCGACGCGGATGCGCTGCGCGTTGGCGGCTTTCTGCTCGACGAAATGCGGGGGTGGCGGATCGACGCGCTGGCTGGTCGCACGCAGCTTGACCGCTTTGGCCTGTACGGCAAGTTCACGCGGGATCACGCCGGCGTTGGCGAGCAGGTCGAGGTGGTCGTCGGTGAGCGCGTCCAGGGCCTTGCGGTTGGACGCGAGGTAATACGAGGGGCGGCGTTCGGCGACGATGAGCGAGAGCGCGTGCTTGAGCGCGCTGGCATAGCGCGCGTCCTTGTCCTGCGGCGCCTTGGCGAGGGTGCGGTTGACGTCGTCGAAGTCGAGGCCGTACCACGCCCACAGGCCGTCGCCGACCCCGTGCACCTCGCCATGGCGCGGCGCGGCCGCCAGCGGCACGGTGTTGAGGTAGGCGGTGACGGTCTCGCGGCGCATCGCCAGGGTGTTGGGGCCGTTGAGGTAGGCACGCAGGCTGGCGGTGGTCATCTGGCGCAGCTTTTCGCGCATGTTCGCGGTGAGGCCTTCGGGCGAGTGGCGGTATTTCTCGATCTGTGTCGGCAGCGTGCTGCCGCCCGGCACGTTGCGGTTGCGGTCGACCAGGCTGATGCCCTTTTCCAGCAGCGCCTGCGCGAGGCGATCCCATTCCACCGCGGGGTTGCGGGTGGGGAATTCCTCGCTCAGCAGTTCGCGGTTCTCGATGTAGAGCAGGGCGCTCACCAGCACCGGCGGGATGGCGGCGAAATTCTCGTAGGCGCGCGTGGGCTGGCGGCTGGCATAGAGCGGCAGGCCGGCGCTGTCGTAGAGCGTGATGCCGGCCTGGTCCTTCTCGTGATACGGCAGGAACAGTCCGAGATCCGCCACGCGCGCCATCTGGATGCTGAGCTTCGCCTGCTCGTCGATTTGCCAGCCGGCCTGCTGCAGGCGCTGCAGGAAATCCGGCAGGTGGGTGTAGCCGAGGCGCACGTCGTACGGCCCGGCGCCCGGATAGCGGATGCGCTCGGATGGCCCCGGCTTCAGCTGCCAGGTCATTTTCTGCGCGGTCTTTGCGAGATATCGGGCTTCCAGCGCCGAGGACAGCAGTTCCCAGGCGACGAGGCCGAGCACGCCCAGCGTCAGCAGCGCGAGGACAAAGCCGATGAGGAGACGCCGCGAGAGTTTCGACATCGCTAAACCCAGTCGCGCACGACCAGGAACTGAGCGGTGAGCGCGGCTTCCGGCGTGCCGGCTGCGGGCTGCCAGTCATAGCGCCACTTCACCAGCGGCGGCAGCGACATCAGGATCGACTCGGTGCGCCCGCCCGACTGCAGGCCGAACAGCGTGCCGCGATCGTGGACCAGGTTGAATTCGACATAGCGCCCGCGGCGATACGCCTGGAAGTCGCGTTCGCGTTCGCCGTAGGGCATGTCGCGACGGCGTGCGAGGATGGGCAGGTAGGCACCGAGAAAGGCGTCGCCGACGCTGCGCGTCATGGCGAAGGTGCGCTCGAAGCCGCCTTCGGCAAAATCGTCGAAGAAGATGCCGCCGATGCCGCGCGGCTCGTTGCGGTGTTTGAGAAAGAAGTAACGGTCGCACCATGCCTTGAAGCGGGGATGCAAGCCGGCCCCGAACGGATCGAGCGCGTCCTTGCAGGCGGTGTGGAAGTGGCGCGCGTCGTCCTCGAAACCGTAGTAGGGCGTCAAATCCATGCCGCCGCCGAACCACCACACCGGTGCCTCGCCGTCCTTCATCGCGACGAAGCAGCGCACGTTCAGGTGCACGGTCGGCGCGTAGGGGTTCTTCGGGTGCAGCACCAGCGAGACGCCCATCGCCTCCCAGCGCCGCCCGGCGAGTTCCGGCCGGTGCGCGCTGGCCGAGGGCGGCAACTGGCTGCCCAGCACATGCGAGAAGTTCACCCCGCCGCGCTCGAAGACCTTGCCCTCCTCGATCAGGCGCGAGATGCCGCCGCCGCCCTCGGGGCGCTGCCAGGCGTCGGCGCGGAAGGATTCGCCGTCGGCGGCCTCGAGCGCGGCGACGATGCGGGTTTGCAGGCCGAGCAGCCAGGTCTTGACGGCGGCGGTATCGAAAGCTTGGGTGGACATCAGGGTCGCAACACAGTGCCGCTGGCCAGGTCGATGAGGGTGGAAGGGCGTTTGCGCGCGCCGATGCGGCCACCGATCACGCACACCCGCGCGCCGAACATTCTGCGGCATTGCGCGGCGGTTTTGGCGGGTTTCTGGCCGCTTCGGTTGGCACTGGTCGACACCAGGGCCAGGCCGAGCCTGCGACACAGGCGCGCGGCAACAGGGTGCGCGGTGACACGCACGGCGATCGTCGGGCGGCCGCCCGTGAGCCGCGTGGGACAGGCGGACGATGCCGGCACCACCCAGGTGACCGGCCCCGGCCAGCTGTGCCGCATGCGCGCCAGGTCCGCCGGCGGCAGGGGGGCGACGAAGCGGCGCAGGGGGGCGAAGCGATCGGCGATCAGCAGCAGCCCCTTGCCGGCATCGCGCCCCTTGAGCGCGATGAGGCGCCGGAGCGCCCGCTCATTGCGCGGATCGCAGCCGAGGCCATAGCAGGACTCGGTGGGGTAGGCGATCAGCCCGCCGCGCGTAAGGTGTGCGCGGAGCTCGGCCAGCTCGCCCCTCACGCCTCACGCCTCACTTTTTTCGTTCCAGCGCCCGCCAGCCGATGTCGCGGCGGTACTGCATGCCGTCGAAATGGATCGCCGCGACGGCGTCGTAGGCGCGCTTCTGCGCCATGCGCACGCTGTCGCCGAGCGCAGTCACCGCCAGCACGCGGCCGCCGCTCACCACGGTGCGATCCGCTGTCAGCGTCGTACCGGCGTGAAAGACGTGCAGGTCGTCGGCGGCGGCCGGCAGCGGGCCGATGGCCGCGCCCTGTTGCGGCGCGTCCGGGTAGCCTTTGGCGGCGAGCACGACGGCGAGCGCGGTGCGGCGGTCCCATTCCGCCTCGACCTGGTCGAGACGGCCTTCGATGGCGACCTCGAACAGCGTGACGAGGTCGGATTTCAGCCGCATCATGATCGGCTGCGTTTCCGGATCGCCCATGCGGCAGTTGAATTCGAGCACCCGCGGTGCGCCGTCCGCGCCGACCATGATGCCGGCGTAGAGAAAGCCGGTGTAGCGGATGCCGTCGGCGGCCATGCCTTCGACGACGGGGTGGATCACCTCGCGCATGATGCGTGCGTGCAGCTCGGGGGTGACCACCGGCGCCGGCGAATACGCGCCCATGCCGCCGGTGTTGGGGCCAAGGTCGCGGTCCAGCAGGCGCTTGTGGTCCTGGCTCGAGGCGAGCGCGAGCACGTGCTCGCCGTCGACCATGACGATGAAGCTCGCTTCCTCGCCCGTGAGACATTCCTCGATCACCACGCGATGGCCGGCCTCGCCCATGCTGTTGCCGGCGAGCATGGCGTCGACCGCGGCGTGCGCGTCGTCGAGCGTCGCGGCGACGACCACCCCCTTGCCGGCGGCCAGGCCATCGGCCTTCACCACGATGGGCGCGCCCCGTTCGTCGATGCAGGCATGCGCCGCGGCGGCGTCGGTGAAGGTGGCGAACGCCGCGGTGGGTATGCCGTGGCGCGCCATGAACTGCTTGGCGAAATCCTTCGAGCTTTCCAGCTGCGCCGCGGCGGCGCTCGGGCCGAAGATCCTGAGATCCGCGGCGCGGAAGGCGTCGACCACGCCCGCGGCGAGCGGCGCCTCGGGCCCCACCACGGTCAGCGCGATGTCCTCGCGGCGGGCGAACTCGACCAGCGCGGGAATGTCCGTGATCGCCACATTGGCGACACCGTCTTCACTGGCGGTGCCGCCGTTGCCGGGCGCGACGAAAACCTGGGAGGCCTTGGGTGATTGCGCGAGCTTCCACGCCAGCGCGTGTTCGCGTCCGCCGGAGCCGATGACGAGGAGTTTCATAAGGGTGTGAGGGGTTGGTTAGGGACGAGGGGCTAGGAGCTAGGGACTAGGGATTAGGGGGCTTTGTGCGGCTTCGCCGCGCTGGAAATTCAAGTGGTGCGGCGAAGCCGCTCATCCCCTAGCCCCTAAATCCTAGTCCCTAGCTCCTAGCCCCTCACAATCAATGCCGAAAATGCCGTGTTCCCGTGAACACCATGGCGATGCCGTGTTCGTTGGCCGCGGCGATGACTTCCTCGTCGCGCATCGAGCCGCCGGGCTGGATCACGGCCTGGATGCCGGCTGCCGCCGCCTGGTCGATGCCGTCGCGGAAGGGGAAGAAGGCGTCGCTCGCCATGACCGAGCCGGGCACGGGCAGGCCGGCGTGCTCGGCCTTGATCGCGGCGATGCGCGCGGAGTTGACGCGGCTCATCTGGCCGGCGCCGACGCCGACGGTCATGCGGTCTTTGGCATAGACGATGGCGTTGGACTTGACGAACTTGGCGACGCGCCAGGCGAACAGCAGGTCGTCCATCTCTTTTTCAGTGGGTGCGCGCGCCGTCACGACTTTCAGCTCGGCGTTGAGCAGCACGTCGGCCTCCTGCACCAGCAGACCGCCGGCCACGCGCTTCATGTCGAGTTGGGCCACGCTTTCTGCCCACGCGCCGCATTCGAGCAGGCGCACGTTCTTCTTGGCGGCGACGGCGGCGGAGGCTTCCGGGCTCACCTCGGGGGCGACGATGACCTCGACGAACTGGCGTTCGACGATGGCGGCCGCGGTGGCGCCGTCGAGGCGGCCGTTGAAGGCGATGATGCCGCCGAAGGCCGATTCGGGATCGGTCCTGTAGGCGCGGTCGTAGGCTTCCATGAGGGTCGTGCCGTAGGCGACGCCGCACGGGTTGGCGTGCTTGACGATGACGCAGGCCGGCGCGGCGTCGAACTGCTTCACGCATTCGAGCGCGGCGTCGGTGTCCGCGATGTTGTTGTAGGACAGTTCCTTGCCCTGGATCTGCCGTGCAGTGGAAATCGTGCCGGCGGGCGCGTTCGTCGCGACGTAGAAGGCGCCCGCCTGGTGCGGGTTCTCGCCGTAGCGGCAGATCTGCGCGCGGGTGAAGTTCAGGTTGAGGCGTTCGCCGAACCGCCCCTTCTCACCGGCGTCGTCGAGCGCGGTGAGGTAGTTGGAAATCGCGCTGTCGTATTCGGCGGTGTGGCTGAATGCCTTTTTCGCCAGCCCGAAGCGGGTGGCGTCGGAGAGTGCGCCGCCGTTGGCCTGCATTTCGGACACCAGCGCCGGGTAATCGGCGGGGTCGGTGACGATGGCGACGAAGCGGTGGTTCTTGGCCGACGAGCGCACCATCGCCGGGCCGCCGATGTCGATGTTCTCGATGGCGTCGTCGAGCGTGTGGGGTTTGGCGACGGTGGCGGCGAAGGGGTAGAGGTTGACGCACACCAGGTCGATGTTGGGGATGCCGTGCTGCTGCATCGTCGCCACGTGATCGGCAAGGTCGCGCCGCCCGAGGATGCCGCCGTGCACCTTCGGGTGCAGGGTCTTGACGCGGCCGTCGAGCATTTCCGGGAAACCGGTGTATTCGCTGACGTCGATCACCGCGAGACCGGCGTCGCGCAGGGCCTTGGCGGTGCCGCCGGTGGACAGGAGTTCGACGCCCGCGGCGGCGAGTGCGCGGGCGAAGTCGACAAGACCGGTCTTGTCGGAAACGGAAAGAAGTGCGCGCTGTATTTTCATTGCGGCGAGGGTCGTGAGGAGGTCAGTCGGAAAGGCCGTGCTCGCGCATTTTCTTGCGCAGGGTGTTGCGGTTGATGCCGAGCATGTCGGCGGCGCGCGTCTGATTGCCTTCGGCGCGGTCGAGGATGTAGACGAGCAGCGGTTTTTCCACTGCGCTCAGCACCATGTCGTAGACGCCTGCAGGGCATTCGCCGTCGAGGTCCTTGAAGTAGCGATTCAGCGACCGCCGCAGGCAGGCGGCGATTTCGTTTTCTTCGATCATTGTTGAAGTCCCCCTTTATGCCGCGAGCCGTGAAGCCGGCGGCCGGTCCTGCATGGCTTGCGTGGCGTAGCACAGCCGGCTGTTGGCGCGGGCCGCCTGCGCGAAGTACGCGTTCACCACCGCGAGCTGTTCGTCGACGCCGTCGAGTTGGTTCATGGCGTGGCGGAAGGCGCTGCTGCCGACCAGTCCCTTCGTGTACCAGGAAATGTGCTTGCGCGCCACGCGCACCCCGGTGACTTCACCGTAGAAGGCGTACAGGTCGTGCAGATGGCCGGTCAGCACGGCGTGGATCTCGGCCACCTCCGGCTCGGGCAGGTGCGCGCCGGTGGCGAGGAAATGCGCGATCTCGCGGAAGATCCACGGCCGGCCCTGCGCCGCGCGGCCGATCATGACGGCGTCGGCGCCCGTGTAGTCGAGCACGTGCTTCGCCTTTTCCGGCGTGGCGATGTCGCCGTTGGCGATCACCGGAATCGTCGCCTCGGCCTTGACGGCCTTGATGGTATCGTACTCGGCCTCGCCGGTGTACGCGCAGGCCCGGGTGCGGCCGTGGATCGCCAGCGCCTGCACGCCGGCGTTTTCGGCGATGCGCAGGATGGTGCGCGCGTTGCGGTGCTCGCGGTCCCAGCCGGTGCGGATCTTCAGCGTCACCGGCACTTCGGGTACCGCCTTCACCACCGCGTCGAGGATGCGCCCGACCAGCGTTTCGTCCTGCAGCAGGGCCGAACCCGCCATCACGTTGCACACCTTCTTCGCCGGACAGCCCATGTTGATGTCGATGATCTGCGCGCCACGGTCGACGTTGTGGCGCGCCGCCTGCGCCAGCATCGCCGGGTCGGCGCCGGCGATCTGCACGCTGATCGGGTCGACCTCGCCTTCGTGGTTGGCGCGTCGCGCGGTCTTCGCCGAACCGTACAGCAGCGAGTTCGAAGTCACCATCTCGGACACGGCCATGCCCGCGCCGAGCTGCTTGCACAGCTGGCGGAACGGCCGGTCGGTCACCCCGGCCATGGGGGCGACGATCAGACGGTTCTTGAGGTGATGGGGACCGATGCGCATAAGGGGGCGGATTTTACTCTTCCCGGCGCCCCCGACCAAGCCGCGGGAATATTTACAGTCTGTGACTGGAGCAGGCCCTGTTCCCTGTCTATGATGTGGGTCTCGATCAACATCAAGGAGGGGGCGAGCATGAGCTTCATGTCCGAGTTCAGGGAATTCGCGGTCAAGGGCAACGCCATGGACCTGGCGGTGGGCGTCATCATCGGCGCCGCGTTCGGCAAGATCGTCGAATCCATCGTCAATGACCTCATCATGCCGGTCATCGGCGCGATTTTCGGCGGCTTCGATTTCACCAACCTGTTCCTGCCGCTGCGGGCCGTCCCGGACGGTGTCGCCGATACCCTCGCCGCGGTGAAGGAGGCGGGCGTACCGGTGTTCGCCTACGGCAGCTTCCTCACCATCCTGCTGAATTTCATTATTCTGGCGTTCATCGTGTTCATTCTGATCAAGCAGCTGAATCGCCTGAAAAAAGCCCCGCCCGCCGCCGCGCCCGCCGCGCCGCCGGAGGACATCGTGCTGCTGCGCGAAATCCGCGACAGCCTGAAAAAGTAGATTTCGCGGCGCCTGCGCCGTGTCAAGCGACCTGTTGTGCCGCTGCAACCGCAGCGTCGCTGCGGTGCCGCGCACCGGCTCCGGGCTCGGCCCCGCTTGGTACAATCGCAGCATTCGAGCGGCGGCGCGCCGCATGCTTTGCCGGCCTATTGGAATCTGAGGAGTGGAAACATGAAACACACACATCGCATGGTCGTGCTCGCTGCCTTGCTCGCAGCAGCGGGCAGCGCAGGTGCCGCGGACATGCCCGAGCGCAGCGTGGGCGTGCTGCTGGGCGGCGGCTGGGCCGACGGGGATCTGGTCGGCGGCAAGGACGGCGAGGTCAATCCGCTGTTCGGCCTGCGCTACGGCCAGCGTCTGCGCGAGGACGTCAATTTCTTCGGCGACCTCGTCCATGGTCCGTACGACGGCAACGCAGCCGGCGTCGGCGATGCCGATGTGACCACGCTGCGTGGCGGCCTCGAGTGGCTGATTTCGCGCCAGCAGCGTTACAACTGGTTTCTTTCGGGCGGCCTCGGGCTGATGAACGTCAACACCGACAGCGGCCCCGATTTTACGCGTCCCATGGCCTCGCTCGGCGTCGGCCAGGACTGGGCGGTCGGTGCGAACGACGCGTTCCGCTGGGAGCTGCGTGCCGACCAGTCGTTCGGCAACAGCAGCCTGCCGGGTGGCGGGTTGAGCAATGTGCAGGCCCTGCTCGGCTACTCCTGGGGTCTTGGCGCGCCTGCCGACAGCGACGGCGATGGCGTGCCCAACCGCCTCGACCAGTGTCCCGACACGCCCAAGGGCGCCAAGGTCGACGCCCGGGGCTGTCCGCTGGACAGCGACGGCGACGGCGTGTTCGACGGCATCGACCAGTGCCCCGATACGCCCGCGGGGGTGAAGGTCGACGTTCGGGGCTGTCCGCTGGACAGCGACGGCGACGGCATTCCCGACTACAAGGACGCGTGTCCCACGGTGCCCGCACCGGGTACGGCGGACGGTTGCCCGCTCGACAGCGACGGCGACGGCATTCCCGACGCGATGGACAAGTGTCCCACGGTGCCCGCACCCGGCACGGTCGACGGCTGCCCGCCCAAGGCCGAGGAAGCGGCGCCCGCGCCGAAGAAACTGGTTCTTGAAGGCGTCAATTTCGACAATGACAGCGCCCGGCTGCGTGCGGACGCGGCTGCGATCCTCGATCAGGCCGCCGCCACGCTCAAGGAATGGGGCGAGATCAAGGTCGAGGTCGCCGGGCACGCCGACTCGGTCAGCTCCGACGCCTACAACGAGCAGCTGTCGCAACGCCGTGCCGAGGCGGTACGGGCCTACCTCATCGGCAGGGGCATCGCCGCGGAGCGGCTGAGCGCGAAGGGCTACGGCGAATCGCAACCGATCGCCGACAACGACAGCGCGGAAGGCCGCGCGAAGAACCGCCGCGTCGAACTGGTGCCGCAGCAGTAAACGGGTCGACGCAGCAAGAAAAACGGGTGCCTCGGCACCCGTTTTTTACGCGCCCGGCACCGTCAGTGCGCCGCTTCCCAGTTGCGCCCGGCGCCGATGCCGACGCGCAGCGGCACTTTCAGCGTGGCGACCTCGCACATGAGCGCCGGCAGTTCCGCGCGCACGCGGTCGAGCTCGCCTTCCGGCACCTCGAGCACGAGTTCGTCGTGCACCTGCAGCAGCAGGCGGCTGCCGAGCCGTTCCGCGTCGAGCCAGCCCTGCACTGCGATCATCGCAAGCTTGATGAGATCCGCCGCGGTGCCTTGCATCGGCGCATTGATCGCGGCGCGCTCGGCGCCCTGGCGGCGCTGCGGATTCTTCGCGTTGATCTCGGGCAGGTACAGACGGCGGCCGAACACGGTCTCGACGTAGCCGCGGCTGCGCGCGGCCTCGCGGGTGCGCTGCATGTACTCGGCAACACCGGGATAGCGCGTGAAATAGCGGTCGATATACGCCTGCGCGGCACTGCGTTCGAGATTGAGCTGGCTCGCCAGACCGAAGGCCGACATGCCGTAGATGAGGCCGAAATTGATCACCTTGGCCATGCGCCGCTGCTCGGCGTTGACCGCGTCGAGCGGCACACCGAACACTTCGGCCGCGGTGGCGGCATGGATGTCGCGGTCCTCTGCGAAGGCGGTCAACAGGCCCGCGTCGCCGGACAGATGCGCCATGATGCGCAGCTCGATCTGCGAATAGTCGGCCGACACCAGCAGATGGCCGGGCGGCGCGATGAAGGCCTCGCGGATGCGGCGCCCTTCGGCGGTGCGCGCGGGGATGTTCTGCAGGTTGGGCTCCGAGCTCGCCAGGCGGCCGGTGACTGCGGTCGCCTGCGAATAGCTGGTATGCACCCGCCCGGTATTCGGGTCGATCATCTGCGGCAGCTTGTCGGTGTAGGTCGACTTCAGCTTGGCCAGCGCGCGGTAGTCGAGGATGGCGCGCGCGATCGGGTGGTCGAGGGCGAGTTGTTCCAGCGTTTCCTCGTCCGTGGACGGCGCCCCGCTGGGTGTTTTCTTGATGACCGGCAGGCCCTTTTGCACGAACAGGATGTCGCCGATCTGCTTGGGCGAGCCGAGGTTGAACGGCTGCCCCGCTTCCTGGAATGCACGCTGTTCCAGCGCCAGCATCTTCACGCCGAGTTCGCCGCTTTGCACGGCGAGCAGCCGGCGGTCGAGCAGCACGCCGGCACGCTCCATGCGGAAGAGGATGTCCGCCACCGGCAGCTCGATCTGCCGGTACACGAATTCGAGCGTGTCGGCTGCGGCGATGCGCGGCGCCAGCACGTCGCGCACGCGCAGGGTGACGTCGGCGTCCTCCGCCGCGTACTCGGTGGCGCGCGCAATCTCGACCTGTTCAAAGCCGATGCGCGCGGCGCCCTTGCCGGTGACGTCGTCGTAGCTGAGTGTCGCAAGACCCAGGTGGCGCGTGGCGAGGCTGCCGAGCTCGTGCGGCTGGTGCGCCTCGAGCACGTAGGACTGCAACAGGGTGTCGTCGGCGACGCCGCCGAGCGCGATGCCGTAGTGCGCGAGGATGTGGCGGTCGTACTTGAGGTGCTGGCCGATGATTTTTGCGTCGCGCGCTTCCAGCAGCGGCTTGAGTTTCGCGAGCACCGTGTCGCGGCCAAGCTGCGTCGGCGCGCCGGCGTAGTGGTGGGCGAGCGGCATGTAGGCGGCCTCGCCCGGTGCGACGGCGAAGGACAGGCCGACCAGTTCCGCCTGCATCGGATTGAGCGCGGTGGTTTCGGTGTCGAAGGCGAAGGCAGGCGCGGCGTCGAGCCTGGCGATCCAGGCATCGAGCCGGCCGGTGTCGAGAATGGTTTCGTAGTGCGCGCGGTGTGCGTCGCTGCTGTGGGGTTCGGGCGCCGCATTCGGCGTGGCGTCGAGCTCGCGCAGCCAGGCACGGAATTCGTAGCGCTCGAAGAGCCCGCGCAGCGCCTCGGTATCGCGCGGCTTTTGCACCAGGTCGTCGAAGTCGAAGGGCAGTTCGACATCGGTCTTGATGGTGACGAGCACGCGCGCCTGCGGCAGCCAGTCGCGCGCGCTGCGCAGGTTCTCGCCGACCACGCCCTTGACCTCGTCCGCGCGTGCCAGCAGCGTGTCGAGCGTGCCATATTCGCCGAGCCATTTCGCCGCCGTCTTGGGGCCGCACTTGGCGACGCCGGGCACGTTGTCGACGCTGTCGCCGACCAGCGCGAGGTAGTCGACGATACGCGCCGGCGGTACGCCGAACTTGGCGGCGACGCCGGATGCGTCGAGCGTCTCCTCGCTCATGGTGTTGACCAGGGTGACGTGCGCGTCGACCAGCTGCGCCATGTCCTTGTCGCCGGTGGAGACGATGCTGCGCACACCGCGCTGCGTGGCGTGGCGCACCAGCGTGCCGATGACGTCGTCCGCCTCGACGCCCTCGATGATCACCAGCGGCCAGCCGTCGGCGCGGATCATGTCGTGCAGCGGCGCGATCTGCTGCGCCAGGTCGTCGGGCATCGGCGGGCGATGCGCCTTGTAGTCGGGGTAGAGCGCGTCGCGGAAGGTCTTGCCCTTCGCGTCGAACACGCAGGCGATATAATCGGCGGCGTAATCCTTCTGCAGCCGGCGCAGCATCGCCAGCACGCCCTTCATCGCGTTGGTCGGTTCGCCCGCCGCATTGCGCAGGTCGGGCAGGGCGTGAAAGGCGCGGTAGAGATAGGACGAGCCGTCCACCAGCAACAGCGTTTTTGCAGAATCGTTCACGAGGCGTTCAAGCATGCATCTGGATAAATTGCCCCCCCTGTCCGACCCGGGGCGTGCCGCCGAGATCGGCTACTCGGCGCGCGAGTCGTGGCGGATGCTCGAGATTATGTCAGAGTTCGTCGAGGCGACCGAGCGCCTGGCGCCGATCCGCCCCGCGGTGTCGATCTTCGGCAGCGCGCGCACGCCGCCCGACCACGCCTACTACATGCTGACCGAGGACATTGCGCGCAAGCTGTCCGACGCGGGTTTTTCGGTGATTTCCGGCGGCGGCCCGGGCATCATGGAAGCCGCCAACAAGGGCGCGTACTTCGGCAAGTCGCCCAGCGTCGGGCTCAACATCCAGTTGCCGCACGAACAGAGCGCCAACCCCTACCAGGACATCAGCCAGACCTTCCGCCACTTTTTCGCGCGCAAGGTCATGTTCGTCAAGTTCACCGCCGCCTACGTCGTCATGCCGGGCGGTTTCGGCACCATGGACGAACTGTTCGAGGCGCTCACCCTGGTGCAGACCGGCAAGATCGCGCACATTCCCATCATCCTGGTCGGGTCGGGCTTCTGGGGCGGACTCGCCGCGTGGGTGAAGGAGCGCCTGGTGAGCGAGGGCATGATTTCCCCGGAGGACGTCGATCTCATGTGTATCATCGACCGCCCGGAAGAAGTGGCCGACGTCATCTTCAGCCATTATGAGAAGCGCGGCTTCACGCCGTCGATGGCCGAGCGCGAAATCCAGCTCAATCTTTAAGTCTGCAAGTGGAGTTCCTCATGCGCAATTGCTTTGCCCTGTTGCTGGCCCTGCTGTTCAGCGGTGCGGCCGTTGCTGCGCCGCCCTCGGACCGCCCGCCCGACCTCGTCCCCGTGCCCGATGGCCCGCCGGGCCCGGAGGATGCGCCGGCGGTCACGATCAAGCCGAGCCCGAAGGGGCAGGTCATCGAGTACCGTGCCAACGGCAAGCTCTACATGCTGCAAATCATTCCGCGCGTCGGCAAGCCGTACTACCTCATCGACAGCCGCGGCGATGGCCAGTTCGCACGCCAGGAGAGCCTCGATTCCGGAATGCGCCCGCCGATGTGGGTGATCAAGGAGTTCTGATGCCGGCGCCACAGGACATCCCGCGCAAGGTCGCCGCAGGCGAGGGCTGGCAGTGGGTGCGTCGGGGATTCGTGCTGTATCGCAAGAATCCCCTGCTGCTCTCGGCCGCCTTTGCAATGCTGTTCGGCGTGGTGATGGCGCTGGGCCTCGTGCCGCAGGTCGGCGGTGCGCTGTCCGAGCTTGCCTCGCCGCTAATGGTGGCGGGGTTCATGGCCGCCTACCGCGCACTCGACGACGCTCGGGACCTCGAACTGCCGCATTTCCTTGCCGGCGTGCGCGGCCCGGCGATTCCGCTGATGACCATCGGCGCGGTGCAGATCATCGGCGCCTTGCTGATCGGCACAGTGATGAAGAACATGGGGTTCGAGGCCGAAGCCTTCGTCGCCGCGGCACGCACGCAGCAGGATCCCGCTGCGCTGCAGGCGCTGCTGAACGAGGCGGCACCCGCGGTGCTGGCCGGCTTGCTGCTGTTCACCCCCCTCATGATGGCGACCTGGTTCGCGCCGGCGCTGATCCTGTTCGGCGGCGCGCGCCCCGCCACCGCGCTCGGCGTGAGCATGAAGGCGGTGCTGCGCAACTGGGCGGCGTTGCTGGTCAATGGCCTGGCGCTTGGCGGCATGCTGTTGCTCGCGGCGCTGGTGCCGCTGATGCTGGGCCTGCTGGTGGCGATGCCGGTGCTGTTCGGCTCGCTGTATGCGTCCTACCAGGCGATTTTCGCGGTGTGGTCGGACGAGACGCCGGTGCTCCGGACGTGATGTGGAGTGCCTTGTTAGCTTGACTGTGTCACAAGCCATGATTGATCGTGCCGCAGCAGGGACATCGCACGAGTTGTCGGGCGATGCGTGTTGCGATGAGGTGTCACAGCGTGGCGATCGAATCCGGCACATGCCGCTGCACTCTTCCCGCGGCCGCGAGGGACGAAACCTTCGGGCAGGGCAGACGCTTGTGGTCGAGCGGCGTTTTTTTACTGCCCTGCGCGAGACGTTGATGAAGCAGGAATCCGTAAGCAGCGATACACAACGTCGCATGGTGGTGAAGGCCACGCCAGTTGCGCCCTTCGTACTGCCCCAAGCCAGATTCCTGCTTGAGTTCCCGATAGTCGCGCTCGATGCGTCAGCGCATCTTGGTCACGAACACCAGACGATCCAGCGGTGTCTCGACCGGCAGGATACTCAGGAAGTATTTGAGCGGTTCTCGTACGGCAAATCAATATGACCATCTCCTCGTATTTGATGGCCACGCAACGTCCGAATTAGTTATGCCGGCCCAAGTGCTTGATGTGCGCGATAAGGCTTCGACCAACAAGGCATTTTACAAGACGACAAGTGGTCATCTTCCCGTCGTGGGACGATTTTTTCGAAATGGATCCGATGATGGCTAGCCCGGTGACCGTGCCATTCCGCTCCTATGGAGCCGTGGGTTAACGATCCCGGGTTTGGCATACGGGATAGGCGCGGATTTTTGGGAGTCGGGGCTTAAGCTAAAAAATTTGACTTGACACATGTAAAAACCCCCATGTAAGTTCCATCACACAGCCGACGCAAAGTACGTTGGCTGATCTTGCGGAAAACAAAATAAGTAGTCATACGAGTGCTGCCTGGGGAGGCCACATGAACTACCATTTTGCCGTAAGCCATCAATTATCCAGTCTGGCCTTTTCGCGGTCTCGCCTACCCCTTCTCTATATGCCCGTTTTCCGGGCAGAAGTGGGCCGCTGCATAACAACTTTCCACTGCTCCTCCCCGCTGCTGCCGCTCCGACCCGTGTGGGCAGGATGAACACGCGAGCAATGATAAAACCAGCCCAGTGAGCCGTCCAAGGCTTGAACCTGAGGGGAGTTCATCCATGACCTGCAGCAAGGTGTCGGTATTCGTCTGTCTGCTCGCCGTGACAGGTGCCCAGGCCGCTACGCCCGCCCAGATAGACGAGGCCCGCGCCAAGGGCCTCGCGTGGCTGATACAGCACCAGCGGGGAGACGGCTCTTTTGCCGGCTCCAAAGGTCTGGAGGTACAAGCCACCGCCGCTGCCGTAGAGGCGATGGCCGCAGGTGGCGCAAGCCAATCGCCCCAATACGCGCGCGCGCTGTCCTGGCTTGGCAACGTGCCCCCTGGCAGCCTCGACGCCCAAGCTTGGCAGATAATGGCGCTGACGCTGGCGGGCAGGGATGCCCCCCAATATGCCGCCGCTGTCCGTAACGCACGCTCCCTGATCACTTCCATGAACGGGTCCCTGTCTGCCCTGGTGGCCTGGGGTTCCTTTCCCGGCTATGCCGCCAGCCTGTCCGACACCGCCCTCGGTTACGCGGCGGTGCGATCCGCCGGTCTGTCCGATGCGAACGACAAGACGGAATTCACCAAGACCGTTGAATGTTTGTTGCTGCCTGCACAGTTGGCTCCTTCTCCCTGGACCGGAAGTTGGTCCGATGCGCTTCCCCAGGCTGGCCAGCCTGCTTCCATCTCCAGAGGCTCCGTGCTGGCGACAGCCTTGGTGCTGCACGAACTAAAAACGAGCCGCCTCGCCAACCGGTTTACCGGTACCTATTATTGCGGCAATCCGGTTTCAGCCGTAGACACCGCGATCAACAACGCCAAGACTTGGCTGATCGCCCAAGCCAACATGGATGGCGGGTTCGCGGAGCGCAATCCCCAGAGCGGCGTACTGGAGCCTTCCAGTCCCTCTCTTACCGCGCTCGCGGTGCGCGCGCTGGCGCTCTTCACCGATACTTCCGCAGTGGTTGACAACGCCCGGGGCTGGCTCGTTAATCAACAAGGCGCCGACGGCAACTGGCAAGACGACCCCTTCGTGGTTGCGCGTGTCCTGGCCGCCTTGCCCACCGCATCCGGCACCCAGGTTGTGGACAGCGATCTGGATGGCCTGCCCGATGTGATCGAGCAAAAACTGGGCACCCAAGTCCTGGTTGCCGACGCCCAGGGGCAAGTCAGCAACGGCGCCAATTCGGTGCCAGGTGTTACCACCACGGCCTTCAGCGTCAGCGGCGTGGTCAATCAGAGCTTCAGCTACAGCATCGTTCCGGGGACAGGTGGCAACGGACCCTATGCGTACACCCGGACGAACGGGGCGCTTCCTCCCGGCCTCACGCTGGTGGAGGACGGCACGATCTCCGGCGTGCCGACCACGCTCGGCAGTTTCGCGTTCGACTATACGGCCACGGACGCCGGCGGCGCCCAGACCCTGGTCATCGGCCTCATCGAAATCGTGTTGCCTGGCATACCTGGCGACCTCAACGGCGACGGCATCGTGGACGTGGCGGACGTGGCGCTTCTGCAGCGAGCTTTGCTTGGCTTGACAACGCTAACGCCAAGCCAAGCCATTCTGGCGGACTTGGCCCCGGTACGCTTCGCATACCTCCGACACATACCTCGCCAAACGTTCCGAGAAACTGCTGACCGCCGTGCGCGCCAACAGCGACCCCAACGCCGACCGCGACGGCATCGAGGGCGAATTCCTCAACATCGCCGCCAGCAAATACAGCCGCTATGTCGCCGACGCAAACAAACGCGTGGGCGAATTGTTCGGTGAATCCGGCACTGTCGGCGTGAGCGTCGGACTCACGGCGGCCCAGGTCAAGGTCAATTACCTGTTCGACCTGCCATACGGCCTGTTCCGCAGGGGATTCCTGATCGATTGGCCCGGCGGCAAATACACCGGCAGCCGTCTGGATACGCCAAACAGCGCCGATTTGCGCGCCTTCAAGCTGGCAGGCTTCGCCGGCTCGGCCTACGAGGCCTACATCTGGAATGAGTTGGCGAATCTTGACGCGGTGTCCACCACGCGCGGCCTGCAGTTCGCCGGCGAGCAGAGCATCGAAGTCCTGCAGATCAACAATGCCACGGACTGGGCCAACAACAAGTGCAAGCTGACCAACACCTGCTCCAACGGCGCGCTCAACACCAACCCGGCCGGCACCAATTACAACGCGACGCACGTCGGCCAGATCGAGTCGCAATACGTCAACAACGGCTTCAAGCTCACCATCCCGCGCCGCCTGATCCAGTACCCGGACGCCAGCGGCTGGCTGGGCGCGGCCTTCTACGCCGAGAACTTCTCGACCAGCCCTGCTCAGGCCGGTTTCCCCATCAACGGCTACGCCGGCGGCGTCACCGTCGAGCCCGCCGCCGGCAGTGCGGGCGGCGGTTCCTCCCCGGGCCCTGACGGCACGGGCGGCGGCACGGGTGAAGGTTCCGCCGCCGGCGGCTACGGCGTCACCGACCCGCTCGGCAGCCTCTACAACCCCACGCTCGGCACCGGCATCCTCGGCGATCCCTACGCCCCCACCTTCGCCCAGCAGTCAGGCCAGAACGGCAACCAGACCGCCAACGGCTACGGCATCGGCACCAGCGTCTCCGGCGACCCCGTCAACATGGTCACCGGCAACCTCATCCACTCGGAGCGGGACATCGCCATCAAGGGCCGGGGCGGGCTGCCCATCGTCTTCGAGCGCTGGTACAACAGCAAGGGCGCCAAGGACGGCCCGCTCGGCTTCGGCTGGACCCACAGCTTCAACCACGTCCTGCGCTTCTACGGCGTCGAGGGCGTCGTCGCCAAGGTCTCGTGGACCGACGGCACGGGCGGCGAGCGTTTCTTCTCCACCGCCAACCACGCCAGCGGCAACATCAGCGTCGGCGCGACGTTCGCCGGTACCGCTGGCGTCTACGCCACCCTGGAGCGTTTGAGCGGCGGCACGTACCGCCTCACCGAACGTTCAGGTATGCGATACGTGTTCGAGAGCGTGAACGCCACTGCCACCGATACCCAGCAGAAGTCGCGCTTGCTCTCCATTACTGATCGCAATGGCAACAGCTTGGCGCTGTCGTATACGCCCATCTCCGGCTGCACGGGCACTTACGTCTGCAAGGTCACGGACGGCCTCAACCGCGCGCTGACCTTCACCTACACAGGTAGCCGCATCAGCCAGATCGCCGATTTCACCGGTCGCACCTGGCAATACCTGTACGACGCCAACGGCGACCTCGTCACGTTCAAAAACCCGCTGGCCGCGGCCGGCAGCCAGCCCGCAGTCACCTACCAGTACTACAGCAGCCTCGACGGAAGCAAGCTGGCTCACGCCATGAAGCAGTATCGGCTGCCGCGCGGCAACGGCATGCGCTTCGAGTATTACGCCAATGGTCGCGTCTTCCGCCACACGCCGTTTGGTACTGATGGCGCCCTCAAGACCGACCATGCCACCACCTTCGCCTGGACCGAGTTCCGCAGAGAGTCGAAGCAGGTCGACGCGCTCGGCAACGAACGCCGCTTCCTGTTCGACGCAAACGGCAGCCCGCTGTCGATCACCGACGAGGCCGGGGCGGCGACCGCATACACCTACGACCCGGCGGCGGGCCGCACGCATCTTCGCCTGACGAAGACCGACCCGCAGGGCATGGTCACGGGCTATGCCTACGACGGCCAGGGCAACCTCTCCGACGTGACGCTGCCCAGCACCCGCACGCTGCAATACCGCGACATCAATCAATACGGCCAGCCCCGGCGGACGAAGGACGCGGACGGCAACTGGACGCTCAGCCGCTACGACGCCCAGGGCCGGCTCACCGACGTGATTCGCCTGCGGAACGGCGTCGTGCCCGTGGTCGATACGAAGCCCGCCAACGGCGACGTCGTCGCCTGGGCGCAATACGCCTCCGACAGCGTGGGCAACCCGGTCAAGACCCGCAGCCTGCGCGACTGGACGAGCGCGGTATTGGGCGACGCCAATTCCGGCGTCGGCCCGAGCCTGGAGACGGCTTACGACGCCAACAAGCTCAACGTCACGAGCGTGACGCGGCGCGGCGACACCAATGGGACGCCCGCCAGCCTCGAAGCCGACACCTACGCCGACTTCACCTACGACGGCCTCGGCCGTACCACGCGCGGCCCCGATTCCAATTGGTATGCCGCCGACACCCAGTACGACCCCCTCGACCGCCCGATCAAGACACCGGACGGCCGCGGCCATCAGTGGGAGACGGTCTACGACGCCAACGGCAACCCGCTCATGGTCGGGCTCACCATCGGCGGCGCGTATCTGGACGGCCACTACGCCGCCTGGGACGACCTCGACCGGCTCGACCGCAAGGTGGACTACGCCGGCAATGCGACGCTGACGCAGTACGACCCGCTCGGCCGGGTCGCGCGGGTCACGTCGCCGGATGGCTACGGCGTCGGCTTCGACCGCGATCCGCTGGGCCGCGTGACCGGCGCCTACAACGAGGAAGGCCAGCGTGTCAGCCTCGCTCTCGACGCCGCCGGGCGGCCCCGCAGCAGCACCGACCCGAACAACCTTGCCACGAGCTACGAGTACTATCATGCGAGCCAGGACGGACGGCTGAAGGCGGCTACCTTGCCGAAGGTGACGGGACAGACCCAGGGCCGGAAGGCCGAGATTGCCGAAGATGTCGTAGCCGTAGGTCTCGGCGGTGCCGTCGCTGGCGCTGGTTAGCCGGTCGAGGTTGTCATACAAGTAAGCCCAGGTCTTGGTCGTGCCGCCGATGTTCTCGGTCTGGCCACTACGGCGGCCCTGATTGTCCAGCGTGTAGAGATGGCTCGTGCGGACGGTCGTGTTGAAGAGGTTCTGGCGCTGCTTCAGGTTGCCGTCCTCGAACCAGGTCTGCGTTGTTCTGATGCCGCTGTTCAGCCGCTGCTCGACCAGCCGTCCGCTGGCGTCCCAGGTGAAGGCGACGTTCTCGCCGTTGGGCGCCGCGATGCTGGCGAGCCGTCCCACCGCATCGTAGGCGAAGCTGGCAATATGGCCGTCGCTGTCCTCCACCCGCGCCAGCCGGCCGCCCGGCGTCCAGGTGTAGAAGAGCTGCTTGTTGCCTCGGCTGTCGGTGACGCTCGCCAGCCGCTTCGCCGTGTCGTAGCCGTAGTCGTAGGCCACCACCGTCTGGCTGCTGCCGTTCTTCGTCTCGGCGCGGGTGACGAGCCCGAGTTCGTCGCGGGTATAGGCGACATTCTGGCCGTTCGTCCCCGGCACGCTGCGGGATTTGATGAGGCCCTGCGTCTCGCCGGACTGGCCTTTCTGGCCGTAGGCGTAGGTGGTGCTCTGCCCCGCCGCCGCCTGCACCGGCGTCTGGCTGGAGACGAGCTCGTTGTGGACGTTCCAGCTCCATTTCCAGGTCTTGCCGTTGGCATCCGTCTCGGTCAGCTTCCTGCCGAAGTCGTCGTAGGTGCGGGCGACCTGTTTCTTCACCGCCACGCCGTCGAGCGTGCAAACCTTGCTCGTCGTGTCGGTGGTGCTACCGGCCCAGACCTCCTTCACGTCGCCGAGCGGGGTGTAGACGACGCAGGTGACGGGCCGCCTGGTGTCGCTGATGGAAACCTGCGGGCCGACGGCGCGGGTCAGGCGTCCGAGTTCGTCGTAGAAGCGGTAGCTGTCCCGGATCGAACCGTCGGCCGCGATCAGCTTGGTCTGCATCGGCCGGCCGGCCCCGTCATACTGGGCAACCGGCGGAGCAAGGCCAAGTCCGGCGTTACCACCGCTTACCTCTACGATGCGGCGCATCAGTTGAGTGAAATCCGGAGCGGAAGTGACAGCGGAACGCTGATCGGCGCCGCCATCCACGACGCCGACGGGCACATGGTGAAGCTGTGCGAGGGGGCGACGGTCACGAAGACCGCGAGCGACTGCACGGCCTCGGGCACGGGGGCGACGACGCTCGCGCTGGTGTGGAACGCGCTCGATCATCTCAACACCGCCACCCGAACCGGGGTCGGCGCGGTAGCCGAGAGCTACGTCTACGACGACAGCGGCCGGCGCATCGCCAAGACATCCGGTGGCGTCACCACCAGCTACCTCTACGACGGCGACGCGATTCACGCCGAATGGACAGGGGCCATCGCCGGAAACCCGGCTGCCGCCTACGTCCACGGCGTGGGGATAGACAGCCCGCTCTTGAGACTCACAGGAACGACGAATAGTCCGGGCGCGACGCAGGCCGCC
This sequence comes from Thiobacillus sp., assembly GCA_024708885.1. Lineage (GTDB taxonomy): Bacteria > Pseudomonadota > Gammaproteobacteria > Burkholderiales > Thiobacillaceae > Thiobacillus. The sequence goes on from JANJXT010000047.1 coordinate 38,783, forward strand.
TACCTGCAGGACGGCCTCGGCTCGGTTGTGGGAACAGCCAACGTAAGCGGCACGCTGACGGCGAGCCAGCGCTTCGATGCTTGGGGCGCCAGGACAGCCAGCAGCGGAATCATCCCGCAGTACGGCTACACCGGCAGGGAGCCGGACGCGACCGGCATGGTGTTCTACCGTGCGCGCTACTACCACCCCGGCATCGCTAGATTCGCCAGCCGTGACCCGATGGGGATGGCGGACAGCATGAGTCCGTATGCGTATGTGGCGAACTCACCGACGAACTTTATCGACCCCACTGGCGAAGCGCTGGACGTCTTTGCGGATATTGGCTTCATCGTCTACGACATTGGCGTGCTCGGCTATGACCTGTACAAAACCGGGGGAGCGAACTTCGGCGTCCATGCCACGGCACTGGCGCTTGATGTCGGCGGCGCGGTGGTTCCGTTCGTGACAGGCGCGGGAGCCACCTACCGCGCGGGCAACAAGCTGGTCGATGTGGCCCGTCAGGCCGATAATGCTGTCCCTCGGGTCGGAACGGCTCAAACGAGGGGGACGAAGGTGCATACGGAGTTTGATACCGCACTGAAAAATGGAGCAGCAGGCCGCAATGTTTCACCAGAGGGGGCTTATCTTGGTGGTAGGGCTGATGAACGTTATCGCCCCCGTGGGAGTTCAAATCCTGATGCGATTGTTGGGAATGTCGATAGACCTACAGCGGTCTTCGACCTAAAAACAGGCAAATCTGGCATCTCTAACTCGCAGATGGCGAAGTACAAAGATAATCTGCCAGAGGGTACGCCAGTCTTTACCGTGACGCCGAACGGCCACAACGCGCCGCGCCCGCAAAGCATGTCGGGTATGGGTGCTTCCTTTAACACTGGTTATTTGCTGGGTGGATCACTCTACGGCGATGACCCGGTGCCGTACCTTGGCGGTAACTCGGGAGGTGGATTGATCGATCCGCGCCTATACAAGTAAGCCGGGTACACGTTCATGTACAAGGCCATCGAAATTGCGCGATTCGTTAAGCAATTCTTACAGCCGAAACTGCCAATTGCTTATCAGCTTTATGGAAAACGCGATCTGGTTCGGATGCGGGGGAATTTCGCGCAGCTAGTGTTAATTGCCCAAGGACGAGGACACTATCTTCGTGTTTTGCCCACTTTATATGTTGTAGGTGCTGACTTGTCTGATGAGACAGCCCATCAGACTGTCAGCTTGTATGTTAGAAATCCACATGATTGGAATCTCACTCCTGAAATTCTAAATTCAGCTTTTGCTACCCAGATTGTCCAACAGTTAGAACGGTCACCGGTCACCGCATTTGTAAGTGAATCTGGAGACAAGGAAATTGACAAATCCCTGCGCTGGTTTGGCAAAGCAGGAACCCATTGGGCGGCTGACCTATTTCTCGCCTTCTTCAACATGACCCGAGGCGCGCCTACGGCGCGCAAGGACTTGGCGCAGGCATTCGGGCTATTTCGTCGTAATAGTCGAATGGTCACGGATAAACCGTTACGCGACTGGGAAGAAGCCTTGCTTGCCCGTTTCCAGGAACTCGAATCCCGCCTCGACCGTCCCGACTGCATCGCGCTGTGCCGGGCCGATGCCGAGGAACACGCCCGTCTATTGAAACTGCCGTCCATCGTCTGGCCACCGGAATGGCCGGAATCAGTACCGCCCTGGCCGAAAGAGCCCCCGAGCCTAGCTTCCAAACTAGGACAACTCTTCACAAAAAAACCCTGACACGACCGCTACACCAACTGTTCTTGTCAAGCCATGGGGTCATGTCAAGCCATGGGGTCAGGTCTCAATACTGTTCGGTTAGCTAATTTTATGCCACACTGCGCCCATCGTCTTTTTGGAGTGAGCCATGGCACGAACCAAAGCGGTATTGGGAGCAGGCGCACGCTTAAGCGACTACCTGAGCGCCAGCTTGCTGGCGCGGGTCTACCCCGCCACGCTGATCGGGGAGATACTCGACGAACACGGCTGCAACAGCAAACGTACCCTGGCAGCCGTACCGGTCAAGCAGGCTATCCACAAGCTCAGTGCGCCGTACTTGTCGAGTGTGCCAGCCACGCCATCATCGCCGCCAACTTGGGCGCCTATCGGGAAGCCGAGTGGGAGGTTTGTAAACCGCTGCTGACACGCCTCACCGCCGGCATGTTGTGCTTGGCGGATCGCGGCTTTAACGGCTACACCCATTGGGCAACCGCACAAGCGAGCGGCGCGCAATTGCTATGGCGCTGTTCGAGCAATCGCAAGCTCCCCGTGGTCAAAGCGCTCGGCGACGGGTCTTATCTCAGCACGATTTATCCGAGCCGGATCATCTCTAAAAAGCAGCGCCGGGCATCAACGGAGGGGATTGCGGTGCGGGTGATCGACTATGCCTTGCCGAGCGCCGTCGATGCGCACGCACGCTACCGCTTGCTTACCACCCTGCTCGACAAAAAATGGGGTCAGACACGATATTGCGACTACACTTCCAGCCTATCAAGGTTCCAGTGCATGAAGTACCATGGCCCGTCTTCCCCGCTATGTGATTCCTGGCCAGCCACGGCACATTTACTGTCAACGTCAAAAAGGGGTGGGGTGACCGAGAAAGGAATTTAATCGTGTCTGACCCCATTTATTTTTGTTTGACATGACCAGAAAAAATGAGCGCGTCGTTCTCCTGGCAACCCGAGAATTCAAGGATTTTCTTGGTCGGGAAGCGAGGCAGGCGGGCGTCAGCGTTTCGGAGCTCGTGCGCCGCCGCTGCACCTCTCCCGCCGGCGCCCCGCAGCCGATTGCCCCGCTGGACATCGGCGATCCGATAAGCATGGAGTTGCATCACCACGAGATTCGTCTCGCACGAATCGAAGCCGAGCTTTTCGGCAGGAACACCCCGGAATCCGATCCGGTCACCCCATAAACAAGAAAGGAAGCAATATGAGCAACACAACCACCCCCCGCCAACTTGCCGCCATTGTTACGGCAGGCCTTTTTGCGCTGAGCCTCGCCGGCTGTCAGAAGGACAAGGGCACCCCGGCGCCGGGCGAGCCGGCAGCAACGACGCAGGCGCCAGCGCCGAGCCCGGCCGCCGGCAGCCCCGGCGAAACGGCGACAGGCAAGAGCGCCAAGGAGCGCGAAGTCGAGAAGTGGAAGAGCGCGATCCTTGGCGACGCCGGAACGCGCGCAAAGGCTGAGGCGGAGTGCGAAGGGGTGGGCATGGAGATGGCGAATTTGCTGATGTCAGGCGCGGATTTAAGCTCTGAAAAGATGGAGAGCCTCTGGCGTCCGCAGTGCGACGCCCTGTTCTTCGTCCAGGATGCTGAGCACACCGCCAGCATCCGGCAACGCGACTAGCGCCGGGTTAGGCGCGGAGGACGAGGAATGAGCGAACCGACAAAAGGCCCGTGGAAAGCAAAGCGGCTGGCGACATACCAGGAACCCGGCTGGGTTGTGCTGTGGCCAGATAAAGGCGGAACCCACATGCGGCGCTTGGACAGCAACGGCAATTTCACCGGCCCGGATGCGGCATTGATCGCGGCAGCACCTGAACTGCTCGCCGCCGCGAAGAAGGTAAATGCACTGAGCATGCAGACCGAAGCGCACAAGGAATTGCGCGCGGCGATTGCAAAAGCTACTGAGCATGACGACTAACGCGAAGGTAACCCGGCCGGCGCGTAGCGACGGTCCGGTGAGCGAAGCGAACGAAGGTTGACCGTAGCCGTAGGGTTATGCAGCGGGGGTGACATGGGGAAGAAGTGGATCACGATACCGATTGAAGCCGTGAGCAGCAGGGCGTTCATCGAATGGCAGTGCGGCGGCCCGAAGGGAATGACGCTGGACAGGCTCTGCGAGGTGTGCGGCTGCTTCAGCCACGCGCAGGAGACCTACGGCTGCCACCACGCGGACAACGACGACGAGCAATGCATCGCGCACGCCTGCCCTTTGGCGTTCATCGACTACCCAAAAGGCGCAACCGAGGAGGAATGCGACCGATACAGAGAAGGCTACGGCTGCGACGTGCGCATGGAACTCAGCGACGAAGGGAAGTTCGGCCACGGCGGGAAGGTCCTTAAGCACTGGTGGAGAGAGTACCGCCAGGCCGACGAGCATGTACATGAAGGTCTGGCTCAGCACCAGCCCGACGGCCACGTTTGACAGCGTGTCCTCGACCTGCCGAGCCCAGGCGCCGACTTTTGAAAGGATGAGCATGGAACTGACATTTGCAATGCCCCTGGTCTTCAAGGAATCACTTTCGACTGGCAACCATGGTGAGCGGAACGCCTATGCCTCGTGGAAGAACAGATTCAGCGGGAAGACGGTGTTCCTCATTGGTTGGTGCGACAACGCTTTCGCAGTTGTTGATCGCCTCGGTGACTACCACTGCGAAAACATCAGCGGACACCCGAGCTTCCTGTTTGAGACGCCCAACGCAGAAGTCAGCGGCGCCGGCACGGCGTCCGCTGGACTGACGGGTTATCCTAAAAACCGCAGTTACCCCACGCCATTTGCATGATCTGACAGCAAACGGAGGGTTTCCGGTGGTCCGATGGCCGCGATGGTGCGCTTGAGATGATCACAGCAGCGCATCCAGACTGCCGATCGGGCGTTCAACTGCTCCGCAGCTTCGCTCACCCAGGCTTGAAGCTGGCTGGAGATACGCATGAGCACCTGCCGGGCCTTGTCGAAATAGGCATGCTGGCCGGTGAGCGTGATCGTAGTCTGGCCGGCATGGGAGG
>JANJXT010000055.1 GCA_024708885.1 Thiobacillus sp.
GAGGCACAGAGAAACCCGAAAAACGGGACTTCTCCGCATTTTTTCCCACTCATCCATCGGGTGAACCGCGGCAGGAATGCAAGCGTATGTTTTTGCTCGCTGTTCTCTGTGTCTCTGTGGTTCAACTGCTTTTTCCAAGATAAATCAGTGCTTCCCTAAGCCGCCTCCCGCAACGCCACCCTGATATCGATCTCGTCAAACGGCACCCCCAGCTTCCCGTCTGTCCGTTCCAGCAGCCCCAGTTGTTCCAGCGCCTTCACGTCGGTGTGGACGTTCTTGTAGTCGCGCCCCAGCGCTTGGGCGAGCTGGTGGATGTTGAGCGCCTCATGGCTGGCGACGTGGCGCAGCAATTCCAGGCGTCGGTCGGTGATGGCGGCGAACAGTTCCGAGGGAGAGCCGAAGCTGATGGTGGGCACGATGGTCTCGTCGCCCGCTTCGATGCGCCGCCAGACCGCTGCGGCGTCTTTCAACGCCTGGGCTGGCGTGGTGAGGGTGATTTCGACTTTGCTCATGTGTCCCACTCCCAGCCCGCGAGGCGGGCGCAGTCGTTGCGAAAATCCTCGACCAGTTGCTCCACGCCGGTGAAGGCGCAGGGCGCTTCCAGTTTGCCGTAGTGGCGGTGATCGCCTTTGCCGGCTTCGTTGTCGTAGCGGACAAGGCACTCATTGTCGCGTCCGCAGTAGAAGCGGTACTTGATGCCGTGGGGTCGGTCTGGTGTGGCTTTGGGCAGACGCCAGATGACCATTTCCACGATGACGTTCCCGCGCTGGAACTTGCGACGAAACAATTGGATGGCGTTCATTATGGTTCATTGCACCATAATTTGCCAGCTTTGCTGCTGGTGACTTGCGCCTCGATCTGGCCGGCGCGTTGCCGGTCCGACTGCAGGGCGGCCTCGACCTGGCGGATGACATCCAGACTGGCTGCAGCGGCTTGTTCCTGCTGGCGGAAAGCCGTCCAGGGCTGTTCGGCCTCGTCGGCGGCGTGGTCGCGGCGCAGCGTGGCCAGACGGTCGACCTTTTCGCGATAGGTGGCAATTTCAGCGTCCAGACTCCGGAGGTCGGCTTCCAGCGTTGCCGCCTGTTCGAGCGCCTGCTGATACGCGCCGCGCGGTTTGCCGGTGGTGGCAGTCAGCAACTCGTTGCGCAGCGCTTCGACTTTCGCCAGGACTTCGTCGCCGCCGCTGCTGGCAATCTCGCCGAGAGAGGTGTTGAGGACATTGCGCAGGTGGTCGGTGGCGTGGCCGACGGGTTCGCGCAGATCCTGGGCGCAGCCTTGCTGGATCCAGAGCAGGCCGGGGACACCCCAGTGTTCGGCCTTGCTGACGCCTTTGCCGGCGTGCTGGAAACCGAGCAGTTCGGCGAGATGGTCTTCGGCTTCGACGCCGTCCAGATGCTGCGATCCGGCCTGCAGTTCACAGCGCTTCTTGCCGAGGAAACGCTTGGCGAGGCGGTAGGGTGCGGCACCGACGGTGAATTCCAGCTCAACGCTCGGCGAGGCGGAGGCATCGCCCCAAGGCCGCAGGTCGTCAACGCTGCCGGAGCGATGGCGTTCGAAAAAGGCGGCCCGTATCGCCGTGACAACAGTGCTCTTGCCGGCTTCATTGGCGCCGGTGAACAGGTTCAGGCCGGATTCCAGGTCGGCGATTTCAAACGGCTGGCGGAACTGTTTGAATTGTTCGATGCGGATGCGGGTCAGCTTCACGATGTCGCCCTCGCCCGCTCTTTGTCGGAAATTCTGGCGTCGAGAATGCCGGCGAGCAGGGCCAGGGCATCACGGGCTACGCCAGCCTCGGCACCCTCCTGGCCGGCTTGCAGATCGGCGATGACTTCGCCAAGGTAACCGTCGGCCTGGATGGCGTCGATGTCTTCGTCGGTGGGCTCCAGGCGCAAGGCCGAAAGGTCGGCCTGCAGGCAGCGTGCCCGGCCTTGTGCTTGAGCAATCGAGGCTTGCAGACGGCGATACCCGGCGAGGTCGGTCTGGCCGGACAGGACCAGTTTCACCACGTCGGCCTGGCCGAAGCCGGCCAGTTGCGACAGAACCTGATCAATGTCGCTGGCGACCTGGAGCGTCATGGTCAGCGACTGCCAGAGGTATTGCCCGGTTGTGATCGGGGTGACCATGGCTGATTCACCCGGCCCGGCCAGTTCGACCAGCAGCGCCTGGCCGGAGTCGTTGGCCTTGAAGCGGTCGGTTTCGGGCGTGCCGCTGTACCAGGTGCGCGCGTCCACCTGCCTGGTGCCATGCCAGTCGCCCAAGGCGAGGTAATCCAGCCTCGCCTGTTCGGCACGGCCGGCGGCGATGGGGTTGGTCGAGTCGATTTCTTCCGCGAGGATGCCCTGCACGCTGCCGTGGGCGAGGCCGATGCGCAGCATGCCGGCGGGCGTGTCGGCGCCTGCGAACCATTCGGTCAAATCGTTGTAGGTGTGGCGCTGGGTCAGCGGTGCGGGCAGGATGGCGACGCCGAGTGTCTCCAGTAACAGGGGCTCGGCATTCAGGCAGACATGAACGTTGTCGGGGACGGTCGTGAGCCGGGCGGCCCGGGTCCAGACCGATTCGGCCAGGCCGGCATCGTGGTTGCCCGGTATCAGCAGCCAGGGGCCGGCGTAGCCTCGCATGGCATGAAACAGACGATGAATGGTCTTGTCTGACACGCCCTGGGCGTCGAAGACATCGCCGGCCACCAGAATCAGATCGACTTGTCGTTCGTGCGCCAGTGCAGCGAGCCGCTCGACGGTGTTGAAACGCGCCTCGGCGAGCAGCGCCGCTTCATCGGACTCGAACTGCCCATAGCATTTGCCGATCTGCCAGTCGGCGGTGTGCAGTAGCCTGATCAATTTGCCTCCCTTGCAATCGATCTGTTCGTGATTGCCGACGTGGTGCGGCCCCGCTGGGCATTTGCCGATCGTGTCCCGGGGCGTGCTGTAAGAGGCAATCCAGCCTGCCCCAGCTTACACCGTCGACGCCATGCGCAACGCCAGCGCCAGCAGCAGCAGCGCGAACACGCGCTTCAACGGCCGCACCGGGAGGCGGTGCGCGGTTGCTGCGCCGAGCGGTGCGGTCAGGACGCTGCCGATGACGATGCCGGCGAGCGCGGGAAGATAGACGAAGCCGAGGCTGGCTGCGGGCAGGTCGGGGCTGTTGTGGCCACCGAGCACATAGCCGATGGCGCCGGCGAAGGCGATGGGAAAACCGATTGCGGCGGAGGTGGCGATGGCACGGTGCAGGGGAATGTTGTGCCACAGCATGAAGGGTACCGAGAGGGTGCCGCCGCCGATGCCGACCCAGCTCGACACCGCGCCGATCACGCCGCCGGCCAGTGTGGTGCCGGCACGCCCTGGCAGGCCGCGATGCGGGGCTGGCTTGAAATCCAGCCACATCTGTGCCGCAGCGTAGAACAGGAAAACCACGAAAAACAGCTTCAGCAGGGTCGCCGGGAGCTGTGCGGCGACGAGCGCCCCGGCAAGCGTGCCGGCGAGAATGCCGGGCGCGATGCGTCCCACCAGGGACCAGTCGACCGCACCGCGCCGATGGTGGGCGCGTACGCTGGACAGCGAGGTGAACAGGATGGAAGCAAGCGAGGTGCCGAGCGCGACCTGCGGTTCGATGCCGGCTGCAAGCCCCTGCGCGTGCAGCAGCATGATCAGCACCGGCACGATGATGAGCCCGCCGCCCACGCCGAGCAGGCCGGCGACGAAGCCCACCAGCAGCCCGAGGCCGACGTAGGCCGCCAGCAGCGCCGGCGCGAGTTCGGGCATTAGAGCTTCTTCAGGATGAAGGCGTACTCCGCCGGATCGACGGGGGTGATCGACAGCCGGTTGCCGCGCTGCAGGATGCGCATGGTGGCGAGCTCCGGGTAGCTGCGGAGTTCCGCCAGCGGCATCAGGCGGGTCTTTTTCACGAGCCGGACCTCGACGTTGAACCAGCGGGGCGTTTCAGGTGTGGCCTTGGGGTCGAAGTAATCACCGTCGGCGTCGAACTGGCTTGCATCCGGATAGGCCGGCACGCTCACTTCGGCCAGGCCGGTGATACCCGGCTCCGCGCATGAGGAATGGTAGAACAGCACCTTGTCGCCGACCTTCATCTGGTCGCGCATGAAATTGCGTGCCTGATAATTGCGCACGCCGAACCAGGGCGTCGAGCCATCGCGCACGAAATCGTCGATGCTGTATTCCGACGGCTCGCTTTTCATCAACCAGTAGCGCATGACAAGAGCGGGGCAAGCGGACTCAGGCGCGCTTGATCAGCGTGCCCACACCCTCGGGGGTGAGGATTTCGAGCAACAGGGCGTGCTCGACGCGGCCGTCGATGATGTGTGCGCTCTTCACGCCGTTGTTGACGGCATCGACGGCGTAGCCGACCTTGGGGATCATGCCGCCGGAAATGGTGCCGTCGGCGATCAGCGCGTCGACTTCCTGCGGGTTGAGGCCGGTGAGCAACTGCCCCTGCTTGTCGAGGACCCCCGGGGTGTTGGTCATGAAGATGGCTTTTTCGGCACGCAGCACGCCGGCGATCTTGCCCGCGGCGACGTCGGCGTTGATGTTGTAGGCGTTGCCTTCGCTGTCGCTGCCGAGCGGCGCCACCACCGGGATGAAGTCGCGTGCGTCGAGATGCTGGATGATCTCCGGATCGATGTGGGTGATCTCGCCGACCTGGCCGATGTCGAGGAACTCGTCGGCCTTCTCCTTGGAGCGCACGAGCATTTTCCTGGCGTGGATCAATTTGCCGTCCTTGCCGGTGAGTCCGACCGCACGGCCGCCGTGCTTGTTGATGAGGGCGACGATCTCCTGGTTGACGAGGCCGCCGAGCACCATTTCCACCACGTCGAGGGTTTCCTCGTCGGTGACGCGCATGCCCTGGATGAACTCGCTCTGCTTGCCGATGCGTTGCAGCAGGCTGGCGATCTGCGGACCGCCGCCGTGCACGATCACCGGGTTCATGCCGACCAGTTTCAGCAGCACCACGTCACGCGCAAACGCCTCCATGAGGTGGCGCTCGGTCATGGCGTTGCCGCCGTACTTGATGACGATGGTCTTGTCGTAGAAGCGCTGGATGTAGGGCAGCGCCTCGGACAGGATCTGGGCCTTGTCGGCGGCGGTGTGGGGCGTGGTCATGGCGGCTCCGGAATCGAACACGCGCGATTTTACGCCAAGAGCCGCGACACGGATGCCCGGCGTTGCCGGGGCCGTCGGATCAGTGGTGGTGGTGTTGCGCGGGCGCGGCGCCGCCGGGCGCGCGCGCGTCCGCCTGCACCTCGACTGTCTGCCGCGCGCCGCCGGATTCGATGACGAGGCTGAGCGGGACGCGGTCGCCCGCGGCGATGGGCTTGGCGAGGTTCATCAGCATGATGTGATAGCCGCCGGGTTCGAGCGCGACCGTCCTGCCCTTGGGCAGATCGAGCGCCTTCACTTCGCGCATGCGCATCACGCCGCCGTCCATTTTCATTTCGTGCACTTCGACGCGCGGCACGACCGGGCTTGACGCGGACACCAGGCGCGCATCCTCGCTGGCGACGATGCGCATGTAGGCGCCGCTGACTTTCTGTCCGGGCATGGTGGCGCGCGCCCAGGCGTCGCTCACCGTGACGTCGACGGCCCAGGCGGGCAGGCTGGCGAAACCCAGGATCAGGGCGGCGAGAGTGGTTTTCATGCGGACTCCTTCATACTGTTTTCATCCCCGACGCGGGGGCACAGGGTGCGATTGTCCCGCGTCCGGGCGCCGCGCGCGGTGCGGCAAATTGCCGCATGCCTGAGTCAGGTGCGCAGCGAAGCAGGCGGATCATCGCGACGTTTCACGCTGAAGCGCATGCCGGCGATCGCCGCGCGTGAAGCCGGCGAGCGGGGCCAGTTCGCCGCGGACGAAGCCGATGACCTTGAACAGCTCGCCCATTTCCGCCGGCGACACGAGGCGCTGCACGGCGTTGGCCTGCGGCAGGTAGGCGAGCGCATCGGCGGGTGAAGTCTCTAGCAGCAGCTCGGTCAGCCCGCTGCCGAGCAGAAAGCCCGCCTGCGTCGTATAGCCCGCCAGGTCCAGTCCCGCGGCCGTGGCGGCGCGTGCGACGGCGCTGAAGTCGACGTGCGCGGTGAGATCGGTGAGGCCGGGCAGATGGAACGGGTCGTCGAGCGCGTGGTGGCGATAGTGCGCGCGCAAGGTGCCCATGTGGCGCTGCGCATGGTAATACTCGGCCGCGCCAAAGCCATAGTCGATCATGAGGATGAGGCCGTGGTCGAGGCGTGCTGCGAGGGATGCAAGCAGGGCGTCGGCGGCGAGGTTGATCTCGGAAACGTAGCCGGGCGCGAGGGCGAGTGCCTCGGCACGCGCGCGCAGGCGGGCATCCTCGATGGCGCGGTCCTGCCAGGCGAAGCGCTCGCCCGCCAGCGTCACGCCGCGCGCCAGCGGGCCGGCATCGGTCCAGTGCACCAGCTCGACCGGCAGTGCGTCGAGCACCTCGTTGCCGAGCACGACGCCGCGGAAAGCGTCCGGCAAGGCGTCGAGCCATTGCACGCGGCGGGCGTGCTGCGGGCGTTCGCGTTCAAGTGTTTCCTGCTGGCGCACACGCAGGTCGGCGCTCACCTCCAGAATCGAATAGCGCGCCGGCAATGCGTCAAGCGTGGCGAGCTCGCCCAGGATGTCGGCCGCCAGCCGGCCGCTGCCGGCGCCGAGCTCCAGCACGTCGCCGCCGGTTTGCGCCAGCACCGGGGCGATGGCGCGGGCAAGCGTGCGGCCGAACAAGGGCGTCAGTTCCGGCGCGGTGACGAAATCGCCGGCGGCGCCGAATTTCATCGCGCCGGCGCTGTAATAACCGAGGCCGGGTGCGTACAGTGCCGCGTCCATGAAGCGCGAGAATGCAATCCAGCCGCCGGCCTCGGCGATGAGCGTGGCAAGGTGCGCGGCCACGCGCTGGCTGTGTGCGAGCGCGTCGGCGGAAGGGGCGGGCAGCATCGGCTTTCTGGGATAATCTTTGGTCTACCGACTATAAGGGCGAATCGCGATGCATGGCAAAGTCGTACTGATCACCGGCGGGGCCAAGCGGGTGGGTGCGGCGTCGGCGCGCCTGCTGCACGCGGCCGGCGCCAGCCTGATGATTCACTACCGCAGTTCGGCCACTGCGGCGCGCGCGCTGCAGGACGAACTCAACGCCATCCGCCCCGATTCGGTGACGCTGATCCAGGCCGACCTGCACGACACGCACGGCCTGCCCGCACTGGTGAGCCAGACCGTCGCCACGTTCGGCGGGCTGGACGTGCTGCTCAACAACGCGTCGAGCTTTTATCCCACGCCGGTCGGCGCCATTACGGAAAAGGATTGGGCGGACCTCATGGGCAGCAACCTCAAGGCGCCGATGTTCCTGTCGCAGGCCGCAGCACACGAGCTGAAGAAGCGCCGCGGCTGCATCATCAACATCACCGACATTCACGCCGAGCGGCCGATGAAGAGCTACGTCGTGTATTCCGTCGCCAAGGCCGGTCTCGTCGGACTCACCAAGTCGCTGGCGCGCGAGCTCGCGCCGGAGGTGCGCGTCAACGGCATCGCGCCGGGCCCGGTCATGTGGCCCGACGGCGACTCGAATTTCGACGAGGTGTCGCGCCAGCGCATCATCTCGCACACCATGCTGAAGCGTGCCGGCGACCCCCACGACATCGCGCTTGCGGTGCGCTTCTTCGCCATGGACACGCAGTACGTCACCGGCCAGATCCTCGCCGTGGATGGCGGACGCAGCGCCAAGCTCTGATCGCACAGGATATTCAACCTAAAAACCGCAGTTGACCGCTCATCATCCTCACGAAAGCCGCATGAATACAAGATTTTGTGCCTTCGATGCCGTTCACCTGATGGGTGAGTCCGCTACGCACCCGATGGCACGCCTGCTCGTGCGCCTGCCTTTGTC
>JANJXT010000057.1 GCA_024708885.1 Thiobacillus sp.
CGCCTCGGTGAACTACTCGGCCTCCTACAGCCGCGTGATGGACACCGACTACGCCGCCGAAACCGCCGCCCAGGCGCGCAACAGCATCCTGCAGCAGGCAGGCAGCGCGGTACTGGCACAGGCCAACCAGAACACGCAGACAGTGTTGACGCTGCTGCGATAGACTTGACCGCTGAGTGAGAACAATCCCCGACCGGCCTGTCCGCTCGGGGATTACGCACGAAGGAGATCACCATGATCATCCAGACCACGAATCTCTCCACGCCTCAGGCGGCGCAGCCTGAGGCGCGCGTTTCCGTTGCCAGCGCCGCGCCCGCCAAGCTGCCGGCCGCCAGTGCTCCGCCAGCCGATCCGGGCCAGACCGCATCACCGGAAGCGGTGAAGCAGGCGGTGAGTGCAATCAACCAGGCCTTGCAGCAGTCCAGCCGCAACCTCGAGTTCAGCGTGGACAGCGATACCGCTCAGACCGTGGTACGGCTGTTCGACACGAGCACCGGTGAGCTGATCCGCCAGTATCCCTCCGAAGCGACGATCGCCATCGCACGCGAAATCGAAGCCATGCAGCAGGGTCTGCTGCTGAAACAGGAAGTCTGAACGGGAGCCCACCATGGCGATCACCTCTTCGACCCAGACCGCATTCGACGTTCCCCAGCTCGTCTCGCAGCTGATGGCGGTCGAGCGGCGCCCCATCGACCAGTTGCAAACCCGCGTCGGCAGCTACGAGGCGAAGATTTCGTCCTGGGGTACGCTGAGCAGCCTGGTGTCCACCTTCCAGAGCGCGACGACGACGCTTAACGGCTCGCTCGAAAAACTCGCGGCGACGTCCTCCGACACCGGCGCCTTCACGGCAAGCACCGCCAGCAACGCCGTGCCCGGCAGCTACAGCGTCAGCGTGAGCCAACTCGCCCAGACGCAGAGCCTGGTGGCGGCGGGCCAGGCCAGCAGCAGCGCCGCCATCGGCGATGGCAGCGCCACCACGCTCACCTTCGAGTTCGGCACCATCAGCGGCGGCACGCTGACCGACGGCCTCTACAGCGGCGCCAGCTTCGCCGCCAACGGCAGCGGCCCCGCCAGCATCACCATCGACAGCAGCAACAACACGCTGGAAGGGATCCGGGACGCGATCAACGCCGCCAATCTGGGCGTCACCGCGACCCTGGTCAATGACGGCAGCGCCACGCCCTACCGGCTCGCGTTGACCTCGGCCAGCACCGGCGAAACACAGAGCATGCGCATCTCCACCAGCGGGGGAGACGGGTCGATCGGCGGGCTGCTGGCCTACGATCCGGCAGGCGCACAGAATCTGAGTCAAACGCAGGCTGCGCAGAACGCGGCCCTCAAGGTCAACGGCATCGCCATCACGAGCGCCACCAACACGGTGAGCGACGCGATCCAGGGTGTCACCCTCAGTCTGAAGAGCACCACCGCGGCCTCCACCCTTGCGGTTGCACGCGACACCGCCGCCATCACCGCCGCCGCGACCAGTTTCGTCGACGCCTACAACGCCATGGCGAGCCAGATGAAATCGCGTTTCGCCTACGGCAGCAAGACCACGGCAGCGGGCGCCCTCGCCGGCGACAGCACCTTGCGCGTGATGCAGGAACAGCTGCGCAACATATTCAACACGCCGGCCACGGGCGGCACGCTGACCTCACTGGCGCAGGTCGGAATCAGCATTCAGAAAGACGGCTCGCTCGCGCTGGACAGCGGAAAATTGAACAACGCCGTGGCAACGAACCACGGTGACGTCGTCAATCTGTTCAACTCGCCCACGGGCTTTGCCACGCGTTTCAATACCTGGGCCAAGGAGACCATCAACCCCGGCGGGCTCATCGACACGCGCACCGCGAACCTGAAAACCAACGTCAGCAACTTCAACACGGAAATCGACCGTCTGGAGAACCGGATGGCGGCCCTGGAGCGGAAGTACGTGAAGGAATACACGAACCTGAACCTGTTGCTGAGCAGCATGAATACCACCAGCACGTATCTGACCCAGCAGTTGAGCGGCAGCTCGACCAAATAGAACGGGAGACCATCGAAATGTACGCGAATGCCCTCCACAGCGCCCAGGCCTACACCCATGTCGGTCTCGAAACGAACATCCTGGGGGCCAGCCCGCACCGCCTGGTCGTGCTGCTCTATGAAGGTGCCGAGTTGTCGATCCGCATGGCGATCAAGCACATCAACGACCGTGATCTGATGAAGAAATCCGCCGCCATCACCAAGGCCAGCAGCATCATTCACGATGGTTTGCGCGCCGCGCTCGACGCCGCGCAGGGCGGCAAAATCGCCGGCCAGCTCGATGCCCTGTACGACTACATGAACAAGCGTCTGATGCTCGCGCATCTTCGCAACGACACGGCGCCGCTCGAAGAAGTGCTCGGACTGCTGCGCGAACTGCGCGAAGCCTGGCAGCAGATCGGCGCCGCACCCCAACCCGCCCCCCTTCACCCCGTCGCCGTCTGACCGGAGCCGCCATGACCAGCCACGAAATGCTCAGCACCTACGCAACGCTCACCGAGCTCACCGGCGTCATGCTCGACGCCGCACGCCAGGGCGAGTGGGATCATCTGGCCGAACTGGAGCAGCGCTGCCGCGGCCACGTCAGCACGCTCATGCAGGCCGCGCCGGTGACGCTCGACGAATCCGAACAGCGCGCCCGCATCGCCAGCATCCGCGCCATCCTGCAGAACGACGCGGAAATCCGCGCACTGGCCGAGCCGCGTCTGAACGAGCTGCAGCAGCGCCTGCACGTCATCCGTGCCGGTCACCGCGGGGCCCAGGCCTACGCCGCCCAACGAATGTAAACATCCATCGTGTACCCGCAGCCTTTGCCCCGCGTGTTCGCCGTCCAGCCGGTGCTGGACGTGCTGCAGCGCGACCAGGCGGGGCCGCGCGCGAGTTTCGCCTTCCAGCATCTGGCACAGGGCCAGAAGCTCGCTGGACAGGTGCTCTCCCAGGACAAGG
Source organism: Thiobacillus sp. (assembly GCA_024708885.1). Lineage (GTDB taxonomy): Bacteria > Pseudomonadota > Gammaproteobacteria > Burkholderiales > Thiobacillaceae > Thiobacillus. The sequence continues at coordinate 2,971 of JANJXT010000057.1, forward strand.
GGCTGTCGCTCGTTGCGGTTGCCGGCCAGACGGTGGCGATGCGCCTGCCGCCAGGCGTGGTGACGGGCGATACGCTCAAACTCAGCTTCGCCGGGCACATGCCGCAACCGGTGTTTCTGCTGGAAGCACCCGGTGCGGACGGTGCGGATGCGCCGCAGCTCAGCCAGACCGCGCGCATGCTCAGCGAAATCATGCAGCGCGTGCCCGAACGCACACTCCCCACGCTGTCGCCCCCAGCCCCCCTCCTCGACCGCCCGACCGTGCTGCCGCCGGAACTGGCGCTCGCACTGCGTACCGCCCTGGTGCGCAGCGGGCTGTTCTACGAATCGCATCTGGCCAACTGGGTGGCCGGTCAGGACACGCTCGAAGGCCTGCTGCAGGAACCGCAGAATCGCTCGCCTGCGCACGAAGCGGGACACACCAAGGCGTATGCCGGCGCGCCGGAAAGTGCTGCCGCGAAAACCGCCAACCCGCTGCACACCCTGATGACCCAGCAATTGCAGGTTCTCGAATCGCCCCAGTTCGTCTGGAAAGGCGAGCTGTGGCCCGGCCAGCCGCTGCAATGGACACTGTCTCGCGCCGAGGACGAGACCCCCGGCAATGCCGCCGAGGCTTCGGCCAGCGGCGAGGATGGCAGTTGGGAGTCGAGCATCCGCATCACCCTGCCGCAACTCGGCGCGCTGATCCTGCACATCCGCCTCGACGCGCAGCAGAATTTCAGCATCCGCGTGGCACCCGAAACCGCCGGGTCCGCGCCGCTGCTGCAAGCTCAGCAGGCGCATGTCCTGCAACGCCTTGCCGATGCGGGCTGCACGGTCCACAGCTTCCAGGTGGCGCATGAACCTGCCGCGGCCTGATCCGCAACGCGCCGCCGCGGCGCTCGCCTACCACGAGGGGGATCTCGCCCCGCACGTCGTGGCCAAGGGCCGAGGCCTGCTGGCCGAGCGCATCATCGAGCAGGCGCGCGCCTCGGGCGTGTACGTGCACGAGTCGCGCGAACTGCTTGCGCTGCTCATGCAGATCGACCTTGACAGCCACATCCCGCCGCAACTATATATCGCCGTGGCCGAGCTTCTCGCCTGGCTGTACCACCTGGAACAGGACAACACGCCATTGCCGGCAACACCGCACCTTTGACCGCATGACCACAGCCGCCGCCCCCACGCCTGCCGATTCCAGCCGCGACGACCAGCTCGCACGCTACGGCGTCCATTCGCGCAAGGAAATCGTGTTCCTGCTGCGCCGGGTACAGCAGCGCAAACTGCTGGTGAACCTCGACCTGCCCAACAGCCGCCAGATCATCGTGACGTCCGTGCTGGCGGTCGACGAGACCCGCGGCGCCGTCATCCTCGACAGCGCCCGCGGCGACGCGCTGAACCGCGAACTCCTATCCGGTCCCGGCGCCGAATTCGTCACCCAGCTCGAAGGCGTCACCATCTCCTTCTTCACCGGCCCGGTCACCTTCACCGAATTCGAAAAGCTGCCCGCGCTGCGCGTCAGCCTGCCCAAGGCAGTGATCCGCCTGCAGCGGCGCGAGCATTTTCGGGTGCCCATGCCCATCGTCAACCCGGTCCAGTGCATGGTGCCGCCGCTCGCCGAGGGTGAGACCGAGCCCATCATCACGCATCTTGTCGACCTGAGCTGCGGCGGCGTGGCCCTTGCCGATATCGGCGGCCGCATCAGCCCCGATCCGGGCCGACGCCTGTCGGGTTGCCGCATCCTGCTGCCGGACGTGCCACCCGTGGTCACCACCCTGGAAATCCGCAACAGCGCCCAGATCCGTCTGCACAATGGTGCATTCCAGACGCGACTGGGGTGCCAGTTCATCAATCTGCCCAACGACATGGCGGCGCCACTGCAACGCTTCGTGATGGAACTCGAACGCGCACGCCGCGCCAACCTGTGACACCGCCACCCCCGACAACCAGGAGACATCCCATGCAAGCCATCCAGCAGGAAATCGACGAACGCACCCAACTGACCAGTTCGAACAAGCTGGAGTTGCTGCTGTTCCGTCTCGGCCACGACCCGCAGCTGGACCGCAGCGAGCTCTTCGGCATCAACGTGTTCAAGGTGCGCGAAATCATCCCCATGCCCGCAATCACCGCCGTGGCCGGTTCGCCGCCCAACATGATGGGCGTGGTCGACCTGCGCGGGCAGATTCTGCCGGTGATCAATCTGTCGGCCGTTGCCGGCTGCACCCCACGCAGCGGGCTCAACATCCTGCTCATCACCGAATACGCGCGCACCACCCAGGCCTTCGCCGTCGAGTCGGTGGAAGACATCGTGCGCCTCGACTGGCGCCAGGTCATGTCGGCCGAAGGCAACGCTTCCAGCGGCCTCGTCACCAGCATCGCCCGCCTCGACGGTGAGAACAGCGACCGCCTCGCCCAGGTACTCGATGTCGAAACCATCCTGCGCGAAGTCATGCCCAACAACGACGTCGCCGCCGACCCCGAGACCATCGGCGCCGAAGTCAGCATCAGGCCCGGCACCATCATCCTCGCCGCCGACGATTCCCTGATCGCGCGCGCCATGATCGAGGACGGCCTGACCGCAATGGGCCTGCCCTACATCATGTGCAAGACCGGCAAGGAAGCATGGGAGCAGTTGCAGGCGCTTGCCACCCACGCGCAGAACGAAGGCAAGACCGTGCAGGACCGCGTCGCACTGGTACTGACCGACCTGGAAATGCCGGAGATGGACGGCTTCACCCTCACCCGCAACATCAAGCAGGACCCGCGCTTCAGCTCCATCCCCGTGGTGATCCACTCCTCGCTCACCGGCACCGCCAACGAAGTTCACGTCAAGAAAGTCGGTGCCAACGGCTATGTCGCCAAATTCCAGATCGACGAGCTTGCGCAGGCGTTGCGCCAGGCGCTCGCGGCGTGACGGAAGGAAGCATCTGAATAATTCGAGACCCCGGCGAATGCCGGGCGCAATCAAGGTATCAAGCGGTGATGCGCCCGCCTATACATTGAGGACTCCGCTCCCGTAGGCCCTGGTCAGCCTCTCAATCAGCTCGCGCTCGGGGTCGGTCAGCGTCGCTTCATCAACGAATCGCCAGTTGGCTTCGTAGAGCGCAAACGCCTCGTCAGCGGCAATTTCCTTGCCCTGGCGTTGCCATGCCAAAAGCATGAGCTGCGGGTAATCAGCGATGCAAACCGTTTCTTTTCGCATCTGGTTTCCTTTCTGTGCCTCTGTGGTGCGGAATATAGGATAAATCAGCGCCTCCTCAGGACAATCCGACCATCCCATGCAGAGCGGGTCGATCGATCTTTCCATTCGCATTCTTCGGCAGCGGGTCGAGAAGCCGCACCTGGCGCGGCACCATGTAGGGCGGCAGAATCGTCGCCACCTGCCGCAATAGCGCCTCCGCCGCGGTGTCTGACGCAGCAGCCACGAACGCGATGATCTGCCCCAGGCCGTCACCGAGTCCCTGATAGATGACGCCGCATTCCTTGACCCCAGGCAGGCTGTTGAACGCGGCCTCGATCTCCTCCAGCTCGATGCGGTAGCCCATGTGCTTGATCTGGTAGTCGGCTCGGCCGCGGAAATGCAGCCAGCCGTTTGCATCGCGCTGCACGAGGTCGCCGGTGCGGTAGCCGATGTCGGCGTAGTGCGCGTGGCGCGGGTTCTGCCCGAAGGATCGCGCGGTGCGCTCGGGGTCGTTGTAGTAGCCGAGCCCGACTTGCGGGCCGCGCAGGAAGAGCTCGCCGAAGTCGGGATTGCCTGCCTCCTGCGGCAGGATTTCGTAGTCGAAGTTTTCCGCCAGCAGGCCAAGCGGTGCGAGGGTCTGCATGTCGTCGAAGTCGGCGGCGCGAAGGGTGTGCGCGGAGCAGATGCAGGTGCACTCGGTGGGGCCGTAGACGTTCTCCAAGCCCGCACGTGCCCCGAACAGCTCGTACAGCTGGCGCAGTTTGCTTTTTGGAAAACCCTCGCCGCCAAACACGATTTTGCGCATGGCCGGGAAATCGCTCGCCGCGAGCGCGCGCGTGGTGAGCAGATAAACCAGCAGCGAAGGCACCGAGAACCAGATCGTGCACCCAGCCGCGTTGACGAGGCGCACCAGGCGGCGGGTGTCGCGCACCTGCTCGGCGGTGGCGGGCACCAGCGCCGCGCCCGAAAACAGCGCCGAGTAGAAGTCGAACACCGAGTTGTCGAAATAGATCGGGTTGACGTTGGTCAGCACGTCGTCCGGCACGATCCCGAAGCGGTTTTGCGCCCAGGCGATGAAGCCCAGCAGGTTGGCGTGCGACATGACCGCGCCCTTGGGCATGCCGGTCGAGCCGGAGGTGAACATGATGTAGGCGGGATGGCTGCCGCTGAAGCGCGCGTCGGGCGGCGCTTCGCCTTCGTCCGGCAGCGCGCGCAGGTGCAGCACCTCGTCGTGGCCTGCGGCGGCGAGCTCGCTGGCGAACGGTACCGCAGCGAAGGCATTGACGACCCGCCGCGGCCGGCAGGTGCCGAGGATGCGGGCCAGGCGCTCCCACGGGCTGTCTGGGTCAAGGTTGACGTAAATGATGCCCATCCGCAGGCAGGCGAGCATGGCCGCGTAGGCGGCGGGCGACTTGTCGTGGAACAACACGACGACCTCGCCCGGCCGCACGCCCTGCGTGTGGAGAACGGCAGCAATGCGGTCGGCAAGGCGATTCAACTCCGCATAGCTCACGCGCTCGCCGGTCTCGGGATAGAGCAGCGCGGGGCGCTCGGCGTGGCGCGCGACGATCTCGCGGAAGGCCGTGCCGAGCGTGGTGACGTAGGACATCGGCGCCCTCAGATCACCAGCCCGCCGTCGACCTCGAGCACGGTGCCGGTGAGATAGTCGTTTTCGATGACGTGGCGCACCGCGAGGTAGAGAGATTCGAGCTCGCCCAGGCGGCGCAGCGGAATCTGCTGTTGCAGGCGCGTGAGCATCGCTTCGCTCAGCGCGGCGCGGGTCGATGGCGTGTCGAAGAAGCCGGGCGCGATGGCGGCGAAGCGCAGCCCCATCGCGCCGAGCTCCTTGGCCCAGGTGTGGGTGAGCGCATTCACCCCGGCCTTGGCGGCGGCGTAGGCCGACTGCCCGACGTTGCCGTGAGCGGCGATCGAGCTGATCGAAATCACCACGCCCTTGGTGCGCTTCGCCAGCATGCGCTCGACGACGCGGCTGGTGACGAAGAACACCGAATCGAGATCGGTCGCGATCACGCGCCGCCAGGATTCACGCGAATGCACCTTGTCGCCGCGCGACAGCAGATTGACCAGCGGCTCGCTGTGGATGATGCCGGCGTTGTTGACGAGCACATCGGGCTCGAAGCCGGCGTCGAAAAGTTTTTGCAGCGCGGCGTCGACCGCATCGGCAGCGGCAACGTCGCAGGGCTCGGCCCGGACCCTACCGCCGGTCGCCTCGGCGAGCTCGGCGCAGCGCGCGGCGTCGAGTTCCAGCACCGCGATCTCGGCACCATCGGCGAGCAGGCGTTCGACCAGATGGCGGCCGATGCCGGCGCCGCCCCCGGTGACCAGCACGCGCGCGCCTTCGAGCTTCACGGCTGCACCCCGTGCGCCCGCAGCGTGGCGCGGATGTCGCCGACCGAGCGCAGGTCGGCGATCTCGTCGCCGCTGAACTGGATCGCGTAATCCTGCTCCAGACGGACGATCAGCATCATGTGGGCGAGCGAATCCCAGGTCGGAATGTCGCTCAAGGCGAGACCGTCGGCGACGGACGCTTCCGGCAGGGCGAATGTTTCGGCGATCTTCTGTTCCAGGCTCATGGTGGTCGTGTGAAATGTCAGATTGGTATCAATGTCGCAGCTTGACGAACAGCGCCTTGCCGCAGCAGAAGGCGCATTCGATGCCTTCGGCCTGGTCGCGCAACAAGGCGTCGCCGACGCGCTGCGGGCCGTCGCCGTGCGCCCAGACGTAGTCGTCGAGAATCAGCCAGCCGCCCGGCGCCAGGCGGGTCAGCCACAGGCCGCAGTCCTGGTTCACGGCCGCGTGGTCGTGGTTGCCGTCGATGTGGATGACGGCGATTGTGCCCGAATACGCGACCGGCCGGCCGAACGGCGAGCGGATGGGTTCACCGCGGGCATAGGCAGCGAAGCCGGCTTCCGACGGCAGGCGCAGGTGGGCGTGGTCGTCGGCGCGGCACGGCACCAGATTGAGCATGAAACCCTCGCTCAGCACCTCGTAGTCCCATTCGTCGGTGACGTGCTGCAGCGCCGCGGGCGAATCGTGCTGCGCGCATTCGGCAGCGGTCCAGGGGTCGACCGTGAGCAGCGCGCCGATGCGGTGGCGCCACGCCAGGTACAGCAGCACGAAGGCCGAGCGTCCCATGAGCGAGCCGATCTCGACGACGTCACCCTGCGGCGCGCGGGCAAATATGCCCATCATCGCGGCGAGCTTGTCGTCGTTCGATTCGCCGTAGATCAGCGAGGCCTGGCGCAGTACGCCGGCGGCTTCGCGCAGGCTGAGCGCGGGGAAACCGCCGGCGCACAGCTCGACCAGCGGCATCAGGCGCTGCGCGCGCGCCATCAGCGCACGATGCGCGGCGATCTGCTGCTGCACCGGCGATTCGCCGATGAGCTGGAGATCGGGGCGGCGCTGCGCGAGAAAGCGTGTCATGAAGGCGTGCACCGTGGACACCGGGCACAGCACGCGAACAATCGACTGTGCATCGGCCAGCGCGAAGAAGCGCGTGGCGAAGTCGGCGTCATGGATGGCCGGCAGCCGGTGCAGCTCGCCCGCCGCCGCGGCCACCTCGTCGTTCGCCACCGAGGCGGCGCACACGACCCGCTCGCCGCGGCTGCACGCGGCCTTCAGGTAGTCGAGCGCCGCCTGGTTGACGGCGGGAAAGACCAGGGTGGCGGCTTCGGCGGGCGTGAGCATGCGTCGTTCAGTCCTGCTGTCCGAGCTCGCGCCTGGCGGCTTCACGCACCACCTCGTCGAGCCACTGGTGCATGCTCTTGCCGGTCTTCGCACGCGCCTCGTAGGCGAGCCGTCTGGCCTCCGGCGTGACGCCCTCGAGCTGGCCGTAGTAACGGGTGCGGTGGGTGCCGCCGCGCACGCCGGGGATGGTGAAATCGAAGTCGGCTTGCGGCTCGCCCTCACCCACCGCGAAATCGATGACGTAGAACACACCGCCGACAATCCACTCGATGCGCGTCTTGCGCGCCTCGACCGGCAGCTTGTCGAGCGGAATCTGGTAGGCGAACTCGGGGTTGGAATTGATCAGAATGCGTGCGAACTCGGTATCGCGCAGCCACGGCGGCATGGCCTCGTCACCGACCACGACCTTGCCGCCAGGCTTGGTCACGCGCGCCATTTCGGCAAAGCCGCGCCGGATGTCGGAAAAGGCGTTGATGCCGCCGAAATGATAGCAGGCGTCGAAGCTGTTGTCGGCGAAGGGCAGGTAGTAGCCGTTGGCGAGTGCGGGTTCGACCTGCGGCTCGGCACCGCGCATGCGCTCGATGTTCTTCGCCAGGAAGGACGGCGCGATGTCCTGGATGTAGAGCTTGCCGTCGGCGCCGAGGCGCTGCGCGATGAGTTCGGAATCGCGCCCGGTGCCCGCGCCAGTCTCCAGCACGACCATGCCGGGCTTGAGGTCCAGCTTGTCGATCATGGCGTTGCGCACCGCCTGCTCGTCCTCGCCGTAGGTGGCGAAGGTCAGCGGCAGGTAGCGATCGTAGCCTTCGACGCGCGCCTCGGTCTCGCGCAGCGCGTCGCGGTCGGCCTGCGGCAGCGCGAAGGGATAGACGAAGTTGGGCACGCCCTTGGCGACCTCGAAGCGGTGGCCGGACGCGGCGACGAGTACGCCGGCGACGATCTCGTCGCCGGCGCGCGCGGCGTGTTCGAGCGTCAATGGCTCGAGCGTGGCAGGGTCGACGTAGAATTTTTCTTCACCAGAACGCACGGTTTCTCCTTGGACGGGCCGACACGACGCCGGCGGGTGGTTTCAGGCCGGTTTCGGCCATTCCCTGCACGGATATAGGCCGGGCCTCGGTATTTTTGCAAATCCGGTGGCGCCGCTGATACCCTTCGCTGAACCTCCGCACAGCCCTATGTGCGGGCACACAGAACGAGGGAGACGGACGATGAAACGGCTGATCATTTTCGGCGTGGGCAAGATCGCCGACGTGGCGTACCACCACTTCCTGCGCGACGGCGGCTATGAAATCGTGGCCTTCACCTGCGACGCCGAGTGGGTGCCGGCCTCGGGCACGCACTACGGCCTGCCGGTGGTCGCGTTCGAGGACGTCGAACGCCACTATCCGCCGAATTCGGTCGCGCTGTTCGCGGCACTCGGCTACCACGAGCTCAACCGCCTGCGCGCGCAGAAGTGCGCCGAGGCGAAGGCCAAGGGCTACACGCTGGCGAGCTACGTCAGCCCGCGCGCCGATCTCGGGCCGTGGGTCGAGATCGGCGAGAACTGCCTGATCCTCGACGGCGTCGGCATCCAGCCCGGCGCGACGATCGGCCACAACGTCTCGCTGTGGAACAACGTGCTGATCGGCCACCATTCGAGCGTCGCCGACCATTGCTGGATCGCCGCCGGCGCAACCATTGGCGGCGTCGCCACGCTCGGCGAACGCTGCTTCGTCGGCTTGAACGCGACCATCGGCGGCGAGCTGTCGATCGGCGCCGATTCCTTCCTCGGTGCGGCGACGCTGGTGCTGAAGAGCGCGCCCGAGCGCAGCGTGTTCATCGCGCCCGGCACCGAGAAGTTCCGCCTCGACAGCGAGGCCTTCCTGCGCATGACGCGCATGGCGGCGATCGGCCCCGGCCGCAAGTAGGCGGCGTCCATGTTCACCTGGAAGAAGTTCGGCAAGGTCTTCGATCCGACCGTGAGCCGGCCGCGGCCGTGGATGCAGGAGTACGCGCAATGCCCGACGCCCTTCGTGCGTGACGGCACGACGCTGCGTGTCTACTTCGCCACCCGCCCGCCGCGCGGCGCCGATCTGCAGTACGTCGCCTATCCCGGCTACGTCGACCTCGCGCGCGACGACCTCACGCGCTTGGTGAAGGTCGCGGAGGAACCGCTGCTGCCGCTCGGCGGCCCCGGCGCCTTCGACGAATTCGGCATCATGCCGAGCGCTGCGGTACGCCACGGCGACGACGTGTTCCTCTACTACACCGGCTGGTCGCGCATGGCGTCGGTACCCTATACGACGGCGATCGGCCTGGCGATCAGCCGCGACGGCGGCGAGACGTTTCACAAGGCCGGCGCAGGTCCGGTGCTCGGACTGACGCCCGACGAACCCTATCTGGTCAACAGCCCGACGGTGCGCATCGTCGACGGCATCTGGCACATGTGGTACATGACGGGGCTGGGCTGGCTGCCCAACGACGGCCAGCCCGAGGCGGTGTTCCGCATCGCGCACGCGATCTCCGACGACGGAATCACCTGGCGGCGCGACGGCCGCACGATCGTCGCGCCGCATCACGTGGACGAATGCCAGGACCTCTTCCTGCCCTTCTTCCTCGACGGCCGCTGGCACGCGATCTTCGGCTACCGCCGCGCGCGCGGTTTCCGCAGCGATCCGACGGCGATGTACCGCTTGGGCTACGCGTGGTCCGACGACCTCGTGCACTGGACGCGCGACGACGCCCAGGCCGGCATCGACGTTTCGCACGACGGCTGGGATGCGCAGATGCAATGTTCGTCGCAGGCGATCGAACTCGATGGACGCATCGTGCTGTTCTATTGTGGCGACACCTTCGGCCGCGAAGGCTTCGGCGTCGCCGAGATGACGGGGCGCTGAACGAGCGTTCATGCCAGCCAGGCCCGCAGGGTGTCGCGGTCGTTCCACATCAGCCAGTCGATGACCGAGAGATCGGGCACGAAGGTGAAGCGGCCGGTGGCGTATTCACGCGCACAGTGTTCGTGGAAGCTCAGCACAATGCCGTGCTGCGCGTAGCGCGCTGCATCGAACAGTGCGCGGCCGCCGGCGGCGTTGCGGTATTCGGTCGCGCCGAGCTGGCGGGCGATGTGCAGCGCCCATTCGCCCGGCTCGCAAACTGCGGGCAATTCAAGCGGCAACCCGGACGCCACCTCGATCGGCGTATCGATGCCGAGGTGGCCGCACACGCACTTCAGGATCGCGGTGTTGAGCGTGGCCAGCGTTTCGTACCGCCCACCGATCGCGTCGCCGACGAGTTCGCGCACGGCAGCGTAGTGCGGCGCCTCGACCTGGTAGACGCGCAGCCTGTCCATGAACTTGCCACGCCAGTCCTGCGTGTCGTCGATCAATGCATCCTTGATGGCGGTATCGAGCCCGGTGTGCCGTACCGGAACCGAGACGTAGGCGGTACTTTTCTCGCGGTTGAGGATGCGATTGCGCGTCATCCACGACTTGCGCGTGAACTGCGCGGTGTCGAACACCACCCACAGGTCGCACGCGGCGATCAGCCGGAACTGCTCGAAATAGGGAAAGAAATACGGCTGCATGATGCCGACGCGCTTCGGCACGGGCGCCTGTTGCGGGGCAGGAGCGGTCGCCGACTTCATCATGGCTCCAGCACCGCCAGGCCAAAGCCATGCCGGCCAAACTCGTTGCCGTTGTAGAGCAGGTACGTCTGGTCGTCGCATGCGAACGCATGCGGGTAGCACAGCATGTCCGCATCCCAGTCGCCCGGCGTCACGTCGAGCGCCATCTCGCCGTCGGCACGCGTCCAGCTCACGAGATCGTCCGACCAGGCGTGGCCGATGCGGTAGGCGCGGTCGCGGTTGGTGCGAAAATCGAAAGTCTGGCGATAGCAGAAGAACATGTGGTGGCGGCTGCCGAGCGCGATCACGGTCGGCAGCGCCTGACATTCGTCTTCGCCGAGGCGGTCGGCAAGGATCTGCCTGCCCTCCTCCTTGCTCCAGCGGATGCCGTCGGGCGAGGTGGCGTGGCCGATCTTGTAGACGCGGTCGGGCGCGGCATCGGGCGCACCGCGCTTCCAGCCGAGGCCGAAGACGTACCACATGTGGAAAGTCCCCTCGACGATCTTCACGAAAGGATCGACGACGATGCAGGGCTCGTGCAGCGAGGGCGCAAGTACCGGACCGTCGCCGGCGCGCTGGAAAGTGCGGCCATCGTCGCGGCTGACCGCCAGCCCGATGGCGCCGTCGGCCGGTACCGAGACGCGGCGGTTCACCCCCGACGTATAGCCGTAGATTACCTGGCCATGGCGCACGACGTTCATCGGGAAGATGCCGTGCTCGTCGAAGCAGCCGAGTTTGCCGAGTGGAATGACGGTGTGCGTCGATACGCCGATGATGTCGCGGAAATCCTTCTTCATGTCGACATAGGCGATGTGGCTCAGGTACTTGCCATCGGGTTCCCGAAAGCGTGTCGAAAAATAGATGCGCACGAAATCGTCGAACACCAGCGCCTGCGGCGCCTGTGCGAATCCGGAACAGCCGTGCGGCAAACCGTGCCGTCCAGGATCGAAGATGCGGCCGAGCTTCCGCCATTTCATCGCGTCGGTTCCATGACGAGCGCAATGACGGCGTCCACTTCTTCTTCGCCGAGATCGGGGTGGATTGGCAGGCAGATCACCTGCTCCGCCGCGGCCTTCGCCACCGGCAGGTTCGCCGGGGCCGCCGAGGGCATGCCGCGGTACATGGGGAAATCACTGATCAGAGGATAGAAGTAGCGGCGCGCAAAGATGTCATGATCGCGCAGTTTCTCGTACAGCCCGTCGCGGCTGAGCGGATAGCCGCCACCGACCAGGATCGGAAAATAAGCGTAGTTGGCGCGGCCTTCGCGCACCGGCAGGCAGGAAATGCCCCGCATCCCCGTCAACGCGCGGCGATAGCGCGAATCGACCGCGCGCCGCTTCTGCAGTGCGGCATCGATACCCTGCAACTGCAGCAGGCCGAAGGCCGCCATGATCTCGCTCATCTTGCCATTGATACCGGGCGCAACGACAGTGACCTCGTCGACGAAACCGAAGTTCTTCAGGTGATCGATGCGCTGCTTGGTCTTTGCGTCCCGGCAGACGATCGCGCCACCTTCGAATGTGTTGAACACCTTCGTGGCGTGGAAGCTCAGCACGGACAGATCGCCATGATTGAGAATGCTGCCATCGCTGCCCTGAACGCCAAAGGCGTGCGCGGCATCGTAGATCACCTTGAGGCCGTAGTTGTCCGCGATTTTCTGGATACGCTCGACATCGCACGGATGTCCGTAGCAGTGCACCGGCATGATCGCCGTGGTATGCGGAGTGATTGCCGCCTCGATGCGGTCTGGATCGAGATTCAGCGTGACGGGATCGACGTCGGCGAACACCGGCCGGATGCCGTTCCACAACAACGAATGCGCGGTGGCGACAAATGAATAGGGGGTGGTGATGACCTCGCCGGTGACGCGCAGCGCCTGCAGCGCGGTGACCAGGGCGATGGTGCCGTTGGCAAACAGCGCGATGTGCGGCACGCCGAGATAGTCGCACAACGTCTGCTCCAGTTGCTGGTGGAACGGCCCACTGTTGGTGAGCTGCTTGCTCTCCCAGATCTGCTGCAGATAGGGAATGAACGCATCGAGCGGCGGCAACGCCGGCTGCGTCACATAAACTTTGCGGGAACCCGGCACTGGCGTCATGCGTCGCCTCCCGCTACCGCCGCGTCATCGTCCCGCAGCAAAATCTCGAATGATTCCGCCGGCAGGCCGGCGCACCAGCGCTGCCACATGGCGCACAGCGCCCGCGCCACGCCCTCCGCGACGAGCGCCGGCTGCCCTCGGGCCGATTGCAGAAAACGTTCGCGCAAACCCGCCCGGAGGGTGGCCAGCTCGTCTCGCCGCCCGGCCCACGACACGCCCTTTTCGACGAAGTCCCGCGCATCACGGGCAACGAAGGATTCGAGACCGGCGTGCGCGAGAATGGACGCCCCGGATCGACTTGCCGGGGTGGCGCCCGCCAGCGTGAGCGTCGGCACCCCCATCCACAAGGCGTGAAGCGTCGTGGTCCCCCCGTTGTAGGGAAAGGTGTCGAGACAGATGTCCACGTGCCGGTGCAAGCCAAGATAGACCTGTGTGTCGCAGCGTTCGTGGAGCGTCAGGCGTCCGGTCTCAATGCCCTCTGCCCGGAACCAGCCGAGCAAGGTACCGCAGGCGTCGGCGTCGGGCATACCGGCCAGGACCATTCGCGAGTCCGGCACGCTGCGCAGCAGGTCCGCCCACAGGGCCACCACCTTGCGGCTGATCTTGTTCGACCGGGCAAAGCTGCCAAAGCTCAGATGGCCCAGATCCGCGGCTGGCAACGGGCTCACCGGCGGCGCGTCGGGTGCAGGCAAATAGGGTGAATTGGCCGGCAGATACACGATCTTTTCGGTGAACTGCTCATCGAACTGACCAGGTGGCAGGTAGAAACGGTCGCCCAGACAGTAATCCATCGCGCTCATGCCCGTGGTGCCCGGATAGCCCATCCACGTCGCCTGGATTGGCGCCGGTTTGCGCGCGAACACCGGCAGGCGATTGCCGGCCGTGTGGCCGGAAAGATCGATGAGGATGTCGATCCCGTCTGCGCGAATTGCGTCGGTGAGTTCCGTCTCGGAGAGCGTCGCTACGGCGTGCCAATGCGTGAAGCACTCGCGCAGGCGTTGGGTTGTGCCGTCGTTGACGAGACTGGTGTAATAGGCATGCAGCGTGAAGCGGGGATCACGCGACAGCGCCGCCACCACCGGCTCGAAGAACGAAGCCACCGCATGGTTGTTGAGGTCGGCCGACACGAAACCCACATGCAGGCGGCGCATGGGGTCGCGGTCCCTTGCAGGCGTTGCCGGCGCGACCGCCGCCGCAGGCTCGAAGCGTTCGGCGAAACGGAGGTGTTCGGCAAACAAACCCTCCGCATCGAGCAGGTCGTTGAGGCTGAGAAAATACAGCAGATTGCTGTGCAAGGCCGCATCGTCCGGCAGAAGCTGCTGCGCGCGACGGAAGCACGCCTCGGCGTCGCCGACGCGCCCGAGGCTCGCCAGTAGCTGCCCGAGGTTGCCGATGACGCCGGGATTATCGGGTGACTTTGCCAGGACACGCCGGAACCAGCGTTCCGCTTCGCCGAGCGCTCCCTTGTCCATGAGTGTGAGCGCGAGGTTGTTCAGCGTATCGATGTCGTCCGGCCGAATCTCGAGCGAGCGCCGCAAGCTCGCTTCCGCTTCGTCGAAACGCTTCAGATGGCGCAGCAGCTTGCCAAGATTGGTGTGGATTCCGGCTTCGTCCGGGACGATCTGCAAGGCGCGCCGAAAGCAGGCTTCTGCCTCCGGCAGGCGTCCCCGTATGTAGTGGATGCTGCCGCGACGTTCGTGCGCGCGGGCATCCTCGGAGTCGATCTGCTGCGCAATCTGGAAATGCGCGTCCGCTTCGTCGAGCCGCCCCTGCTCCTGCAATGCCACGCCCAGGCTCGTATGCACCCCAGCCCGCTCGGGGTCGAGGCGCAGCGCCGCGCGAAACTGCGCCTCGGCCTCCTCCAGACGATGCAGCCGATAGAGCGCCAGCCCCAGATTGTCATGGACTCCGGCGTTGTCCGGGTCGAGTTGCAGCGCCTGGGAGAGTGCAGCCTCCGCTTCGTCCAGGCGGCCCTGTTCCAGCAACACACTGCCGAGATTGCTGTGCGCCGCTGCACGCTCCGGATCGCCAAGCAGCACCGCGCGCAGCGTGTCCTCCGCTTCCTCCAGGCGTTGCAGGCGCATCAGGGTGCCTCCCAGATTGAGCAGCGCATCGGAATACGCCGGATCGAGCTCCAGCGCGCGTCGATAGCTGGCCTCCGCTTCATCCAGCCGTCCGAGTTCCTGCAGGGTGACGCCAAGGTTGTAATGCGTTTCGACATCGCCCGGCGCCAGCACGGCCGCTCTTTGCATCGGTTCGACCGCATCGGCGCCCCGGCCCAGAAGCTTGAACGTCACGCCCAGAATCTTCCACGCGAATTCATGTCCGGGAAAGCGGGCCGTCATCCGCTGTGCGCGCATCAGCACATCCTGGTAACGCCCTTCGCCGAACGATGCGACGATGGCCTCCATTTCCGCAGCGGTGGGCGATTCATCGGACGGCGCGCCGCTGGCTGCTTCATCGGCCTGAATGAGCGCGGACAATGCATCCACCGCATCGCCCTCGAGTCCTTGCTGGCGGGCAAGAATCAGGACGGCGCGCGCGTCTTCGTAATGACCGGCGCTGAACAGCCCATCGACGTAGCTCAGCCAATACTGTCCACGAGCGGGGTCTGCATCCAGCGCCGCCGCCAGATGCGGCAGTCCCGCCTCGGCCTGGCCCGCCTGGATCGCGATCACGCCAAGATTGTGGTTTGCGACGGGATGGTCCGGCCGGATTTGCAGGATGGACTGGTACAGCGTTCCGGCTTCGAGCAAACGTCCCGCCTGCTCGTGTTCCACGGCCTGTTCCAGCAGTGGAAGGAGATCGCTCGCGTCGATTTCCGGCGAGACGGCATGTGCGCACATGGATCGGGCCTTGGAAGTGGGGGTTATTTTTGATTATGCGCACCACGCCCGCTGGCCAAACTCGGAATACCCTTGCTTTTCCGGCTCTTTTCGCGTTCTTCAGCGCGAGCACACGCCCCCTGCGACCCGCCCCGCCAAGTCACGCCTTGGACTGCTGGCGTTTGACGCGATCGGCCCACACGGCCGCTTCCACGCGCGAGCGCAGGTTCAGCTTCTTCAGCAGATGCTTGACGTGGACCTTGACGGTGCCTTCCGCAATGCCCATCTCCCGGCCGATGAGCTTGTTGCTCTTGCCGTCGACCAGGTGTCCGAGGATGCGCGTTTCCTGGTCGGTCAGCCCTGCTTCGGCGGGGGTTGCCGGGCGATTCTTCCCGCGCAGCGAGTTCATCAGCAACTGGGTGAGCCGTTCGCTGATCGCGATCTTGCCGTGTGCCGCCTCGGCAATCTGCCGCATGAGGTCTTCCGGTTCCATGTCCTTCAGCAGGTAGCCGTCGGCCCCCGCCTGCAGCGCCGCCATCAGATCCTCGGCCTGGTCGGAAACCGTGAGCATGACGATGCGCGAGTCGATTCCTGCCTCTTTCAGCGCTCGCAGCACGTCCACGCCGTTCATGTCCTTCATGTTGAGGTCGAGCAGGATCATGTCGGGTTGCAGCGCCGCCGCCAGCGCGATGCCCTCGCGCCCGCTCGGTGCCTCGCCGACGAAGCGGAACTCCGGCGCGGCCTGGATCAGCTGGATCACGCCTTTGCGAAACAGCGGATGGTCGTCGACGATGAGCAGCGTCTGGGGATCGGTCATGGTCATGGCGTCAGTGTAGCGCGGTCGATCCGGAAAGCAGCGGATTTGCGCTCTGGCTGGCGGGCACGAAATCGAGCGTGACGCGCACGCCGCGCTGCGGCAGGTTCTCCACGCGCACCCGGCCGCCGAGCTGCTTCGCGCGCTCCTCCATGATGGTCAGACCATAGTGGTGTGCGCCGGCGCCGCCCCCGAGGCCGGCGCCGTCGTCGCTGACGCTGGCCGATATGCTGCCGTCGCCGTTGCACACCATCTTCACCTCGGCACGGCTGGCACCTGCGTGGTTGACGACGTTGGACAGCGCTTCGCGCACGATCTGCAAGGCGTGGATTTCCTCGTTGGGAGTCAGCCGGCAGCCGACCATGGCAAGTTCCAGTTCAACCGGAATACCGCCGCGCGCGGAAAATTCCGCCACCGTGTTGTTGAGTGCATCGGCGAGGCCATCGCCCTCGATGCGCAGGCGGAAGGTGGTCAACAGCTCGCGCAGCTGACGGTAGGCGCTGTTGAGCCCCTCGCGCAGCTCCGCCAGCACCTCGCCCGCATCGGCCCCCGCGCCGGAACGTTCGACCAGGGGCTTGAGGCGGCTCACCTGTATCTTCATATAGGCGAGCGATTGCGCGAGCGAATCGTGCAGTTCGCGCGCCAGCGCGGCGCGTTCCTCCAGCAGCGACAGGCGCCGGCTTTGCTCCGCGCGGCGCGCGGTGCCGATGGCGGTGCCGATGTGGCGCGACAGCGCCTCGAGCAACTGCGTCTGCCACGCCTCGAGTTCCCTGCCCTCGGGCATCTCCAGTTGCAGCACGCCGTATTGCTGCTCGACGTCGGCAAGCGGCAGCGACAGCAGCCGCGTGCCGTTTTTCAGGGGATGCATGGCCAGGGCGCGATTGGACAGACATTCCGCACAGTTGCTCTGGCCGCACACATAGCGCTCGCCGCGGTGCGCATCGAACGTGGACGCGATCACGTGCGCCTGCGTGCCGCCGGTTTCGATCATGCAGGCCAGGCCATGACCGATACCGAGCGCGTTTTCCATGTCGCGCAGCAGAATGGCGTAGGTGTCGGGCAACACCGGGCCGTTGTACAGGCGCGCGATCGAGTGATACAGGAGTTCCAGCGAACGGTTGGCGATGGTCAGCTCCGCGGTCTTCTCCTTCACCCGCGCCTCCAGGTTCTCGTACATCCTGGAAAGATCCTCCGCCATCAGGTTGAATGCCTGGCCCAGCCGCCCCAGCTCGTCGTTGCCGGTATGTTCCGTGCGCACCCCGAGATTGCCGCGACCGACGCTGGCCGCCACCGCGAGCAGGTCGCGCAGCGGCAGCAGCAGGTCGTTGCGCACCAGATACAGCATGAGGATGCCGACCAGAACGGTCAGCGTGAGCGCCGCGCCGAGGATCATGCGCAACACCAGGATGCGCGCCTCGGTGTCTCCCTCGATCTGCTTGACCAGCTGGTTGAGCTCTTCGACGAAGGCCGGGACCTCCGTCGAAATCAGCGCGCCGTCGTCCGGACCGCCCGCCGCCAGCGCCAGGAAGCGCGGCTTGATGCGCGTCTGCCACATGACGCTCACCGCCTGGTAACGCGTGAGAAGCTCCGTCTGCGCGCGCTTGGGCAACATGCCGGTAATGCGGGGGTCCTTCAGCGTCTGTTCGAAATAGTCGATGACCACCCCGAGTTCCTCGAGGGCGTGCGCCTGGTCCGGCAGGCGCGACCGCAGGGCGAGGCCCACCATCTGGTGCGAACGCATGCGCAGGCTGCCCGCCAGGTTGGTGGCTTCGCCACTGCCCTGTGCCGATTCGGCGATGATGCCCGAACTGGCCATGCCGAAAATGGCGATGCCGACGATGAGCACGAGCGCCCCCCCGATCTTCAGCAACAGGGAGTGCTGCAGGAATCCGTTTCGTGCGTTCATCCCGGGGACCGCATGCCGGGCTTCAGTCCGACGTGTCGGGCTGAAGCCCGGCCAACATCCCGTTGACGGGTCACGCATGGATGTTCAAATGGGTTTTTTGGGTCCATGTCACGTCTCTCAGCGCAGTGCGCACCGAACATTCATGGCGACTCGCGGTGAATGTTTCCCCCTCCCCGCCCTCATTCCGCAAGCGGGAGAAGACAGCGTCTCGCTGCACGAGCTCCACACCAAAGGAATGGGTGCACGGGCATTTTCCCGCATTGCGCCCGTGGCGCGTAGCACCGGCGCAACTTTCGGTCCGCCAAACTCAGATAAATTTGTCGGGTTCTTGACTCAAATCAAGCTTTCGCCGCAAAAACTTTGCTACAGTACGCGGGTGCGACAAATTGTCGCGGAGATCAAAGGGGCATCTCCTCCATTCCATGGCGCGCCGACCGTCGGGCACCGTGGATTCGGATCAACGACGCTGGGCTTTTTTTTTTGACGCCAAAGGAGGCAATTTAGCATGAACCAGGACGACATCAACAACCCCGACACCCCGCCCGACCTGAGCCGTCGCAAATTCCTCAACACCGCGGCGCTGGTGGGTCTTTCCGGCGCGGGCCTGTCCGTGGGCCTGTCCGCCTGCAAGAAGAAGGACGACGCAGGCACCGCGGGTACCGCCGGTACGCACGCCACCGCCAGCGGCGACGCAGCCATGCACGGCAAGTACGAAGTTCCGCCCGGCCAGCTCGACGAGTACTACTCCTTCTCCAGCGGCGGCCACTCGGGTGAAGTTCGCATTTACGGTCTGCCGTCCGGGCGCGAACTGAAGCGCATCCCGGTCTTCAACATGGACTGCCTGGTTGGCTGGGGTGTCACCAACGAATCCAAGGCAATCCTTGGCACCAAGCCGAATGGCACGCCCAAGTACACCACCGGCGACACCCACCACGTGCACCAGACCTACAAGGACGGCACCTACGACGGCAAGTACATGTTCGTCAACGACAAGATCCACAGCCGCCTGGCGCGCGTCCGCATGGACACCATGGAGTGCGACAAGATCCTTGAGCTGCCCAACGTCCAGGGCTTCCACGGCACCTTCACCGACAAGCGCGACCCGGTCAACCCCGACATCAACTACACCACCCGCGTGTTCTGCGGCGCCGAGTTCGCCACCCCGCTGCCCAACGACGGCCGCGACGTGAACGATTCCAGCAAGTACAAGTCGCTGTTCACCTGCGTCGATTCCGAGTCCATGGAACCGCGCTGGCAGGTCTTCATCGACGGCAACTGCGACCTCGTGGCGAGCTCCTACGACGGCAAACTGGCGGCGACCAACCAGTACAACACGGAAAACGGGATCCACTACGAGGACATGATGGCGTCCGAAATGGACGCCTGCCTGTTCTTCAACGTCGCCCGCATCGAGGAAGCCGTCAAGGCCGGCAAGTTCACCACCATCGCCGGCTCCAAGGTGCCTGTGGTGGACGGCACCAAGGCCGCCAGCACGGATCCGAAAACGGCACTCACCTGCTACGTGCCGATTCCGAAGAACCCCCACGGCGTGAACATCAGCCCGGACGGCAAGTACTATGCGTGCTCCGGCAAGCTCTCCCCGACCGCCTCGGTGATCGAGCACGAACTCGTGCTGAAGTGGTTCGACGGCGAGCTGGCCAATCCCCGCGATGCCGTGGTCGCCGAACCGGAAATCGGCCTCGGCCCGCTCCACACCGGCTTCGACAACAAGGGCAACGCCTACACCACGCTCTTCCTCGACAGCCAGATCGTGAAGTGGAACGTCGAAGCCGCGATCAAGTCGTTCAAGGGCGACACGAGCGCCCAGGCAGTGGTGGACCGCATCGACGTGCACTACCAGCCGGGTCACGGTTTCACCTCCATGGGCGAAACCAGGGAAGCGGACGGCAAGTTCTTCCTGTCCGACAACAAATTCTCCAAGGACCGTTTCCTGCCGGTCGGCCCGCTGCACGCCGAGACGGCGCAGCTGATCGACATCAGCGGCGACAAGATGAAACTGGTTGCCGACCACTCGGTGTATTCCGAGCCGCACGACTCGATCATCGTCCGCCGCGACATCATCAAGACGCGCCAGATCTACAACCTGGACGAGTTCCCGAACGCGGTGCTGGATGTAAAGGATTCGGGCGTCTTCCGCAACGGCAAGAAGGTGACGGTCAAGCTCGTCAGCCAGGCTCCGGCGTTCAGCCTGCGCGAGTTCACGGTGAAGAAGGGCGACGAAGTCACGGTCATTCTCACCAACCACGACAAGATCGAGGACCTGACCCACGCCTTCGCGGTGCCGAAGTACGACATCAACTTCATCGTCAACCCGCTGGAGACCAAGTCGGTCACCTTTGTGGCGGACAAGCCGGGTGTGTACTGGTGTTATTGCACCAACTTCTGCCACGCGCTGCACCTCGAAATGCGCACGCGCATGATCGTCGAGCCGTAAGTCTCAAACCCGCTCCCCTTTCGGGGGGCGGGCTTTTTTTCGCGGTGTCGCACCATTGCTCTACACCAATCGACACCCAGTAGTGTCAAATTGATTTCACCCTGACGTCATTCCCATTCGACACACCGATTCCCCGCAGGACAACAGGGTTTAAAACGCTGCCCGGCTTGCCTGAAACGAGGAAAGGAGTATCGTTGGATTCCTTTGTTCGCGCGCCGTCCCAGGATGCCTCATCCCGGTCGACGCTTGAAGCTTGCTGGTGTCCATCATGAATCATTCTGCCGGTTTTTTCGCACGTATCCTGACGGCGCTCTGCCTTCTGTTCGCCTGGGGAATCGCCTTCGGCGCCACCTACGAGGCCTCGCTGCCGGCCGAGCTGTCGACCGACCCGGACATGTGCAAATACCTCCCGTGCCAGGATGTGATGCCCGGCGCCGACAGCTTTTCGCCGCGCATCGGCAAACCCGCCTACGTCGAGGCCTATCGGAGCAAGCACGGCGAACACGGCAAGACGGAAGACCACGATCGGAAGGACGAGGACAAGAAGGATCGCGGCAAGAAAAACGCAGATCGCGACGACGACGATCGCACGCTGATCGGCTACGTATTCCTGTCCACCGACATCGTCGACATCCCCGCCTACTCGGGCAAGCCCGTGGTCACGCTGATCGGCATGGACACCAAGGGCATCGTCACCGGCGTACGCATCCTGCGCCACTCCGAGCCGATTCTGCTGCTGGGCATTCCGGAATCGGAACTCACCAAGTTCGTCATGCAGTACCTGGGCAAATTCGTCGGTGACAAGATCGAGGTCGGCACCGGGCGGCCGGGCGAGGGTGTCATTGGCCTCGACGCCATCACCGGCGCCACCGTCACGGTGATTGCGCAAAACCAGGTGGTGCTGCGCAGCGGCGTCGAAGTCGCCAAGCAGGTGGGCATCATCGAACGCACCGTGCGCCCGCAGGCCCGTTACACCGACGTCAAGGACAAGCGCGACTGGAACGCACTGGCCAAGGAAGGCAGCGTCCAGCGTCTCAGGGTCAGCATGGCGGATGTCGGATTGCCGCCTTCACCGCAACCCTACATCGACATCCACTTCGGTTACCTGAACGCGCCTGCGGTCGGGCGCAGCATCCTTGGCGATGCCGGCTATGCCAGCCTGATGGCCCGTCTTGGCCCCGGCGACCACGCCATTTTCATGATCGCCAATGGTTTCGAGTCGTTCAAGGGCTCCGGTTTCGTGCGCGGCGGCATCTACGACCGGGTGCAGGTCGCGCAGGACATGGACAGCTTCACCTTCCGTGATCTGGACTACCTCAACCTCTACCGCATCGAAGCCGCCGGCGCGCCCGCCTACCGCGAGTCGGCCATCTTCATCATCCGCAGCCCCACATTCAGCGCG
Source organism: Thiobacillus sp. (assembly GCA_024708885.1). GTDB lineage: Bacteria > Pseudomonadota > Gammaproteobacteria > Burkholderiales > Thiobacillaceae > Thiobacillus. The sequence continues at coordinate 24,936 of JANJXT010000057.1, forward strand.
GCCTACCCCTGGAGCCTGGTGTTCCTCGCCAACAAGATGGACCGCCAGACCGGCGCCAAGACCTTCGTCAACTTCGACAAGGAATACTGGCTGCCCGCCAGCCAGTTGCAAGGCGGCCGCCCGACCGTGGTCAAGCCCGAGGCCGTATGGGTCAAGGTCTGGAAAGGACGCAAGTTCGAAATCGGCCTGTTCGTGCTGTGGCTCGCCCTCGCCGGGACGGTGTACGCCCTGCGCGACACGCTGGTGCGCCGCTCGACGCACAAGGACAAGCGCTGGAAGGACATCCCGAAATATTTCCTGTGGATCACCTCGATCGGTTTCGTCGGCTACTACCTGCTGGCCGTGCCCTCGATCACCCAGGTGCTGACCTGGTTCCATGCCATCCTGTTCGAGTGGAAGTGGGAACTGTTCCTGTCCGATCCGTTCATCTTCCTGTTCTGGATCTTCATCATCGTCACGGTGTTCTTCTGGGGCCGCGGCATGTTCTGCGGCTGGATGTGCCCCTACGGCTCGCTACAGGAGCTCGCCTACAAGGTGGCGGGCGCACTCGGCCTGAAACGCTACCAGCGCCACCTGCTGCCGCAGCACGTGCATGACCGCCTGAAGTGGCTCAAATACGTTATCTTCGCCGTGCTGCTCGCGGTGTCGTTCTTCTCCATGGGCCTTGCGGAGAAGATGGCCGAGGTCGAACCGTTCAAGACGACGTTCCTCGTCGGCGTGTGGAACCGCACCTGGCCCTTCGTGGCATTCTGGGTCGTGCTCATGCTCGCCGCGCTGTTCTTCGAGCGTCCGTTCTGCAAGTATCTGTGCCCGCTCGGCGCCGCGCTGGCGGTGCCTTCCACCTTCCGCTGGTGGGGCCTCAAGCGCAAGGCGGAATGCGGTCCGTGCGCAGCCTGCGCGGTCGGCTGCGGGTCGCAGGCGATCGATGCCTCCGGCCGCATCGACCAGCGGGAATGCCTGCTCTGCCTCGACTGCCAGGTCCTTTACTACGATGACCACGCCTGTCCGCCGCTGGTCAAGGAGCGCAAGCGCCGCACCAAGGCCGGCGAGTCGCTCACCCCCATCGGCGCCGACGGCTACTTCATCCCCATCGTCCCGGTCGCGGCAGCGGCCGCCGCGGTGCCAGCCGAGCGACAGTCGGTGCCGACACTGATCCGGCAGGAAATCTTCGACCACCTGTTCCCGTGGAGCCGGCGCACGGGCGCCCAGCCGCTGCTGCTCAAAGGACTCAGCATCGCGCTCGCGCTCCTGGTGACCTGGGTGTGGGTGCTCGGCGCAGCAGGCCAGCTCGGCACCGGCATCGTGCTCGGCTGGTGGCTGGCGTGGAGCGCCTACGAAACCGTGGTACGCATGCGCTGCAAGCCCTACGTCAAGGATGGTCCGTGGTGGGGCCGCAACCTGCGTCCAGCCTCGTGGGCCGACATGGCGGCCTACGTCAGCTTCAAGAACCTGCTGATCGCGGCGGCCCTGTTCCTTCTGATGAAGGGCACGGGCGTCCTCGAATTCCTGCAGAGCCAACCCGCGCTGCAATGGCTGTATTGAGAAGCTGGCGCGTCCTCATCGGCGCGCTGGCCGCAATCGCTGCGGCAGGCGCTGCCGTCGCGGCCGAATGGACCGTCCACCCCGGCGACTCCATCGGCGCAACCCTCGCGCGCGCCGCGCCGGGGGATACGCTGCGCATCGAGCGCGGGCACTACGCGGAACGTCTGCTGATCGACAAGCCGATCACCCTTCTCGGCATCGGGCGCCCGACGATCAACGGCGGTCTCAAGGGCGACACCATCCGCATCACGGCCGAGGACGTGACCGTGGACGGCCTGCTCGTCACCGACTCCGGCGACAGCCTGATGGATCAGAATGCCGGCATTTACGTATACCCCGGCGCACACCGCGCCGTGGTGCGCAACTGCGAGTTGAGCTACAACCTGTTCGGCCTGTGGATCGAAAAATCCAACGACGTACGGATCGAGAACAACATCATCACCGGCAAGCGCGACTACCGCTCGGCGTCGCGCGGCAACGGCATCCAGCTCTACAACACACGGGGGGCTCGGATCCTCGGCAACCGCATCAGCTTCGTGCGCGACGCCATCTACGTCGACGTCTCCCACCACGCAGTGTTTCAGGGCAACAAGCTCCACCACAGCCGCTACGGCACGCATTACATGAATTCCTACTACAACCTGTGGGAAGACAATGACAGCTGGTTCAACCGCGGCGGACTCGCGCTGATGGAAGTGCGCCATCAGACGGTCAGGAACAATCGCGCATGGGGCAATTCCGACCACGGCATCATGCTGCGCACGCTCCAGGATTCGGTCGTCGAAAACAACGTGGTGGCCGGCAACTCGCGCGGTTTCTTCATCTACGACGTGGAATACATCGCCCTGCGCGGCAACCTGGTGATCGACAACACCGTGGGCGTTCACCTGTCGGCGGGCTCCTTCCGCAACGAGGTGGAACGCAACGACTTCATTTCCAACCGCGAGCAGATCCGCTACGTCGCCTCGCGCGACGAGACCTGGGGCGCGAAGGAAGGCAACTACTGGAGCAACTACGTCGGCTGGGACCGCAACGCCGACGGCATCGGCGACGTGCCTTACCAGGCCAACGACGTGGTCGACCGCCTGTCCTGGCGGCATCCGATGATGAAACTGCTGCTCGCGAGCCCCGCGGTGCAGACCCTGCGCCTCATCGGCCAGCAGTTCCCGCTGTTGCGGGCGCCGAGCATCGTCGACCCGAATCCGCGCATGAAACCCCTTCACGAACATTGGAGAGACTGGCTTGGCAAGCATTTCCCCGGACGCCGCTAAGAAGGCGCCCCCACCCGTCATCGCCGCGCGTCAGGTCGTCAAGCATTACGGCCGCGTCCACGCGGTCGACGGCGTCGATCTCGACATTGAACCGGGCGAATTGTTCGGTCTCATCGGCCACAATGGCGCCGGCAAATCCACCCTGTTCAAGATGATGCTCGGCCTCATCCCGCCAACCTCCGGCGAGATCCGCATCGCCGGGACCGCGGTGACCGGCAGGGGGTTTCGTGCGGTGCGCCGCCGGGTCGGCTACCTGCCCGAGAACGTCGTGCTCTACGACAACCTCACGGGCCTGGAGACCCTGCAGTTCTTCGCCCGCCTGAAAGGGGTCGCGTACTCGGACTGTCCCGCCGCACTGGAACACGTCGGTCTGACCCATGCCGCGAAGCGCCGCGTGCGGGAATTTTCAAAAGGCATGCGCCAGCGCCTGGGTTTTGCCCAGGCCCTGCTCGGAAAACCGCAGATTCTCTTTCTCGACGAGCCCACCAACGGCCTCGACCCCGAAGCGATCCGCGAGTTCTACGCCATTTTGCGCGGCCTGCGCGCCGAAGGCGTGACCGTGGTGCTGACCTCGCACATCCTGTCCGAAATCCAGGAGCGCGTCGACCGCCTCGCCATCATGGCAACGGGTAAAATCCGCGCGGTCGGCACCGTTCAGGCGCTGCGCGAACAGATGGACCTGCCCCTGTGGATCGACGTGCGCATCGCGCCGCCTGATTTCGAGGCGGTGCGCGCGGTACTCGGACAACTGCCGGTCAGCGCCATCGAGGCGCACGACGAGCATGTGTCCGTGCGCTGCGCGCGCGACGCGAAAATGCCCGTCATCGAAGCGCTCGCCACGCTGGACGGCCGGGTGCTCGACCTGCACGTGCGCGAACCCTCGCTCGAAGACGTGTTCTTCGGCTTCTCCGATTAGAAAATCTCATGGAAATCGCCCAAGTCGCAACCATCGCCGGCAAGGAATTCTGGGATCGCATCCGCAACCGCTGGGTGCTCGCCGTGGCCCTGGTGTTCACCGTGTTCGCCCTCGCCATCGCCTATTTCGGCGGCGCGCAGCAGGGCGCGGTGGGCTTCCGCTCGATCGAATTCACCATCGCCAGCCTGGTCAGCCTGGTCATCTACCTCATTCCGCTGATCGCCCTGGTGCTGGGCTTCGACGCCATCGTCGGCGAGCGCGAACGCGGTTCGCTCGACCTGCTGCTGTCGATGCCGATCACGCGCTTCGAACTATTGCTCGGCAAGTACCTCGGGCTCGCCGGTGCGCTGGCGTTCTCCACCGTCGCGGGTTTTGGCCTGGTCGCGCTCGTGCTCGCCACGCAGCTTGAATTCAATGCGCTGCTGCACTATTTCGGCTTCATGCTCTCCTCGGTACTGCTCGGCATGGCGTTCCTGAGCCTCGCGGTGATGGTCTCGGTGTTCGCCGCCGACCGTACCCGCGCATCCGGCATGGCGATCGCGCTGTGGTTCTTCTTCGTGCTGGTGTTCGACCTGCTGCTGCTCGGCGCGCTGGTGGTCACGAGCGGACAGTACGGCGGGGAGATTTTCCCTTATCTGCTGCTGGCGAATCCGGCCGACGTCTTCCGCATCCTCAACATCTTCGCGCTGGAAGATGTGCGCACCCTGTATGGCCTTGCCACCGTGTTCCCGGCCGCGCTCGCGGAACCCTGGTTGCTGGGCCTGGTCATGTTGGGCTGGATCGCCGCGCCGCTGGCGATCGCCACCTGGAGATTCCGCAAATAAGCCATGAAATCCGTCACCCGCACCCTCCTCGCCGCCACGCTTGCCGTCGGTCTGTTCAGCGCCTGCGGCGAAGCCGGCAAATCAGGCGCCGTCGTGCCCCATGAAATCAGCCACGAGACGTCGTGCAGCCTCGACGGCATGCTGCTGGCCGACTATCCGGGGCCGAAGGCGCAGATCCATTTCTCCGGCCAGGACGAGCCCGAATTCTTCTGCGATACGGTCGAGATGTTCAATATCTACCTCAACCCCGAACAGGTGCGCGTGGTACGCGGCCTGTTCGTGCAGGACATGGGCCAGGCCGACTGGGACGTTCCCGAGGGACACTGGATCGATGCCCGCCAGGCATTCTTTGTGCACGGCAGCTCGCGGCGCGGCTCGATGGGCCCGACCATCGCCAGCTTCGCCAACCGGGCCGACGCCGACAAATTCGCCGCGCAGTATGGCGGCAAGGTGCTCGCCTTTGCCGAGATCACCCGCGACATGGCGATTCTCGACGGCGGCGCAGTCCACGACACCCATATGTGAACACTCATGACAGAATTTTTTGAAGGACTCGACTACGAAATAGCCGAGGAAATCGAGGGACTTTCCCGCCTGGCATACCAGCTGAGGGAGAACCGCAAGGCGATTCTGGACGGCTATGGCGTTGCCGACGAGGCCGCCCTGCTCGAATGCATTCGCGCCGGCTCGGCGACCGAACACCCGGGCTACGAGCATTACCTGGCCGCACGCATCCTCGACGGCACCCGCGATGCCGTGCGCAGCGCGCTTGCCGAACGGCTCAAGGAGGTGCGCACATGAGCCTGCATCTCGCACTCGCCGCCGTCATCGAGTCCGATTTCAGCGCTGGCCTCGCCGGCGCGCCCGAGCAGAAGCAGGACGCGTTGATCGTGCAGCTGCGCAATGGCGTCACACTGCATATTTGCTATGCCGCGCCCGACGCCTATTCGCTGCGCTGGACCCACGACGGGCGCGAAGCCGGCATCGACACCGCGCCGTACCACCCGGATCTGGCCACCTTCCCCAACCATCTGCACGACACCAACGGGGGCGCACACCCCGATCCGCTCACGCGCACCGACGCCGCGCCGGAGGACAACGTGCGCGTGCTGATCCGCGCGCTGCTGGACGACCCCACGCTCGGCGCTCCGGTCGCTGCATGATCCTAAAAACCACAGTTGACCGCTCATCATCCTCACGAAAGCCGCATGAATACAAGATTTTGTGCCTTCGATGCCGTTCACCTGATGGGTGAGTCCGCTACGCACCCGATGGCACGCCTGCTCGTGCGCCTGCCTTTGCACCCGCACGGGGCTGGCCGGTTTCGAAACGCCGCTTGCGCGGCAACGACTCCGCTCTCGCGCCTCCTTGCGGGCCCCGGCCCGCGGCG
>JANJXT010000059.1 GCA_024708885.1 Thiobacillus sp.
CCTGGCCGTCCCTGACACGTTTGACCGCCAGTTCCTTGAATTCGACGGTGTATTCCTGCTTCGGTATCTTCATCTTTCCTCTTCCCAAGTTAACGTCAATACTACGTCACCTTTGGAAGACGAAATTTCGGGGGAAGGTCAACCACGGTATTGCTGTTTAATCCATCAAGCATGCGCCACCGCATGAACAGCCCTCAACCGCTCGCCCATACTCGCTTCGGCCGTTTTGAGGTCGTAGTCGGCCTGTAGATTCAGCCAGTACTGCGGCGTCTGGTCGAACGCACGGCCGAACAGCAGGGCCAGCTCCGCTGTGACCGGACGCGATCCCTTGATGACATGCGATATGCGCATGGACGATACGTCGATCACCCGCGCGAATTCGGCCTGCGACATGCCCAGGTCTTCCAGTATCTCGGCCAGAAACTCCCCGGGATGGATGCTGGGCAATCCGTTTTTGGTCATGGCATTTCCTTTAGTGGTAATCAACGATTTCAACATCGAAGGCATGGTCGCCCTCAAACCTGAAACACACGCGCCATTGGCCGTTGATGCGTATGCTCCATTGGCCCTGGCGGTCGCCCGATAGCTTTTCCAGCTGGTTGGATGGCGGCAGGCGCAAATCCTCGACGCGCGTGGCGGCGTGAAGCTGGCTCAAACGCATGGCCGCCCGTTTCAGGATTTCTGTCGGCAACCGACGAGATTTGCCAGTTGCAAAGAAATGCTCGGTTTCCGGGTTGGCGAAGGTTTGAATCACACGGCAACAATAAACAATTTGTTTATTGCGGTCAAGGGGGTAAGCGGAAGAACCTGCTTACCCTTTCGCCACCACCCCCAGCACGTCCTCGCCATACGCTTCCAGCTTTTTCGTCCCCAGCCCCGATATCTCGCCCAGTTCCGCCAGAGTGGCGGGGCGGCGCGCGGCGATTTCGCGCAGGGTGGCGTCGTGCAGGATGACGTAGGCGGGGACGCCTTTTTCGTTGGCGGTTTCGCGACGCCAGGCGCGCAAGGACAGGAACAAGGGATCCTCGTCGTCATGGACGCCTGCGCCGGAACTGGGCGCGAAGCGCGATTTCCTGCTGCGTGCCGGGCGCACTTCGATGGCACGCAGCATGACGGTTTCTTCGCCCTTCAGCACAGGCCGCGCGGCCTGGGTGAGCTTCAAGGCACCGTAGGCGGTGTGATCGACTTCAAGCAGCCCGCGCACCACGAGCTGCCGCAGCACGGCGCGCCAGACCTTGTCGGTCTGGCTGGCGCCGATGCCGAACACGCTCAACTGGCTGTGGCCGAATTTGTCGATTTTTTCCGTGGTCTTGCCAAGCAGCACGTCGATGACGTGGCCGGCGCCGAAGCGCTGGCCGGTTCGGTAGACCGCTGACAATAATTTTTGCGCGGCTTCGGTGCCGTCCCACAGCGTCGGCGGGTTGAGGCAGACGTCGCAGTTGCCGCACGGCTGGCTGGTTTCGCCGAAGTAGCTCAACAGCGCGACGCGACGGCAGCTCGCCGCCTCGGCGAGGCCGACCAGGGCGTCGAGCTTGGCGTGGCCGATGCGCTTGTGCGCGTCCTCGGCGTCGCCCTCGTCAATGAAGCGGCGCTGGGTGACCACGTCCTGCAGGCCCCACGCCATCCAGGCTTCTGCCGGCTCGCCGTCGCGCCCGGCGCGGCCGGTTTCCTGGTAGTAACCTTCGACCGAGCGCGGCAGGTCGAGGTGGGCGACGAAGCGCACGTCGGGCTTGTCGATGCCCATGCCGAAGGCGAGGGTTGCGACCATGATCACGCCGTCCTCGCGCAGGAATTTTTCCTGGTGGCGGCGGCGGGTATCGTTGCCCATGCCGCCGTGGTACGCCAGCGCGGTGAGGCCGGCCTGCCTGAGCGCGTCGGCGGTCTCCTCGACCTTCTTGCGCGTGCTGCAATAGACGATGCCGGCTTCGCCCTTGTGTTCGTCCAGGAAATCGAGCAGCTGGCGGCGCGGCTCGGTTTTTTCGCTGATGCGATAGCGGATGTTGGGGCGGTCGAAGCTGGCGACGAAGACGCGCGCGGCGCCGAGGTCGAGGCGGGTGAGGATTTCGGCGCGCGTAGCGGCGTCGGCGGTCGCGGTCAAGGCGATGCGCGGCACCGCGGGAAAGCGTTCGTGCAGCGCCGACAGGCCGAGGTATTCGGGGCGGAAGTCGTGCCCCCATTGCGACACGCAATGGGCCTCGTCGATGGCGAACAGCGACACCCGGGCCTGTTCGAGCTGACTCTGAAAACGCGGTGTGAGCAGGCGTTCCGGGGCGACGTAGAGCAGCTTCAATTGCCCAGAAACGAATTCGCGCTCGACCTGCGCGGCCGTTGCGCCATCCAGGCTCGAATTCAGGAACTCGGCGGCGATGCCCTGTTCTTTCAGCGCCGCGACCTGGTCCTGCATCAGCGCGATCAGCGGCGACACCACCACCGCACAGCCGTCGCGCAGCAACGCCGGGATCTGGTAGCACAGCGACTTGCCGCCGCCGGTGGGCATCAGCACCAGCGCGTCGCCGCCCGCCGTCACGGTGTCGATGATGGCTTCCTGCTCGCCGCGGAACGCGGGGTAACCAAAGACGCGGTTGAGCAGGCTTGAGGGAGTGTCGGGCATGGGAAAAAGCACTGGCGCGGGATGTGTCACACTGACTATAATTGTGTCACGTTTTGACCTCTTGGAGGCTGCCCCATGAAAACCCTGACCATCCGCGAAGCCCGCGAAGGCCTGTCGCACCCCGACCAGATGTTCGCCGACGCCGACGAAGTACTGGTGGTGAAGCATGGCGAGCCGGTCGCGCGGATCCTGCCGGTGGAACCCAGGCGCCGGGTGCGCTCGTTGCGGGCTTTTCTGGAAAGCCAGCCGATGCAAACGGTTCCCAGTGAGGTCATTCTGGCGGAAGAGCGCGAGGATCGCGTTTGAGCGCCTATATCGACACCAGCGCGCTGGCCAAGTGCTATATCCGCGAGCCGCGCTCGCTGGACGTGCTCGACTGGGCCGATGCCCAGGATGAGGTCGTGACCAGCCCGCTCACCCTGGTGGAATTCCGCTGCGTGCTGGCCCGCCGGCGGCGCGCCCAGCAGATCGACCTGTCGCTTGAGCGCGTGGCCCTCGCCGAATTCGACCGCGACGTGCAGGCCAATTCCTGGCGCATCCAGCAGGATGCGCCCAGCCTGTTCCTTGAGGCTCGGCAGTTGATCGACCTGGTTCCGGAATTGCCCCTGCGCGCGTTGGACGCGCTGCATCTGGCTTACGCCCGTCATTTCGGCGCAAGCAGTTTCGCCACCGCCGACAAGCATCAAGCCGAAGCGGCCAAAGCGCTTGGCCTTCCCGTCGCCATTTTTTACTAACCCCCCTTTATTGAATTGGCATCATGACCAAAACCACCGCCCCAGCCCTCGACGTAAACCAGATCATCGCCGAGCGCCGCGCCAAGCTCGCCGCGATCCGCGAGCAGGGCGTCGCCTTCCCCAACGATTTCGAGCGCCGCGACTACGCCGGCAAGCTGGCCGCCGCGCACGGCGACAAATCGAAGGAAGCGCTGGAAGCCGAAGGCGTCCAGGTGCAGCTGGCCGGCCGCATGATGCTGAAGCGGGTGATGGGCAAGGCGAGCTTCGCCACCCTGCAGGACATGAGCGGACGCATCCAGGCCTACGTGTCCAACGACCTCACCGGCAGCGAATCGCACGATGCCTTCAAGCACTGGGACCTGGGCGACTTCCTCGGCGTGACCGGCACCCTGTTCAAGACCAACAAGGGCGAGCTCACCATCCAGGCGAAGACCATCCGCCTGCTGTCGAAGGCGCTGCGTCCGCTGCCCGAGAAATTCCACGGGCTCGCCGACCAGGAGCAGAAATACCGCCAGCGCTACCTCGACCTCATCACCAACGACGACGCGCGCGAGACCTTCAGGCGCCGCTCGAAGATCATCCAGTCGATCCGCGAGTTCATGACCGGCCACGGCTTCCTCGAAGTCGAAACGCCAATGATGCACCCCATTCCCGGCGGCGCCGCGGCCAAGCCTTTCGCCACCCACCACAACGCGCTCGACATGGAACTGTTCCTGCGCATCGCGCCCGAGCTGTACCTCAAGCGGCTGGTCGTCGGCGGTTTCGAGAAGGTGTTCGAGATCAACCGCAATTTCCGCAACGAAGGCCTGTCGACCCGGCACAACCCCGAGTTCACCATGATGGAGTTCTACGAGGCCTATCGCGAATACCGCTACCTGATGGATTACACCGAGGCGCTGATCCGCCACACCGCGGTCGCCGCCACCGGCTCGGCCACTGTAACGTACCAAGACCAGACGATCGAGCTCGGCAAGCCGTTCGACCGCCTCACCATCGTCGAGGCGATCCGCAAATACAACCCCCAGTACACGGTCGAACAGCTGAACGACCGCGACTGGCTGATCGGCCAGTTCGTCGGCATGCATGCAAAGTACCGTGCGCACGACGGTATCGGCGGACTGCAACTGTCCTTCTTCGAGGAAACCACCGAAGCGCTCCTGGTGCAGCCGACCTTCATCATCGACTACCCGGCCGAAGTCTCGCCGCTGGCGCGCCGCTCCGATACCCGGCCCGACATCACCGAGCGCTTCGAACTGTTCATCACCGGACGCGAGATGGCCAATGGCTTCTCCGAGCTGAACGACGCCGAGGACCAGGCCGAGCGCTTCATGGAACAGGTGCGGGCGAAGGAAGCCGGCGACGAGGAAGCGATGCACTACGACGCCGACTACATCCGCGCGCTGGAACACGGCCTGCCGCCCACCGGCGGCTGCGGCATCGGCGTCGACCGCCTGGTGATGCTGTTGACCGATTCGCCGAGCATCCGCGACGTCATCCTCTTCCCGCAGATGAGGCGGGAAGCCTGAATGAGCCCGCAGATGCGGCGGGAGATTCGAATGCACCCGCCGATGCGGCGCGCGGGCTGACCCACCGCCATGGGGCAATACGCGCTCAAGGTCGGCCTGTCCGCACTGATCCTCGTCGCGATTGCCGAAGTGGCGAAGCGCAACACCTTCTGGGCGGCGGCGCTGGCGTCCTTGCCGCTCGCCTCGCTGCTCGCCTTCGTCTGGCTGTATCTCGACACCGGCGACGTGCAGAAGATCGCCGCGCTGTCCGGCAGCATCTTCTGGCTGGTGCTGCCCTCGCTGCTGCTGTTCGTGCTGCTGCCCGTCCTGCTGCGCAGTGGCTGGGGATTCTGGGCGAGCCTGGCGGTTTCCAGCGCCGCCACGGTGCTGGCCTATCTGGGCATGATCAGGCTGCTGGCTGCATTCGGCATCCGCCTGTAGGGCGCAGCCTCGCGATGCCTTCCGGTAAAATCGCACTTTTCCCGCAATCCATCCTTTTCAGAGTCACCCATCATGACCGACGCCTTCAACACCCACGACACCTTCACCACCGCCAGCGGCAAGCACCATTTCGCCTCGCTGAAGAAACTCGAATCCGCACTCGGCGTGTCGGTGGCGCGGCTGCCGGTGTCGATCCGCGTCGTGCTCGAATCTGTGTTGCGAAGCTGCGACGGGGTGAAGGTCACGCCGGAGCATGTGAAACAGCTGGCCGGCTGGAAGCCGAACGCCGAACGCACCGAGGAAATCCCCTTCACCGTGGCACGCGTGATCCTGCAGGACTTCACCGGCGTGCCGCTCTTGGCCGACCTTGCCGCAATGCGCTCGGCTGCCGCGCGCGCCGGCAAGGACCCGCAGAAGATCGAACCGCTGGTGCCGGTCGACATGGTGGTCGACCACTCGATCCAGGTCGACACATTCGGCACCCCCGACGCGCTCGACCTCAACATGAAAATCGAGTTCGAGCGCAACCTCGAACGCTACCAGTTCCTCAAGTGGGGCATGCAGGCCTTCGACACCTTCAAGGTGGTGCCGCCCGGCGTCGGCATCGTCCACCAGGTCAACATGGAGTACCTGGCGCGTGGCGTGATGGAACAGGACGGCATGACCTGCCCCGACACGCTGGTCGGCACCGACTCGCACACCACCATGATCAACGGCCTCGGCGTGGTCGCGTGGGGCGTCGGCGGCATCGAGGCGGAAGCCGCGATGCTCGGCCAGCCGGTGTATTTCCTCACCCCCGACGTCGTCGGCGTCAACCTCACCGGCAGCGTCAAGCCGGGCGTCACCGCCACCGACGTGGTGCTCACCGTCACCGAGATGCTGCGTAAAGCCAAAGTGGTGGGCAAGTTCGTCGAGTTCTTCGGCGAAGGCGCCGCCGCGCTGCCGGTGACCGACCGCGCGACCATCGCCAACATGGCGCCGGAATACGGCGCGACCATGGGCTTCTTCCCGGTCGACGAGGCCACCTGCCAGTACTTCGCCGCGACCGGCCGCGCGCCCGCGCAGGTCGAGCTGATCCGCGCCTACTACCAGGCGCAGAATCTCTTCGGCATCCCCAAGGCGGGCGAGATCGATTACTCGGAGACGCTCAGTCTCGACCTCTCCAGCGTCGAGCCTTCGGTCGCCGGCCCCAAGCGGCCGCAGGACCGCATTCCGCTGGCGCAGATCGAGCAGAGCTTCGAGTCGTTGATGCAGCAGCCCAAGGCGGAAGGCGGCTACGGCAAGACCGCCGAGGACCTGCGGCGCACCTTCAACGTGGAGGGTGGGCACGAGCTGCGCCACGGCCACGTCGTCATCGCCGCGATCACTTCGTGCACCAACACCTCCAACCCCGGCGTGATGATCGCCGCCGGCCTGCTGGCGAAGAAGGCGGTCGAACTCGGCCTCTATACGCCGTCGCACGTGAAGACGAGCATGGGCCCCGGCTCGCGCGCGGTGACCGAATACCTGAAGGCCGCCGGCCTCCTGACCTATCTCGAACAGCTCGGCTTCTCGGTCGTCGGCTACGGCTGCACCACCTGCATCGGCAACTCCGGCCCGCTGCCGGAGGCGATCGAGAAGAGCATCCTCGACAACGACCTGGTCGCCTGCTCGGTGCTCTCGGGCAACCGCAACTTCGAGGCGCGCGTGCACCAGAACGTGAAGGCCAACTTCCTCATGAGTCCGCCGCTGGTGGTCGCGTTCGCGCTGGCCGGCCGCGTCCCCTTCGACGTCGAGAAGGAACCGATCGGCGCGGGCAAGAACGGCCCGGTGTACCTCAAGGACATCTGGCCCACCAACGACGAAGTCGCGGCGCTGCTGCACTTCTCCACCGATGCCGGCGCGTACAAGAGCTACGCCGACGTCGGCGCCGACAATCCGCTGTGGGACAAGGTGCCGGCGCCCGCCGGCGCCGTGTACGAATGGGACGCGAAATCGACCTACATCCAGGAGCCGCCGTTCTTTGCCGGCGGGAAGGCCGCCGCGCCCGCGATCAAGGGCGCGCGCGCGCTGGCGATCTTCGGCGACTCGGTCACCACCGACCACATCAGCCCGGCCGGCGGCATCAAGCCGACCTCGCCCGCCGGCCTCTACCTCACCGAACACGGCGTCGAAAAGGCCGACTTCAACAGCTACGGTGCGCGCCGCGGCAACCACGAAGTGATGATGCGCGGCACCTTCGCCAACGTGCGCATCAAGAACCTGATGATCCCCGGCAGCGAAGGCGGCGTCACGCTGCAGGACGGCCAGGAAAAACCGATCTACGACGCGGCGATGCAATACCAGAATCAAGCCACGCCGCTGATGATCTTCGCCGGCGAGGAATACGGCACCGGCTCGTCGCGCGACTGGGCCGCCAAGGGCACCACGCTGCTCGGCGTGAAGGCGGTCGTCGCCAAGAGCTTCGAGCGCATCCACCGCGCCAACCTCGCCGGCATGGGCGTGCTGCCGTGCCAGTTCAAGGACGGCGTCGATGCGACCACCCTGAAGCTCGACGGCAGCGAAAGTTTCGACCTCGAAGGTACCGAGTCCGGCATCGTCCCGCAGCAGGATGTCACGCTGGTGATTCATCGCGCCAACGGCAGTTCGGAGCGCGTCGCACTCAAGCTGCGCATCGACACGCCGATCGAAGTCGAGTATTACGACAAGGGCGGCATCCTGCCCTTCGTGCTCGGCCAGCTGGTCGGCTGAACACGCACGACGGTCGGGGGCCTGGCACGTTCCGGGTTCCCTGACCGCGGCGATACCACGGGATTCGCCACGCAGCAACGCTGCCTCGACCCGCCTGCCCTTCGCCCACAGGAGTCCGTCATGTCCCAAGCCCACATCGTCATCATCGGATCGGGATTCGCCGCGCTGACCGCCGTGCGCGAACTGCGTAAACGCGACCGCGCGGCGCACATCACCCTCGTCGCACCGCGCGCGGAGCTGATGTACTACCCCAGCCTGATCTGGGTGCCCGCCGGCCTGCGGCGCAGCGCAGACCTCGCCGTCGACGTCTCGGGCTTTCTCGCCCGCCACGACGTCAGCTTCCACGCCGGGCGCGTCACCGGCCTTGCCGACGGCGGGCGCAGCGTGCTCACCGACACCGGCCCCATCGCCAACGATGCGCTGCTGATCGCCAGCGGCGGCCGCTTCCTCAAGAGCCTGCCGGGCATCGAGCACGCGCTCACCATCTGCGAAGGCGCCGCGGCCGCCGAAACGATCCGCGAACGTCTGGAGAAAATGGACGGCGGCACGCTTGCATTCGGCTTCGGCACCAATCCGAAGGAACAGGGCGCGATGCGCGGCGGGCCGATGTTCGAACTGCTGTTCGGCATCGACACCCTGCTCAGGAAACAGGGCCGGCGCGAGCGCTTCCGGCTGGTGTTCTTCCATGCCGCGCAGGAACCCGGCAAGCGCCTCGGCGCAAAAGCCGTCACCGGCCTGCTGCGTGAAATGCGCAAGCGCGGCATCGACACCCATCTCGGCCACAAGATCACCGGCTTTACGCCCGACCGCGTGAAAACCGAAGGCGGCGAGATTGCGGCCGACCTCATTCTCTTCATGCCCGGCATGGGCGGACCGGCCTGGGCCGCGGACGCCGGCCTGCCGCTGTCGGAAGGCGGGTTTTTCAAGGCCGACGCCCACTGCCAGGTCTCCGGCGCCGACAAGGTGTTCGTCGCCGGCGACTCCGGCAGCTATCCCGGCCCCGACTGGCTGCCCAAGCAGGCGCACATCGCCGACCAGCAGGCCGGAGCCGCCGCGGAAAACCTGCTGCGCGCGCTGGCGGGACAGCCGCCGCACGCACGCTTCAAGGTCGAGCTCATCTGCATCGTCGACACCCTCGACCGCGGCATCCTCGTCTACCGCAATGAAAAGCGCGCCCTGCAGCTGCCGCCGTGCCGGTTGATGCACTGGGCGAAGCGCTTCTTCGAATGGCAGTACCTGCGGCCGTATCGCAACGGCCGTCGCTGAGTGGCGTTCGAGACCGCGGTTGGGGCGCGCGCATCGGGATCATCGCGATCCTGCGTGGCAGGAACATCCGGAGGACGCTGATGAAGCCGGAATTCGTCATTGCGAGCGACGCGACGCAATCCAGAATCTTCGCAAAATCAACGACTCTCTGAACCGCCACGGCCCTGCGGGCCTCGCGATGACGGAATCGATCCGTACTTTCACAGGAGGGAAACCCATGACCAGCACCCACGAAAAAGGCGGTGGCCAGTTCGCCGGCATCAAGCTCCTGCTGTGCGAGAACCCGCTGCCGCCGCTCGACGAGGCGATCGCCGCCGCCGCGGCGGAACTTCCGCACAGCAACTACTACACCGAGCCCTACTCCGCGCCGCTGCGCGAATTCATCGCCCGCCAGCTCGACGTGCCGGAACGCCTCGTCCACATCAACGCCGGATCGGAGCTGATCCTGCGCCAGATCTTCCAGCATCTCGGCCAGCGCGTGCATCTGCTCACGCCCACCTATGTGCTGTTCCCCGAAATCGCACAGTCGTATACGGAGACAAGGCTGCCGCCGGAGAACGATTTCCGCCTCGATCTCGCTACGCTCGTCATCCCGCCCGGCACGACGCTCGTCGTGATCGTCAATCCCAACAATCCCAATGGCGGCACCTTCGACATGACGCCGCTGCCGGAACTGCTGCACCGTCACCCGGAGACTTTTTTCCTCGTCGACGAAGCCTTCATCGGCATGGGCGGTGCGAGCGTGGCCAACCAGGTGCCGCGGTTTTCCAACCTGATCGTCACACGCACGCTGTCCAAGGCGCACAGCCTCGCCGGCTTTCGTGTCGGCTACGCCATCCTGCCGCAAGCGCTGGCGGATACCTTCAACACCCGCAACGACGCCTACCCGCTCGCACGCGCGAGTCAGGCGGCAGCACTCGCCACCCTGCAGCATGAGCACAAGATTGCCGAACGCGCCGCGACGCTGAAGCACTGGGCACAGGAGCTGGCGGCCGAGCTCAAGCGACTGGGGGTGAAGACCTGGCCTTCGGAAACCTACTTCTTCCTTGCCGACTTCGCGCCACTCGACGCCGCACATCTTGCCGAACGATTGCGCGCACAGGGCATCCTCATCAAGGCGCTCGGCGATCCCGCACTCGGTCCCGGCTGCATGCGGGTGACGACGGCCCTGCCGGAAGACAATGCGCGCTTCCTGGCGGCGCTGCGCGCGATCCTCGCTGCGGAAACCCGCGCCAGCCACGCTTGAGGAAGAACGCTCGATGCTCACGGTCCACACAATCCGGCACGCCACGCTCTGCGTCCTGTTGTCTGTCTGCCCGGCACTGGCGGGTTTGCCCGCGATTGCCCACGCGGCGGCATCGTCCACGGCCGACCATGGCAAATTCAGCGAGCTGCAAAAACCCTTCAAGAGCGGCGAGGAAGTGACCACGGCCTGCCTCGCGTGCCACACCGAGGCGGCCCGGCAGGTCATGGCGACGCGCCATTGGACCTGGGATTACACCAATCCCGCGACCGGTCAGCGCCTGGGCAAGATGACCATGCTGAACAGCTTCTGCATCGGCAACCGCAGCAACGAGGCCTTCTGCACCGGCTGCCACACCGGCTACGGGTGGAAGGACGAGCACTTCGATTTCGGCTCCGAGCGCAATGTCGATTGCCTGGTGTGTCACGACACCACCGGCAGCTATACGAAACCAGCCGGGCTGGCCGGCCATCCGGCCTACACACGCACCGAATATCCACCCGGCTCGGGCAAGTATCTCGAAGCGGTCGATCTCACCAGGGTGGCGCAACACGTCGGCAAGAGCCGGCGCGAGAACTGCGGCGTCTGCCATTATTTCGGTGGTGGTGGCGATGGCGTCAAGCACGGCGACCTCGACTCCTCGCTCAACCACGCGACCCGCGCACTCGACGTGCACATGGATCGGAATGGGCTGGATTTCCGCTGCGCGACCTGCCACCAGACCGAAAGCCACAAGGTGGCCGGCAGCCGTGTGGCGCCCACCGCCGCCGACCCGCACGGCCCACTCATGCGCGGCAAACAGGAGGATCGCAATCCCGCCACCTGCCAGGCCTGTCACGGCGATCAACCGCACGCTGGCAAGACCGGCGGGCTGCTCGGCACGCTGAGCCATGGTGACCGCCTCAACGCACACACCCGCACGCTCGCCTGTCAGACCTGTCACATCCCGGCGTTCGCGCGCGGCGGCGTGCCGACCAAAATGCGCTGGGACTACACCACTGCCGGCCGTCTCGACGAGCGAGGCAAGCCCTTCTTGCGGAAGGATGAAAGCGGCCATATCGTGTACGACAGCCGCAAGGGCGATTTCACCCTCGGCGAGAACGTGATTCCCGAATATCGCTGGTTCGACGGCAAGGTGACCTACACCCTGCAGGCCGACCAGATCGACCCGCAGACGACCGTCGCCATCAACAGCTTTCACGGCGAACCCGGCGCACCCGGAGCGCGCATCTGGCCGGTGAAGGTATTCGAGGGCAAGCAGCCGTACGACAAGGTGCATCGCACGCTGCTGATTCCACACACCGCCATCCCCGACGACAGCGCGTTCTGGTACAACTTCGACTGGGACAAGGCCCTCACCGCCGGCGCCAAGAGTGCCGCGACACCCTACAGTGGCGAGTACGGATTCGTGCGCACCACCATGCTGTGGCCGATCACCCACATGGTGGCACCCAAGGAAGACGCGCTCGCCTGTAGCGCATGCCATAGCCAGGACGGCCGCCTGCAGGGCATCACTGGCGTCTACCTGCCGGCACGCGACCACAGCGCCTGGCTCGACCGCATCGGCTTTTCCGTGGCCGGACTCACCCTGTTCGGCGTGCTCGGCCACGGCGGCCTGCGCATCCTCACGCGCAAGACTCGCAAGGAATCCTGACATGGCGCAACGCATCTACCTGTTCAAGCGCTTCGAGCGTTTCTGGCACTGGTCGCAGGCCGCGCTCGTCATTACCCTGCTCACCACCGGCTTCGAGGTGCATGGCAGCTGGAGCCCGTTCGGCTTCGAGCGCGCCGTCGCGATCCACGGCAGCGCCGCGTGGCTGTTGATCGGCCTGTGGGTCTTCGCGATCTTCTGGCACTTCACCACCGGCGAATGGCGTCAATACATCCCCACCCTCGACCAGATCGGTCCGGTGATCCGGCATTACAGCTACGGGATTTTTCTCGGCCGCCCACACCCCTATCGGGTGGTGGCGGAACGCAAGCACAACCCGCTGCAACGCCTGTCCTATCTCGGACTCAAGCTCGCCATCAACCCGCTCATTTGGACAAGCGGGCTCGCCTACCTCTTCTACGCCCAGTGGCGCGACCTCGCGCCCGCCTGGCTCGGGCTGCGCGAAGTCGCGCTGACCCATACGCTCGGCGCCTTCCTCATGCTGGTTTTTCTCATCGCCCATGTGTATCTCAGCACCACCGGCGCCACGCCGCTCGCCCACATCAAGGCGATGATTACCGGTTATGAATCGGAACACTGACACGCCAGACAAGATCGCCATCGCCAGCTCCGATGCGGAAGGCAGCCTCTGCGGACTTTCCGCAAGGCCCGAGGCGCACGCGAGCGATCAGATTTCGTCGAACGTGAACACCCGCGCGAACAGAACGGCGACCTTGTCCGGCGGCAGCGGCTTGCTGACAAGGAATCCCTGGATCTCGTCGCAAGCATTCTCCTTCAGGAAGGCCAGCTGGCCGGCCGACTCGACGCCCTCCGCAACGACGCGCAGCTGGAGGGCGTGCGACAAACGGATGATGGCATTGACGATTTCCGCGTCGTCACTGTCGCTCAACACATCCTTCACCAGGCTCATGTCGATCTTCAGCGCGTCGATCGGCATCCGCTTCAACTGGCTCAGGTTGGAGTGCCCCGTGCCGAAGTCGTCGATGTAGACGTGCAGGCCACGCTGTCGCAAGGCATCGAGCATCTCGGACGTGCGAGCAGGATCTTCCATCGCCGCGCTCTCCGTGATCTCTAGTTGCAAGTGGGCGATATCCATGCCCGTTTCGTCGAGTATCGCGTCGATGTCTTCCATCAGGTGCGCATCGGAGAATTGCCGCGGCGACAGGTTCACCGCCACCGGCGGTGGATCGAGGCCGGCATCGCGCCAGGCGATCCACTGGGCACAGGCGGCGCGCACCACCCAGCGCCCGATCGGCACGATGAGTCCGGTCTCCTCGGCAACTGGGATGAACTGGTCCGGACCGACGATGGTGCCGGAACGCGTGAGCCAGCGTACCAGCGCTTCCAGCCCGACCACCCGTCCGCTGGCAAGATCGACCTTGGGCTGATACGTCAGCACCATTTCATCGCGCTCGAGTGCCTGGCGCAGCCCGGTCTCCAGCGTCAGCTGCTGCTGCGCGATGGTATTGAGCTCGTCGCTGTAATACTCGAACCCGCTGCGCCGCTGCTTGGCCTGGTACATCGCAAGATCGGCTTGGCGCAGCAGCGTGTTGCCGTCCGTACCGTCGTCCGGATACACGCTGATGCCGATGCTCGCGCCGATCGCATAGCGGCGCTGGCCGATCCTGAATGGTTCGGCGAGCGCCTTGCCGAGCTTGCGCGCGACCCGGCTGGCGGCACGCGACGCCGGTGGATGATTGAGGATCACCGCGAATTCGTCGCCACCCAGGCGCGCGACGAAATCATCGCTGCGCAGTTGTTCGTCGAGCCGGTTGCCGACGATGCGCAGCACCTGGTCGCCCACTTCGTGTCCCTGCGAATCATTGATGTGCTTGAAACGGTCGAGATCAATGAAGAGCAGCGAAACCTGCGCGCGTTCGCGCTGTGCCCGCGCCAGCGCATGGTTGAGAAAATCCTGGAAATACGAACGGTTGGGCAGTCCCGTCAGCGGATCGTGATTCGCCAGCATGTCGAGCCGCAATTCGGAATAGCGCCGCTCGGCGAGCGCAGCGGAAACGAACATGCCGCCCAGCGCCATGGTCAGCATGCTGATCTGCAAGGCGAACACCTCGCGCAACGGCGTGGTGACATGGATGCCTCCAAACGACACGACGACGACACTGAGGATGACGATCCCGGCAAGAAAAATCGCCAGGCTCGCACCCATCACCGAGAAACGCAGCGCTGCCCACAACACCGCCGGCAGCAGCACGAACAGCACGATCTCGGCCGGTCGCAGCGGCACCAGGTAGCGCATCAGCAGCAGCGTCAACACCAGCATGGCGAGCACCAGCGCCAGCCCCTCGACGCGCGCACCCACGCCGGTGGGCAGCAGATCCCAGCGCATCGCCGTGAGCATCAGGGGCGCGACCAGATAGATGCCCAACAGATGGCCGAGCCAGCCGACCCAGAACCCTTCCAGCAGGGCGTGTTCGCCCAGCACACCGGCGCCGTACAGGCTCAGGATGTCGGTCATCGCACCCGCGGCGCTGCCCAGCGGTGCAGCCAGCAGCGCGAACTTGGCGACGCTGCCGACGAAATCGAGGGTCGGGCTGAAAGGTTGCATCGCCCGCGGCAGAAACCCGACGATGAACGCCCCTATCGCGGCACCCAGGGCACGCTGCCAGACGAGCAATTCAGGCAGCAACCAGCCGTTGAGCAGCAGCGCGCCGAGCAGGACACCGAGCACCCCCGCCATGCCGAAACGCATCGACGCCGCCGCCCCGATGCCGGCAGCCAGCCATACCGCGGTCAGGCCGTCGGCACCCCAGGCGGTGACCTTGACGCTGAGCACACCGGCTGCCGCATAGGCCAGCGCCACCAGTGCGGCAACCAGAAGAAAGCGTCCGATTCGCGCGGGATCGGTGATCATTGGGCGCGTCAACACGGGATGGCCCTGACGTTCATGGCGATTCACCGCCCCGGAACATGAAACGAGGCCCCACCATGAACGTTTCCCCCTACCCGTCCTCTGATGACGCCGCTAAACGATCGACCAAGCCCGCAAGCGGGCACGTGGGCGCCCCGGCACGGGTAACGTGCAGAAGGGCATGATGGCCACATCCATGCGGCGACGCTGTGGAAAACGAGCGCTCAGGCGTCGGCCCCGGTGTATTCGGCCGGATCGAGTTCCGCACGCACCGACTCCAGCGCGTCCCTGAGCGTCTCCTCGGACAGGCTGTTGAGCTGCTCGGCAAGCAGCTCGGCGGCGTCGATGGTACCGAGTTCGTCGGGCAGGCTGTCGACGTCGAGATTGGCCACCAACACCGCTGCGGCCCCCGTCACCTGCAGCAACTGGCGCCGCTCCGCCATCAGCATTTCGATTTCCTCGCGAAGCAGTCTGGCTTCGTCTTCCTTCATGGCTTGCAGGGTCATGGCTTCTCCTTGAATGCGGCAGTCGTCGTCGTTGTCGGCAAAGTCACCGGCTGTCCGGGCTTGGGATCAGTAACCGGCGCGGGCGCTGCGTGGCAGGTCACCCTCGGCAAAGAAATTCCACAAAAGGTGCGCGATGACTTCCGGTGCGATCACCGTATGCCGATTGTGCGTGGTCTGCAGTGCCTCGCGCAACCTGCGGCGTATGTCCGGGTCGCCGGTCAGGTCGAAAATCACGTCGACACGCGGTCCCAGCGACACCACCTCCATTGCGTCCTGAAACACCGGCACCTCGCTGTGGCGGAAACCCATCGCCACGGGCGAATCGGGGTCGCGGTGCGCCACGGCGACGATCTCGACCCTGGCGTGATCTTCCTGGATTTTCTCCAGAAAGTGCTCGGCAAAGCGCTCCCCGACCTCGCCCAGCCCCAGCAGGGCGACCCTGACGGGATGACCCATGTTCTTCTCCTCTCACTCCTCCCGGAATGTGCTGAATGATCTTTTTTTTCGTTTCGACGTTCGCCGGGACATCACAGAATCACGGTTCCGTCGCGCTGCCCCAAGTGTCGAGACAAAGCATACGTGCCCGCTGCATGCCTGTCGATAGCAGGCACGCTATCCTGCGGCGGCATCAGGCGCTACCATCGCGGCTTGACCGGACGCCTTACGTCATGACCAAGACTTCCCCGCTCTACCCCGACATCGAGCCGTACGCCAGCGGCATGCTGCAGACACCCGGCGTGCATCGCATCTATTGGGAAACCTCGGGCCAGCCCGACGGTCTCCCGGTGCTGTTCGTGCATGGCGGCCCCGGCTCCGGCACCTCGGCCGCCCAGCGGCGCTTCTTCGATCCCGCACGCTACCGCATCGTCCTGTTCGACCAGCGCGGCTGTGGCCGCTCGACCCCCTACGGCGAACTCGCCGACAACACCACGCCGCACCTCATCGCCGACATGGAAGCGCTGCGCATCGAACTTGGCATCGATCGCTGGCTGATTTTCGGCGGCTCGTGGGGATCGACCCTCGCCCTTGCATATGCCCAGGCCCATCCGGCGCGTTGCCTCGGCCTGGTGCTGCGCGGCATTTTCCTGTGCCGCAGGAGCGAGATCGACTGGTTTCTGCATGGCATCCGCGCCTTTTTTCCCGAGGCGCAGCGCACGCTTGCCGAGTTCATTCCGGAGGCCGAGCGGGGTGACCTGCTCGCCGCCTACCATCGCCGTCTCGTCGACCCCGATCCGGCAGTGCACCTGCCCGCCGCGCAACGCTGGGCAGGTTTCGAGGCCTCGTGCTCGACCCTGCGTCCCAACCCGGATCTGGTCGCCGCCTTCGGCAGCGAAAAGGCCGCGCTCTCACTGGCGCGCATCGAGGCGCACTATTTCGTCAACGACATCTTCCTGCCGGAAAACAGCCTGCTTGCCGGCATCGACCGCCTGCGCGCCATTCCGGCGATCCTGGTACAGGGGCGCTACGACGCCGTGTGCCCCATCGTCACCGCCGACGCACTGGCGCGCGCCTGGCCCGAAGCACGCTATGTGATCGTCCCCGATGCCGGCCATTCGGCGTTCGAGCCCGGCATTGCCAGCGCGCTCGTCGCCGCGTGCGATCGTTTCGCCACCTGTGGAGGTTTTGCCTGATGGCCCTGTCGCCCTACGTCTTCGACGCCAGCGCCGAGAATTTCAACCGCCTGGTGCTGGAAAACTCGCACAAGGGACCGGTACTGGTGCATTTCTGGATTCCCAAGGCCGGTCCCTGCTACGTCCTCATGCCGCGCCTGGTCAAGCTCGCCACCGAATACGGCGGCAAATTCCTGCTGGTGATGCTGAACACCGACGAGCTGCCGGAACTGGCACGCCGCTTCAACGTGACTTCGGTGCCGACCGTGAAGTTCTTCTGGCGCGGCGACGTGGCCCACACCATTCACGGCGCCGAACCGGACAGCAGCTTCCGCGAAGTGCTCGACCGCTTCATCGCGGGCGACGCCAACCGCGCCCACGCGCTCGGCGTCGCCGCGTGGCAGGCCGGCAAGGTCGACCAGGCGCGCATGCTGCTCGCCAACGCCGCCATGGCCGAGCCCGACAACCTCGCCATTCCGCGCGATCTCGCCAAGCTGCTGTGGGCCGAAGGCGACAGCGCGCAGGCATTGAAACTGCTCGACGCACTGCCTCCGGAAGCGCGCCGCACCCCCGAGATCGCCCCCCTGCTCGCCCACCTGCGTCTGGCCGAAACCGCGCGTCAAGCCGCGCCGCTCGCAGCCCTCGACGAACGCGTCGCTCGCGACCCGGCCGATCTCGACGCCTGCTACCAGCGCGCCGCCCGCCTGCTCGCCGCAGACGACTTCGATGGCGCCATGGCGGCCCTGCTGCACATCGCCACCACCGACCGCGGCTTTCGCGACGATCTCGGCCGCACCAGCCTGCTCGCCCTGTTCGACCTCCTCGGCAGCGCGCATCCACTGACGCAGCGCTACCGCCGTGCACTGGCCGAATCCTTGCATTGAACCTAAAAACCGCAGTTGACCGCTCATCATCCTCACGAAAGCCGCATGAATACAAGATTTTGTGCCTTCGATGCCGTTCACCTGATGGGTGAGTCCGCTACGCACCCGATGGCACGCCTGCTCGTGCGCCTGCCTTTGTC
>JANJXT010000020.1 GCA_024708885.1 Thiobacillus sp.
GAAATGACCATCGAGCAGGCGCACGAATTCTTCGGCGCGGTGCCGGTGGTCAAGCGCAAGCTGCAGACCCTGCTCGACGTCGGCCTGGGCTACATCCGCCTCGGCCAGTCCGCCACCACGCTGTCCGGCGGCGAAGCGCAGCGCGTCAAGCTCGCGCTCGAACTGTCCAAGCGCGACACTGGGCGCACGCTCTACATCCTCGACGAGCCGACTACCGGTCTGCATTTCGCCGACATCGACCTCTTGTTGAAAGTGCTGCAGCGACTGTCAGACGCCGGCAACAGCGTGGTCGTCATCGAACACAACCTCGACGTCGTCAAGACCGCCGACTGGCTCATCGACCTCGGCCCGGAAGGGGGCGGCGGCGGCGGCGAGATCATCGCCGAAGGCACGCCGGAAGACGTCGCCGCCAACCCGGCGAGCCATACCGGGCGCTATCTGCAACCGGTGCTGTCGCGACGCTGATGAAGGAACCGGTCCGCCTGTCCAAGCTGATGTCCGAGCGCGGGCTGTGCTCGCGCCGCGAGGCGGACACCTGCATCGAGAAAGGCCTGGTGTTCGTCGACGGCCGGCGCGTCACCGAGCTTGGCACCAAGGTCGACCCGGATTGCGCGATCCGCCTCGACACGCAGGCGCGCGCGCAGCAGGCCGAACGGGTGACGATACTGCTGCACAAGCCGGTCGGCTACGTGTCGGGCCAGCCGGAACCTGGCTACCAGCCGGCTGCGGCACTGATCCAGCCCGCCACGCGCTGGGGTGAGGACCGCACACCGCGCCGTTTTGCGCGCGAACAGCTGAAGGGACTCGCCCCCGCCGGCCGCCTCGACATCGACTCGACCGGCCTTCTGGTCCTGACGCAGGACGGACGCATCGCAAAACAGCTCATCGGCGACGCGTCGGACATCGACAAGGAGTACCTGGTGCGCGTCGAAGGCCGTCTCGACGCGCAGGGTCTTGCCCTGCTCAACCACGGCCTTTCCCTCGACGGGCGCCGCCTGCGTCCGGCGAAGGTGGCGTGGCAGAACGCCGACCAGCTGCGCTTCGTGCTGCAGGAAGGGCGCAAGCGCCAGATCCGCCGCATGTGCGAACTGGTCGGCCTGCGCGTGACGGGCCTGAAGCGCGTGCGCATCGGCCGCGTCCGCCTGGGCGAACTGCCGCTCGGGCAATGGCGCTACCTGCGCGCCGACGAGTCGTTCTGAACGGCGCGATTGCGCGGGCGACGCTCAGTTCACGCGTTTCACATCTACACGGTCGCCGACCCGCAGGCCATACGTCGCCGCGGCGCTGCCGCGATTGACGGCGAGTTCGATGAGGCCGACGCTGTTGACGAACCACAGGCCGCGGCCCTTCTCGACCGCGCCGAAGCAGTCGCCCGGTGCAAACTCCACCCCCGCCGCGCTCACGCGCGCTGCGGGCGGCTCACCCCGAACACCCGTCCACGCATTGCCATAGTGGTCGATGTAGATGATGCGCGGCAGATCGCCGGCATCGAATTCTACGCCCAGCGCATCGACCGCCTCGAGTCTGTCGTGCGGAAACGCACCACGCGCCAGCGCCGCCGCGATGGGCGCGAACAGGTCGCGGCCGTGAAACGTGGCCGACAGCCCCTCCGGCCGCCAGCCGATGCGCCACAGCCGCACATCCGGCGCGCGCGCGGCGACCACCGACAGCAGTCCGTTGTCCGGCCCCACGTACCAGTGCGCCCCCGCCTGCATCACCACGGTGCCGCGCGGCATCCCGACGCCCGGATCGACCACCGCGAGGAACACCGCACCCGGCGGAAGCCCGCCTGCCAGCGCGGCCAGCAGATGGGCGCCGGCATGCGGATTGAAGTCCGGCACCTCGTGCAGCAGGTCGATCAGCGGAACGCCCGGCGCCTCGGCGGCGAGCCGTGCCTTCACCTGCCCCACATAGGGGTCGCGGGTACTGAAGTCGGTAAAGAGGACGATCATCCTGGAAACCGCGGTTGTAGGCACCCGTGGGGGCGTCTGATCGGGTGGCCATGCCCGTGTCCTGGCCTTGCCGGCAAGGCCATCCCAGTCGCTTGGGAACAGGGCACAAAAAAGCCGGGGCGAACCCGGCTTCCTTTTCCTGGCGCGCTCGCCTTACTCAAGCTCGGCAGGCGCGTCGGCGGATTCGGGGCGATCGACCAGCTCAACCAGCGCCATCGGCGCATTGTCGCCGACGCGGAAGCCGTACTTGAGGATGCGCAGATAGCCGCCCGGACGGGTCTTGTAGCGGGGACCCAGTTCGCCGAAGAGCTTGACCACCATCTCGCGATCGCGCAGGCGGTCGAAGGCCAGGCGATGGTTGGCAAGCGTCGGCTCCTTGCCCAGCGTGATCAGAGGCTCGACGAAGCGGCGCAGTTCCTTGGCCTTGGGCAGGGTCGTCTTGATGACTTCATGGCGCAGCAGCGAATTGCTCATGTTGCGGAACATGGCCAGGCGATGGCTGGTGGTGCGATTGAGTTTGCGGTTCGATTGGCGATGGCGCATGGCGGTTTCCTTTCAATGTGTATTCTTGGGCCAGGTCGCCTGCCACGGCGACCCGCACTTTATTGTCAGAGTCGGCTTGAATCAGGGGCGCTCGAGCCCGGCGGGCGGCCAGTTCTCCAGCTTCATGCCCAGCGAAAGCCCTTTCGATGCCAGCACGTCCTTGATCTCGTTGAGCGACTTGCGCCCCAGGTTCGGGGTACGCAGCAGCTCGGTCTCGGAGCGCTGGATCAGGTCGCCGATGAAGTAGATGTTCTCGGCCTTGAGGCAGTTGGCCGAGCGCACGGTGAGTTCCAGATCGTCCACCGGGCGCAGCAGCATCGGGTCGACCTGCGGCGAACGCGGCGACTCGGATTCGATCGGCGTACCTTCCAGATCGGCGAACACCGACAGCTGGCTGACCAGGATGCGGGCCGCGGTACGCACCGCTTCTTCCGGTTCGACCACGCCATTGGTCTCGATGTCGATCACCAGGCGGTCGAGGTCGGTGCGCTGTTCGACACGGGCGCTCTCGACCGAATACGCGACGCGACGCACCGGGCTGAACGAGGCATCGACCAGAATCGACCCGACCGCACGGGTTTCTTCCGGAACCTTGCGCGCGGTCGCCGGCTGATAGCCGCGGCCCGCTTCGATCTTGATCTCCATGTCGAGCTTGCCACCCTTGGTGAGGTGGGCAACGACATGGTCCGGATTCAGCACTTCGATGTCGTGGCCGATTTCGATGTCACCCGCCGTCACCACACCTTCGCCCGCCTTGGAGACGCGCAGAATCGCGGCCGGCTTGCCGTGCATCTTGAAAGCGATACCCTTCAGGTTCAGCAGGATGTCGACGACGTCCTCCTGCACGCCCTCGATCGTCGAGTACTCGTGGACGACACCGCTGATGGTGACCTCGGTCGGCGCGTAGCCGACCATGGACGACAGCAGGACACGACGCAGCGCATTGCCGAGCGTGTGGCCGTAGCCGCGCTCGAAGGGTTCCATGATGACCTTGGCGTGCAGCGGCGAGGCACGATCCACCTCGACGATCCGCGGCTTGAGAAAATCCGTTGCGCTTTGCATGGGGTGCGTTTCCTTACGTCTGGCTCAGACTTACTTAGAGTAGAGTTCGATGACCAGCGATTCGTTGATGGTCGACGGCAGTTCGGAGCGCTGCGGGACGGCCTTGTAAGTGCCCTTCAAGGCCTTGGCGTCGACCTCGACCCACTCGGGATAGCCGCGTGCGGCGGTCGCCTCGGCCGCCGCCTTGATGCGGAGATGCGCCTTGGCCTTGTCCGCCACCTCGACGACGTCGCCGGCACGCACCTGATACGACGGGATGTTGACGCGGCGGCCGTTCACCAGGATGCCATTGTGGCGAACCACCTGGCGCGCCTCCGTGCGCGAGGCGCCGAAGCCCATGCGGTAGCACACGGAATCGAGACGCGATTCCAGCAGCGAAAGCAGGTTTTCACCGGTCACGCCCTTGCGGCGGTCGGCTTCCTTGTACACGAGGCGAAACTGGCCTTCGAGCACGCCGTAGATGCGGCGAATCTTCTGCTTCTCACGCAGCTGTACGCCATAGCCGGACAGGCGTGCGCCGCTTTTCTGGCCGTGCTGGCCCGGCGCATAGGCGCGGCGCTCGATGGCGCACTTGTCGGTGAAGCACTTCTCGCCTTTGAGGAACAGCTTCTCGCCTTCGCGGCGGCACTGACGGCACTTGGGATCAAGATTACGAGCCATGGTATTCCCTGATGTTTAGATGCGACGCTTTTTCGACGGGCGGCAGCCGTTGTGCGGAATCGGCGTGACGTCGGAGATCGCGGTGATCTTGAAGCCCAGCGCGTTCAACGCGCGCACGGTCGATTCGCGGCCGGGGCCGGGGCCCTTGATGCGGACTTCGAGGTTCTTCACGCCGTATTCCTGCGCCATCTTGCCGGCGTTCTCGGCCGCGACCTGCGCCGCGAACGGCGTCGACTTGCGCGAGCCCTTGAAGCCCGCGCCGCCGGCAGTCGCCCACGAGAGCGCATTGCCCTGACGGTCGGTGATGGTCACGATGGTGTTGTTGAAGGACGCGTGAATGTGCGCGATGCCTTCGGCGACGTTCTTCTTGACCTTCTTGCGCACGCGCGCAGCGGTTTTGGTAGCCATGGTCTATTCCTTACTTTTTGATGGCCTTGCGCGGACCCTTGCGAGTGCGCGCATTGGTACGCGTGCGCTGGCCGCGCACCGGCAGGCCCTTGCGATGGCGGAAGCCGCGGTAGCACCCCAGGTCCATCAGGCGCTTGATGTTCATCGTGACTTCGCGCCGCAGATCGCCCTCGACCGTGAAGCGCGACACGCCTTCGCGCAGCCGCTCCATCTCGGCCTCGGTCAGATCCTTGATCTTGGCGGTGTGCGCCACGCCGGCGGCTTCACAGATCTTGCCGGACGTGGTGCGGCCGATGCCATAGATTGCGGTCAACGCAATGACAGCGTGTTGGTGATTCGGGATATTAACCCCTGCTATACGGGCCATTCGCAACGCTCCGAACGGAAAACAAAAAATTATAACACAACAACCCGTCTCCGGGCCGAACGTTCAACGCGCGCAGGGTCAGCCCTGGCGCTGCTTGTGGCGCGGATCGTCACAGATCACGCGGACCACGCCCTTGCGGCGGACAATCTTGCACTTGCGGCAAATTTTCTTGACTGAAGCCTGCACTCTCATGGTTTTCTCCATTCACCTGCCGACGGCATGCCGCCGGCCAAACAATCATTTCGCCCTGAAAACGATCCGGCCCTTGGTCAGATCGTACGGCGTCAATTCAACGGTCACCTTGTCGCCCGGCAGGATGCGGATGTAGTGCATGCGCATCTTTCCAGAGATATGTCCCAACAAGATGTGTCCGTTTTCCAGCTTCACCCGAAATGTCGCGTTGGGCAGGTTTTCAAGAACCTCGCCCTGCATCTGGATCACATCTTCCTTCGACATCAGCGCCCCACCAGACCGTTCCTGAAATTCGCCTTCTTCAAGAGCCCTTCATACTGGTGGGACATGACGTAGGCCTGCACCTGCGCCATGAAATCCATGGCCACCACGACGATGATCAGCAGCGAGGTACCGCCGAAATAGAACGGGACGTTCCATTTCAGGATGAGGAACTCGGGCAGCAGACACACCAGGGTGATGTAGATCGCGCCCACCAGGGTCAGCCGGGTCAGGATCTTGTCGATGTAGCGCGCGGTCTGGTCGCCCGGACGGATCCCCGGGACGAACGCGCCGCTCTTTTTCAGGTTGTCGGCGGTCTCCTTCGGGTCGAACACCAGCGCCGTGTAGAAGAAACAGAAAAAGATGATCGCCAGCGCATACAGCAGGACGTACACCGGCTGCCCCGGCGAGAGGGTCCCGGCAATGTCGCGCAACCAGCCCATGCCCTCGCCGCTGCCGAACCAGCCCGCCAACGTGGCCGGGAACAGGATGATGCTGGAGGCGAAGATCGGCGGGATCACGCCGGCCATGTTGAGCTTGAGCGGCAGGTGCGAGCTCTGCCCGCCCACAACCATTTTTCCGACCTGGCGCTTCGCGTAGTTCACCAGAATCTTGCGCTGGCCGCGCTCGACGAACACCACCAGCGCCGTCACCAGGATCACGCCCACGAAAAGCAGGAGCACCAGCGGGATCGAGAACGCCCCAGTCCGGGTGAGCTCCAGCGTGCCGCCGATCGCCGCCGGCAGCCCGGCCGCGATGCCCGCGAAAATGATGATCGAAATGCCGTTGCCCAGGCCGCGTTCGGTGATCTGTTCGCCCAGCCACATGAGGAACATGGTGCCGGCCGTCAGCGTGACCACGGTGATCAGACGGAATCCGAAACCGGGGTCGAGCACCAGACCGGCCTGGGATTCGAGCGCGATCGCGATGCCCATCGACTGGAACAGCGCCAGGAACAGGGTACCGTAGCGCGTATATTGCGTGATCTTGCGACGCCCCGCCTCACCCTCCTTTTTCAGCTCCTTGAGCTGGGGCGACACCGTGCTCATCAGCTGCACGATGATCGAGGCGGAGATGTACGGCATGATGCCGAGCGCGAACACGCTGAAGCGCGACAGCGCGCCACCCGAGAACATGTTGAACATGCCCAGGATGCCGCCCTGCTGCGACTTGAAGAGCTGGTCGAGCACCAGGGGGTCGATACCCGGCACCGGAATGAAGGTGCCGATCCGATACACGATGAGCGCGCCCAGCAGGAACAGCAGCCGACGCTTGAGGTCGCCGAACTTGTTCAAGCCGGTCTTCGGAGTGGCCACGACGCGCTCCTCGCTCGCTTACTCGGCGACGCTGCCGCCCGCGGCTTCGATCGCCGCGCGCGCGCCCTTGGTCACGGCAATGCCGCGCAGCTTGACCGCCTTGCCGATCTCGCCGGCGAGATAGACACGCGCAGCCTTCACCGCGGCACCCACGATACCCGCTTGCTTCAGAACCAGCAGATCGATCTCATCCGCGCCGACGAGCCCGATGTCGGACAGGCGCACGCGCGCCGTGTCGGCCTTGGTCAGCGAGACGAAGCCGCGCTTGGGCAGACGGCGATGCATCGGCATCTGGCCGCCTTCGAAGCCGACCTTGTGGAAGCCGCCCGCACGGGATTTCTGCCCCTTGTGGCCGCGACCCGCGGTCTTGCCGAGGCCGGAGCCGATCCCGCGGCCGACCCGGCGTTTCTCTTTCTTGGCGCCGTCAGCCGGCTTGATCGTATTCAGTTCCATGTTAGGCCTCGCACTTCACCAGATAGGCGACTCGATTGATCATGCCGCGGTTCTCGGGCGTGTCCGCCACTTCGACGGTATGGTTGAGACGACGCAGGCCCAGGCCGCGCACGCAGGCGCGATGCGGCGCCTTGGTGCCGATGAGGCTTTTCACCAGCGTGACCCTGATTTTCTTTTGCTCGCTCATGACTGCAACTTACCCCGTGATTTCTTCGACGGACTTGCCGCGCTTGGCCGCAATGTCCGACGGCGTCGACAATTTCAGCAGGCCGTCGAGCGTGGCACGCACGACGTTGTACGGATTGGTCGAACCGAGACACTTGGCGAGCACGTTCTGCACGCCCATCACCTCGAACACTGCACGCATCGCGCCGCCGGCAATGATGCCGGTACCTTCGGACGCGGGCTGGATGAGCACGCGCGAGGCGCCGTGCTGTCCCACCACGGTGTGGTGGAAGGTGCCGTTCTTCAGGCTCACCTTGACCATCTTGTGGCGCGCTTCTTCCATGGCCTTCTGTACGGCCACCGGCACTTCACGGGACTTGCCCTTGCCCATGCCGATGCCGCCGTCGCCGTCGCCCACCACAGTGAGTGCGGCAAAGCTCATGATGCGGCCACCCTTCACCACCTTGGTGACGCGGTTGACCGAGATCATTTTTTCGCGCAGGCCGTCGCCGCGCTCTTCGTTACTTGTAGGTGCTGTACGGGCCATCTCGATTCTGCCTCGTTAAAAAACCAAACCGCCTTCGCGGGCCGCTTCCGCCAGGGCCTTGACGCGCCCATGGAACTGGAAGCCGGAACGGTCGAAGGCCACCTTCTCGATACCGAGACCCCTGGCTTTTTCGGCCAGGCGCTTGCCCACCGCAGCGGCGGCCGCAACGTTGCCGCCGTTGGGGACCGCAGTGCGCAACTCCTTGTCGTTCGACGAGGCGCTGGCCATCACCGTGCCGCCATCGGCAGAAATGATCTGCGCGTAGATGTGGCTGTTGGTGCGATGGATCGCCAGTCGAATCGCCTTGACGGCCGCGATCTTGGCGCGGGTTTTGCGCGCTCTGCGAATCCGTGATTGCTTGGTATTCATGGTTTGTCCTTAAAGCCTTACTTCTTCTTGGTCTCTTTCCTGATGACCACCTCGTCCGTGTAGCGAACGCCCTTGCCCTTGTAGGGTTCGGGCGGCCGGTACGCGCGCACGTCGGCCGCCACCTGACCCACGACCTGACGATCGATCCCCTTGATCACGACCTCGGTCTGCGACGGCGTCTCGACCTTGATGCCGGCGGGCATCTTGTGCACCACGGGGTGGGAGAAGCCCAGCGCGAGGTTGAGCGCATCACCCTGGGCCTGGGCGCGATAGCCCACGCCGATGAGCGTCAGGCGCTTCTCGAAGCCCTGCGTGACGCCGCGCACCATGTTGTTCACGAGGGCGCGCATGGTCCCGGCCATGGCATTGGCCTGAATGCTGTCGCGAACCGGCACGAAATTCAGCACGCCATCGGCGAGCGTCACGTTGACATCGGCCGACGCGGCCTGCTGCAGACTGCCCAGCGGACCCTTGACGGAAATTGTGTTGCCGATCACGACTTCGACGCCTTTCGGCACGGTGACCGGATTCTTAGCTACGCGTGACATGTTTCAATTCCTCCGCTTACGCGACCACGCACAGGATCTCGCCGCCCACGCCCCTGGCGCGCGCATGGCGGTCGGCCATCACGCCGCGCGAGGTCGAGACAATGGCCACGCCAAGCCCGTTCATCACGCGCGGCAGCTCCTCGACGCCCTTGTAGATGCGCAGACCCGGCTTGCTCACGCGCTCGATGCGCTCGATGACCGGACGGCCGGCGTAGTATTTCAGTTGCAGTTCAAGCTCGGGCTTGCCGGCCTCGCCGCGCACGGCAAAGCCGTCGATGTAGCCCTCGTCCTTCAACACCTGCGCGATGGCAACCTTCACCTTCGACGAAGGCATGGACACGTTCGCCTTTTCAACGGCTTGCGCGTTGCGGATGCGGGTCAGCATGTCCGCGATGGGATCACTCATACTCATATCGTTCGCCCCTTACCAGCTTGCCTTGACGATGCCGGGAATCTCGCCGCGCATCGCGTATTCGCGCAGCTTGCCGCGCGCCAGGCCAAACTTGCTGAACACGCCGCGCGGGCGGCCGGTCAACTGGCAGCGGTTGCGCTGGCGCACGGGGCTCGCATTGCGCGGCAGCGCCTGCAGCGCATGCAGCGCGGCCATGCGCTCCTCGTCGGAGGACCGCGAACTCGCGATCACGGCCTTGAGCTCCGCACGCTTGGCGGCGTATTTCTTCACCAGGCGCGCGCGCTTTTCTTCACGGTTGATCAAGCATACCTTGGCCATGCTTACCTCAATTCTTGAACGGAAAACTGAAGGCGGCCAGCAGCGCGCGGGCCTCTTCGTCGGTCTTGGCGGTGGTGGTGATCGTGATGTTCATGCCACGCAGCGCATCGATTTTGTCGTACTCGATCTCGGGGAAGATGATCTGTTCCTTGACGCCCATGTTGTAGTTGCCGCGGCCATCGAAGGATTTGCCGGAGATGCCGCGAAAATCGCGAATGCGCGGCATCGCCACCGTCACCAGACGGTCGAGGAATTCGTACATCTGCGCGCGGCGCAGCGTCACCATGCAGCCCACCGGGTAGTTGTCACGAATCTTGAAGCCGGCGATCGACTTCTTCGACTTGGTCACCACGGGCTTCTGTCCGGCGATCTTCTGCATGTCGCCGACGGCGAAGTCCATGACCTTCTTGTCGGCCACCGCCTCGCCCACACCCATGTTGAGCGTGATCTTCTGAATACGCGGAACCTCCATGACGGATTTGTAGCCAAACTGCTCGACCAGTTTGGGGACCACCGTTTCGCGGTAAAACTCTTGCAAGCGCGCCATGATTACCCTCGAGCGTCAACCATTTCGCCGTTGGACTTGTAGATCCGCACCTTGCGGCCGTCCTCCAGCGTCTTGTATCCGATCCGATCCGCCTTCTTGGTGGCGACGTTGAACAGCGCCACGTTGGAGGCATGAATCGGCATTTCCTTTTCCACGATGCCACCCTGCTGGTTGCGCATGGGGTTGGGCTTCTGGTGCTTCTTCACCCGATTGACCCCCTCGACCACCACGGCGTCGTCTTCCAGCACGCGCAGCACGGTGCCACGCTTGCCCTTGTCCTTGCCAGCCAGGATGATGACCTGATCGTTCTTGCGAATGCGTGCCATGACTCCCCCTTACAAAACTTCCGGCGCCAGCGAGACGATCTTCATGAACTTCTCGTTCCGCAGCTCACGCGTCACCGGCCCGAAGATGCGGGTGCCGATGGGTTCGAGCTTGTTGTTGAGCAGCACGGCCGCGTTGCCGTCGAAGCGCACCAGCGAGCCGTCGGGACGGCGCACGCCCTTGGCGGTGCGAACCACCACGGCGTTATACACGTCGCCCTTTTTGACGCGCCCACGCGGTGCCGCATCCTTGATGCTGACCTTGATGATGTCGCCCACACCGGCGTAACGCCGATGGCTGCCACCCAGCACCTTGATGCACATCACCGAGCGCGCACCGGTGTTGTCTGCCACGTCCAGTACGGACTGCATCTGAATCATTTAAATTGCCTCCAACTTAACCCACCACGCGGTGGCCAGTTTTGGAACCCGTTCGGGAGATACGCCGCGCATGCGCGGCGGGGAAACTCAGTCGACGAACCGGCATCCAGCCGAGCCACCAACCGGAAAACCCGGCACTATACCGGGCTTTTGCATCGAGCGCAAGCGTTAGACGCGGGCGCGCACCAGCAGCTTGCTCACCTTCCAGGCCTTGGTACGCGACAGCTTGCGCGATTCCTCGATCTGCACGGTATCGCCCTCGTGGAACTCGTTGTTCTCATCGTGGGCGTGGTATTTCTTCGACATACGGATGACCTTGCCGATCACCGGGTGCTTGACCCGGCGTTCGACCAGCACCGTCACCGTCTTGTCCATCTTGTCGCTCACCACACGCCCGGTCAGCGTGCGCGCCATCTTGTTGGTTTCAGTCATGCTTGACCCGCCTTCTCGCGCATAATGGTCTTGACCCGAGCAACGGCGCGGCGCAGTTTGCCAAGGTCGGCCGTTTTGTTCGACTGCTGGGTGGCCACCTGCATGCGCAGGGAAAAATGCGCGCGCAGCAGCGACTCGAGTTCCTGTTGCAGTTCAGCGGCGTTCTTGCCGCGCAGTTCTTTAGCGTTCATGCTCAACTCCCGATCATGCGGGTCACGAAGGTGGTCGC
Organism: Thiobacillus sp.; assembly: GCA_024708885.1. GTDB lineage: Bacteria > Pseudomonadota > Gammaproteobacteria > Burkholderiales > Thiobacillaceae > Thiobacillus. The sequence continues at coordinate 11,486 of JANJXT010000020.1, forward strand.
GATCGGCAGCTTGGCCGCAGCGAGGCGGAACGCCTCGCGGGCCACGTCCTCGTGCACGCCGTCCATCTCGTACAGCACCTTGCCCGGCTGGATTTCCGCCACGTAGTACTCGGGTGCGCCCTTGCCGCTACCCATGCGCACTTCGGCGGGCTTCTTGGAAATCGGCTTGTCCGGGAAGATGCGGATCCAGATGCGGCCGCCGCGTTTGATGTGACGCGTCATGGCGCGACGCGCCGCCTCGATCTGGCGCGCCGTCAGACGGCCGCGGCCCACGGCCTTGAGGCCGAAGTCGCCGAAGCTGACATTGGCGCCGCGGGTCGCGAGGCCCGTGTTGCGGCCCTTGTGTTCCTTGCGGAATTTTCTTCTAGCTGGCTGCAGCATGTTTCACTCCTGGTTTCTTGCCGCGGCGTTCGGGTTCGGCGGCGACAGGCTGCTCGCTGCGGTTGAGCGAGTCGCCCTTGTAGACCCACACCTTGATGCCGATGATGCCGTACGTGGTCTTCGCCTCGGCAAGACCGTAGTCGATCTCGGCGCGCAGCGTATGCAGGGGCACACGCCCTTCACGGTACCACTCGGTGCGAGCGATCTCGGCGCCGTTCAGGCGGCCCGAGCTCATGATCTTGATGCCCTGGGCGCCCAGGCGCATGGCGTTCTGCATGGCGCGCTTCATGGCACGGCGGAACATCACGCGCTTTTCCAGCTGCTGGGCGATGCCGTCGGCAATGATCTGCGCGTCGGTCTCGGGCTTGCGCACTTCCTCGATATTGACATGCACGGGCACGGTCATCATGCCGGACAGTTCACGGCGCAGGACTTCGATGTCCTCGCCCTTCTTGCCGATGACGACGCCGGGCCGGCCGCTGTAGATGGTGATGCGCGCGTTCTTCGCCGGACGCTCGATCACGACCTTGGACACCGAGGCGTGCGAGAGTTTTTTCTTCAGGTAGTCACGCACCTTGATGTCCTCCAGCAGCGTGCCGGAGAAGGTGCGGTTCGAGCCGTACCACTTGGCCGTCCAGATGCGCTGGACGCCCAGGCGAAAACCGATCGGATTTACTTTCTGTCCCATGGCGCTTCCTCAATCGCCAACCGTCACGGTGATGTGACAGGTCGGTTTGCTAATACGGTTGCCGCGGCCCTTGGCGCGCGCAGTGAAGCGCTTCAGGACGGAGCCCTGGTCGACACAGATGGTCTTGACCTTGAGCGTGTCGATGTCGGCGCCCTCGTTGTGTTCGGCGTTGGCGATCGCGGATTCCAGCACCTTCTTGATGATGCCGGCGCCCTTCTTCGGGCTGAACGCCAGCACGTCGAGCGCCTTGTCGACGCGCAGGCCGCGAATCTGGTCGGCGACGAGACGCCCTTTCTGGGCCGACAGGCGGGTGCCACGCAAAATTGCGGATACTTCCATCATGCGCTCCTTATCTCTTCGCCTTCTTGTCCGCGACGTGGCCCTTGAAGGTGCGCGTCAGCGAAAACTCGCCCAGCTTGTGGCCGACCATGTTCTCGGTGACGAACACCGGAACGTGCTGGCGGCCGTTGTGGACGGCGATGGTCAGGCCGATGAAATCGGGCAGCACGGTGGAACGGCGCGACCAGGTCTTGATCGGACGCTTGTCGTTCGTGTTGCGTGCAGCCTCGATTTTCTTCAGCAGATGCCCGTCGACGAAGGGGCCCTTTTTGATTGAACGTGCCATTTCTGTCTACCTTGTTCAGCGCGCGTGACGACGGCGCACGATCATGTTGGAAGTGCGCTTGTTGCTGCGGGTGCGATAACCCTTCGTCGGCACGCCCCACGGGCTGACCGGATGTCGGCCTGCCGTGGTGCGTCCCTCGCCACCGCCATGCGGGTGGTCGATCGGGTTCATCACCACGCCGCGCACGGTCGGGCGGATGCCGCGCCAGCGGTTGGCGCCGGCCTTGCCGATCGAACGCAGGCTGTGCTCCTCGTTGCCGCATTCGCCGAGGGTCGCGCGGCAGTCGACGTGCACCTTGCGGATCTCGCCGGAGCGCAGGCGCAGCTGGGCATAGCTGCCCTCGCGCGCCAGCACCTGCACCGAGGTTCCGGCCGAACGGGCGAGCTGCGCACCCTTGCCCGGCATCATTTCCACGCAGTGCACGGTGCTGCCCACCGGAATGCTGCGCAAGGGCAGGCAGTTGCCGGGCTTGATCGGCGCCTCGGCGCCGTTGACCAGCTGGCTGCCGACCTGCACACCGCGCGGTGCGATGATGTAGCGACGCTCGCCGTCCGCGTAGCACAGCAGCGCGAGATGCGCGGAGCGGTTGGGATCGTATTCCAGACGCTCGACCTTCGCCGGGATGCCGTCCTTGTTGCGGCGGAAATCGACCACGCGGTAATGCTGCTTGTGGCCACCGCCCTTGTGACGAACCGTGATGCGGCCGTTGTTGTTGCGGCCGGAGCCACGCTTCTTCGGCTCGACCAGGGCGGCGACCGGCTGGCCCTTGTGCAGGCCCGGCGTGGCCACCTTGACGACCGCGCGACGGCCGGCGGAAGTGGGTTTGACTTTAATCAGTGCCATGATGGTTTCCTTACAGACCAGAGGTGAAGTCGATGTCCTGGCCCTGCTTGAGGGTGACGTAGGCCTTCTTCCAGTTGTCGCGACGGCCCATGACGCGGCCCGAGCGCTTGATCTTGCCCTTGACGTTCATCACCTGCACACCCGTGACCTCGACCTTGAACAGGCTGGCGACGGCGGCGCCGATCTCCTGTTTGGTCGCGTCGGGCAGCACGCGGAACACCACCTGGTTCTGCTTGTCGGCCACGCGCGTGCTCTTTTCGGAGATCACCGGCGCGAGAATGACTTTGAGCAGACGCTCCTGACTGATCGCATTCATCACACCATCTCCTCGAACTGCTTGACCGCCGCCTTGGTGATCAGCACGTTGCCAAATTTCATGAGGCTCCAGGGATCAGCCTGGTGCGGCTCGACCACGTAGACGTCGCGCAGGTTGCGCGACGACAGCCACAGGTTGTCATCCACCGCGTCGGCGATGATCATGACCTTGCCATACCCCATGGACTTGAGCTTGCCGGCCAACACCTTGGTCTTGGGCGAATCGACACCCAGGCTCTCGACGACCTTGAGCTTGCCCTCGCGCGCCAGCTGCGACAGGATCGTCGCCAGGCCCGCGCGGTACATCTTGCGGTTGACCTTGTGGCTGAAGTTCTCGTTCGGTTTGTTCGGGAAGGTCACGCCACCACCGCGCCAGATCGGGCTGGAGGTGCGCCCCGAGCGTGCGCGGCCGGTGCCCTTCTGGCGCCACGGCTTGTGCGTCGACGCGGTCACTTCGGCGCGCGTCTTCTGCGCACGGTTGGCGCTGCGTGCGTTGGCCTGGAACGCGGTCACCACCTGGTGCACCAGCGCTTCGTTGTAGTCACGGCCGAAGGTCTCATCCGACGCGGCGACGCTGGTCACCTGCTGGCCCTGATCGTTGATCACTGCGAGTTCCATCAGGCACCCCCTTTCACGGCGGGACGCACCACGACGTGGCCGCCCTTGGCGCCCGGCACGGCGCCCTTCACCAACACCAGCCCGCGCTCGGCATCGACGCGGACCACTTCGAGGTTCTGCTTGGTGCACGACACGTCGCCCATGTGGCCGGACATGCGCTTGCCCGGGAACACGCGGCCGGGATCCTGCGCCATGCCGATCGAGCCGGGCACACGGTGCGAACGCGAGTTGCCGTGCGAGGCACGCTGCGAACCGAAGTTGTGGCGCTTGATGGTGCCGGCGAAGCCCTTGCCCTGGGTGATGCCGGAAACGTCGACTTTCTGGCCGGCCTGGAACAGCTCGACGGAGACGGCCGCGCCCGGCTGGTACTGCGCCGCGACGTCCGCGGTGACGCGAAACTCACGCAGCACGGCAGCAGCCTCGACGCCGGCCTTGACGAAATGACCCGCCTCGGCCTTGTTGACGCGGCTGTTGCGACGGCTGCCGTAGGCGACCTGAACGGCCGAATAGCCGTCCGTTTCTGGGGTGCGCACTTGCGTGACGCGGTTGTTGGACATTTCCAGCACCGTCACCGCAACGGCTGCGCCGCTGTCGGTGAAGATGCGGGTCATGCCGACCTTGCGGCCAACGAGCCCGATACTCATGTTCGTATTTCCTAATCTCTGGCCCGGACAAACTGCCCGGACAAGGGTTGTAGGTGCCGATTACTATTGACCGGCGGCTTGGTGAAGCAGAAGGGGCGGCATTATACCCATGCCGCCCGTTTTTTACAACTTGATTTCGACGTCGACGCCGGCCGGCAGGTCCAGCTTCATCAAGGCGTCCACCGTCTTGTCGGTGGGGTCCATGATGTCCATCAGGCGACGATGGGTGCGAATCTCGAACTGGTCGCGGCTGGTCTTGTTGACGTGCGGCGAGCGCAGGATGTCGAAACGCTCGATCGAGGTCGGCAGCGGGACCGGGCCCTTGACCACGGCGCCGGTGCGCTTGGCGGTCTCCACGATCTCGAGCGCCGACTGGTCGATCAGCTTGTAGTCGAACGCCTTGAGGCGAATGCGGATTTTCTGGTTTTGCATGGAATGAACCTTACTCTTCGATCTTGGCGACGACACCGGCACCGACGGTGCGGCCGCCTTCGCGGATGGCGAAACGCAGACCTTCGTCCATGGCGATCGGGGCGATCAAGGAAACCTTGATGCTCACGTTGTCGCCCGGCATCACCATC
>JANJXT010000035.1 GCA_024708885.1 Thiobacillus sp.
GCGCGGCCAGCCACTGCGTGCTGCTCTACCACGCGCCGCTGTCGCAGCTGGGCCGCGAGCGGCTGGCGATCATGCGCGAAACCTGCGACGGCTTCCTGATTGCCGAAAAGGACCTGGAGCTGCGCGGCCCCGGCGAGGTGCTGGGCACACGCCAGACCGGCATGTGGCAGCTGCGCATCGCCGACCTGCAGCGCGACCAGTCCCTGCTGGCCGAGGCCAGCGTGAGCGCCGACCTGCTGCTCCAGCGCTGGCCGCAGCAGGCGGCCTTGCTGATCCGCCGCTGGGTCGGTGCGGCGACCCGCTACGGCGAGGTATGATGCGTCACCTTAAGTTGCAAGTTTCAAGTGGCAAGTGACAAGAGTAACCCCGCCTCACTAGCCGCTTGCAACTTGCAACTTGTCACTTGGAACTGATTCTTTGGACAACTACGGCAAACACAGCAGCGAACCCGTCTGGCACGCCCCGCGCCGCCTGCTGCGCAGCGCCGTGCCGGCGCCCATCTGGCCCTGGCTGCTCGACGCCTCCTCGCTGACCCGGCGCCTGCAGCAGGCCTGCGGTGGTGGTTTTCGGGTGGAGGTGGTGAGCCAGCGCTGGGAGCTGCCGCTGCTGAGCGAGGCGCGCGTACTGGGCATCAAGGCCGGGCGCCATGCCCTGGTGCGCGAGGTGCGCCTGCTGTGCGGTGGGCAGCCCTGGGTCTTCGCCCGCACCGTGATCCCCGCCGCCACCCTCACCGGTCCGCAACGCCGTCTCGGTCACCTCGGCACGCGCCCGCTGGGCGGCCTGCTGTTTCGTGACCGCAGCATGCGCCGCGGCGCGCTGGAGGTGGCCCGCATCGCGCGTGGTCAGCCTCTGTTCGCGCTGGCCTGTGCCGGCCTGTCTGCGCCGCCGCCGAGCCTGTGGGGGCGGCGTTCGCTGTTCTTCCTGCGCGACAAGCCGCTGCTGGTGTGCGAGATGTTTCTGCCGGGGGTGGGCGAATGATGGGTCTCGGGCAACAGGTGAAGCAGATGCTGCCGTGGTTGCGTCTGGCGCGGCTGCATCGGCCCGCCGACCTGGGCCTGCTCTGGCTGCTCGGCCTGTGGGGGCTGTGGCTGGGCAGCGACGGTAAACCCGCCCCCGCGGCGCTGTCGCTGCTGTTGCTGGCCCTGCTGGCCCTGCGCGCGCTGGCCTGGTTGGTACACGACCTGGCTGCCGCGCTGCTGGCCCACCCGCGCCACAGCACCGTCGAGGTCCTGCGCGGGATGCCGCTGCCGCTGCGCTGGCTGGCCGGGGCGGAGCTGGCGCTGGCCGTGGTGCCGCTGCTGCTGCTCGGCTGGCCGAGCCTGATCATCGCCCTGTGCGCCGCCGTGCTTGGTGCGACGTTCCTGCTGCTGCGCCTGCGCACCTTTCTCGGTGAACTGCTGCTGGCCCTGGCCCTCGCCTCGGCCACCCTGGCCGGTTTTACTGCCGCCGGTGTGTTGCCCGGCAAGACGGCCTGGCTGGTCTATACCGCCGCCGTACTGTGGATCGGCGCCGCCCTGATCCAGTACGCCGCGCTGCACCTGCAGCAGCATGCCCGTCTCGGCATCAAGAGCATCACCATGCTGTTCGGCCGCGCCGATCGCTGGCTCATCGCCCTGCTCCAGCTCTTTGCCCTGGCCGCGCTCGGGCTCGCCGGGCACCAGGAAAAGCTGGGCGTCTTCATGCACATCGCCCTCGCCGTCGGCGCCGTCCTCGGCCTGTACCAGCAGTACCTCATGGCCAGTGCCAGCGACCCGGGCTACCGCCGCGCCTGGCTCAACAACCTCTGGTTCGGCCTCGCCGTGTTCTGCGGCATCGCCTTTTCCTATCTGTGCCGCTGCGCGCCGGCCGGCTGAGGTCGGCCATCCACCGCTACAATCCCGCCCACCACAGGCGCAGGCGCAGACCCCAGCCGGTGGTATAGCCGCGCGTGACGAAGCGGATCTCGCCCGCGCCGTCCAGCACGAACAGCGCCGGCACGCCGCTGACGCCCCACTGCCGCGCCAGGTCGCCGTATTCGTCGGCCACCGTCGCCCAGCGCAGGCCGTGCTGCGTCAGGTAGTGCTGCACCTCCGCTGCCGTACCCGACTGCATCGCCACCGTCAGCAGCGGCACGTCCTGGGCCAGATGGTCGATGGTACCTTGCTGCGCCCGGCACACCGGGCACCAGCTGCCCCAGAAATACACCAGCGCGGGCGTGCCGTGGAACTGGTGCAGGGTGAAGCTGCGGCCATCGCTCAAGGTGGCCGTGAGGGGTGGCGCCGGGCCGCGGGCGGCGTCGCGGGTGAGAAAGGCCTCGACGGCCAGCAGCAGGGCCAGCAGCAGCACCAGCTCGCCGCCGAGCCGCAGCAGGCGGCGCGGGGCGAGCCAGGCGCGCAGACGGGAAGGGGACAACGGGGACACTAGGCGCTGCTACGGCTCTTTTTTTCCACGCGACCGGGCAGTCGCTGTTCGCCCTTGCCGAGCAGCAGCGGGCTTTCCTTGATGAGGTAATCCTTGAAGGCCTGCGCCACCACCGACAGGCGCTTGCCATGCCGGTTCACCACGTACCAGTAGCGCATGATGGGGAACTCGGCGACGTTGAGGATCACCAGGCGGCCGAGGGCCAGTTCCATTTCCACGGTATCGCGCGACAGCAGGCCGAGGCCGAGGCCGGCCTGCACCGACTGCTTGATGGCCTCGTTGCTGCCCACCTCCATGCCGGTGGTGATGCGTACGTCGTGCTGGGCGAAGAAGCGCTCCATGGCGATGCGGGTGCCGGAGCCCGGCTCGCGCACCAGGAACACCTCCTGTTCCAGGCGCTGCAGCGGGATCTTCTTTTCCTTCGCCAGCAGATGTTCCGGCGGGGCGACGATCACCAGCGGGTTTTCCAGAAAGGCCTCGTAGCCGAGGTCCATGTCCTCCGGCGGCTGGCCCATCACCACCAGGTCCACCTCGTTGTCCGCCAGCTGGGTCAGCAGGGTCTCGCGGTTGGTGACGTCGAGGCTGACGGTGACGCCAGGATAGCGCTGGCAGAAGCCGGCGAGCAGGACCGGGATGAAGTAGTTGGCGGTGGAGGCGACGGAGATCTTCAGGCGGCCCTTGCCGAGGCCCTTCATGCTGTTGAGCACGCCCTGCAGTTCATCGATCTGCTGCAGGATGCTGCGGCTGTAGTGGTAGACTTCCTTGCCCATCTCGGTGAGGAAGATCTTCTTGCCCAGGTGCTCGAACAGCGGTACGTCGAGCTGGTTTTCCAGTTGCTTGACCTGCATGGACACCGCCGGCTGCGTCAGGCACAGCTCCTCGGCGGCGCGGGTGAAGCTGAGATGGCGGGCGACGGCAGAGAAGACCCGCAGTTGGCGCAGAGTGATATTCATAAGTGTTTTCTTATGTAATCCATTACAACAATTTAATTTACATTATGTCTTCGCAGTCTACACTAGTTCCAGTGCACGATTCAAAGCGAGAAGTGTAGACCGCGGCGGCCGATTCAAAAAACCAGTCAGCGCCCCGCGCGGTAGTCGAATATCTGTGAGGGAGCCCGGGGCGGCGCATCGGCAACGATGCGCCGCCTTTTTAATTCCCCGGTTATCGACAGCGCCGCTGCAAATACGCATCATTAGCCCCTTTCCGGCCGGGTCAATGCGACTCGGCGCCACAGCCCGCGAGAACAAGGCCATGTCCGAAGTCGTTTTCAACTCCGAACTGAAAAGTCTCCCACTGATCCAGCGCGGCAAGGTGCGCGACATCTACGCCATCGACGACAGCAAGATGCTGTTCATGGCCACCGATCGCCTGTCGGCCTTCGACGTGGTGCTGCCCTCGCCGATCCCCGGCAAGGGCAAGGTGCTCACCGGCATGTCCAATTTCTGGTTCGCGCGCACGCAGCACATCGTCGCCAATCACCTCACCGGCATCGACCCGGCCAGCGTGGTGACTGCCGCCGAGGCAGGTCAGGTGGCGGGGCGTGCGGTGGTGGTGCGCAAGCTGAAGCCGCTGCCGGTGGAGGCCATCGTGCGCGGCTACATCGTCGGTTCCGGCTGGAAGGAATACAAGACCAGCGGCACCGTCTGCTCCATGCCGCTGCCCGCCGGGCTGCGCGAGGCCGACAAGCTGCCCGAGCCCATCTTCACGCCGTCCACCAAGGCGGCGGTGGGCGACCACGACGAGAACATCTCCTTCGAGCGCATGGTCGAGCTGGTGGGCCAGGAGCTGGCCGAGCAGGTGCGCGATGTCGCCATCAGGCTGTATGTGTTTGCCGCCGAATACGCGCTGACCAAGGGCATCATCATCGCCGACACCAAGTTCGAGTTCGGCCAGGACGAGGCCGGCAACCTGGTGCTGATGGATGAGGTGCTGACCCCCGATTCCTCGCGCTTCTGGCCGATGGAGTCCTATGCCCCCGGCGCCAATCCGCCCAGCTTCGACAAGCAGTACGTGCGTGACTATCTGGAGAGCCTGGGCTGGAACAAGAAGCCGCCCGCGCCGGAATTGCCCGCCGAGGTGGTGCAGAAGACCGTGGAGCGCTATCGCGAGGCCCTGCGCCAGCTCACCGGCAGCGACATCGAGTAAATCACGGCAGGAGCGCATCGTATTCGCGATATGCCGGTGATGGCGATCGCGAATGCGATGTGCTCCTACGATCAATAAATGCCTGGCGCGCATTTGCGCGCGCTGCGATCAGCGACTATGTATATGCAGTACATGGTCATGCTGCGCAGGAATCCTCCAGGCATGAAATCCAGTCTGCCCAATCTGCCGATCCTGAAGACGCTGCCCCTGCGCATGGAGGCGGTGCATTACAACAATGTCTTTCTCGCCCTGCGTCGTCTCGGCGATCCCCTGCGCCTGATGCTGCCGGGCATGCGCGGCTTCGAGATGCAGCTCGACCATGAGGCCTGGGTCTGCCTGGACCGCACCAGCGACAACCATCCGCTGCTGGCCTGGACCGGCTTTCGCGGCAATGCGCGCAGCGGCCTGTACGAGCCGGTGCCCTGCCGCCTGCTGCTGTATCACCCCTATGCCTCGCTGCTGATGCGCAATCTGCCGGAAGAGATCAGCCGCCTGCTGATCCGGCGCCTGAGCCAGCGCTCCGAGCCGGTTCAGGCGCGGGTCATCTGCCTGTAGTTCCCCCTGCCGCGGCCGCGTCATGCGGCCTGATGGTTATCCATAGTCCATCAGTCAAGAATGATGCTTGCATAAGTCGATAAATAATATCTTATCGTTCCGGCAATTATTATTGAATTTACTTTATGTATCGGCGGCCTACACTAGCCTCCAACAAGGGATACGCCTTGCTGAACGACACCCGGCCTGACCCCTGCCATCGGGGACGCGCCACGGGGCGTCAATGGATACCACCTGTGTAATCGCTAACCGATCGTGGAGGGCAAGCGAAATGGCAGTTAAGACCTATAACGCGGGCGTGAAAGAGTACCGCGAGACCTACTGGATGCCCAACTACACCCCGTTGGACACCGACTTACTGGCCTGCTTCAAGGTCGTGCCGCAGGCGGGCGTGCCCCGTGAAGAGGCCGCCGCCGCCGTGGCCGCCGAGTCTTCCACCGGTACCTGGACCACCGTGTGGACCGACCTGCTGACTGACCTGGACTACTACAAGGGCCGCGCCTACGCCATCGAGGACGTGCCGGGCGACGATGAGGCCTTCTACGCCTTCATCGCCTACCCCATCGACCTGTTCGAGGAAGGCTCCGTGGTCAACGTGCTGACCTCCCTGGTGGGCAACGTGTTCGGCTTCAAGGCGGTGCGTTCCCTGCGTCTGGAAGACGTACGCATCCCCATCGCCTACGTCAAGACCTGCGGCGGTCCCCCGCACGGCATCCAGGTCGAGCGCGACATCATGAACAAGTACGGCCGGCCGCTGCTGGGCTGCACCATCAAGCCCAAGCTGGGCCTGTCGGCCAAGAACTACGGTCGTGCGGTGTACGAATGCCTGCGCGGCGGTCTGGACTTCACCAAGGACGACGAGAACGTCAACAGCCAGCCGTTCATGCGTTGGCGTCAGCGCTTCGACTTCGTGCAGGAGGCCATCGAGAAGGCCGAGCGCGAAACCGGCGAGCGCAAGGGCCACTACCTGAACGTGACCGCGCCGACGCCCGAAGAGATGTACAAGCGCGCCGAGTACGCCAAGGAAATCGGCTCGCCGATCATCATGCACGACTACCTCACCGGTGGTCTGTGCGCCAACACCGGTCTGGCCAACTGGTGCCGGGACAACGGCATGTTGCTGCACATCCACCGCGCCATGCACGCCGTGCTCGACCGCAACCCGCACCACGGCATCCACTTCCGCGTGCTGACCAAGGTGCTGCGCCTGTCCGGCGGCGACCACCTGCACTCGGGCACCGTCGTCGGCAAGCTGGAAGGCGACCGCGACGCGACCCTGGGCTGGATCGACACCATGCGCGACGAGTTCATCAAGGAAGACCGTTCGCGCGGCCTGTTCTTCGACCAGGACTGGGGCTCGATGCCCGGCGTGATCCCGGTTGCCTCCGGCGGCATCCACGTGTGGCACATGCCCGCGCTGGTCAACATCTTCGGCGACGACTCGGTGCTGCAATTCGGCGGCGGGACACTTGGACATCCCTGGGGCAACGCCGCCGGCGCCGCCGCCAACCGCGTCGCGCTGGAAGCCTGCGTGGAAGCCCGCAACCAGGGCCGTCAGCTGGAGAAGGAAGGCAAGGAGATCCTGACCGCCGCCGCCGCCAACAGCCCGGAACTGAAGATCGCCATGGAAACGTGGAAAGAGATCAAGTTCGAGTTCGACACCGTCGACAAGCTGGACGTCGCCCACAAGTAAGCAGGATTAAGGATTCAGGGATCAGGATTCAGGGAAAAAAGCGCGGCGCAGCCGCACCACCCCTGAATCCTGAATCCCGACCCCTGACCCCTCATCAATTTGAAAGGAACCCAAATGTCTGAAGTGATGGATTACAAAAGCCGCCTGAGCGATCCCGCCAGCCGCAAATTCGAGACCTTCTCCTACCTGCCCGCCATGACCGCGGACAACATCAAGAAGCAGGTCGAGTACCTGGTGAAGAAAGGCTGGAACCCGGCGATCGAGCACGTCGAGCCCGAGCACATGATGGACTCGTACTGGTACATGTGGAAGCTGCCGATGTTCGGTGAAACCGACGTCGACCGCGTGCTGGCCGAAGCCGAAGCCTGCCGCAAGGCCAACCCCGACAACCACGTCCGCCTGATTGGCTACAATAACTTCAACCAGTCGCAGGGCGCGGCGATGGTGATTTTCCGCGGCAAGACCGTTTAAGCCGCGACGGGTGACCGCCCCCGTCGCCCGCAGGGCGCGGGGGCTTTTTGTTGGCTTGTTTATCCGCGAAGGACGCGAAGGACCACGAAGAAAATCTTCGGGCTGGCTTTCCGGCACTTTGTCTGGACGTGGCTTCTGGCCTTTATCGTCTTTCCTTCGCGCCGCTTCGCGTCCTTCGCGGATGAATAAAAAAGGAATTGAAATGAGCACGATCGTCGATCAATACCGCATCACCAAAGAACCCTATTACCGTCCCGTCGCCGACGAGGTCGAGTTGTACGAAGCGGCCTATTCGGTGCGCATGCCGATGATGCTGAAGGGGCCCACCGGTTGTGGAAAAACGCGCTTCGTCGAATACATGGCGCACAAGCTCGGCAAGCCGCTGATCACGGTGGCGTGCAACGAGGACATGACCGCGTCCGACCTGGTCGGCCGTTTTCTCCTGTCCGCCCAGGGCACCGAATGGCAGGATGGGCCGCTCGCCATCGCCGCGCGCCACGGCGCGATCTGCTACCTCGACGAAGTGGTCGAAGCGCGCCAGGACACCACCGTGGTGATCCACCCGCTGACCGACAACCGCCGCGTGCTGCCGCTGGAGAAGAAGGGCGAGCTGGTCAACGCGCACCCCGACTTCCAGATTGTGATTTCCTACAACCCCGGCTACCAGAGCCTGATGAAGGATCTCAAGCAGTCGACCAAGCAGCGCTTCGGCGGTCTCGACTTCACCTATCCCGAGCACGCCATCGAGACCGAGATCGTCGCGCACGAATCGGGCGTCGCCGCCGACATCGCCGGCAAGCTGGTTTCGATCGCCGAGCGCAGCCGCAACCTCAAGGGCCACGGCCTCGACGAGGGCCTGTCGACCCGCATGCTGATCTACGCGGGATCGCTGATCGCCAAGGGCGTCAATCCGCAGGCCGCGTGCCGCGTCGCGCTGGTGCGTCCGATCACCGACGACCCGGATATGCGCGACGCGCTGGATGCGGCGGTGAGCACGTTCTTCTGATTTGAACCACAGAGGCACAGAGACACAGCGCAAATCTTCTGTCTCGAATGAGTTTTCCCTGTGCCTCTGTGTCTCTGTGGTGAGAAAAAAATGTCTGTAAAGCTCGAAGACTACGCCGAACTGCTGGAAGACCTGTCGCCGCACAGCCGGGAGGCGCTCGATGCCAACTGGCACGAAGCCACCAAGGTGTTCTCGCCGCGCGGGCTGGACAACTACCTGAAGGGCACTTCGGCGATCCGCGGTCTCGGGCGCGGCGATCTCCTGGTCGAAACCTGGATCGTGCAGGCGCCGCAGGTGGCCAAGGAAGTGGGCGAGGACGTGGTCGCCGATCTGGCGACGGCCTCGCTGATGCTGGCGTCGAAAACCTCGGGCGCGGTGATCGAGCTCCTGCTCGCCAGCGCGCCGACCGCAGCCAGCCGGCTGGGCGACGCCGAGCTGTTCCTCAAGTACCTGCAGTTCATCAACACCCTGGTCGCGCAGGCGCCGCGCGGCGTGCGGCCGATGCTCGACAAGCTGGAAGTGCTGTTCCAGCACCTGACCTTGGGCGGCCTGCGGCGCTGGGCGCTGTGGGGCGCGCACGCGCATCGCACCAACTACGAAGAGCAGATCAAGTACTTCGGCCTCGAATCGAAAGAGTCGCTGGCGATCCTGCAAAAGGAGCGCAAGGGTACGCTGCTGGTCGACGTGCAGCGCCGCATCAACATGTACCTGCGCGCGCTGTGGGCGCGCGATTTCTTCATGCGGCCGACCTCGGGTGACTTCGAGTCGCGCGAAGGCTACCGTCCCTACATCGAGGACTATCTGCTGCATGTGCCGGACGCCTTCGACGACTGGACGGTGGAAGGGCAGGAGCCGGTATCCGGGCTGGAACTGTATCGCGCCACCGCCGCGCACTGCGCCGCGCACGTGATGGAGACGAAGCAGCCGATTTCCGCCGAGGCGCTGAATCCGATGCAGATGGCGGTGATTTCCGTCATCGAGGACGCGCGCGTGGAAACTCTGGCGATCCGCCGTTTTCCGGGGCTGAAGCAACTGTGGTGCAAACTGCACAGCGCCACGCCGGAGATGGGCGACAGCGTGGGCGACTACCTCAACCGGCTGGCGCGCGCGCTGCTCGACGAGCGCTATCAGGACAGCGACCCGTGGATCGCCGAGGGCCGCGCGCTGTTTGCCGCCGCCCGCGATGCCGAGGCCGGCACGCTCGACGGCAACCTCATCGCGTGGGAAATCGGCGTGCAGCTGGCGCACAGCCTCACCCGGAAAAAGATCCCGTTCAACGCGCGCACCGACGTGCTGAGCGCGCCGTATCGCGACGACAACCGCTACTTCTGGGAATTCGAGGAATTCGATTTCGACAAGGCGGCGGGCGCCGGCTACGACTCCGTCAAGCAGGTCAGGAAGTACGTCAGCGTGATGGAGATGGCCAACGAGATCGACGTCGAGACCGCCGGCGACGACGCCGAGGAAATCTGGGTGCTCGGCAGCGAGCTGTTCCCCTACGAGAACATCGGCGACGAGAGCAACGGCAAGAGCTTCAACGAGCTGGAGGGCAAGGAGCCGGTGTCCGATCCTTTCCATTATTCGGAATGGGACTACCAGATCCAGCTCGAACGTCCGGCCTGGGCCACGGTGCTGGAAAAGCGCGCCAAGTCGGGCGATCTCGCGGTCATCGACGAGATCACCGCGAAGTACAAGCGCGAAATCCACCGCATGAAATTCCTCCTCGACGCCATGCAGCCGCAGGGCGTGCAGCGCATCCGCAAACTGGAAGACGGCGACGAGATCGACATCAACGCGGCGATCGCCAGCCTCATCGACATCCGCCTCGGCAACCAGCCCGACCCGCGCATCATGATGCGCAGTGTGCGGAAAACGCGCGACTTCTCGATCCTGGTGCTGCTCGATCTGTCCGAGTCGACCAACGAAACGGTGCAGGACCAGGAATACTCGGTGCTCGATCTCACCCGCCAGGCCTGCGTGCTGCTGGCCGACGCGATCAACAAGGTGGGCGATCCGTTCGCGATCCACGGTTTCTGCTCGGACGGCCGCCACGACGTCGAGTACACCCGCTTCAAGGATTTCGACCAGCACTGGGACGAGGGGCCGAAAGCGAAGCTCGCCGGCATGACCGGGCAATTGTCGACCCGCATGGGCGCGGCGATCCGCCACGCCGGGCATCATCTGAAGCTGCAGCGCTCGGCGAAAAAACTGTTGATCGTCATCACCGACGGCGAGCCGGCCGACATCGACGTGCGCGACCCGCAATACCTGCGCTACGACACCAAGAAGGCGGTCGAAGAAGTCGCCCGCGAGGGCGTGACGACCTACTGCATGAGCCTCGACCCGCGCGCCGACAACTACGTGTCGCGCATCTTCGGGCAGAAGAACTTCATGGTGGTCGACCACGTGCAGCGGCTGCCGGAGAAGCTGCCGCTGCTGTATGCCGGATTAACCCGCTAGAATCCCCGCATGAACAACACCTACGTAGGACTCGACAAGGACCACCACGGCATCACCCAGCTCGGCCGTATCGTGCTGGACGGCCGGGTGTTCGGCTTCATCCCCGATTCCGAAGACTGCGCCGGCTGGGACCTGGGCCGCATGCAGATGCTGATGGACCGGATCGGCGCGGAATGGGACAAGTACAGCAACCTGCCCAGCCGCCTGCCGCCGGACCTGCAGCAGCGCCACACGGAAATCTATGCCCGGGCCATGGCGGATGCCCGCGCCAGGGGCTGGGACCCCGAGCTCGGCGACGACGACTGAGCGTCGTCAGGCGCCGGCGCTGTCCGCGATGGCCTGATCGAGCGCGTCGGCCAGGGACAGCCGCGCGTCGGCCTGGTCCACGCGTTCGAGCAGACCGAAGTTCGCCAGCTTGCCGTTGATGCGGGCGTTCGCCTCGCACAGCATGACCTTCACCCCGCGCTGCTGGAAGCGGCGCGTCAGATCGGCGAGCGCCTGCATCGCGGTGGCGTCGATGATCGGCACTTCGCCCAGGCGCAGGATCAGCACCCGCGTGCCGTCGTGCAGGCCGGCGAGCGTGCGCTCGAAGGTCGCGGCGGCGCCGAAGAACAGCGGCCCGTCGATCGAGTAGACCTGCACGCCTTTCGGCACCCCGACCGGGCACACGCCGGCGAGGCTGGTGTCGGTCTCGCCCTCGATCGTCACCGTCTCGCTCATGCGCTTCATGAACAGGAGCGCGGCCAGCAACACGCCGACGTTGACCGCGATCACGAGATCGGCGAACACCGTGAGCAGGAAGGTGATGAGCAGCAGCGCGCGGTCGTTGAGCGGTGCGTGGCGCAGCAGGTCGACGAAATGGCGCGCCTCGCTCATGTTCCACGCCACCACGAACAGGATCGCCGCCAGCGCGGCGAGCGGCACGTGTGCCGCGAGCGGCGCCAGCGCGACGATCACCGCCAGCAGGAACAGTGCGTGCACCACGCCGGCGAGCGGGCTGTTGCCGCCGTTGCGGATGTTGGTGGCGGTGCGTGCGATCGCGCCGGTGGAGGCGAAGCCGCCGAATACCGGCGCGGCGAGGTTGGCGATGCCCTGGCCGACCAGTTCCTGGTTGGGGTCGTGGCGGGTGCCGAGCATGCCGTCGGCGACCACCGCGCACAGCAGCGATTCGATCGCGCCGAGCATGGCGATGGTGACCGCCGGGCCGATCAGCTCCAGCACGCGTGCGAAGCTGACCGCGGGCAGGTGCAGTTCGGGCAGCCCCGCGGGAATGCCGCCGAAGGCGCTGCCGATGGTGGCGACGCCGTCGAACTGGAAGTATGCCTGCACCAGCGTCGCCGCGAGCATGGCGACCAGCGGGCTGGGAATGCGGCGCAGCACACGCGGCAGCAGCACGACGATGACAAGCGCGCCGAGCGCGAGCAGGGTCGTGGGCAGATGCAGGCCGGGCATCGCCTCGACGAGGGCGGGCAGTTTTTCGTGGAAGTGCTGGCCGGACGCTGCGGGTGCGAGTCCGAAGAAATCCTTCCACTGCCCGACGAAGATGATGACCGCGATGCCGGTGGTGAAGCCGGTGACCACCGGGGTGGGAATGAAGCGGATGATGCCGCCGAGTTTCACCAGCCCCATCGCCAGCAGGATGAGGCCCGCCATCAGGGTGGCGATCTGCAGGCCGTCGATGCCGTATTTGGCGGTGATGCCGGCGAGGATCACGATGAAGGCGCCGGTCGGGCCGCTGATCGACACGCGCGAACTGCCGAACAGCGAGGCGAGCAGGCCGGCGACGATGCCGGTGTAGATGCCCTGTTCCGGACGCGCGCCGCGGGCGCTGGGGAAGGCCAAAGCCAGCGGCCGCGCGACGAGGCCGCCCACGAGGGCCGCGCCGAGGGTGCGCAGGATGTGGTGCCGGCCGAACAGCCCGGCTTTCCAGGATTCCAGTGCGGCGATCATGCGGGGTGGATCAGAACTCGTTGCGGATGCGCTTGTAGCCCTTGACGAGTTCCTTGTTGGCCGCGATCACGCTTTCGGAGAAACTCGCGGCGTCGGGTGTGACGCGCTCGATGTTTTCCAGATCCTTGCACGACTTGATGTTCACGGTCGAGGGGATGTAGAAGCTGTGCGGCACTTCGCAGCCTTCCACCACCGAATTGTGGCGGATCACCGAGTGGCTGCCGACCACGCAGTTGAACAGCACCGAGTTGAAGCCGACGAAGACGTCGTCGCCGACGGTGCAGGGACCGTGCACGATGGAACGGTGGGCGATCGAGGTGCCGCGGCCGATGTTGACGCCGCCGCCCGCCTTGCAGTGAATCACCACGCCGTCCTGGATGTTGGAGTTCGCACCGATGACGATGGGCTCCATGTCGCCGTTCTCGTCGACCTCGTCGGCGCGGATGACCGCGTAGGGCCCGATGAAGACGTTCTCCTCGACGACGACCCGGCCGCACAGGATGGCGGTGGGGTCGACGAAGGCGGTTTCGTGCACGACGGGCAAATGGCCGGTGGGATTTCTGCGGATCATGATGGATCTCGGTGGGTTGCAGAATAGGGAAGAGCCGGGTGCACCCGGCTCTTCCATGATACCACCGTGCCCGGCCGCCGCCGGGGGCTTACTCGGCGACGCCGATCTGGTCGGTGTGCGCCGCGTGTGTCTTCTTGTGTTCGTGGATGCCCTTGAACAGCGCGGACAGCACCGTCCATGCACCGACGATCAGCGCCAGCGCAAGCACGCCGTCACCGACCAGCTTCAGCATCTTGACCGTCGATTCCTGCATCGGCGCGATCAGGCCGAGGTGCGAGAGGTAGCCGGGGATGTAGAAGAAGCGCGAGAACAGCACCGTCAGCATGATGACCGCCATGGTGAACTTGACCTGGTAGTCCTTCACGTACGTCGTGCCGATGGCGCCGACCTGGATGCCGAACAGCGAGCCCAGGAGGATCAGCATCGCCAGGCGGATGTCGACCACGCCTTCGAGGCCGTAGAAGATCGTGCCGCCCAGGCCCATGATGAAGGCGATGACGAGTTCGGTGGCCGAGGCCATGATCGCCGGCACGCCGAGAATGTAGATCATCGCCGGCACGCCGATGAAGCCGCCGACCGCGATCGCCGAGGCGAGGAAGCCGGTGGCGAAGCCGATCGGCACCAGGAACAGGATCGACACCCGCGCCTGCGCAGCCTTGGAGTAGATCATGGTGCCGGGGATGTTCACCGACTGCACCCAGCGCGCCAAGCGGGTGATCGGTGCGGCCTGCTCGCTGCCGTCGCCCGCATCGTCGAGCGCCTTCAGCTTCCTGTAGTCCTTCAGCACGAAGCCGCCGACGATGGCCAGCGTGACGACGAACATGGCGGACACATAGAGGTCGGTGCCGACCGCGCCGAAGGCGTTCTTGATATCGGTCATCACGTGCTTGCCGAACAGCACGCCGGCTTCGGCGAACAGGCCGAGGATCAGACCGAGCTTGACGTCGACCTGGCCGTATTTGTTGCGCTTGACCGCGCCGACCAGCGCCTTCGGAAACTTGTGGCAGATGTTGGAGGCCACCGCGACGATGCCGGGCGCGCCGAGCGTCATCATGGCGGGCGTCAGCACGAAGGCGCCGCCCGAGCCGATGAAGCCGGACACCATGCCGCCGACGAAGCCGACCAGGATCAACAGGATCGCGGTCAGGGGAGTGATTTCGATGAAATTGATGAGTTCCATGATGGTCTTGATCTCGTTATTGAAGTCTTACTTCCTGGCCTTCAGGCCGACGATGTCCCAGAACAGGCCGGTGAACGTGCCGTGCGTGTAGGACAGCGCGAAGGCCATGGCGATGGGGGCGAACACGTACCACCACACGCCGTTGATGAAGGTGCCGCCCTCGGCTGCACAGAGCTCGGGCGTGGCCTTGTTGTAGTAGTCGCTGCCGGCCACGCAGGCATCCAGCGTGGTGTGCGCCAGCACCTGAAACGCGTCGGCGTACCGGAACAGCAGCCAGTACAGCGCGAAGGTGATGCCGCCCCAGAGGAGGGCGGGACCGAGTTTGGAGATGTCTTTGATCATTGGAAATTCCCTAAACGTGGAGGATGAAAAATCAGGGTTCGTGGGGCTGGCCGGGCGAATCCGATGCGGCGACGAGCGGGCATTCCAGGCGCGTCCAGTGGTCGGCGCCGTGCTCGCCCGACCACGCGCCGGGGCGCCCCACGACGACGGAAACGATGCCTTCGTGGCCGCGCGCGTAGTCGACGACCTGGCGGATCTCGAGTCCGGGCATCGGCGTCAGGCGGCAGCCGAGGCCGCCGCGCGACAGTTCGGTCAGGCGGGTGACGATGTCCACCCAGCGCGGATGGTCGGGGTCGGCCAGCACTTCGAGATCGGCGTCCATGCGCCGCGCGAGCGCCGCCCCCGCCCCGAACAGGCGTTCGACGGGAGAGACGGGGCGCAGGGCCAGCAGGACGCGGCGGGACATCAGGCCGGCTCGGCGAACGGCGCCACGGCGAGCGCTTCGCCGGCCGCGTCGCGGCTGGCTTGCCGCTGCGCCGCGTGGCGCGGTTCGTGGGCGGGCAAGGTCCAGCCCAGGCCGGCGGCGGATTGCAGGCGCTCTTCCAGATAGGTCTGGTGCGGCGTGCGCGGGGTGAGAACCGTGATTTCAAGTTTTGACATGACGTTGACTCGCTTTTGACAGAACGTTGACGTGTCCCAAGCAGGTTGCGTGCCAAAACATAAAATAAATAAAAAACAATACGATACGATATCCTGCTCGGCTTGGCGGGTATGGAGTTGTTACATTTTGCAACGACGGGTTAGACTGCAACGATGCACTCGCTCCAGGCCAAGATCGCCCTTGCCTACCTCTCGCTCGCAGCGCTGGTCGTCGGCCTGTCGGCCGTGGCGCTGTTCGAGCTCGCGCGCATCGAGGCCAAGGTGAACGAGGGCGGCAAGGTCACGGAGCTGTTCGATGCGGCACTGGAGATGCGGCGCTTCGAGAAGAACTACTTTCTGTATGCGCAGCCCTCCGATCTGGAGGAGCATGGCCGTTTCGTCGCGCGCCTGCGCGAGCTCGCCGAGCGTGACGCAGCCGTGATCGACGCCGTCGCGGCGCCGGGCGCGGCGGCGCAATGGGTCGATGCGCTGTCGAGCTATGCGGTCGCGATGGACGCGTACGTGCAGGCGCCGCTCGACGAGGCCCTCGCGGCGGCGGTGCGCCGCGACGGCTACCGCATCGTCACGCTCGGCGAGCACCTCGCCCAGCGCGAGCGCCGCTCGGTCGACCTCGCGCTGCGCAAGCACCGGCAGAATTTCAAGTATTTCCTGGTGGCGGTGGCGACCATCCTGGTGCTGACCGGATTCTTTCTCGCGCGCCTCGTCACGCGTCCGCTCAAGGCCATGGAGGAGCACATGGAAGCGGTGGCGAGCGGACGGCTGAAGCGGCTGGAGCCGGACAGCCGCGACCGTGAATTCGTTTCCCTCACGGAGGCCTTCAACCATGTGCTCGAGGAGCTGGAACGCCGCCAGCACACCCTGGTGCGCTCGGAAAAGCTGGCCTCGCTCGGCACGCTGCTTTCTGGCGTCGCGCACGAACTCAACAATCCGCTGTCCAACATTTCATCGTCGGCGCAGATCCTGCGCGAGGATCCCGACCTCGACGCGGGCCTGCGCACCGAGCTGATCGGCGACATCGACGACGAAACCCTGCGCGCGCGGCACATCGTTCGCGCCCTGCTCGACTATTCGGGCGACCGTGAATTCCGGCCCGCCCCGCTTGCGCTTCCCGAGCTGGTCGAGGAGACGCTGCGCTTTCTCAAGAACAAGCGCCCGACGGCGGTCGAGGTGCGGGTCGACATCACGCCCGGCCTTGCCATCGTCGCCGACCGCCCGCGCCTGCAGCAGGTGCTCCTCAACCTCATCCTCAACGCCTACGATGCCATGGGCAGCGCGGGCGTACTGGAAATTTCGGCGCGCCGGCTGAAAACCGGCGAGCGCGACGACGATTTTCCCGCGGCGCTCGATGGCTGCCGTGCAGGCGTGCCGGTTGTCGAGATCGAGATCGCCGACGATGGCCCGGGCATTCCGCCGGAGCTCCTCGAGCGCGTGTTCGACCCCTTCGTGACCACCAAGCCGGTGGGGCATGGCAGTGGACTGGGGCTGTTCGTTGCCTTTGAAATCATCGAAAAACACGGCGGCTGCATGGCCGCCGACAACCGGCCCGGCGGCGGGGCGCGTTTTCGCATCCGCCTGCCGGCCGAGCGGAAAGACCTGCCATGAACCTGGAAAAATCGATTGAACCCCAGAGACACGGAGCACAGCGGGCAAAGCCATATGCTTGTTTCGCGGCTCACCCGATGGCTGCGCGGGGAAAAGCGTGGGGATGCCCTGTTTTTCGGGTTTCTCTGTGCTGCTGTGTCCCTGTGGTGGGGAATGCAGGATGAATGCTCGCCTATTGCTCGTCGACGACGAGCGCATCGCCCTGCGCAACCTCGAGCACGTGCTCGCCAAGGAAGGCTACGAGATCGTCGCCACGCAGAGCGGGCGGCACGCGCTCGATCTGATCGACTCGCGGCCGTTCGATCTCGTGCTGACGGACCTCAAGATGGACAAGGTCGACGGCATGCAGCTCTTGCAGCACGTCAAGGCGCGCCATCCTGACGTCGAAGTCATCATGATCACCGGTTACGCAACGCTGGAATCGGCGGTCGAGGCGATGAAGGTCGGCGCCTTTCATTACATCTCCAAGCCGTTCCGCCTCGACGAGGTGCGCCAGACCGTTGCCGAGGCGCTGGAGAAGGTGCGCCTGAAGCGGGAGAACCAGGCGCTGCGCGAGCAGTTGAATGCGGTCAGCGGCCGCTCCCGCATCGTCACCCGCGACGGCGGCATGCAAAGACTCATGGACATGGCGCGTCAGGTGGCGGGAACCGGCGCCAACGTCCTCATCACCGGCGAGTCGGGCACCGGCAAGGAACTTTTCGCGCGCTACCTGCACGAGCACGGCGGGCGTCCGGACGGGCCGTTCGTGGCGGTGAACTGCGGCGCGTTCAACGAGGAATTGCTGGCGAACGAACTGTTCGGCCACGAAAAGGGCGCGTTCACCGGCGCCGTGGGCAAGAGCGGCCTCCTGGTGGCGGCCAGCGGCGGCAGCCTGTTCCTCGACGAGGTCACCGAGATGTCGCCGGGCATGCAGGTCAAGCTGCTGCGGGTGATTCAGGAGCGCGAGGTGCTGCCGGTCGGTGGCACCCGTCCGGTGAAGGTCGACGTGCGCTTCATCGCCGCGAGCAACCGCAACATGAAGGACTGGGTGGCCGACGGCCGTTTCCGCCAGGACCTCTATTTCCGGCTCAACGTGGTCAACCTGCACATCCCGCCGCTGTCCGAGCGGCGCGACGACATCCCGCTGCTGGCGCAGTACTTTCTCGAGCGCGCGGCCACGGTGATGGGGCGGGCGGTGCGCGCCATCTCGGACGAGGCGCTCGCCCTGCTGAAACGCTACGATTTTCCCGGCAACGTCCGCGAACTGGAGAACATCATCGAGCGTGGCGTCGCCCTGTGCCAGGGCGAGACGCTCGAACCCGCCCACCTGCCCGACGACCTGCGCGACCTTGCCATTCGCGCCTTCCGTCGCCGCGAGGGGCGCGTCGCCTCGCTGGAGGAGCAGGAGCGCGAATACATCCAGTGGGTGCTGGAAGAGGCGCACGGCAACCAGACGCTCGCCGCGCAGATGCTCGGCATCGACCGCGTGTCGCTGTGGCGCAAGCTCAAGCGCTTCGGCGCGGAGGGACAGTAGAAGGTCTTTGCAATATCCGGGATTTTGGATAAACTGTTGCATTATGAAACAATCGCGTTTCTTTTCTCAACGTTAGCCCGCCCCCCGTTGCCATGAACCCGCTGCTTTATCGACTGTTCCCGTTCCTTCACTGGTTCCCGATCGGCAGCGTCGTGCTGCGCGCGGATCTGATCGCCGGGATCACGGGCGCGCTGGTGCTCGTTCCCAAGGCGATGGCGTACGCGCAGCTGTCCGGCCTGCCGGTCTACTTCGGCCTGTACACCGCGCTGGTTCCCGCCATCCTCGGCGCCCTGTGGGGCTCGTCGCGCCAGCTCGCCACCGGCCCGGTGGCGATCATCTCGCTGATGACCGCGGCGGCGCTGACGCCGCTGGCCATCCCCTTCAGCGAGGAGTACATCGGGCTTGCCCTGCTCTTGACGCTGATGGTCGGCGTCATCCAGTTCGGCCTCGGCGCGTTCAAGCTCGGCGCCATCGTCAACTTCGTCTCGCATCCGGTGATCCTCGGCTTCATGAACGCGGCGGCGATCATCATCGCCCTGTCCCAGCTCGACCTCCTGCTCGGCATTACCAAAGGCCGCAGCGACTCCTTCCTGGTCGACATCTGGGAGATGTTCGGCAACCTGCCGCAGACCCACCTGCCGACGC
This sequence comes from Thiobacillus sp., assembly GCA_024708885.1. Taxonomy (GTDB): domain Bacteria; phylum Pseudomonadota; class Gammaproteobacteria; order Burkholderiales; family Thiobacillaceae; genus Thiobacillus. The sequence goes on from JANJXT010000035.1 coordinate 19,137, forward strand.
TGGTGATGTCGGTGTTCGCGCTCGCGCTGATGCTGGTGCTGAAGAAGATCAAGCTGCTGTCGAAGCCGAGCGTGCTGGTCGCGGTGGTGATCACCACCCTGGTCAGCTACGCGATCGGTTTCGCCCACAAGACCTCGGGCACCGATGCGCACATCGCCGACCCCGCGACGCGCACGCTGGTGGCCGACTACGTCGTGGCGCAGGAGCGGGCCGCGGCCTTGCAGGCCGACATCACGGAAAAGGGCACGCAGCTGCGCCAGATCGAGAAGACGGGCGACGCGTTCGCCGCCACCGAACTGCGCTACCGCATCGACATGATGAAGCTTGAAGCCGGCACGCTCGAAGCCCAGAACAAGCAGAGCCTCGCCCACCTGCGCAAGCTCAACTTCGTGCGCGCCGACGCCCCCGAAACGCAGAGCGCGATGCTGTATCTGGAGGGTCAGGTGCCGGCGGGGCTGGCCACCGACGGCAACCACTGGCACATCAAGAAAATCGAGGACGGCAAGATGAACCTCACCGGCGGCGGCGACGTCGTCGGCAACATCCCGGCCGGCCTGCCGTCCTTCCGCCTGCCGACGCTGTCGTTCGACGCCGTGCTGCAACTGCTGTCGGCGGCGTTCATCATCGCGCTGGTGGCTTTCATGGAGTGCATTTCCATGGCCAAGGCACTCGCGGCACGCACCAAGCAGCGCCTCGACCCCAACCAGGAACTGATCGGCCAGGGCATCGCCAACATGGGGGGTGCGTTCTTCCAGTCCTACCCCGCGACCGGCTCCTTCACGGGCTCGGCGATCAACCTGCAGGCGGGCGCGCAGACCGGCTTCGCCATGGTGTTCAACGGCCTGTTCGTCGGCCTGACGCTGCTGTTCTTCACCCCCTACCTCTACCACCTGCCCAAGGCGACCCTGGGTGTCATCATCCTGCTCGCGGTCACCAGCCTCGTCACCCCGGCGGCGTTGAAGCACACGTGGAAGGCGAACAAGGCCGACGGCTTGGTGGCGGGCGTGACCTTCGTCGTCACCCTGCTGGCCGCGCCGCATCTCGACAAGGGCATTCTCATCGGCGCGGCGCTGGCGCTGGCGCTCTACCTGTACCGCACCATGAAGCCCAGGGTTGCCCAGCTTGGCCGCTATTCCGACGGCACCCTGCGCGACGTCAAGGTCAACCCCGACCTGCCGACCAGCGAACACGTCGTCGCGATGCGCTTCGACGGCCAGCTCTACTTCGCCAACGTCGCCTACTTCGAGGAGACGGTGCTCGAAACCATGGCCGCCCATCCGAAGGCGAAGTACCTCCTGGTGGTCGCCGACGGCATCAACCAGCTCGATGCCACGGGCGAGGAAGCGCTGCGGCAGATCTACGAGCGCCTGCACGAGAACGGCGTCGCCCTGGTGTTCTCCGGTCTCAAGCGCCAGGTGCTCGACGTCATGCGCAATACCGGCCTGCTTGTCGAGATCGGCGAAAAGCACGTCTTTCCGAACGAAGATTTCGCGCTGGCCGCGATCTACGAGTGGCTGGGGGACGCCGGCAAGGGCGACCTGTTCTGCCCGGTGAAGCCGGCAGAGCTTTCGGCGGGGGGCGCGTCCGCCGAGCCGGCGCTGGCGGTCAAGGTCTAGCAGCCTGTCGGGCCTCCCGCGCCCCGCGTGAAGACCGGCCGGCTTGTGCCAGAATGAACGATCCTGACGTACTGATGCGGAGGTGACCATGCCTGAGCTACAGCCTTACCGACGGATACTTGCCTTGATCCGCTTCGACGCCACCGATGGCGTCACGGCCGAGAAGGCCCTGCTGCTGGCGCGTCTGAACCGGGCTCAGCTGGATTTTCTTCACCTCATCGAACCCGATGGCGCACTCGACGGTGGCTATGCCCGCAGCGGCACCGAGGCCGCCGCGCGCGCGCTCGAAGCCGCCTCGCTGCGGCGGCTGAACTTCCTTGCGGCCCAGCTCGGTGCCGGGGAAACCGGCTGCAACGCGGTCTACGGCCCGCCCCGGCAGGCCTTCCAGCGCCATGTCGCGGCCTGGCAACCCGACCTCGTCGTGGTAGGCGAGCCGTCGGACTATGTCGATGGCCCGCACGACGTCCTCGTGCTCTCGGCCGCCAGACCGCCGCGCCGCGGACGCTGGCGCGACCTGCTGATGGGGCTGTTCGGCGCGCGCCCCCTGCTGCGGGTGCACACCATGTTCTGGCGGGGGTAGGGGCCGGGGGCGCGGCCCGCGGTTTCAACGCGAAACGCGCGAAGCGTCTTGACGTTTTCTTGACGGAGGATGCCCTACACTGACGGGGGTTTCACGCGTTTATTCCTCCGCCATGACATCGAGCCGTTCCCTGCGCATCCTCGTCATCGAGGACAACCCCGACCTCGCCGCCAACGTGTGCGACTTTCTCGAGGCCAAGGGCCATGTCGCCGATGTCGCGGGCGACGGCATCACCGGTCTGCACCTGGCGGTGACCCACGACTACGACGCCATCGTGCTCGACATCGTGCTGCCGGGCATGGATGGCTTCACGCTGTGCCGCAAGTATCGGGAAGAGGCGCGGCGCAGCACGCCGGTGCTCATGCTCACCGCCCGCGATGCGCTCGACGACCGCGTGGCCGGTCTCGAATGCGGGGCCGACGACTATGTGCTCAAGCCCTTCGCGCTGCGCGAACTGGAAGCGCGCCTGCTGGCGCTGGTGCGCCGCTCGAAAAGCGCGATGACGCCGTCCGCGCTGCGGGTGGGCGACCTGGAATTCGACCCCGCGCTGGTGCGTGCGCGGCGCGGCACACGCGTGATCGCGCTCTCGGCCACACCGTTGAAGCTCTTGGACACCCTGATGCGCGCGTCGCCGCGCGTGGTCCGGCGCGAGGAACTGGAACGCGCGGTATGGGGCGAGGCGCCGCCTGATTCGGACGCGCTGCGCTCGCACATGCACACGCTGCGCGCGGCGGTCGACGGCGCGGATGAGGTGCCCCTGATCCATACCGTCCGCGGCATCGGTTACCGCATCGCTGCACCCGATGCGCTTTAGCCGCAGCCTGCGCTTTCGCGTCGCCACCGCGTTTGCCGTCACCGGCGGCATCATCAGCCTGGTCGCGGCCTTCGGCCTCTATCTCGGGGTGCGCGACGCCGGCGAGCGTCTCATCGACGAAACGCTGAAGGCGGAAATCCAGGATTACCTCGCGCGCCGCAGCCGCAATCCGGACTCGCATCCGCCTTCGACCGCCACCCTGCTCGGCTATGCGCTGCCGGGGCGAGCGGGCGAGGCGCCGCCGCCGGACGCCATCGCCCGGCTGCCGCCCGGAATGCACGAAATCGGGCTTGACGGCGTGTTCTACCGCGTCGCCATCGCCGAGCGCGATGGCAGCCGTTATTTTCTGCTCTACGACGAAACCTATTTCCGCAAGAAGCAGGCCGGCCTCATTCTCTATCTCGCCGTCTTCGTCACGCTGATGACGCTGCTTTCCGGGGCCCTGGCGCTGTGGCTCGCCGAGCGCGTGATCGAGCCGGTGAAGGAACTGGCGCGGCGGGTGCGCAGCGTGCGGCCGGACGCCCACCCCGAACCGCTCACCGAGGATTTTCCCCACGACGAGGTGGGCGAGCTGGCGCATGCCTTCGAACAGGCGTTCGAGCGGCTGGCAAGCTTCATCGACCGCGAGCGCGCCTTCACCGCCGACGTCTCGCACGAACTGCGCACGCCCATCGCGGTGATCCGCGGCGCGGCGGAGGTGCTGCTCGCCGATGCCGCGCGCCCGCAAAAGGACCGCCAGCGCATCGAGCGCATCGAGCGCGGCGCGGCCGACATGGCCGACCTGTCGACCGCGCTTCTGGCCATGGCGCGCGAGCGCGACGACGAGCGGCGCGAGCCGGTCGATCTGGCCGCGCTCGTCGAGGCATCGGTCGACAAGCATCGGCATCTGCTGGGCACGCGGCCGGTGGACGTGATCCTTGAATTCGACGCGCAGCCGCGCGTTGCCGCCGACGCGAACCTGCTTGCGATCGTCGTCGCCAACCTGCTGCGCAACAGCTTCACCTATACCGAGCGCGGCAGCGTGAAGATCCGCCTCGCCGCCGGCACGCTCGCCATCGAGGATACCGGTCTCGGCATTCCGCGCGAGGCGCTCGGCAAGGTATTTCAGCGCCTCTACAAGGGCGCGCACAGCGAGGGCGCGGGCATCGGCCTGTCGCTGGTGAAGAAGATCTGCGAGCGGTACGGCTGGTCGGTCGCGCTCGACAGCACGGAGGGGCAGGGCACCCGCGCGGTACTGAAATTTGACGGCGTTTGACGCGTTCATCACGCGCGCTTGACGTGCCCGTGACGCGGGTCGGGATATATATGTCAGGGTTTCCCTGACGCATGCGATCCGCGATGTCTTTGCCCGCCTCTCCTGCCCTGCCTGTCTGGCTCAGGCCATTCACCGCATTCCTCCTGTGGTGGCCGCGCGTCAATCGCGCCACCGTGCGGGTCGACGCCATGGCGGGTCTCACCGGCGCGCTGGTCGCGTTGCCGCAGGGGGTGGCGTTTGCGACCATCGCCGGCATGCCGCCCGAATACGGGCTCTACGCCGGCATGGTGCCGGCGATCGTCGCCGCCTTGTTCGGATCCAGCTGGCACCTCGTGTCGGGGCCGACCACCGCGGCGTCGATCGTGCTGTTCTCGGTGCTCGCGCCGCACGCCGAACCGGGCAGCGCCGAGTACGTGCGGCTGGCGCTGACGCTGACCTTCATGGTCGGTGCGATCCAGCTCGTCATGGGGCTCGCCAAGCTCGGCACCCTGGTGAACTTCATCTCCCATTCGGTGGTGACCGGCTTCACCGCCGGCGCGGCCATTCTCATCGCCACCAACCAGGTCAAGCATTTCACCGGCCAGGCGATCCCGCGCGGGGCGTCGTTCGCCGACACCTGGACGCACGCCTTCACGCGCATGGATGAAATCAATGCCGCGATCGTCGCCACCGGCCTCTTCACGCTGCTGCTCGGCATCGCGGTCAAGCGCTGGCTGCCGAAGCTGCCCTACATGATCGTGGCCATGCTGGGCGGCGCGATCGCCGGCGCCGTGCTCGCCGCCTGGTTCGGCGTTGCGCTCCCAACTGTCGGGGCGCTGCCCGCGAGCCTGCCGCCGCTGTCGATGCCGGCATTCGACGCGGAGAGCATCCGCGCGGTCGCCTCGGGCGTGATCGCCGTCACCTTGCTGGCGCTGACCGAGGCGGTATCCATTGCGCGGGCGCTTGCCGCGCGCTCCGGCCAGCACGTCGACGGCAACCAGGAATTCGTCGGGCAGGGTCTGTCCAACATCGCCGGCGCGTTCTTCTCCGGCTACGTCGCCACCGGTTCGTTCAACCGCAGCGGCGTCAACTATGCAGCCGGCGCGAAGACACCGGTGGCGGCCATGCTGGCGGGGGTGTTCCTGCTGGTGCTGGTGCTGTTCGTCGCCCCCTGGGCGCAATACCTGCCGAACGCCGCGATGGCGGGCATTCTCTTCCTGGTCGCGTGGGGCCTGATCGACTTCGACGAGATCGCCCATACCATCCGGAGCAGCCGCCAGGAAACCGCGATCATGGCCGCCACCTTCGCGGCGACGCTCTTCCTTACCCTGGAGGAGGCCATCATCATCGGCGTGCTGGCTTCGCTGGCGATCTACCTGTCGCGCACCTCCAAACCGCAGGTGCGGGTGCGCGCCCCCGACCCGCACCACACGAAGCGCCATTTCACCGACGCCCAGAATGCGCCGCAATGTCCGCAGCTGCGCTTCGTGCGCATCGACGGCTCGCTGTTCTTTGGCGCCACCTCGCACATCCGCGAAGCGCTCGCGCAGCAGGATCAGCACGCGCCCGGCCAGAAGCACGTCGCGGTGGTCGCGCATGCGATCAACTTTGTCGACCTCGCCGGCGCCCACTATCTTGCCGAGGAAGCCGAGCGCCGGCGCAGCGAGGGCGGCGGCCTGTACTTCATCCGCGTGAAGGACACGGTGCAGGAACAGCTCGCGGAGAGCGGCGCGTTGAAACACATCGGTGGCGTCAACATCTTCGATTCCAAGACCGAGGCGATTGCCGCGATCCACAAGCGGCTCGATCCCGCCGTATGCCGCACCTGCCAGGCGCGCATCTTCCGCGAGTGCCAGGGCGGCAGCGTGGCGCAAGCGCATGTTTCCGATGTCCTCTTGAGGCCCCTGTCCCATGCCTGAACTGCAACCCTACCGGCGCATCCTTGCGCTGGTACGCTTCGATGCGTGCGACGGCGCCATCGTCGAGAAAGCCCTCCTGCTCGCGCGCCTGAACCGGGCGCAACTGGATTTCCTCCACCTCATCGAGCAGGACGGCGAACTCGATGGCGGCTATTGGCGCGGCAGTCGCCGCGAGGCGGCACGCGCACTCGAGGCGGCCGCGCTGCGGCGCCTGGCGTTTCTTGCGGCCAGCATGGGGGCAGGCGAAGCATGCTGCCACGCCCGCCACGGCCCGCATCGACAGGGCTTCGCGCGGCACATCCGACACCTGCCGCCCGACCTCGTCGTCACCGGCGACGCGTCGGCCAGCGTGGACGGCCCGCACGACGTGCTCGTGCTGTCAGGCGGCCGGCGCCGCGGCGGACGCGGATGGCCCGCATGGCTGGCGAGGGTCTTCGGCCTGCCGGGGTCCGGCATGGCCAATACCCGTTTGCCTATCCCGCGCCATGCTGCGGATGCGGCAGCCGACTGCTCAGATCGAGCACGCGTGCCGGGGTGTCTGGTTTCAGGCGTTGATCGAGCAGGCGCAAGGCCTTGAGGAACTCGCCGGGCAGGCGCCGCATGGTCTGGGCCGCCTGTGGCAGATAGTGCACCACTTCGAAGGGCACCGGGTCGTCGAGCGCGGCGCGTGCCTGCGGGCGGAAACGCTGCCACGCCAGTTCGACCCAGGCGCGATGCTGGCTGTCCACGAAAATGAATTCCTCGGTATCGAGCACGGCCATGTACTGCAAGCTGCGGATCGGCACGAACAGACACTTGCCGGCATGCATCCGCAGCGTGTGCGCGAGGTTGTAGGTGAGCGCGGGCAGCGCGGCGGGCAGGCGCGCAATGGCTTCTTCGCGATAGAAACGCTCTTCCATGCTTTATGGAGGCTTCAAACCTGACAACGCGTCCATATCAGGATAGTCTGCTTGAGGCACAATACGAAGCATTGCTTGCTGCTTCGTTTCGTCATGACCCAACCGCACACCGCTTCCGATCCCATTTTCGACACCCACCTCGAACGCTTCGACCATGAAGTCATCGAGGCCTCGCGCACCCAGCCGATCCTGGTGGACTTCTGGGCCGACTGGTGTCCGCCGTGCAAGGCGCTGACGCCGGTGCTCGAACGTGTCATTGCGCACTACGCCGGGCGCATCCGCATGGCCAAGGTCGAAGTCGACGAAGGCGACAACATGAAGCTTGCCGGACGCTACAGCCTGCGCGGATTTCCCACCGTGCTGCTGTTCGTCGGCGGCGAGATCGTCGGCCGCTTCGCCAGCGCCAAGCCGGAGCACTGGGTGCGCGAGTTCATCGCCGAGCATGCGAATATTGAGTAAACCGGTCTGGGTGCTCGATACCAACGTCGTCCTCGACCTGCTGCATTTCGCCGATCCGCGGGCGTTGCCGATCCTGCACGCACTGGAGACGAAACGCATCGAATGCCGTGCGAGTGCGGCGACGCTGGCGGAGTTGCAGCGCGTGCTCGACTATCCGGAATTCGGCCTCACGCGGCCGGTGCAGCAGGCGCTGCTGGCGCGCTACCGCACGCTGGCCCCGGGCATCGAAGCACCGCCGGTCGCGGACCTGCCGCGCTGCCGCGACGTCGACGACCAGAAATTCCTCGAGCTCGCCGCCGCTGCCGCTGCCTGCGTGCTGGTGAGCAAGGATCGCGCGCTGCTGAAACTTGCGGGGCGTGCTCGCCTGCCATTCCGCATTCTGTCTCCGCAACAGGGCGTCACTGAACTGGCCGGGCCGGACGCGCGGCGTCCCTGAGCGCGGCCGATGCATCCGCTCGGTCCGTCGTCGGTGGCCGCGCGAACAGCGTCAGCCGTGCCGCCTCGCTGATCGCCAGCACGGCCGGGTGACGCAGGCGGCGCTCCACCGAAATGGCGAAAAAGCGCTCGCGCACCTCCTGCGTCTCGCCCAGCAGGCTCAGACGGGGCGGCAGCGCAGCCGCCACCTCGTGCGTCATCGGCACCGGGAATGCGCCGGCCCCGGCGGCGCCGAACGCATGCATCAGGGCGCTGTCGTCGAACTCGCCAACGACCGTGGGCGCGATGTCCTGGCGTTCCAGCCAGCGCAGCAAGGGTGCGCGCAGCGCGCTTTCCTCGCCCGGCAGCAACAGTGGCGCCGCGTGCAGGCAGCGCGGGAAGCTTCCCTGCAATTGCGCGGCAAGTTCTGGCGTGGAAAAGAAGCCGATGCCGCACTCGCCAAGCAGGTGGCTGTAGCCGCGCACGTCCGTGTTGGGCGGTAGCGGCCGGTCGGCGAGCACCATGTCGAGGCGGTGAATGGCGAGATCGGCGATGAGGCGTTCCAGGCGGTTTTCCGAGCACACCAGGCGCGCCGCTTCGGGGAGCGCGAGCGCCGGCGCGATGAGCTGGTGCGCGACGCCCTTGGGCACCGCGTCCGCCACCCCCACGCGGAACGGTGCGCGCAGCGTGCCGCTGCGGTGCAGCAGCGCATCTTCCAGTTCGGCGCCGACCTGGAAGATTTCGTCGGCGTAGGCGAGCGCCATGCGCCCGGCATCGGTCAGTTCGAGCCGTCGCCCGCTGCGGCGAAAGAGCGGTGTGCCGAGGCGCGCCTCGAACGCGCTGATCTGCCCGGACAGGGTCTGCGGCGTCAGGTGCAGCTTTTCCGCGGCGCGGTTGACGGCACCGGTTTTTGCGACCGTACGGAAATAATGCAGGTGCTTGAAATTGAGCATGGCAGCGCAAATATTCGAAAAACTCGAATCATATTCGCATAAAATTCGAATTTTGTTGGGATGGATGTGGGCGTATCCTGTGTCTGTCGTGATGCCGTTCGTCCAAGGAGAAGCTTTTCATGAAACGCATCGTTCTGTTCCTCGCCACCAACCTGGCCATCGTGCTGGTGCTCTCGGTCACCATGCGCCTGCTCGGTGTCGAGCCCTATCTGACCGCGAATGGCCTCAATCTCGGCTCGCTGCTGATTTTTGCCGCGGTGATGGGTTTTGGCGGCTCGCTCATCTCGCTGGCGATCTCGAAGTGGATGGCCAAGAAATCGATGGGCGTGCAGGTGATCGAAACGCCGTCGAATTCGACCGAGCTATGGCTGGTGGACACGGTGCGCAAGTATGCGAAGGACGCCGGCATCGGCATGCCCGAGGTCGGCATCTTCCCCTCGCCCGAGGTCAACGCCTTCGCCACCGGCGCCAACAGGAACAACGCGCTGGTCGCGGTGTCGGCGGGCCTTTTGAACAGCATGACGCGGCAGGAGGCCGAGGCGGTGATCGGCCACGAGGTCGCCCACGTCGCCAACGGCGACATGGTGACGCTCGCGCTGATCCAGGGCGTGGTCAACACCTTCGTCATGTTCCTGTCGCGCGTCATCGGCCACACGGTTGACCGCGTGGTGTTCAAGAACGAGGGGGGCCACGGCCCCGCGTTCTTCGCCACCATGATCGTCGCCGAACTGGTGCTGGGCATTCTCGCCTCGATCATCGTCATGTGGTTCTCGCGCCAGCGCGAATTCCGCGCCGACCGCGGCGGTGCCAGCCTTGCCGGGCGCGGCGCGATGATCGCCGCGCTGGAGCGTCTGGCGAGCGTGCACGGGCAGCCGCTGCCGGACAAGATGGCGGCCTTTGGCATCAATGGCGGCACGCCGCAGGGCTGGAAGCGCCTGTTCATGACGCACCCGCCGCTGGCGGAGCGCATCGCCGCGCTGCGCGCGATCAACGGCTGAAAACACGGGGGGCGCAGGACGCCCCCCATTTCGATCTGGAGGCACGGTGCAGCAACTCGAGCATTTTCTCGAACGTTTCATGTTCGCCAGCCGCTGGCTGCTGGCGCCGTTCTATATCGGGCTGGTGCTGGCCATCGGCCTGCTTCTGGTCAAGTTCGCAAAGGAGTTCTATTCGCTCTTCCAGGTGCTGGCGAGCGGAGACAGCGGCAACCTGATGGTGGGCGTGCTCACGCTGGTGGACGTGGTGCTGGTGGCGAATCTCCTGCTCATCATCGTGTTCGCCGGTTACGAGAACTTCGTCTCGAAAATCAACACGGGCGGCAGTGAGGATCGACCGGACTGGATGGGACACGTCGGCTTCTCGGATCTGAAGATCAAGCTCATCGGTTCCATCGTGGCGATTTCGGGGATCGAATTGCTGAAAGCCTTTGTCAACGTCGACGCCTACACGAATGAACAGCTTGCCTGGAAGCTCGGACTGCATTTGACCTTCGTGGTCTCGGGCGTGATGTTCGCGGTCATGGACCGGCTCTCGTCGAAGAACCATTGACCAGCCTGTTTTTGTTTGGCCATCGCTGACGCGGAAGAACAAGAATGAACGAGGCCCTCACCGTCGGTGAACCCTGGATGTGGGCGGCATTCGTCGGCTTCGTGCTGGCGATGCTGGCGGTCGATCTTTTCGCGGCGGGCGGCAACAAGGCGCACAAGGTCGGCTTCCGGGAGGCGGCGGCGTGGTCCGGCGTGTGGATCACGCTCGCCATGCTGTTCAACTTCGGGCTGTGGTGGTATCTCGATGGTGCCTACGGCCGCGCGGTCGCCGACGACAAGGCGATGGAGTTCCTCACCGGCTATCTCATCGAGAAGGCGCTCGCGGTCGACAACATCTTCGTGTTCCTGATGATCTTCGGTTTCTTCGCCGTGCCGGCGGAGTACCAGCGGCGCGTGCTGATCTACGGCGTGGTTGGCGCGATCGTGATGCGCGCGGCGATGATCCTGGCGGGCGCCTGGCTGGTGCGGGAATTCCACTGGGTGCTCTATCTCTTCGGTGCCTTCCTCGTCGTCACCGGCGTGAAGATGCTGATGTTCGCCGAGGCCGAGCCGGATCTTTCGAAGAACCCGCTGCTCAACTGGATCAAGCGCCACATGCGCCTGACGTCCGGCTATCGCGGCGAGAAGTTCTGGGTCATCGAGAACGGCGTGCGCGTGTTCACGCCGCTGTTTCTGGTGCTGGTGATGATCGAAGTTTCCGACCTGATTTTTGCGGTCGATTCGATTCCGGCGATCTTCGCCATCACCACCGACCCCTTCATCGTGTTCACCTCGAACATCTTCGCCATCCTCGGCCTGCGCGCGATGTATTTCCTGCTTGCCGGCGTGGCGGACCGTTTCCATCTGCTGAAATACGGGCTGGCGATGGTGCTGGTCTTCGTTGGCGTGAAGATGCTCATCGTCGACTTCTACAAGATTCCGATCGGGTTCTCGCTCGGCATCGTCGCCCTCATCATCGGCACCTTCATGTTTGCCAGCCTGTGGGTGACGCGGACGCCGACCGGCCGCCACTGAGTCGCAAGCGGACTCCGATCTGCGGATTACTGGATAATCCAGGCTGAAAGGACATCCATGCCAGTGAAGATCGAATCTCCTCGTGCGCGCCGGGTGGTGACGTTCGCCTTTCTCGTCTTCATCTTCGGGCTCACCTTCTGGGTGCTGTCGCCGTTTCTCGCCGCGCTTGCGTGGGCGGGGATCCTCGCCTACGTGACCCGGCCGCTGCATCAGTGGCTGTGCCGCCGCCTGCCGGGACGCGACACCCTTGTCGCGCTCCTGATGACGGTGGGGGTGGCGGCGACGCTGTTGCTGCCGATGGCGTGGGTGCTGTTCACCCTGGTGGGGGACATCGCGGCGGCATCGGCGGCGATCAGACACCTCGCGGCGCACGGTTTGCCGCCCCTGCCTTCCGGCGTGGCGGCGTGGCCCGGCGGCGAATGGATCGCCGCGCAGTACGCCCGCGTAGCGGGCGATCCGGCGTGGGTGCGCGCGCAGATCGTCGCCCTCGGACTGACCGACGTGGTCAATATCAAGCTGGTGGCCGGAGGCGTCGGCCGCAATGTGGCGAAATTCGGCCTCGCCGTCTTCGCGCTGTTCTTTCTGTACCGGCACGGTGACACCGTGCTGACGCAGTTCCGCCGCGTGGCGACGCGCTGGCTTGGCGAGCCGGCACGCGGCTATATCAATGCGGTCGGCGTGACGGTGCGCGCGGTCGTGTTCGGCATCGTGCTCACGGCACTCGCGCAGGGCGCGCTCGCGGGACTTGGATACTGGGTGGCGGGGATCACCGCGCCAGCGCTGTGGGGGGTGGCCACGGCGCTGATCTCGATGATCCCCTTCGTCGGCCCCGTGGTGTGGATCGGCCTGTCGCTGGGGCTTCTGGCCAACGGCGAGACCCAGGCCGCACTGGGCCTTTTCCTCTGGGGGGCGCTGGTGGTGAGCTGGGTCGACAACCTGATCCGCCCCCTGGTCATCAGCGGGCCGACGCGGATTCCCTTCCTGCTCGTGTTCCTCGGCGTGCTCGGAGGCATCAACGCCTTCGGCCTCATCGGCCTCTTCCTGGGGCCGGTGTTGCTGGCGGTGTCGCTGGGAATCTGGCGCGAGTGGCTGGGCCATGCGCGTTTGGCCTAGTCCGGGTGTTATTCTGTCACGGCCGACTTTCATGGCGATTCGCCACCCCGGAACATGAACCGACGACTCGCCATTCGCGATGTTTCACGCTAATGGAAATCTCCCCACCCCTGCTGCAGCTCACCACCCACGCGCTCGACCTCGTGCTCGATTTCAAGCGCCCGGCCGACGCGGTGCTGTCGGCGTTCTTCCGCGAGAATAAAAAGCTCGGTGCGCGCGACCGCGCCTTCATCGCGGAGGCGGTGTTCGGTGTGCTCAGGCGCTGCCGTTATCTTTCGGTCGTGGTGCCGGCGGCCAACCCGCGCACGCTGATCGTCGCCTGGTTGATCAAGGTGCGCGGCATGAGCGGCGCGGCACTGGAGAAATTCGCCAAGCCCGAGTTGATCCAGCACATCCGCACGGCGGCGACCGACGCGCTGCCGCTCGGCGTCGCCGCCGAACTGCCCGACTGGGTGCTGGAGAAGCTCCAGGGCACGATGAGCGATGCCGACATCCTTGCGCTTGGCCGCGCGCTGCAGCAGCCGGCGCCGCTCGACGTCCGCGTGAACACGCACCGGACGAGCCGCGAGGCGGTGCTGGCGCAACTGCAGGCCGAGGGCCATGCGGTGGAGGCGACGCCGTATTCACCGTGGGGCATCCGTTTTCGTGACAACCCGGCGATCAACCGCCATCCGCTGTTCCTCGACGGCAGCCTCGAAGTGCAGGACGAGGGCAGCCAGTTGCTCGCGCTCCTGCTCGGCGCCCGACGCGGCGAAATGGTGTGTGATTTCTGTGCCGGCGCCGGCGGCAAGACGCTGGCGATCGGCGCGATGATGGCGTCGACCGGACGGCTGTATGCGTTCGACGTGGCGGAGAAGCGTCTGGCCAACCTGAAGCCGCGGCTGGCGCGCTCGGGCCTGTCGAACGTCATGCCGCAACGCATCGCTTCGGAGTCCGATACGCGGATCAAGCGCCTGGCCGGCAAGCTCGACCGCGTGCTGGTCGACGCGCCCTGTTCGGGCCTGGGCACGCTGCGCCGCAATCCCGATCTGAAGTTTCGCCAGTCGCCCGAATCGGTGGCCGACCTGACGCAGAAACAGGCGGCGATCCTGCGCGCCGCCGCGCGCCTGGTCAAACCCGGCGGCCGCCTGGTGTACGCCACGTGCAGCCTGCTGCCGGAAGAGAACGAAGGCATCGTCGAGGCGTTTCTCGCGCAAGGCGGTTTCCGCCTGCACGCGGCCGCCGAGCTCCTGGCGCAGCACAAGGTGCCGCTCGACACCGGTTCCATGCTCCGGCTCTCGCCCGCGGTGCATGCGACCGACGCTTTTTTCGCCGCCGTGCTCACCCGCGACACCGCTTGACCCGATGCCGGGTTTGCGGGTATCAATGCGAGGTTTTCCCCGGCCGGACCGCCTTGCGACATGAGCGTTGCCCCCTTCGATCCCGATGTTCTCGGCACCTTGTGCGGCCTGTTCCGCGCACGCGTCGCGGCAAGCCCGGATGAGGTGGCCTACCGCCAGTTCGACGAGACGCAGAACGACTGGGTGAGCTTCACCTGGGCCGGGGTGGCGGCCGAGGTGGCGCGCTGGCAGGCGGCACTCGCGAAGGAAGGCCTGGTCCCGGGCGACCGCGTCGCGCTGATGCTGAGGAACTGCGTCGAATGGGTGATCTTCGACCAGGCCGCGCTGGGTCTCGGCCTCGTCACCGTTCCGCTCTATCCCGACGACCGGCCCGACAACGCCGCGTACATCCTCGACCACGCCAACGTGAAGCTCATGCTGGTCGAAGGCCGCTTCCAGCACAAGAAGCTCGCCGAGATCGCCGGCAGCGCCCGCAGCCTGCAACGCATCGTCAGCCTCGTCGCGCCCGAGAACGGGCTCGCCGACTGGAGCGCACGTTTCGCCGTCGCGGCCGACTGGCTCGCCGCCGCCGCAGGCACGCCGGTTCCGGAGCGCCACGTGTCCGCCGACCTGCTGGCGAGCCTGGTGTACACCTCCGGCACCACCGGGCGCCCCAAGGGCGTGATGCTGACGCACGACAATATGTTGTGGAACGCTTTCTACGCCTCGCAGTGCGCCGATTTCGGCGCGCACGAGGTGTTTCTTTCCTTCCTGCCGCTGTCGCACACGCTGGAGCGCACCGGCGGCTATTACCTGCCGATGCTGCTCGGCGCCGAGGTCGCCTACGCGCGCTCGATCGCGCAATTGGCGCAGGATCTGCTGACCATCCGGCCGAGCGTGCTGGTGTCGGTGCCGCGCATCTACGAGCGTGTGCACACGCGCATCCTGGATGGTCTGCAAAAAAAGGGCGCGGCGGCGCGTCTGCTGTTCCGGCTCGCGGTGGCGGTCGGCTGGCGCCGCTTCGAGCGCAGCCAGGGACGTGCGATGTGGACGCCCGAGCAGCTGCTGTGGCCGCTGCTCGACAGCCTGGTCGCCGGCAACGTCACCGAGAAGCTCGGCGGGAACCTGAAGCTGGCGATTTCCGGCGGCGCCGCGCTGTGTCCCGAGATCGCACGCGTGTTCATCGGCCTGGGCGTGCCCATCTTCCAGGGCTACGGCCTTACCGAGGCGAGCCCGGTGGTCACGGTGAACCGCCCCGATTCCAACGTGCCCGCGAGCATCGGCCAGGCGCTGCCCGGCGTCGAGGTGAGGATCGCCGAAAACGACGAGCTGCTCACCCGCAGCCGCTGCGTGATGCGCGGCTACTGGAAGAACGAGGAGGCGACCCGCGCCATGATCGACGCCGAGGGCTGGCTGCACACCGGCGACCAGGCGCGCGTCGACGCCGAGGGGCACTACACCATCATCGGGCGCATCAAGGACATCATCGTGCTCAACAACGGCGAGAAAGTGCCGCCCTCGGACATGGAGTCCGCCATCCTGCTCGATCCGCTGTTCGAACAGGTGATGGTCGTCGGCGAAGGCAGGCCGTTCCTGGCCGCGCTGGTGGTGCTGAACGAGGACCATTGGCGCAGCTTCGCCGCGCATCTGCACGTCGACCCCACGCACCCCGGCACCTTGCGCGACCCGAAGGTGATCAAGGCGGTGATTCGGCATATCGCGCATCAGCTGAAGCACTTTCCGGGCTACGCGCAGATCCGCCGCCTGCATCTGGAGCTGAAACCATGGACCGTGGACGAGGGGCTTCTGACCCCCACGCTCAAGGTCAGGCGCGGCCAGGTGCTCGACCGCTATCGCACGGTGGCCGACGGGCTCTACGCCGATCTTGCACGCTGACAATTTCAAACACTGAGGGAGAACATCATGTCGTTTCGGGTCCGTCAACTGAGTGTCGCGCTGGCCCTGGCCGGCTGCGGCAGCCTTGCGCACGCCGCGGGCTTTGCGCTCATCGAGCAGAACGCCAGCGGGCTGGGCAACGCCTACGCTGGCGCCGCAGCCGTCGCTGCGGACGCGAGCACCATTTTCTTCAACCCCGCCGGCATGACGCGCTTGCCCGACAGGCAGGTGGCGGCGGCCGGACACCTCATCAAGCCGAAGGCGGAATTTTCCGGCACCTCCACCATCGGGGGCGGTGATGGCGGCGACGCCGGCGGCCTCGCGCTGGTTCCCAATGCCTACTATGCGTTCCGCCTGACGCCCGACGTACACATCGGCGTCGGTCTGAACGCCCCGTTCGGGCTGGCGACCGAATACGATTCGACGTGGGCGGGACGCACCCAGGCGATCAAGTCCGAGGTGAAGACGGTCAACCTCAATCCCTCGCTTGCCTGGAAGGTGAACGATGCGGTGTCGCTGGGCGCGGGGGTGAGCATGCAGTACGCCGAAGCGACGCTGACCAACCTCGCGGGAGCGCCCGGTCTGGCGACCGTCAAGGGCGACGACTACGGCTGGGGCTTCAACCTCGGTGTGCTGTGGCAACTGGACGCGGCGACGCGCATCGGCCTTGCCTACCGCTCCGAAGTCGACTACACGCTGGAAGGCACGCTGACCCTGTCGGCCTTCCCGGCCGGCAACGGCCCGGTGACCGCGAACACCACCATGCCCGACTCGGCGTCGCTGTCCCTGTTCCACAAATTCAACGAGCGCTGGGACTTGCTCGCGGACGTGAGCTGGACCGGCTGGAGCGATTTCGACGAGTTGCGCATCGTCCGCACCAACGGCGCGCTCGTCGGGGTGACGCCGGAGAACTGGGACGACACCTACCGCTATTCGGTCGGCGCCAACTACCGCTGGAACGACAGGCTGACCCTGCGCGGCGGCGTCGCCTACGATGAAGCGCCGGTGTCGGATCTTTACCGCACCGCGCGCATCCCCGACGAGAACCGCACCTGGATCGCCTTCGGCGTGCAGTACCGCTTGTCGCCGAAGAGCGCGCTCGACGTGGGCTACGCGCATCTCTTCGTCAAGGATGCGCGCATCCACAAGACGGAAGGCCCCGTCACCCTCGCCGGAACCTACGACGCCTCGGTCGACATCCTTTCCGCGCAGTTGACGCTGGACTTCTAGACTTGGCCACGCCCATCCCCATCGACAACCTGCTGACGCGGCTGATCACCGACAGCGAGAATCTCGGCCTGCTGTGGCAGCTCGGCGTGCTGGCCGTGTCCGGGCTGCTGGCCTTAGGGGCGATGCGGCTGGCGAAGCCCTATTTCGCGCACCCGAATCCGCTGTGGCCGGCAGGGCGTGCGGGACTGCGTCGGGTCGGTTTTCCGCTGGCGATGCTGCTGGCGGTGCTGGTCGGTCGGGCGATCGTCGAGCACTGGCTTGCCAACACGCATCTCCTCAACCTGGCGGTGCCGCTGTTGCTCTCGCTCGTGGGGGTGCGGCTGGCGGTGTACGTGCTGCGCTACGTATTCGAACCGCGCACCACGCTCAGGATCTGGGAACGCGGTGCGGTCTGGCTGATCTGGGGCGTGTTCGCACTGCACATCACGGGCCTCTTGCCGCGCATCCACGCGACGATGGAGGCGCTGTCGTTCCAGTCGGGAAGCTATCGGTTCTCCCTGTTGCAGCTGTTCCAGGCAGCGGTGGTGCTCGTGGTGGCGGTGATCGTGGCGCTGATGCTGGCGCGCGTGATCGAGAACCGGCTGATGGGCGTGACGCGCATGAACCTGTCGCTGCGCATGGCCTTGTCGAAAACCGTGCGCACGGTGCTGCTGATCGTCGCGGTGCTGATAGCGCTGCCCGCCGTGGGCATCGACCTCACCGTACTGTCGGTGTTCGGCGGCGCGCTCGGTGTCGGCATCGGCTTCGGTCTGCAGAAGGTCGCCAGCAACTATATTTCGGGGTTCATCATCCTGCTCGACCGTTCGGTGCGCATCGGCGATGTCATCACCGTCGACAACAAGTATGGCGAAGTCAGCCAGATCAACACCCGCTACACCCTGCTCCATTCGCCCGACGGCGCCAAGAGCATCGTTCCGAACGAGATGCTGATCGCACAGACCGTGATCAACCACTCGCTCACCCAGCCCAACGTGCGCGTCGCGCTGTCGCTCCAGGTGGCTTATGACACCGATCTGGAACAGGCCGAAGCGCTGATGCTGGACGCCGCGCGCGAGCACGGGCGCGTGATCCTCGACGATCCGGAAAACCCGCCCCGGGTGCTTCTGAAGGAATTCGCCGACAGCGGCATCGTGCTCGAACTGGCGGTGAGCATCGACGGCCACAAGGGGCAGGGCGGCGTGCGCTCCGACCTCAACTGGGCGATCTGGCGCCGCTTCAAGGCGGCCGGCATCGAGATCCCCCTCCCGCAGCGGGTGGTGCACATGGTCGCACCCGCGACGGCCTGAATCCTTCACGGGCAACAAAAAACCCGCCGGGTCGGGCGGGTTTCTGCGTGTGCGGGCCCGGCTGGTCCGCCCGAAGCGCAACTTATTTCAGCTTGGTTTCCTTGTACATCACATGCTTGCGAGCCTTGGGATCGAACTTGCTGATCTCCATTTTCTCGGGCATGGTTTTCTTGTTCTTGGTGGTGGTGTAGAAGTGACCGGTGCCCGCAGTGGACTCCAGCTTGATCTTTTCGCGTCCGCCTTTAGCCATGATTGCGCTCCCTTAAACCGCTTCGCCGCGCGCGCGCAGGTCGGCCAGCACGGAATCGATGCCGTTCTTGTCGATGGTGCGCAGCGCCGCATTGGACAGGCGCAGGCGCACCCAGCGGTTTTCGCTTTCGACCCAGAACCGGCGGTATTGCAGGTTCGGCAGGAAACGGCGCTTGGTTTTGTTGTTGGCGTGGGAAACGTTGTTCCCGACCATGGGCTTCTTGCCCGTGACGACGCATACGCGAGCCATGATGCTGCTCCAGACTTGTTGGGGTAACCGGAAAACCGAGATTTATACCATAGCTGTGGCGGGCGAGGCAAGTCCCGGTCAAAGATGCCCCGCTTCCCTGAACGACAGCGCCGACGGACCGGCGACAATGAAATGGTCGAGCACGCGCACGTCGACCAGGGCCAGGGCGTCTGCAAGCTGGCGCGTCAGCTGGCGATCGGCGGCGCTGGGCTCGGCCACGCCGCTGGGATGGTTGTGCGCGAGGATCAGCGCGGCGGCGTTGTGGGCGAGCGCGCGGCGCACGATCTCGCGCGGGTAGACGCTGGTCTGGGTGAGGGTGCCGCGGAACAGCTCCTCGATTTCGATGACGCGGTGCTGCGCGTCGAGGAAGACGCAGCAGAACACCTCGTAGTCGCGATGGCGCAGGATGAGGCGCAGGTAGTCCCGCACCGCGTCGGGTGAGGCGAGGACGTCGCCGCTGCGCGCCGATTCGCCCAGCGTGCGGCGCGCCATTTCCAGCACCGCGGCGAGGAGCGCGTACTTGGCCTCGCCGACGCCGGGTGCCGCGCAGGCCGCCTTGCGGTCGGCGCGGCACAAGCCGCCGAGGCTGCCGAACCGCTCGATCAGTTCGCGCCCGAGGTCGACCGCGCTCTTGCCCGGCAGCCCGGTGCGCAGGAACACCGCGACCAGTTCGGCGTCGGTGAGCACGGCAGCGCCGTGCCGCAGGAGTTTCTCCCGTGGACGCGCGTCCTCGGGCCAGTCGCAAATCGCCATCGTCGGTCTCCTCCCCTTGTTTATCCTGCATTCCGCACCACAGAGACACAGAGGCACAGAGAAACCCGAAACAGGACATCTCCGCGCTTTTTCCCGCTCATCCATCGGGTGAACCACGGCAGGAATGCAAATATATGTTTTTCTCGCTGTTCTCTGTGTCTCTGTGGTTCAACTGCGCTTTCTAAGCTTATTCGGAACAGCGCGTGCCTTGTGCCCCCTCGCCCGCTTGCGGGAGGGCGGGCACCGGGCATGTCCGTTAGAATGGGAATTTTCCCGGAAACCGGGCAGGGAATCGAGAGCGTGTCGCTGACAGACAGGAATATTCTCCTTGGCGTGACCGGCGGCATCGCCGCCTACAAGGCGGCCGAACTGTGCCGTTTGCTGGTCAAGGCCGGCGCGCGGGTGGAGGTGGCGATGAGCGAGGCGGCGACGCGCTTCGTCGGGCCGCTCACTTTCCAGGCGCTGTCCGGACGCCCGGTGTTGACCGACCTGTGGCATGCCGACGGCGCCGGCATGGCACATATCCATGCCTCGCGCGGCGCCGATCTCATTCTGGTGGCGCCGGCTTCCGCCGACTTTCTGGCGAAGCTTGCGCAGGGGCGCGCCGACGGCCTCCTGAGCGCGCTGTGTCTGGCGCGTGCCTGCCCGCTGGCGGTGGCGCCGGCGATGAACCGTGAAATGTGGGCGGTGGCGGCCACGCAGCGCAATCTGGCGCAACTGCGCGCCGACGGCGTCCAGGTGCTGGGCCCGGCCGAGGGCGAACAGGCGTGCGGCGAAACCGGTCCCGGGCGCATGCTGGAGCCGGCGGAGCTGATGGCGGCGCTGCCCGGGCTCCTCGGCGCGGGACCGCTTGCCGGCACGCGGGTGGTGGTCACCGCCGGGCCGACTTTCGAGCCGATCGACCCGGTGCGCGGCTTGACCAACCTCAGTTCCGGCAGGATGGGCTACGCGGTGGCGCAGGCGGCCGCCGAGGCGGGCGCGGCGGTGTGCCTGGTGACGGGGCCGACCTGCCTGGCGACGCCGCCGGGCGTGCGCCGCGTGGATGTGCGCACGGCGAGCGAGATGCATGCGGCGGTGCTGGCCGAACTGCCGTGCGAGGTGTTCATCGCGGTGGCTGCGGTGGCGGATTACCGCCCCGCGACGAGCGCCGCGCAGAAAATCAAGAAGGGCGCGGGCGGCCTGGATTTGCACCTGGTGCCCAATCGCGACATTCTCGCCGAGGTCGCGGCACGCCCGGACGCACCCTTCTGCGTGGGGTTCGCCGCCGAGACCGAGCGCCTGGCCGAGCACGCCGAGGCGAAGCGCGTCAAGAAGAAGCTGCCGCTCCTGGTCGGCAACCTGGCGCAGGATACGCTCGGGCAGGACAGCGCCGAACTGGTGCTGTTCGACGACAACGGCGCCCACCCCCTGCCGCGCGCCGCCAAGCTGGCGCAGGCACGATCCTTGATTGCCCACTTGGCGATTCTGCGTTCCTGACGAGATTTCGACAAAATGAAGATGGATGTGAAGATACTCGATGCCCGCCTGCGCGAGCAGTTGCCGCACTACGCGACGCCGGGCGCGGCCGGGCTCGACCTGCGCGCCTGCATCGACGCACCGGTGGCGCTCGTGCCGGGCGAAACGCGGCTGATTCCCACGGGTCTTGCGATCCATCTCGCCGATCCCGGCTACGCGGCCCTGATCCTGCCGCGCTCGGGGCTCGGCCACAAGCACGGCATCGTGCTGGGCAATCTGGTGGGCCTCATCGACTCGGACTACCAGGGTCAGCTCATGGTGTCGGCGTGGAACCGCGGCAGCGCATCCTTCGAACTGGCGCCCCTGGAACGCCTGGCGCAACTGGTCATCGTGCCGGTGATGCAGGCGGAATTCAACGTGGTGGAGGCGTTCGAAAGCAGCCAGCGGGGCGAAGGCGGCTTCGGCAGTACCGGCCGCGGCTAGGAGCCTGTCGGATTTGAGCACGATCCACAGCGCTGGTGGGGTCGCGTTTCGCCGGCGTACGGGTGTCGAAATCCTTTACACCCATGCCGGGCGACCCCCTGGAAGGGGGCAAGGTGGTGGAGGGTACGGAACTTGCTGGTTATTGAACCAGGTTGACGGGTACCCGCTGGGGCGCCCGTTGCGGAGACACAACAATACAAGGATGGAGCCGGCTGGCGCACGCTCATGCCCCATACGTCGATTCTGCGGTTCGGTTTGATGCTCGTCGCTACGCTGGTCGCGCTGGCGGGCATCGTCACGGCCGTATTCTATCTGTCGCAGCCGCAGGCGCAACCGGTGGCGGAGGAGCTCGACAAGCCGGTGATGGCCACCCAGATCGAGTTTCTCGCCGATGCCATGCAGCGCAGCGCAGCGCGCATCGCCGCGCACCCGCAGACGCTGGCGTGCTTCGAGAGCCGCTCCGCGGAGGCGTGCCAGGCACAGGCGGCGAACCTGTACGCGCTGAACCAGGACGCGACCGTGCTGTTCATCAGCGATGGGCAAAACCAGTTGCTGCCAGGCTTTCTGCCGGGCGAGACGCGCCGCCTCATTTCCGGTATCGGCACGGGTGGCGCGGGTGCGGCGGCCGCGGCGACGTTCAGTCTGTCGCTGTCGCACCCGGTGCAGGACGCTGCGGGCCAGCGCCTGGGCTTCGTCATCGTCGAGCAGAGCGTGCCGCAGTTGCAGGTGGTGTTCGACACCCTGCCGCTGCCGGATGCCGCCGCCTACGCCGAGCTGCAGCAAAGCCAGGGCGACGGTGACGTGACCGTGCTGATGCGGCGCGGCAACCAGGCGATCAAGCAGCGCAGCCAGCCCAACTGGATCGCGCTGGCCGGCACACCGTGGACCATCGCGGTGTGGCGCAACGAGAAACCGCTGATCGAAAGCGTCGCCCCCTACGTGCTGGGCTGGCTGGTGGCGAGCCTGACGATCGCGATTCTGGTGTTCGGCGTGGTGCTGACGGTGCGCAATCGCGTCACCGACAACCTGCGCACCCTGGTCAAGCTGACCAACGATGTGCGGCAGCAGCGCCTGCGCAGCGACTATCCGGTCAGCCTCGCGGAGTTCAAGCCACCGCTCGAAACGATGCTGAAGCTTGGCAAGGTGATGCTCGGGCGACAGAAGGAGGCGAGCTCGCAGGCGCGCCTCGATCACCTGTCGCAGGTCAACAACCGGCGCGCGTTCGACGAGAAGCAGAAGGAATTGTTCGCCACGCTGAAGGACGGCTGGACCCACAGCCTGCTGATCCTCGACATCGACAATTTCAAGCAGGTCAACGACACCTTCGGCCACGAGGCGGGCGACCAGCTCATCGTCAAGTTCGGCAATGCGCTGAAGAGCACCCTCAGGAACAGCGACTTTATCGCCCGTCTCGGCGGCGACGAGTTCTGCGTGCTGTTTCCCTACACCCCGCTCGACCGCGCACGGGAACTCGCCGAACGTCTGCGTGCAAACCTGCCGGAGAGCGTCGAGCTGATTCCGGGCGTGACGCAGAAATTGTCGTGGAGCGGCGGCATGTCCGAATACAGCCGCGACGACCGTGAGGAAAACGAGGCGCTGGCACGCGCCGACGCAGCGCTCCTGGAAGCCAAGCGCGGCGGCCGCAACGCCACCCGCATCAGGGCCGCCTGAACGCGGCAATCAGAAGACCGGCCGCCAGCACGCCCCACACCGCCAGCACCGGTGCATTGCCCCAGCGCACGTAGGGGGTGCTGCCGGCGTAACCCTGGATCGAGCCCGTGAGGCTGCCGGCGGCAAACATGGGCAGGTGGGCGAGCATGCGCCCCTGCGCATCGATGATCGCGGTGACGCCGGTGTTGGTCGCGCGCAGCATCATGCGGCCGGTTTCCAGCGCGCGCATCTGCGACATCTGCGCGTGCTGCCACGGTGCGAGCGAATCGCCGAACCAGGCGAGGTTGCTGACGTTGATGAGCACGCTGGCCTCGGGGAGCTGACGGATGATCTCTTCGCCGAACGCGTCCTCGTAGCAGACATTGGCCGCCACCCGCTGACCGCCGACGGCGAGCGGGCGCTGATCGATGCCGCCGCGGGTAAAATCCGACAGCGGAATATGCAGCACGTCGAGAACCCAGCCCCACACGGCCCGCTGCGGAATGTATTCACCGAACGGGACCAGGTGCACCTTGTGGTAGCGCTGGCTGGGCGCCGTGCCAAGACTCACCACGCTGTTGTAATAGGCGCCGTCGAGCGAGCCCGTGGGCATGCCGGCGAGCAGATCGCCACCGCGATGGCGAGCGAGTTCGGCGAGCAGGGTGCGGTCGGCGCGCGGCAAGTCGGTTTCGAACAGCGGCAACGCGGTTTCCGGCAGCACCACCAGTTGTGCGGGCGATGCGGCCGCCATGCGGTAATACGCATCGAGCGTGGCACGGATGTTTTCCGGGCGCCATTTCATGTCCTGCGGCACGTTGCCCTGCAGCAGCGCAACCGAGGTCGGTGCGCCATCCGGCGTGGTCCAGGCGATGCCGCGCAGGGCCTGACCGCCCACGCCGATGGCGGCGATGCCGACCGTGGCCCATGCCAGCGCCGCGCGGCCGCGCACCGCGACGCCCCAGGCAGCGAGGCCCGCGGCGAGCGCAAGCAGGCTGGCTACGCCGTACACGCCGACGAGCGGCGCGTAGCCGGCGAGCGGGCTTCCCGGCACCTGGGAATAGCCGATCACCAGCCAGGGAAAGCCGCTGAAAATCCAGCCGCGCAGCCACTCGCTCGCGCTCCACAGCAGCGGCAACAACAGCAGTGCGCGCAGCCCAAAAGATCCCGGCCAGCGTGCTTGCACGGCACCCACCGTGGCCGGGAACAGGGCGAGGAAGGCGCAGAACAGCAGGGTTGCGAGCGCCGCCAGCCACGGCATCATGTCGCCGTAGACCGACAGGCTGACATAGATCCAGCTCACGCCGACGAGAAAAAACCCCAGGCCCCAGGCGAAACCGACGAGAAAGCCGGCGCGGCTGGATGCGGTGCGCAGCAACAGGGCGAAGAGCAGGGCGAGGCTCGCGGCGGCGAGCGGCCAGGCGCCCAGAGGGGCGAAGCCTGCGACGCCCAGCGCGCCGGCGGCAAGACTCGCCGCGAGCGTGCGCAGCGACGGCATGGAGCGGTGCCTCTCCCGCGCAGACTGCACGCGGATCAGCGTGGCGCCTCGAAATCGATGTGGCCGTCGATCACGGTGTAGCGCACGCGGCCCTGCATCGGATGGCCAAGGAACGGCGTGTTGTCGCCCTGGCTCGCCAGAGCCTGCGGCGTGACCACCCATTCGGCGGCTTCGTCGAAGATGCAGATGTCGGCGCAGGCGCCGACCGACAGATGCCCGCCTGGCACACCGAGAACCTGGGCGGGCTTCCAGGTGACGAGGTCGAGCGCCTGCAGCAGGGGCACGCCCATTTCGCGCGCCCATTTCAGGGTGAGCGGCAGCAGCAGTTCGACGCCCGAGGCCCCTGCTTCGGATTCGCCGAAGGGCACTTGCTTGGCGTCCTCGTCGACCGGAGTATGGTCGGAACACAGCGCGTCGATCGAGCCGTCGCGCAAGGCCTCGCGGATGGCGTCGCGGTCGCGCAGGCTTCTGAGCGGCGGCACCAGATGCATGTGCGCGTCGAAACCGACCAGATCGTTTTCCGACAGGTGCACGTGCGTCGCCGCGACGTCGCAGGAGATCGCCAGCCCCTGTGCCTTGGCGGCGCGCACCATGGCGATGCCCTCGCGCGTCGACAGGCGGGCGAGGTGGATGCGCGCACCGGTTTCGCGCGCCAGCTGCAGGATGGTCGCCAGCGCCACCGTCTCGGCGAGTGCCGGAATGCCGGCCAGACCCAGGCGCGACGCCACCGCGCCATCGTGCGCCACGCCTTCGCGGGCGAGCGCGACATCCTGCGGACGCAGCCACAGGCTGAAGCCGAAGGTGGCGGCGTATTCCATCGCGCGCAGCAGCACCAGGGTGTCGGTGAGCGGCGCGTCGGCCTGGGTGAAGGCACGGCAGCCGGCCTCGGTGAGTTCGGCCATTTCGGTCAGCGCGCGGCCTTCGAGTTTCTGCGTCAGTGCGCCGATCGGGTACACGCGCGGCCCCGGCAGGTTCTTGGCGCGGAATTTCAGCATCTCGACCAGCCCGGGTTCGTCCAGCGGCGGGTCGGTGTCGGGCGGGCAGGCGAGCGAGGTGATGCCGCCCGCCGCGGCAGCGAGCATTTCCGATTCCAGCGTGGCCCTGTATTCGTAGCCGGGTTCGCGCAGGCGTACCGAGAGGTCGACCAGTCCCGGGCAGACGACGAGGCCGCTGGCGTCGAGGGTGCGGTTGGCGTGGAAATCGGCCGGGG
This sequence comes from Thiobacillus sp., assembly GCA_024708885.1. GTDB lineage: Bacteria > Pseudomonadota > Gammaproteobacteria > Burkholderiales > Thiobacillaceae > Thiobacillus. Next base: position 44,975 of record JANJXT010000035.1, read on the forward strand.
CCTGGCCGTTGCCGACGATCTTGCCGGCGGCGATGTAGAGATCGCCGATTTGGTCGCGTGCGTTCATCGGGTCGATGATGCGACCGTTCCTGATGTGGATCTTCATGCCGATGGCCCCCCTGCGAGCATCGCCATCACCGCCATGCGCACCGCGATGCCGTAGGTGACCTGCGGCAGGATCACCGACTGCGGGCCGTCTGCGACTTCGGAGGCGATCTCCACGCCGCGGTTCATCGGGCCGGGGTGCATCACGATGGCACCGGGTCCCGCCAGCGCGAGCTTCTCCGGTGTCAAGCCGAAAAACTTGAAGTATTCCTGCGCGGACGGCAGCAGCGCGCCCTTCATGCGCTCGTTCTGCAGGCGCAGCATGATGACCACGTCGCAGCCGCGCAAGCCCGCTTCCATGTCGTGGAACACCTTCACGCCCATCTGTTCGACGCCGGTGGGGAGCAGCGTCTTCGGCCCGATCACGCGCACCTCGGGCACGCCGAGCGTGGTCAGCGCATGGATCTGCGAGCGCGCCACGCGCGAGTGCAGCACGTCGCCGACGATGGCCACCGTCAGGTTGTGGAACGCGCCCTTGTAGCGCCGGATGGTGAACATGTCCAGGAGGCCCTGCGTCGGGTGCGCATGGCGCCCGTCGCCGGCGTTGACCACCGAGATGTGGGGGGCGACGTGGCGCGCGATGAAGTGCGCGGCACCGGACTGCGCGTGGCGCACGATGAACATGTCGGCGTGCATCGCGGCGAGATTGTCGACGGTGTCGAGGATGGCCTCGCCCTTGGTCTGGCTGGAGGTGGCGATGTTGAGGTTGACGACGTCGGCGGACAGGCGCTTGGCGGCGATCTCGAAAGTCGTGCGGGTGCGGGTCGAGGGTTCGAAGAACAGGTTGAAGATCGACTTGCCGCGCAGGAGCGGCACTTTCTTCACCTCGCGCGCGCCGACGTCCATGAAGGATTCGGCGGTGTCGAGGATCTGCGTGATGATGGCGCGCGGCAGACCGTCAAGCGTCAGCAGATGGCGCAGCCTGCCGTCTTCGGTGAGTTGGAGGTTCATGCGATGGAGAGCGTGAGGTGGCCGTCGTCGAGGCGCGACAGGTTGACGTTCTGGTGTTCGGGGATGTCGACGGTGAGGCCGACGAAATCGGGGCGGATCGGCAGCTCGCGGCCACCGCGGTCGACCAGCACCGCGAGGCGGATCGACGCCGGGCGGCCATAGTCGAACAGCTCGTTCATCGCCGCGCGCACCGTGCGGCCGCTATGCAGCACGTCGTCGACGAGGAGGATGGTGCCGCCCTCGAGCTCGAACGGCAGGCTCGACGGTTTGACCTGCGGATGCAGGCCGATGCGCGAGAAGTCGTCGCGATAGAACGAGATGTCGAGCACGCCGAGCGGCTGCCTGCAGCCGAGCAGCGCATGCAGGCGCTCGGCGACCCACGCCCCGCCGGTGTGGATGCCGACGATGAACGTGTCAGGGGTGAGTGTCGGGGCGATGGCATCCGCCAGCCGGGCGATGAGGGTGTTGGCGTCAGGCAGTGAGGCGGGCATCGAAAAATCCTTGCAGGATGAGTTGCGCGGCAACGGCGTCGGTGAGCGCCTGCCTTTTCTTGCCGTGGATGCCGCGCGCGCGCAGTTCGGATTCGGCTGCGGTGCTGGTATGGCGCTCGTCGACCAGGAAGACCGGCAGTCCGAAACGCGATTCTAATTTGTACGCGAAGTTTTTGGCCACCCGCGTCATTTCGTGCTCGCTGCCGTCAGCGTGGGTGGGCAGCCCCAGCACCAGCAGCACCGGCTGCCATTCGGCGACGAGCCTGGCGATCGCGTCGAGCCGTGCGGCCGTCGACTCGGCCGCAACCACAGTGAGCGCGTGGGCGATGCCGAGCGCCAGTTCGCCGGACGCGACACCGGTGCGCTTCAAGCCAAGGTCGAAGGCCAGCACCGTGCCGTGAGTGTCGACAAAGCTCAAGCGTGCCCGGCTTCTTCGGAAAGATTGGCGAAATCGATGCCCAAAAGCTTCATCGCCGCGGGCAGACGGGCTTCCGCCGGCAGGTCGAAAATGACCTGTGGGTCCGCCGCCACCGACAGCCAGGTGTTCTGCTTCATCTCCTCTTCGAGCTGGCCCGCCGACCAGCCGGCGTAGCCCAGCGATACCATGAATTTCTCCGGCCCCTCGCCCTGGCTCACCGCCTCGAGCACGTCCTTTGACGTGGTGAGGCTGACCGCGTCGTTCACGGTGAGCGTCGAGCTGTAGGTGCGCGGTGGCGTATGCAGCACGAAGCCGCGCTCGGTCTGCACCGGGCCGCCAAAGTACACGGCCTGGCGGTGCAGGGGTTCGGGCAGCGACAGACCGAGCTGCTCGAACAGCGTCGACAGTTCCAGCTCGATCGGGCGGTTCACCACGACCCCCAGCGCCCCCTGCTCGCTGTGGTCGCAGATGTAGGTGAGGGTGCCATTGAAGTTCGGATCGACCATGCCGGGCATGGCGATCAGAAAGTGGTGGGTGAGGTTGACGGTATCCATGATTGCTTTTTCATTGTAATCCGCAGCGGCAAGGGCAGACAGGTCTTTCTCAACCCGGATTGTCCATTTCTCGGTGGAAGATTCGCGTGCACGGTGCAATGGACGGACGAAACCCCGCCTCGTCCGGCCCGGGGTGATCCTGCTGCAACGGTACGCCCGATGGTGCGATGATCCGTATCGCGCCACAGGAGAGCGTGCGAGGCACGCTGCCATGGGCATGAGGAAGCGCTCACTTTCGGATGCTGCGGCAAGGTCAGGCCATCCTGTGTTTCCGGCTTGTCCACGTCTTGAGGCCGCACGGCGTTTCGTGCCACGCGATGGCCGAATGCAACGGCGCGGGCTTCAAGACAGCCGCCGTATCGCCGTAACTACACGTGCGGTGCGCGCCGGGTCGGGTGTGCAAATCGCCGATGTTGTGCCAAATTGAACGAGGGGGACGAGGTGCGTCGCGGGTGACGGCCTCCACGGGGCAATCAGGGTCTTGTCGATGCAAACGCCACACGCGAACACACGCCGGATCGCCGGGACGCTGCTGCTGACGCTGAGCGTGCCCCTGCTGCTGTGGCAGGTGACCCCCGACAACCAGTTCACCATCACCCAGCCGCAATTCCTGGTCGTCCACTCGCTGATGGAAATCTTCGCGGTGATCGTGGCGATGCTGGTTTTCTTCACCGGCCACGGCGCGGCGCAGGCGGAACGCTCCACCCGGGCGGTGGCGCTGGGAAGCGCCTTTCTCGCCGTCGGCGTGTTCGACATGCTGCATTTCCTGTCCTACATCGGCATGCCGGACGTGGTCAGTGAGAATTCGCCGCACAAGTCGATCGTGTTCTGGCTGCTCGGCCGTTTCGCGGCGGGGCTGGGCCTGCTGGTCTACGTGCTGCTTCCCGAACGCCCCCTGCGGCATTCGCCGTTGCAACGCCACGCCTGGCTCGGCGTGTTGCTCGTGGCCTGCGTGATCTCCTGGGCCTTGTTGAAGAGCCCCGAGCTTGCGCCCCGGATGTACGAGACCGGGGTGGGGCTGACGCGGCTCAAGGTGGCGCTCGAATGGGGCGTGGTCGCGCTCTATCTGGGCGCCGCCGTACTGCTTGCCCTGCGGCGCAAGCAGATCACGAATTGCGACTTCGACAGCCTGATGCTCGCCATCCTGCTGATGGCGGTGGGCGAGCTCTTCCTCGCCGTATACGTCCAGGTGACCAGCACCGCGAACATGCTGGGCCACGTCTACAAGGTGGCGGCCTACTATTTCCTTTACCGCGCCATCTACGCCGAAGCGGTGAGCCGGCCGTTCCGGCAGATGCGCCACATGCTCACCCATGACGATCTCACCGGGCTGCCCAACCGCACCGCATTCGGTGAACGCCTCAGGCAGTCGCTCGCGCGTGCGCGCGAGACGCAGCGCGCGGGTGCTGTGCTGCTGCTGGACCTCGATCACTTCCAGACCGTCAACGACACGCTGGGTCACGAGCAGGGCGATCTGCTGCTGGTCGCCGTCGCCGAGCGAATCCGGGCGACCCTGCCGGCGGATGCGTTCCTCGCCCGGTTCAGCGGTGACGAGTTCGTGATCCAGTTGGAAAATGCATCGGATGAGCGTGTGAAAGCGGTGGGGGAGAACCTGCTGCAGGCGCTGTCCCGCGAGTTCGACATCGGCAGCGACCGGCTCGGCATCAGTGTGAGCATTGGCATCGCCGTCTATCCGTCGGCTGACGAAACGGCCAGTGTCCTCATGCGCCATGCGGACCTCGCCCTGCACCGCGCCAAACAGACCGGACGCAACTGTCTGAGCGTGTTCAGCCGTGCGCTGGCGGAGGAAATGCAGCGCCGCGTCCTGCTCGAAGCGCGGCTCAAGCACGCACTCCAGCGGCGCGAACTGGTGCTGCACTACCAGCCCAGACACGAGATCGGCAGCGGCCGGCTGACGGGCTGGGAGGCGCTGCTGCGCTGGCAGTCGCCGGAGCTTGGCCACGTCAGCCCGGATGAATTCATCCCGCTGGCGGAGCGCAGCGGCCTGATCCTGCCGATCGGCGACTGGGTGCTGCGCGAAGCCTGCCGCCAGATGCGTGCGTGGCAGGACGCCGGACTGACACGTGGCACCATGGCGGTCAACCTGTCGGCGCGCCAGCTGCGCCAGATGGACCTCGCCGAAAAAGTCGCCATGGTCCTGCGCGATACCGGCCTTGCCCCCAGCGACCTCGAACTCGAGATCACCGAATCCTCCCTGATGGACAACCTCGCAAGCGCCGCCGCCGTGCTGCGCGAGCTGGAACGGCTCGGGCTGCGCATCGCCGTGGACGACTTCGGCACCGGCTATTCGTCGCTGAGCTACCTGAAGACCTTCCCCATCCATTGCCTGAAGATCGACCGTTCGTTCATCCGCGACATTCCCGGCGACGAGGACGACGCCGCCATCGTGCGCACCATCATCGCGCTGGCGGAAAGCCTGGATCTGGACGTGGTTGCGGAGGGCGTGGAAACGGAGGCGCAGCTCGCCTACCTGCGCGCCAACCGCTGCGACCAGGCGCAGGGTTATCTGTTCAGCCGTCCGTTGCCGCCCGATGCGTGCCTTGGCCTCATGCGTGCCGAACAGCGCGCGGCGGTCGCGTAAGGCGGGGAGGAAACGAAAAAACCGGGCAGCGCCCGGTTTCTCCAGTCCGCATCAAGGTGCTTACGCCGCTTTTTCGTGGTGGTAAGCGCTCACCGTGTCGACCTCGTTCTTCGAGCCGAGAATCACCGGCACGCGCTGGTGCAGGCCGTCCGGCGCGATGTCGAGGATGCGCTGATAGCCGGTGGTGGCCGCGCCGCCGGCCTGCTCGACGATGAAGGCCATCGGATTGGCCTCGTACAGCAGGCGCAGCTTGCCGGCCTTGGCGGGATCCTTGGTGTCGCGCGGATACATGAAGATGCCGCCGCGGGTGAGGATGCGGTGCACTTCGGCGACCATCGAGGCGACCCAGCGCATGTTGAAATCCTTGCCGCGCGGACCTTCCTTGCCGGCGAGGCACTCGTCGACGTAACGCTGCACCGGCGCTTCCCAGAAACGCCGGTTCGACGCATTGATGGCGAATTCCCGCGTGTCGACGGGGATCGTCATGTTGGGGTGGGTGAGCACGAATTCGCCGACGTCGCGGTCGAGCGTGAAGCCATTCACGCCGTTGCCCAGGGTCAGCACCAGCATGGTCGAGGAGCCATAGATCGCGTAGCCCGCGCACACTTGCGTCGTCCCCGGCTGCAGGAAATGCTCCGCCTGCGCCGGGCGGTTCGGCACGGGGGCCTTGAGGATGGAAAAGATGGTGCCGACCGAGATGTTGACGTCGACGTTGGAGGAGCCGTCGAGCGGGTCGAACACCAGCAGGTACTTGCCGAGCGGATACTGCGTGGGAATGTCGTACACCGTGTCCATTTCCTCGGAGGCCATGCCGGCGAGGTGCCCTGCCCACGCGTTGGAGCGGATCATGATGTCGTTGGTGATGACGTCGAGCTTTTTCTGCGTCTCTCCCTGCACGTTCTCGGAATCGAGCGAACCCATCACGCCGAGCAGCGCACCCTTGTTCACGGCATTGGAAATGGCCTTGCAGGCGGTGACGACGTCGTTGAGCAGCGAGGTGAAGTCGCCGGTGGCGCCGGCGGCGCGACGCTGCTCCTCGATGATGAACTGGGTGAGGGTGGTGCCGGTGTGCACGGTGAAGCTCCTTTTTCCATGTCGATAAACAATTTTTATATCATACACGAAAAAAGTTTGGATTCATGCTGCGGACGCAGCGGCGGGCCGCCGATCGCGGGCCGCGGCGCGATCAGCCCGCGTTGCCCGCGCCGCGCTGTCGCAGCACGTCCAGCAGCCTGCCGTGGAGGCCGCCGAAGCTGCCGTTGCTCATCACCAGCACCTGGTCGCCTGCCTGCGCGTCGTCTGCCAGCTGCGCGATGAGGGCGTCGAGATCGTCGAATACGCTCGCCTTGTCACCGAGCGGGGCGAGCGCCGCGCGCGCATCCCAGCCCAGATCGGCGCCATGGCAATAGACCCGGTCGGCCCCGGCGAGGCTGCCCGGCAGCTGCGCTTTCATCACGCCGAGCTTCATCGTGTTGGAGCGCGGCTCCAGCACGGCGAGAATGCGCGCCGCACCGACCTTGCGGCGCAGGCCCTCGATGGTCGTGGCGATCGCGGTGGGATGGTGGGCGAAGTCGTCGTACACGGTGATGCCGTGCACGCTGCCGCGCACTTCCATGCGTCGTTTCACGTTCTCGAAGCGCGCCAGGGCGTCGATCGCCGCCGCGGCGGGCACGCCGGCGTGACGCGCGGCGGCGATGGCAGCGAGGGCGTTCATGCGGTTGTGCTCGCCGAATGCCGTCCAGTTCACGCGCCCCTGCAAAACACCGCCCAGGCTGACGTCGAAGCTGCCGTCAGCGTCGGGGGGACCGGCCTGCCAGCCCGCGGCACTGCCGAAACGCTCCACCGGTGTCCACGCACCGCGCGCCAGCACGCGATCGAGCTTGCCGTCCTGCGCGTTGGCGATGATCAGGCCGTTGCCGGGCACGGTGCGCACCAGATGGTGGAACTGCGTTTCGATCGCCGCGAGATCGGGAAAGATGTCGGCGTGATCGTATTCGAGATTGTTGAGGATGGCGGTGCGCGGCCGGTAGTGGACGAACTTGGAGCGCTTGTCGAAGAACGCGGTGTCGTATTCGTCCGCTTCGATGACGAAGAACGGGCTGTCGGTCAACCGTGCCGACAGGCCGAAATTCTGCGGAATGCCGCCGATGAGAAAACCCGGCGCCAGCCCCGCGTCTTCGAGGATCCACGCCAGCATCGCGCTGGTGGTGGTCTTGCCGTGGGTGCCGGCGACCGCGAGCACCCATTTGTCCCGCAGCATGGTGTCGGCGAGCCATTGCGGCCCGGAGGTGTACGGCAGGCCGCGGTCGAGGATGGCCTCCATCAGCGGCTGCTTGCCGCGGGCGACGACGTTGCCGACCACGAAGATGTCGGCACCGATGTCGGCCTGGCGCGCGTCCCAGCCTTCGATGAGCTCGATGCCGAGCGCGCGCAGCTGGTCCGACATGGGCGGGTACACGTTGGCGTCGCAACCGGTGACGGAATGTCCCGCGGCGCGGGCAATGGCGGCAATGCCGCCCATGAAGGTGCCGCAGATGCCGAGAATGTGGAGGTGCATGATTTTCAGGGATCAGGGATCAGGGATCAGGGATCAGGGATCAGGGATCAGGGGTCAGGGGTCAGGGATCAGGGATCAGGGATCAGGGATCAGGGATTATCCCACGGCGGGGGCGCGCGGCTGCTGGACGAGATGGGTCAGCAGCGCGCGCAGTTTGGCGGGGCGCAGGGGCTTGTGCAGCAGGGGCAGGCCGGCCTGGGCGATGCGTTGCAGACTTTCCGGTGCGGTGTCGCCGGTGATGAGGATGGCGGGGATGCCGGGGCCGAATTTCTCGCGCAGGCGCGCGATCGCCGCGATCCCGTCGGTGTCGCCGGGCAGGCGATAATCCGAGATGATGACGTCGGGCGCGCATTCGAGGCTGTCGAGCCACTGCTCGGCTTCGTCGGCGTTGCGGGCGGTGACCAGACCGATGTTCCAGTTGTCGAACAGCTCCGCCATGCCGTGCAGGATGGCGTTTTCGTCGTCGACCAGCAGCACCAGGGTGTCGGGCGGAATCACGTCGGTGACGGCACTGGCGCTGACGGATGGGCTCGCACGCACGCGCGCGGGGTCGCCAAGCGGCACATCGATGCTGAACCTGGAGCCGTGGCCCGGGCGCGAGACGAGGTCGATGCGGTGGCCCAGCAGACGCGCCAGGCGCGAGACGATGGCCAGTCCCAGGCCGAGCCCCTTGTTGCGGTTGCGTGCCGGATTGTTGAGCTGGACGAATTCCTGGAACACGCTTTTCTGCAGCTCGGGCGGAATGCCCCGCCCGCTGTCGATGACGCTGATGCGCAGCATGCGGCCGCGGCGCCGGCAGCCGACCAGTACCCCGCCGTCGTCGGTGTAGCGGATGGCGTTGGTGATGAGGTTGGCGAGTATGCGTTCGATCAGCAGCGGGTCGCTGCAGATCACCGCATTGCAGGGGCGGATGCGCAGCTTGAGGTGTTTCTCCCCCGCCAGCGCGCCGAACTGCTTGCCGAGGACGTCGAACAGGGGCTGTAGCGCGATGTGCTCCGGGTGCGCCGCGATCGCGCCGGCATCCAGCCGCGAGATGTCCAGCAGCGCATTGAACAGCAGCTCCATGGCGGCGGTCGATGCCTCGATGTTCTCCACCAGCGTCTGCGTCTCGGGCTCGCGGCTGCGCGTTTTCAGCGCGGCGACGAACAGCGACAGCGCGTGCAGCGGTTGGCGCAGGTCGTGGCTGGCCGCCGCGAGAAAACGCGATTTGGCCTGATTCGCGCGTTCGGCCTGGTCCTTCTTCGCGGCGAGGTCGGCGGTTGCGTCGAGAATGCGCAGCTCAAGCTCGGTGCGGTGTGCCTGCAGCGCTTCGGCCATGCGGTCGACGCCGCGCGACAGCTGGCCGATTTCGCCGGCCGTGGTCAGCCGCGCACGCGCGCCGAGATCGCCCTGCGCCAGGCGCTCGACCGCGTCGCCGATCTGTCCCAGCTGTCCGGCAAGCCGGTTGGACAGCCGCCAGGCGAGCACGGCGCTCAGGGCCAGCGCCGCCACCATGAGGAATGCGGCATGCAGCAGCGTGGTGTGCCGGAAGGCCCGGATCTCGTCGCGCGAGACGGTGATCTCGACTTCGCCGAGCAGGGGGCTTGCCGCCACGCCGGAATCCAGGGTGGCGGACAGGTTGGCGGTGGGCAGCACGATGGGGACGCGCCGGTGCAAGCGCCCGTCGTCGTCCGCTTCCTGCGGCGGCGCACCCAGTCCCACGATCAGGCGCTGCTGCGGATCGAGTACGCGTGCCGACGTGAGCCGGTTGTCCTTCATCTCGCCTTCCAACTGGCTGTGCACCCTGGCGAAATCGCCTGCCACGAGCGCGTAGGGCAGCACGTCGGCGAGATGGTGCGCGGCGCTGTTGGCGCGTGCCTGCAATTCCGCATCCGCCTGCGACAGGGTGCGCGTGGTGAAATGGGCGACCATGCCGAACGCCGTGAGCAGCGCCGGCAGCAGCGCGATCGGCAGGATGCGGCGGCGGATGCTGCCGCCCCGGCCGGGCAGCCGCGTGACGCTGGTGTGCGTCACCCCTGCGTGCGGCGCTGCATGGCCAGAACGGCCTCGGCGCGGTTGTTGACCCCGAGGGCGCGGAAGATTGCGGCGACGTGGATCTTCACCGTGGATTCGGACAGCGCAAGCAGCTCGGCAATGGTCTTGTTGGGGCACCCGCGTGCCAGCAGGCGCGCCACCTCGAATTGCCGCGCCGTCAGGCCGGCGTGCTGCAGCCCCGGAATCTGTGCTCCGGGCGCTGCCGCCGTGACTTCGGCGTCGCTGCCGAAACGGGGTATGAAAACGTAGCCGGCGAGGACCTGACGCAGCGCCCGCAGCATGATTTCAGTGGAGGACGATTTGGGAATGTAGCCGAGCGCACCGGCGCCGATCACCTGGCGCACGTCCTGCGGCGCTTCGGAGGCCGACAGCACCACCAGGGGAATGTCGGGAAAGCGGCTGCGAAACTGCGCGATACCCTGGATGCCGACGAAGCCGGGCATGTTGAGGTCGACCAGCGCGAGATCGAGGTCGGTGTGCAGCGCCGCCTGGGCGAACAGGCTCGGATAGTCGTGCGCGTCGAGAATGATGGTGCGCGGCGCGAGTCGTGCGACCACGTGGCGCACGCCTTCGCGGATCAGCGGATGGTCGTCGGCCAGCAGCGCTTTGAAAGTGACGCTTGACGGCGCCGTTCTCGCATTCATGCGCGCGATTTTACCAGCCCGGCGGCCCGGTCGCGCCGGGCTTCAGCGGCCGCGTACCCTGCGCAGGCCTTCGTCGATGGCGGCCTCCAGGTAACCGAAGTAGTAGTCCGGCGTCAGCAGGCCGACAAGCGGGTCGCCGGTCTCGTTGCCGCGCGTGTCGTAGACCTTCACCGTCGGCACCATGATCACCTTGCTTGCCGCGGCGAACGCGCCCTCGGTGGTCGGCTTGCCGTCGAAGCCGGTGAGCGGCCGGGTCGAGCTCATCTCGACCTCACGGATGATGACACGCTTGCGATAGGCGCGGTCCTTGTGCATCGGCACCAGGTATTCGCGCTTGACGCGCTCGCAGAAATGGCAGAACGCGCTGGAGTACAGGATGAGAATCGGCACCTGACGGCGCGCGGCTTCGCGCGCGTCGGCTTGCAGGTTCGCCGCACGCACCAGGCCGTCGTCGGCACGGACGTTCAGCGTGAGCCCCCATGCTAGAATCAAAGCCCATGCCGCGAGTCGCCGCATGGTGCTGCGTGTGTGCTGTCGCATGCCGCCCACCGAATCCCTCTGTCGCGTTTCCACCGCCCCGATTACCTTGCCTGCCGACATGCAAACCCTGACCATCGCTTCCCGTGAAAGTGCCCTTGCCATGTGGCAGGCCGAGCATATCCGCGATCGCCTGCGCGCACTCCACCCGGGATGCGACGTCGACATTCTGGGCATGACCACGCGCGGCGACCAGATTCTCGACGTCACGCTTTCCAAGATCGGCGGCAAGGGCCTGTTTGTCAAGGAGCTCGAGGTGGCGCTGGAAGCCGGCCGTGCCGATCTCGCGGTGCATTCGATGAAGGACGTGCCGATGGAACTGCCGCCGGGCTTCACGCTGGCGGTGATCGGCGAGCGCGAGGACCCGCGCGACGCCTTCGTCTCCAGCCGCTACGCGCATCTGTCCGACCTGCCGCCGGGCGGCGTCGTCGGCACTTCCAGCCTGCGCCGCGAAGCCCAGCTGCGCGCGCGCTATCCGCATCTCGCGGTGAAACCCCTGCGCGGCAACGTCGGCACGCGCCTGAAAAAGCTCGACGAAGGCCAGTTCGATGCCATCCTGCTGGCGGCTGCCGGCCTCAAGCGCCTCGGCCTGGGCGCGCGCATCCGCAGCCTGCTGTCGGTGGAGGACAGCATCCCCGCCGCCGGCCAGGGGGCGCTCGGCATCGAAATCCGCAGCGGCCGGGACGACGTCGCCGCGCTGCTCGCGCCGCTCGATCATCCCGCGACCGCGGTCTGCGTACGTGCCGAGCGCCAGGTCAGCCGCGTGCTCGGCGGCAGCTGCCAGGTGCCGCTCGGCGCGCATGCCGTCCTCGAAGGCGGCATCCTGCGCATCGCCGGCTTCGTCGCCCGTCCCGACGGCAGCGCATTCATCCACGAGCGCGCCGAGGGCGATGCCGCCGACCCGGAGGCGGTCGGCCAGGCGCTCGCCGACAAGCTGCTTGCGCAGGGCGCGCGCGCCGTCCTCGACGCCATCGCATGACCGGGCCGCTCGCCGGGCGTACCGTGCTGGTCACCCGCCCCACGCACCAGGCGCAGGGGCTGGCCGAGCGGATTCGCGCGGCGGGCGGCGACGCCTTCGTCTTCCCTGCGCTCGCCATCGAGGCCGTGCCGCACGCCGAGCTCGCGGCCGCCCTCGCGCGGCTCCCGGCCGCCGCTGTGCTGGTTTTTGTCAGCCCCAATGCCGCACGATTCGGCATGGCGGCGATTCGCGCCGCAGGGGGCCTGCCGCCGTCGGCGCAGGTGTTCGCGGTGGGGCCGGGCACGGCACGCGCGCTGGCCGCCGCCGGCCTTGGCAGCGCAATCGTTCCGGACGGACAGGACAGTGAAGCGCTGCTCGCGCTGCCCGCGTTGCAGGACGTGGCGGGGCGGCAGGTGCTGGTCGTGCGCGGCGTCGGCGGGCGGCCGCTGCTGGCCGACACGCTCGCGGCGCGCGGCGCGCAGGTCGCCTTCCTCGAATGTTACCGGCGCAGCTGCCCGCACGACGATCCTGCGCCGTTGCTGGCGCGCTGGCAGGCGGGCGGCATCGACGCGGTGACCGTCGCCAGCGCCGAGACCCTGCACAACCTGGCCCAGCTGCTGGGGCAGGCGGGCATGCCGCTGCTTCTGAATACCCCGGTTTTCGCGCCGCATGCGAAAATCGCCGAGGCCGCCCGCCGTTTTGGCGTCGCACGCGCGATCACCACTGAAGGGGGCGACGCCGGTCTGGCGGACGGCCTGGTGAACTGGTTCAGGGACAACACATGAGCGACATTTCCGAGACGATTGCAGCGCCAGCGGCCCCTGCACCGACGCGGCCGCAGACCAGTCATGGTCCGATGTGGCTCGCGCTGATGCTTGCGGTGCTGGCGCTCGCCGTCGCCGCGTGGTCGTGGTCCGACAGCCGCGAGCGCATCCGCGATCTCAAGGCCGAACTCGGCCGCCGCCTCGCCGAAACCGGACAGACGGCGAGCGAGACCCGGCTGCTCGCGCGCAACGCCGACGACGCGATGCGGCAGGCCACTGAAAAACTCGCGCAGCTGGAAGCGCAGCTGGCCACCTCGCAGCAGCAGCAACTCTCGCTTGAAGCCCTGTACAAGGACCTGTCGCAGGGGCGCGACCAGTGGACGCTGGCCGAAATCGAGCAGGTGCTGCTGACCGCGGCGCAACAGCTGCAACTGGCCGGCAACGTGCGCGCCGCCATCATTGCGCTGGAAGGCGCCGACACCCGCCTGCAGCGTCTCGACAAGCCGCAGTTCACCCCGCTGCGGCGCGCCATCGCCGTCGACCTCGCCAACCTGCGTGCGGTCCCCTCGGTCGACGAAGTGGGCGCCAACGCGCGCATCGAGGCACTGGCGGCGCGCCATGCAGGCTGGCCGCTCGCGAGTGCGCAGGCATCCGAAGCCACGGCAGCGGCACCGCGCGGTGCGGGGCGCGCCGCCAACCTCGGTCAGGAGCTGTGGACGGAAATGAAGCGCCTGGTGCAGATCCGCCGCGCCGAAGGCAATGAGGCGGTGCTGCTGCCGCCTGATCAGGCCTATTTCCTACGCGAAAACCTGCGCCTGCGCCTGCTCTCCGCGCGCCTCGCCCTGCTCTCGGAAGACCAGGCCGCGTTCAAGGCCGATCTCCAGGCGGTGGCCGACATGCTGACGCGCTACTTCAACACGCGCGACGCGGGCGTGGTCGCCGCGCTCAAGGAAGTGCACCGCCTGGCGAGCCTGCAGATCGTGCACAAGTTGCCCGGCATCGATGCCAGCCTTGCCGCGCTGGACGCGTTGAAGGGCACGCCCTGATGCGCTGGCTGGTAAGCCTGCTGATCCTTGCCGTGCTGGCGGTGGCGCTCGCGCTGGCGGGGCGTTACGACCCCGGCTACGTGGTGCTGGTGTACCCGCCGTGGCGCATGGAAATTTCCTTCATCAGCTTCGTGCTGATGCTGGTCGCCCTCGTGGTCGGCGGCGTCGTGCTGCTGCGCGTGGCGGCGCTGACCCTGGCGCTGCCGCGCATCGTGCGCGAGCAGCGCGCGCGTCGCGCCGCGCGGAAGCGCGACCAGCAGTTCGTCGACGGTCTGCGCGCCTTCACCGAAGCGCGCTGGAAAGACGCCGAGCAGATCCTCGGCGCCTGGCAGGGCGAGGCGGGGCGCCTTGGGCTTGCGCGCGTGCTGGCCGCGCGCGCCGCCAATGAAATGCGCGCGCCTGCGCTGCGCGAGCGCCATGTGAGCGATGCGGCGGCGCAGGGCAGCGAACTCGCAGCGCAGCTGCTGGAGGCGGAAACGCGGCTCGACCTCAAGGATGCGTCCGGCGCGCTGGTGGCCATCGACACCGCCCGTGCGATCGCGCCGCAGCACACCACCCTGCTGCGCATGGAACTGAAGGCGCGGCAGCTCGTCGGCCAGTGGGACGAGGTCGACCGCCTGCTCGACGCGCTGGCGCGCAGCAACGCGCTGGAACCCGCCATCGCCACGCAGATGCGGCGCATCGCCTACGCCGAGAACCTCAAGCGCCGCGCCGAGGACGACCGCGCGCTCCTCGAATACTGGAAAAAAATACCCGGCGATTTCCGTACCGATGCCTTCGTCGCGCGCGCCGCGGCGCGCGCCTTCATGCAGCGGGGCGGTCACGACACCGCGCTCGACATCCTGGAAGCGGCGCTCGATGCGTCGTGGGACGAGGATCTGGTCGCGCTGTACGGCGAAGTGCGCGGCAGCAAGCCGCTGCGACAGATCGAACGCGCGGAGAAGTGGCTGCACGCGCAGCCGCGCGACGCGCAGCTGCTGCTGACGCTGGCGCAGTTGTGCAGCGTCGAGTCGTTGTGGGGCAAGGCGCAGAGTTATCTCGAAGCGAGCCTTGCCATCGCGCCGAGCGCGGATGCCCACATCCGCATGGCCGAACTCAAGGTCCAGAGCGGACAGCCGGGCGAGGCCTGCCAGCACTACCAGAAGGCGCTGGAGCGCTGCCGGCTCGCGTAGCCGCGGCCGACGACGCGGGCTCAGCCGGCCGCTGCGCTCACCGCGTCGACGGCGTAGGCGAAGGAATCGGCAAAGAACTGGTCTTCAGGCAGCGCGCGGGTATGGATGAATGTCTCGCGCGCGCTGTCGATCATCGCCGGTGCGCCGCTGGCGTAGACCTGATAGCCCGCAAGGTCCGCGAAATCGGCCAGCACCGCGGCATGCACGTTGCCGGTGCGGCCCTGCCAGGCGTCGTCCGGCGCGGGCTCCGACAGCACCGGGACAAAACTGAAGTTGGGGTGTTCGGCCGCCCAGCGCTGCGGCAGTTCGGCCATGTAGAGATCCTTCCGCGCGCGCGCCCCCCAGTAAAGCACCATCTCGCGGTCCATGTGCGCGGCGAAGGCATGTTCCAGCATGCCCTTGATCGGTGCGAAGCCGGTGCCGCCCGCGACGAAGATCATCGGCTTGTCCGAATCCTCGCGGATGAAAAAGCTGCCCAATGGACCCTTCAGGCGCAGGATGTCGCGCGCCTTCATCGCGGAAAATACCTGCGTACTGAACAGCCCGTCCGGCACGTGACGGATGTGCAATTCGAGCAGCGCGTCGTCGTGCGGCGGGTTGGCGAGCGAGTAGCTGCGCGACCGGCCATCCTTCAGCTGGAAGTCGATGTACTGCCCGGCGAGGAACTGCAGACGTTCGTTGGCCGGCAGCTTGATCTTCAGCAGCATGACGTCGCCGGCGCGTTGTTCCATCTGCTCCACCCGGCACGGCAGCGTCTTCACCACGATGTCCCGGGCGGCGCCGATTTCCTTTGCCTCGAGGCTCAGGTCCGACAGCGGCCTGGCGCGGCAGAACAGTGCGCGGCCGCGCGCCTTCTCCTCGTCCTTCAGGATTCCGGCCTGGTAGTCGCCGTGCTCGACCGTGCCGGCGAGCACCGTGCCCTTGCACGCGCCGCACGCGCCGTTGCGGCAACCATAAGGCAGTGCGAAGCCTTCGCGCAGCGCCGCTTCGAGTATGGTTTCGCCGGCTTCGACAGTGAACTGGTGCCCGCTGGGCTGGAGGGTGACCTGATACGGCATGATGGCGAACGCTTACAATGCAGAACTGAAGCTCGGGATTATCCCCCGCGCACCCGTGTATTTCACCCCTGCCGGACCAGGGTTGCAAGCTGCGTGCTCCATGAAAACCATCCTGATCGTCGGATTCGGCGACATCGCCGAGCGGCTGGTGCGGCGCTATGCGCACCAGGCCACGTTCATCGGCCTCACCCGCCAAGCCGGGCGCGCCGCCGAACTGCGCGCGCTGGGTGTGATTCCGCACGTCGCTGATCTCGATGCGCCGGCCACGCTGCGGCGCCTGCCGCGCGTCGACGCCGTGTTCCATTTCGCGCCGCCACCCGGCACGGGGACGACCGACCCGCGTACCGCCTCCCTGCTGCGCGCGCTCGGCCGGCGCTGCCCCGGCGCGCTGGTCTACATCAGCACGAGCGGCGTGTACGGCGATTGCGCCGGCGCCTGGGTGGCCGAGACGCGGCCGCTGGCCCCGGTCAGCGGCCGCGCGGTGCGCCGCGTCGACGCCGAGCGTCGGCTGCGTGCCTGGGGCCGCCGCCAGGGCGTGCCGGTGACGGTGCTGCGCGCACCCGGCATCTACGCTGCCGACCGCCTGCCGCTGGAGCGCATCCGTCGCGGCACGCCGGCACTGCTGCGCGAGGCGGACAGCTACACCAACCACATCCACGCCGACGACCTCGCCCGCCTGGCGTGGGCCGCGTTGTTCCGCGGTCGTGCCGGACGCGTCTATCATGCGGTTGATGCGTTGCCGCTGAAAATGGGCGACTGGTTCGACAGCTGTGCCGATGCCTTCGATCTGCCGCGTCCGCCACGCGTGACGCGCGCCGAGGCGGAACACGTGCTGTCCGAGGCGCTGCTGTCTTTCCTGCGCGAGTCGCGCCGCCTGTCGAACGTGCGGACCGTGCGCGAATTGCGGCTGAAGTACCGCTACCCGACGTCGGACCACCTGCTGCGCGAGCTTCGCCGCGCGCGCGGGCAGCTGCCGCTGTTTTAACGGTCGCGCAATCGTTCGTCGGCAACGTGCCGGTATTCGCCGTCGAGGGTGCGCCCCGCGCGGTCGACGTCCCCGGGCCACGGCGAGGCGGGGGCGTCGTCGCCCGGCGGGGGCATCGTCGCCGGGCGGCGCCAGGTGCCCGGCACCAGCAGCAGGCCGAGTGCGATGACGTCGCTGATGAAGCCGGGGAACACCAGCAGCCCGCCGGCGATCAGCATGCGCCCGCTGGCAAGCAGTGCGGCCAGGGGATGCGTGCCGGACTGCACGGAAAACAGCAGGCGCGCGCCCCAGGCAAGGCGCTCGAAGCGGATCAGCGCGGCGCCGGCGAGTGCGGCAACGAGAAGCCACAACAGCACCCAGGCACCGATGTGTTCGGCCATCCAGAAAATACCGATGGCTTCGAGCACCGGAAACGAGAGCATCAGTAGCACGATCCAACCAAAGCGCATGACATGGAACCTTTGTTAGTCTTGACCAATGTACCCGACGCCGCGACGGCAGAAAAGCTGGCGCGCGCGCTGGTCGACGCGCATGCGGCGGCGTGCGTGAACGTTCTGGCACCCTGCCGCTCCATATATCGATGGCAGGGCGCGGTCGAGTCCGCGACGGAAATCCCGCTGCTGATCAAGACCACGCGGGCCGCGTACCCGCGGCTTGAACAAATCGTTCGCGCCGAGCATCCTTACGCGCTGCCGGAACTGATTGCCGTACCGATTCAACAAGGCCTGCCTGCCTATCTCGATTGGCTGGCCGCGGAGACCAATTAAGCATGAAAACCTGGACGCTCAAACTCCTGGCCTTACTTTGGGGCGTGCTGGCGCTTTTTCCAGCGGCACACGCCGAAGAATTCCTGGACCCCGAAGTCGCCTTCAAGTTCTCGGCGCGCGCGCTCGACGCCGACACGCTGGAAGCGCGCTGGCAGATCGCCGACGGCTACTACATGTACCGCGACAAGTTCAGGTTCGAAGTGGCCGGCGGCACGCTGGCCGCGCCGAAGTTTCCCGCCGGCAAGATCAAGGAAGACGAGTACTTCGGCAAGACCGAGGCCTATGTCGGCGACGTGCGCATCGTGCTGCCGTTCCAGCGCGCGCCGGGCACCACCGCGGTCACCCTCAAGACCGTGTCGCAGGGCTGCGCCGAAGCGGGACTGTGCTACACACCGCAGACGGTGAGCGCGACCATCCAGCTGCCCGCGCCGGTGGCGGCCGCGCCCGCTGCGGCAAAGCCTGTGGCCTCCGTGCTCGACGGCCTGCGCAGCCTCGCCGGCGACTTCGGCATGCCCAAGGTGCTGCCCGCAGAGGAGGCCTTCCTCGTCGATGCCACGCTCGCCGACGCGCAGACCGTGAAAGTCGCCTACACGCTGACGCCCGACACCTATCTGTATCGCGACAAGCTCGCCTTCGTCGTGACCTCGCCCGCCGACATCCAGGTGGCGCAGGCCGAAACACCGGCGGGCGAGGTCAAGGACGATCCGAATTTCGGCCGCACCGAGGTGTATCACGCCGACTTCGCCGCCAGAGTGACGCTGTCGCGCGCGCTCGTCGAAGGCGAAACCCTGGTGCTGCAAGCCGGCTGGCAGGGCTGCAACGAGGCCGTCGGCATCTGCTATCCGCCGCTCGACCGGGCCTTCACACTCACCGGCGGGACCGCCGCCGCGAGCGGTACCGCGGTGGTCACCGCGCCGACCGAACCCGCGGGGGAATCAGACACTTCGAAAATCGAGCAGGTATTGAAGGGCGGCAGCTTCTGGGGGGTGGTCGCCACCTTCTTCGGCCTCGGCCTGCTGCTGTCGCTGACGCCCTGCGTGTTTCCCATGATTCCGATCCTGTCGGGCATCATCGCCGGGCAGAAGAAAGACCTCACGAAGACCAGCGGTTTTCTGCTCTCCTTGGCCTACGTGCTCGGCATGGCGATCACCTACGCGCTCGCCGGCGTGGCCGCGGCGCTGTCGGGTACCCTGCTGTCGAATGCCATGCAGAATCCGTGGGCGCTCGGCGTCGGGGCCGGCATCTTCGTGCTGCTCGCGCTTTCCATGTTCGGCTTCTTCGAGATCCAGCTGCCGAGCGCGCTGCAAAGCCGGTTCTCGGATGCGTCGAACAGGATGAAGGGCGGAAACTTTGTGGGCGTATTCGTCATGGGCGCGCTCTCCGCGGTGATTCTCGGACCTTGCGTCGCGCCGCCGCTCGCCGCTGCGCTCGCCTTCATCGCACAGACCGGCAACACCACGCTCGGCGGGGTCGCGCTGTTCGTGCTCGCGCTCGGCATGGGCGTGCCGCTCCTGCTGGTCGGCCTGTCCGCCGGCGCCCTGCTGCCCCGCGCCGGCGGCTGGATGAATGCGGTGAAGTATTTCTTCGGCGTGACGATGCTGGCGATTGCGATCTACCTCATCTCGCCGATCATTCCCGCGTGGGTCAACATGCTCCTGTGGGCGCTGCTGCTGATCGCCTCCGCCATCTACCTGCACGCGCTCGACCCGCTGCCGCCGCAGGCTTCCGGCTGGGCGCGGCTGTGGAAGGGCCTCGGCGTCGCGCTCCTGATCGGCGGCCTGGCGATCCTCCTCGGCATGCTTGCCGGCAGCCGCGACCTGTTGCAGCCGCTCGACGTGTTCAGAGGCGGCGCAGGCGGCACCGCCATCGCGGCCGAGCAGAAGGGGCTCGCGTTCGAAAAGGTGAAGGACGTCGCCGAGCTGGACGCGCGGCTGGCTGCCGCCGAGGCCGACGGCCGCGCCGCCATGCTCGATTTCTACGCCGACTGGTGCGTGTCGTGCAAGGAAATGGAACGCTTCACCTTCAGCGATCCCAAGGTGCAGGCACGCCTGGCGAACGTCGTGCTCCTGAAGGCCGACGTCACGGCAAACACCGATGCCGACAAGGCGCTTTTGAAGCGTTTCGGCCTGTTCGGCCCGCCGGGGCTGATTTTCTGGGACGAGGCGGGCGCGCAGTCGGCCTACACGGTGATCGGCTTCGAGAAGCCGGAGAAATTCCTCGCCAGTATCGAGGCTGCGCTCGGTTCCTGATGGCGCGTGACAGCCGCGCTTGACGGGGGCGTGCGGCGATGGACCTGCCCGCACTGATCGCGCACTACGGCTACGCCGCGGTTTTCGCCGGAACCGTGTTCGAAGGCGAGACCGTGCTGGTGCTGGCGGGCTATTCGGCGCACCGCGGCTACCTGGATTTTGCCGCTGTGACCGGCGTTGCGTGGCTGGGTGCTGTTGCCGGCGACGAATTCTTTTTCTGGCTTGGCCGCCGTCACGGCCAGCGCCTGCTCGCGCGCCGGGCGGCGCTGCGCGGCCGGGTGGACGCAGCACTCCGGCTGATCGAGGCGCATCCGGCCGCGATCGTCCTGACGATGCGCTTCATGTGGGGGCTGCGCATGGCGCTGCCCATCGCGATCGGCCTGGGCCGCATGTCATGGCGGCGCTTCGCGGCGCTGAACGCGCTGTCCGCCGCGCTGTGGGCGCCGCTGGTTGCCGCCGTCGGCTGGAGTTTCGGCGCCCTGCTGACGACGCACGCCGCGGCGCTGCATCGTTATGAACACTGGGTGATGGCGGCCATCGCCGCCGCGGCGCTGCTGCTGCGCGCCGTGCTGCATCGTCGCTGAGACGCGTATCGACGGCTCAGCCGCGCCGCAGCCGTCCGATGGCGTCGAGCAGCGGCGCGACCACCGGCTCGATCTTGCGCCGCATCAGCGAACCGATGGCGGTGGTCTTGAGAAAGATCGGCCGTACGCTGTCGGCGTCCGCCGCCGACAGCGCGTCGAGCGCCGCGCAATCGGCTTCGAACTGCGGGGCGGCCGCACCCAGCGCGTCGCGCGCCTCTGCGCGCGTCGCGGCATCGAGTGCGCGCAGCGGCGCGCACCAGGTGGCCAGCGCATTCAGCGTGTGGCTGACCACCTCCTGGATCTCGGGGCGTTCGAGAACACTGCCGACGGTGGCGAGGAAGGTCTGGCCCTGCGCCGACAGCGCCTTGTCCAGCATCGTCGCGTAGACGTTGCCGGTCAGCGCGGGAAGGGCGGCGTGATCGCCGCGCGCCGCGCGTGGCGCGGGCAGCTTGTCCGGCTGGAGTTCGAGGAAGGGCACGTAATGCGAATTGCGGCTGGTGCCGCGCTTCCACACCGCGAGCCGTTCGTCCTCGGTGAGCACGCCCGAGTACAACATGGCAGCCACGGTATCGAGAATCGCGAGGTCGTCCTCGTACAGGAAGGCCAGATGTTCGATCAGAAATGCCGCGAGCGTGCGGCCCATGCTGCCGCGGCACACGATGTCGCGCGTCAGCATCAGGCGGGCGTTCTCGATGGTCGGCATGCACCACCACGCATAGCGCGCGAGTTCGTCGGTGAGGGCAGGGGAATGGACCACCGCCACCACCGCTTCCTCTTCGGCGATCAGCAGCAACTGCGCCAGGTGCTGTGCCGACAGCCCGGCCTGCGACTGCCGCGTCCAGCGCGTGAGGTGTACCGGATAGCCGCCGGGCGAACCCAGCACATGGCCGGACAGCAGCTCGCGCACCTTCTTGAGATAGCGGTCGGACCGCTCGGTCGGCTTCAGCGGTACGCTCGCCTCGCCCTGCGGCGTCAGCGCCCACAGCGTCATCGTCGACTCGTCGATGCGCACCGCCTTGAGGTCGGTGTTGAACAGCACGTTGAGCCGCAGTTCGTCTTCGGGGGAGAGTTCGTCGTTCATGGAGGCAATTGTCGCGAGATGGGGTAGTAAGGTTTTGCTGTTAACGCTCGCTAAGCATTATCCAGCAAGAGCCCAATGTCGATTTGGTCAGCCTTTGCTGAAACCAACCGAATTTTCTTGGCTTGTTTACAAGTGCGACCCTGAATCCTGTACACGCTGTACTGATTCGCTGCCGTACCGAAAATCTTCTCCATATGGTGCAGCGAGTATTCGCTTGTCGCGCCGGGTGACACGATGTCGATCCGTTTGCCATTGCGATTGCGCAGGATGTCGTTGAAGTGTTCGTCTGCACTGTTGAATGAGCAGCCCACGGCCACAATGTGCTCTGCCTCGTCAATCCAGTACAAGGTCGAGCGTCCGCACATTTTCGATGGCCAATAAGTCGCGGGTAGTCGAGGTCGTCGCGCAGGGTCATGACGTAAAGTTGGCGTACGGCTTCTTCCGGCGTGAGCTTGGCGGGTTTGCCGCGCGCCAGACAAGTGACATAGGGCGTGCGCTTTTTGTTGTCGGCATCCTTGAACGTGATCGCGGATTCGAGTGCCTGAATCCGCTCGGCTCGGAACTGCGTCAGCTCGTAGGCGCTGTCTTTGAAGCGTTGGGACAGGTGTGGCGTCATGGATGATCCGATGGGGGTTCGCCGGCCAGAATGCGGTACAGCGGCGGGTTGATGTAGTAATTGACGCGGCCGATCTTGCGCTTCTGCAGGAAGCCGTCTTCGGCCAGTTTGTCGAGGTAGCGCGTGGCGGTGAGGCGCGAGACGCCGAGGTCGCGCTCTATGAATTCGATGCGTGTGTAAGGGTGCGAGAACAGGTTGTTGATGAGGTCCTGGCTGTAAAAACGGTGGGCGGCGCGGATGCGGTGTTTGTAATCCAGAAACTGCGCCTTGATGGCCTGAATGGTGGCAATGCCCTCGGCAGCGGTGTGTTCGACGGCAACGAGCAGGTAGCGCACCCAGTCTTCCCATGCGTCGTCATCGCGCACGGCCTGCAACAGGCGGTAGTAATCCGCCTTGGTGCGCACGATGTGGCGGCTGAGATACAGCACGGGAATGTCGAGCAGGCCCTGTTTGACGAGGTAGAGCACGTTGACGATGCGGCCGGTGCGTCCGTTGCCGTCGTAAAAAGGATGGATGCTTTCGAACTGGTGATGAATGAGCGCCATTTTCACCAGCGGGTCGGCATCGAACAGGGCGTCGTCGTTGATGAAGCGTTCGAGGTCGGCCATCAGCGAGACGATCTCGTCCGGGTCTTGTGGCGGGGTGTAGACGATGTGGCCATCGTCGCGTTTGAGCGCGGTACCCGGCAAGGTGCGATAACCAGCGCGATTCTTTTCCAGCGCGGCCTGGATGGCGAGGATGTGGTTGTTGGTGAGCAGACCCGTGTCGCGCACGGCGGCAAAACCGACGCCGAGGGCCTGCCGGTAACGCGCGACTTCCTTGGTCGCTGTGCCGGCTTGTGCCTCGGCAAGCGCGGCGTCGCGAAACAGTTCGTCATGCGTGGTGACGATATTCTCGATTTCCGAGCTGTCCTTGGCCTCCTGCAAACCCAGTGTGCCGATGAGGATGCCCTGATTGGGCATGGTCGCGGCGACGCCTTTTAGTTCGGCCAACCGACGGCTGGCCAGATTGAGCGGTTTGAAAAGATCGGCGCGCTCAAAGCGCGCCGGATCCAGATCGGTCAGTGGCGGGAGAGTGGGCATGATGAGCGCATCCACGCACAATATGTATAAAAAATATCATTTTATATACATGTTGAGAGAAATATGTAAACCCTATGCAGGGTTCTGATCCATATAACCCCCTCCCGCCGGCTTTATATCGCTTTGAACGCTGCACGGGCCGCTTCGACCGTCGCCGCGATGTCGGCGTCGCTGTGCGCCGCCGACACGAAACCCGCCTCGAAGGCCGAGGGCGCGAGGTAGACGCCGCGGTCGAGCATGGCGTGGAAGAAGCGGTTGAAGGTTTCGCGGTCGCTCGCCATCACGTCGGCGAAACCCGCGGGCGGCCGCGGCGCGAAATAGAGGCCGAACATGCCGCCGACCGAATCGGCGCAGAAGGTCTTGCCGGCGTCCTGTGCGGCGGCGTTGAGGCCGTCGCACAGGGCGCGCGTCTTCGCCGCGAGATTGTCGTAGAAGCCTGATTCAGAGATGGCGTCCAGCGTGGCCAGACCCGCCGCCACCGCGACCGGGTTGCCCGACAGTGTGCCGGCCTGGTAGACGGGCCCCACCGGCGCCAGCGCGTCCATCACGTCGGCGCGGCCGCCGAAGGCGCCGACCGGCATGCCGCCGCCGATCACCTTGCCCAGCGTGGTGAGGTCGGGCTTGATGCCGAGCAGTTTCTGCGCGCAGCCGAGGTCGACGCGGAATCCGGTCATCACCTCGTCGAAGATCAGCAGCGCGCCGTGTTGGTCGCACAGCCGGCGCATCGCCGCCATGAACGCGGTGGTCGGCTTCACCAGGTTCATGTTGCCGGCGAAGGGCTCGACGATGATGCAGGCGATCTCGTTGCCGATCTCGGCGAAGGTCTTTTCCAGACCGGCGACGTCGTTGTAGTCGAGGACGATCGTTTGCGCCGCGACCTCGGGCGGCACGCCGGCGGAGGTCGGGTTGCCGAAGGTGAGCGCGCCCGAGCCGGCCTTCACCAGCAGGAAGTCGGCATGGCCGTGATAGCAGCCTTCGAACTTGATGAACTTGCTGCGGCCGGTGAAGCCGCGCGCGAGCCGGATCGCGCTCATCGTCGCTTCGGTGCCGGACGACACCAGCCGGACTTTTTCGATGCTGGGCACGAGTTCGACGATGCGCGTGGCGATCGTCAGCTCGGCTTCGGTCGGCGCGCCGAACGACAGGCCGTTGGCGGCGGCGTCCTGCACGGCCTTGACCGTGCCGGGGTGGGCGTGGCCGAGGATGGCCGGGCCCCACGAACCGACGTAGTCGATGTATTCGCGGCCGTCGGCGTCCCACACCCGCGCGCCCTTTGCGCGGCTGAAGAACACCGGCGTGCCGCCGACGCTCCTGAAGGCGCGCACCGGCGAGTTCACGCCGCCGGGGATGACGCGCTGCGATTGTTCGAAAAGCTCCTGGTTGCGGCTCATGGTTCGGATTCCGTTGCGAAAGGTTGATTGAAGGCCCGGGCGCAAACCGCTTTGGGCGTCACGATTGCGACTTCTCCCGCGTGCGAGGGGACGCGGGCTCGATGAAAAGCCGGCTCAGGGTCTGCGCGCTGGCACGGACGTCGGGTGCGTCGAACAGGGCCGACAGCACGGCGATGGCGTCCGCGCCGGCATCGATGAGCGCGGGTGCGTTGGCGGAGGTGATGCCGCCGATGGCGACGATGGGCACCCGAATCGCCGGTTTGGCCTCGTGCAGCAGAGCGAGGCGTGCGCGCGGCGCGGCAGGCTTGGTCGGCGAGGCGAAGAAACTGCCGAAGGCGACGTAGTCCGCGCCGGCCGTCTGCGCCGCGCGCGCGAGGTCGAGGCTCTGGTAGCACGAGGCGCCGACGAACTTTTTCGGGCCGAGGATGATGCGCGCTTCTCTCACGCTGGCGTCGTCGCGCCCCAGATGCACGCCGTCGGCGCCGGCGAGATCGGCGAGCCGCAGGTCGTCGTTGACGATGAGCGGCACGCCGA
>JANJXT010000033.1 GCA_024708885.1 Thiobacillus sp.
CTAGCCCCTAGCCCCTAGCCCCTAGCCCCTAGCCCCTAGCCCCTAGCCCCTAGCCCCTAGCCCCTAGCCCCTAGCCCCTAGCCCCTAGCCCCTAGCCCCTAGCCCCTAGCCCCTAAACCATGCACGACTTCATCGGCTGGATTCTCGCCACCGTCCACGGCTGGGGCTACACCGGCATCTTCATCCTGATGGCGCTGGAATCCACGGTGCTGCCGGTGCCGAGCGAACTGGTGCTGATCCCGGCCGGCTACCTCGCGCACCAGGGGCAGATGAACTTCGGGCTGATCGTGCTCGCCTCGACCGTCGGCAGCCTGGTCGGCGCCTCGTTCAACTACTACATGGCGTTGTGGGTCGGCCGCCCCTTTCTCGAGCGCTGGGGCCGCTGGTTCTTCGTGCGCCCCGAATTGCTGCGCAAGACCGACGTCTTCTTCGCCCGGCACGGCGCCGTCTCCACCTTCACCGGCCGCCTGATTCCGGGAATCCGCCACCTCATCTCGATTCCCGCCGGGCTCACGCGCATGAGCCTTCCCGCGTTTGCCTTCTACACCTGCCTCGGCGCCGGGCTGTGGTCGGTCGTGCTCACCCTGTTCGGCTATTTCCTCGGCGGCAACGAGGCGCTCATCCGCGAATACCAGCACTTCATCACTGCCGGTGTCATCGTCTTCGTCGTGCTGGTGATCGGCGGCTACTGGTGGTGGAACAGGCGCCGCACACCCGCGCAATAAGCACACCCCGTCAATCGATCGCGCAACGCACCCGGCCCATCCGCCCAGACAGCGGGATTGGCGTTCCCCGCCCCGGCCAAGCCCTCTGCGCAGCCGTCGTCTTCAGGAAACGCGGTTGCCCGAAAGCCGGTCCTCGCTGAAGTAGCTGACGCGCGTACGCGGATCCAGATAGGCGAGTACAGCCCCGTCAAGTTCGGCAGGGCGCAGGGTCTTGGCGACCGAGAGTTCCGGCGCATCGCGCAGGTCCAGCCACAGCGCTTCTTCCTTGGGTATGGCGGGATCGTACATCAACAGCGCAGGGTGCAGCAGTTGCCCGGGATTGACGTTCACCACCAGACCGATCTGGCCGTTGCTCAACTGCACGACGCTTCCAGGCGGATAGACCCCCATGCAGCGAATGAAGAGCTGCAACAGCACGGGGTCGTACTTTCCCGCTTCCTTCTTGAACATGAAGGAAATGGCCTCGGCAGGCGTCATGGATTCGCCGGGGTTCGGACGGTTGCACAAGTCGTCGAATGCATTGGCGATACCGGCGATGCGGGCGAGCCGTCCAATCTGCCCGCCTTTGCGGTGCTCCGGATAGCCGCTCCCGTCCAGCATCTCGTGGTGCATGGCAATGACCTCGAGCGAGGCCTCGGACATGCCTGGCAGGCTTCGCGCCATCTCGACCCCGTACGCCACATGCTGCTGGTAGAAGCTGATCTCGGCCCGGGTCCAGGGCGCCTTGTTCAACAGAATCTGGCTGGGGATTTTTTCCCTGCCGATGTCGTGCAGCAGGGTGCCGAGTCCGAGCGCGCGCATGTCTTCAGCGCTCAGTTGCGCCTCCTTGCCCATGATCAGCGCCAGCACCGTGACGTTGAGGGCATGGTAGTAGGCATTCTCGTCGCCCGCCTTGGCATTCACCAGATGCAGGACGACGTCCTTGTCCGCCAGCATCGAATCCACCATGCCGGTTACCAGCGACTGCGCCTGTTCGAGCGATTCGTGCGGGCGGGAAAAAAGGTTGCGCAGCAGGGACTTGACCGTAGAGGCCCCGGACGCGAACTGGCGTTCGCAGCGTCCCAGTGCCTCGCGCTGGTGCAGGAGCCTTTCACGCCGGCGTTTCTTTTCTTCCCACATCGCCTCGAGTTCCGGATCGGGTGGCGGCGGGGGCGGCGCGGGGGACGGCGGTGCGTCCGCTGCACGGGGCGGAAGCGGCGGCAGATCGCTCTTGCTGCTGTCGCAGAGCACATGCGAAATCCCCAGGCCACGCAATTGCTGCAGCTGCTTCTCGTTGCGAATCTTGAAGCTGCTGAAAAGAAAGGGATGGTCCATCCAGGATTCCAGCCGGATGTGCAGCCCAACTCTCAGTTGATCGATGCTGATGCGTTGTTCCTGCGCGTCCATTGCTCAAGTGTCCCTGCAATCGATCAGCCTGCCGCTTCCACCATCAAGCGCTTCATCTCCGCCACCGCTTCCTTCCAGCCGACGAACAGGGCTTGCGCGACGATGGCGTGGCCGATATTGAGCTCGTGAATACCCGGCAGCGCGGCGATCGGCTGCACGTTGTGGCAGGTGAGCCCGTGGCCGGCGTTCACGGTCAGGCCGAGGCTGCGGCCATACGCCACGGCCATGCGGATGCGCTCGAATTCGGCCCTGCGCGTCTCGTCGTTGGCGGCGTCCGCATAATGCCCGGTGTGAATCTCCACCAGCGGCGCGCCGGCAGCGTGGGCAGCGTCGAGCTGCGAAAAATCGGCATCGATGAAGAGTGACACGCGGATGCCTGCGTCCGCCAGGCGCGCACACGCCTCGCTCAGTTTCGGCAACTGGCCGGCGACGTCGAGTCCACCCTCGGTGGTGAGCTCCTCGCGTTTTTCCGGTACCAGACACACGTCCTGCGGGCGCGTGGCGACGGCGATGGCGATCATCTCCGCGGTGACGGCCATCTCCAGGTTCATCTTGGTCTTCAGCACCTGCCGCAGGATGGCGACGTCCGCGTCCTGGATATGGCGGCGGTCTTCGCGCAAATGCAGGGTGATCGAGTCGGCACCGGCGGTTTCGGCCATGAGCGCAGCCTCGACCGGGCTTGGATAACGCGTCTTGCGCGCCTGGCGCAGGGTGGCGATGTGGTCGATGTTGACGCCGAGATAAACGCTCATTCCATTTCCAAATCGAGAAGATCGCAAAGGCGAATCGCACACGGCACGCACCGGACGGCAACACGAAACCGGCAGAGAGATTCTTGATTGGTGCAGGACATCATGAATTCAGATCGGTGAGTTCACGCAACAGCTGGCGAGTATAAAGCGGCTTGGCGCCGAGGGTGTGGTTGATGAGGGTGCGCATCAGCACCTTGGCTTCGGCAAGTGTGGCCGGCCGGTCGAAGCGATCGCCCGCCAGATCGCACAGCGTCTGCCCCGACACGGGGCATCCGGGCTGGCCGACTGCGCGCAGCGCACCGCGCTCGGGCTGGAATACGTAGCGCGTGTCGGGATCGATGGGTGCGCCGCTGTCGGCGTCGACATCAAAGGTGGCGCCGTAGCCGATTTCTGCGAGCAGGTTTCTTTCGAAACGGCGCAGGATGCGCTCGAAGACCACGGCGCGTTCGACATCGCTGCTGCCCGCCCCGTCCGCCAGCTGTTCCAGCGTTTCGACATAGCGGTCATACAAGGTCTCGTGCGCATCGCCGCGCGCGAGCAGGCGCAGCAGCAGCTCGTTGAGATAGAACCCGCACATCAAGGCGCGCCCCTGCGGCAGGACCAGGCCGCCCTGCCATTCGGCGGCATGCAGCGTTTTCAGTTCGGACTTGCCGAACCAGGACAGCAGCAGCGGCGTGAACGGCTGCATCAGCCCGCGCAAGGACGACGCCGGCCGGCGTGCCCCGCGCGCGATCAGCGCCACGCGGCCGTGGCCGCGGGTGAACACCTCGGCCACCACGCTGGTCTCCTTGAACGGGTAGGTGTGGAGGATGAAGCCGGGTGCGTTGTTGACGCGGGCGTCGGATGGCATGCTGGCTTAAAACCCTTCACCACAGAGGCACAGAGGCACAGAGAAAACGCTTGTCCGAGAATTCTGTGCATCGAGACAGGCTCAATGACGGATTTTTTCCGTGCCTCTGCGCCTCTGTGTCTCTGTGGCAGGTGTTTCGAATCAATCGATCCCCAGCGTCTTCAGCATGCGCACGTCGTCAGCCCAGCCACCCTTCACCTTCACCCACACCTCCAGGTAGACCTTGGCGTCGAAGGCGTATTCCATGTCCTGGCGCGCCTGGGTGGAGATGGCCTTGAGTTTTTCGCCGCCGCGGCCGATGACGATGGCCTTGTGGCTGTCGCGGTCGACGAGGATGGTGGCGTAGATACGGCGCAGATTGCCGACTTCCTCGAACTTGTCGATGGTAACGGCGACCGCGTAGGGAATCTCCTCGCCGCACAGGCGAAACACCTTCTCGCGCACGAGTTCGGCAGCGAGTTGCCGTTCGGTCTGATCGGTGACATCGTCCGGGCCGAACAGCGGCGGGTTCTCGGGCAGGTGTTTTTCCAGCGTCTTCAGCAGCTCGTCGAGATTGCCGGCGTTCTTCGCCGACACCGGAACGATCTCGGTGAAGGCATGCGCACCGGCGACGTCCTGCAGGTAGGCCATCAAGGCAGCGCGGTCCTTCGCCCGGTCGATCTTGTTGACGACCAGGATGAGCGGCCGGTCGGCCGGCAGCAGCTCGATCACCTGGCGGTCCTCGCGCGTCAGCCGGCCTGCCTCGACCAGCATCATCACCACGTCGGTATCGGACAGCGTCTCGCGCACACGCCGGTTCATCGCGCGATTCATGGTGCCGGCATGGCGGGTCTGGAAACCCGGCGTGTCGATGAAGACGAACTGGGCGGTGTCGGTGGTATGGATGCCCGTCACGCGGTGGCGCGTGGTCTGCGCCTTCTTCGAGGTAATGCTGATTTTCTGCCCCACCAGCCGGTTGAGCAGGGTCGACTTGCCGACGTTGGGCCGCCCGACGATGGCGACGAGGCCGCAGCGGAACGTCTGGGCAGAGCCGCTCATTTTTGCAGCGCCACGCACGCCTGCCGCGCGGCCTCCTGTTCGGCGGCGCGGCGGCTCTTGCCCGTGCCGCGGGTAACCAGCGCGGGCTTGGCGAGTACGCACTCGACGGTGAAGAACTGGTCGTGCGCCTCACCTTCGGTGCCGACGAGCTGATACGCGGGCAACGACAGGTGGCGCGACTGCAGCAGCTCCTGCAGTTGGGTCTTGGCATCCTTGCCGGAGGCACGCGGGTCGATCCGCGCGACCAGCGGATCGAACAGGCCGCGCACCACGCGCTGCGCGGCATCGAATCCCGCTTCGATAAAGACGGCACCGACCAGCGATTCGAGCGCGTCGGCGAGAATCGACGGCCGCCGGAAGCCGCCGCTTTTGAGTTCGCCCTCGCCCATCCGCAGGCTGTCGCCGAGCCTCAGGGCAACCGCGATGTCGGCGAGGGTCTCCTGCCGCACCAGATTGGCACGCAGGCGCGACAGGCTGCCCTCGGGCAAGTCGGGGAACGCCTCGTACAGCGCGCGCGCCACCGCGCAGTTGAGCACCGAGTCGCCGAGGAATTCGAGCCGCTCGTTGTTGCCAGCGCCAAAACTGCGATGCGTCAACGCCTGCAGCAGCAGTTCCGGGCGGTTGAACGTATAGCCCAGCGCCTGCTGCAGGCGCTGGATCATGAGAGGATTACTCAATCTGGCGCGACGCGGCGGTCGGGTCGGAACTGGCGCTGAAATCGATGACCAGGCTCACGTTGGCGATCAGCTTGGCGCGGAATTCGTAATCCGCCGAAACGACCGGAATACCGGAACTGCGGTCGATCATGAGGTCATCGGCTTTCACCACGGATACATAGTCCGCGGCGGTTCTGCGGGAGAAGTCGGAACGGATGTCAGCATTGCTCTTGCTGCGGAAATCCGATTCCTGTCCCATCGAGACGAGAATCTTCTTCACCGAAAAGAACTCGATATAGGCCGGCACCAGCTTCATCGCCACCATCGCCGCCATCACCGCCAGCGCCGCCGCCAGCAAAAAGCCGATCATGGAAAGCCCATGCTGCCGCCGGACGCTCGGGGTCGAAAAATTCTTCATGCTGTCTCCTTATCGTATGCGGGTGCCAATGCGACCGAACTCGTCGAAATTCATCCAGATGAAGAAGGCCTTGCCCACGATGTTCCGATCCGGAACGAACCCCCAGTAGCGGCTGTCGTTGCTGGCATCGCGGTTGTCGCCCATGACGAAATACTGCCCGGCCGGAACCGTACACGCAAACCCCTCACCGTCAGCATTGTAGGAGCAGTTCTCGCGGAAGGGGAAGTCCATCACCTGGGGCGGAAACAGTGACGGCTTCCCCGGTTCGGTCATCATGGTGTGGCCATGTTCATTGAGCGATTCCTCGTACACCATCGCGGTCACGTAGTTCAGCCCGTTGCCGACGTAACTGTAGGTGCCGGCGTGCTGCGCCGCCACCGCCTTGCCGTTGATGCTCAACTGCTTGTCACGGTATTCGACCCGATCCCCCGGCACGCCGATCACCCGCTTGATGTAGTCGAGGCTGGGGTCGGCCGGATAGCGGAACACGACGACATCGCCGTGCTGCGGATCGTTCAACTGCACGACCTTCCGGTTGATCACCGGCAGACGGATGCCGTAGGTGTACTTGTTGACCAGGATGAAATCGCCGATCAGCAGTGTCGGCATCATCGAGCCGGACGGAATCTTGAACGGTTCGACGAGGAAGGAACGCAGGCCGAACACGATGAGGATGACCGGGAAGAAGCTGCGCGCGTACTCGACCAGCATCGGCTCACGCGCATCCGGAGCGCGGCGGCGCTTGAACAGCAGCACGTCGAGCAGCCAGACGCCGCCGGTGGCGACCAGGGCGATGAACAGGATGAGGGCGAAGTTCATGATGCTTATTTGTCCGAGACCTGGAGGATCGCGAGGAAGGCTTCCTGCGGAATTTCAACGTTGCCGACCTGCTTCATGCGGCGCTTGCCGGCCTTCTGCTTTTCCAGCAGCTTCTTTTTGCGCGTGATGTCGCCGCCGTAGCACTTGGCCAGCACGTTCTTGCGCATCGCCTTGACGTTTTCGCGCGCGATGATGTTGGCGCCGATCGCCGCCTGCACCGCAACGTCGAACATCTGGCGCGGAATCAGCTCGCGCATCTTGGAGGCGAGCTCGCGCCCGCGGTACACGCTGGTGGCGCGGTGCACGATCAGCGACAGTGCGTCGACCTTCTCGTTGTTGACGAGGATGTCGAGCTTGACCAGATCGCCGGGGCGGAACTCCTTGAATTCGTAATCGAGCGAGGCGTAGCCGCGACTGGTCGACTTCAGCTTGTCGAAGAAGTCCATCACCACTTCGTTCATCGGCAGGTCGTAGCGCAGCATGACCTGCCTGCCGTGGTATTGCATGTCGATCTGCACGCCGCGCTTCTGGTTGCACAGGGTGATGACGTTGCCGACGAATTCCTCCGGCACGAAGATCGTCGCGGTGATGATCGGTTCGCGGATCTCTTCGATTTTTGAAGATTCTGGCAGCTTGGAGGGGTTCTCGACGTTGATCGTGGTGCCGTCCTTCAGCACCACCTCGTACACCACCGTCGGCGCGGTGGTGATGAGGTCCATGTCGTATTCGCGCTCCAGCCGTTCCTGCACGATGTCCATGTGCAGGAGGCCGAGGAAGCCGCAGCGGAAGCCAAATCCCAAGGCCTGGCTCACTTCCGGCTCGAACTGCAGTGCCGCGTCGTTGAGCTGCAGCTTGGTCAGGGCGTCCCGCAGCGCCTCGAAGTCGTGCGATTCGACCGGATAGAGGCCGGCGAAGACCTGCGACTGCACCTTCTTGAAGCCCGGCAAGGGCTTGGCGGCCGGACTGTCGACCAGGGTGATGGTGTCGCCCACCTGCGCCGACTTCAGCTCCTTGATGCCTGCAATGACGAAGCCGACCTCGCCCGCCGACAGTCGCTCGCGATCGACGGACTTCGGGGTGAACACGCCGACATGCTCGGTCAGGTGCTGTGCCCCGGTCGCCATGAAACGGATCTTGTCCTTCGGGCGCAGCACGCCGTCGACCACGCGCACCAGCATGACGACGCCGACGTAACTGTCGAACCAGGAATCGATGATCAGCGCCTTCAGCGGCGCGCGCTCGTCGCCGCGCGGCGGCGGCACCTGTTTCACCACCACTTCGAGAATTTCCGGGATGCCAAGGCCGGTCTTGGCCGATGCACGCACCGCGTCGCTGGCGTCAAGTCCGACGATGTCCTCGATCTCCTCGGCCACGCGGTCGGGGTCGGCCGCCGGCAGGTCGATCTTGTTCAGTACCGGGATCACCTCGACGCCGAGGTCGATCGCCGTATAGCAGTTGGCCACGGTCTGCGCCTCGACGCCCTGCGAGGCGTCGACCACCAGCAGCGCGCCCTCGCAGGCCGACAGCGAACGGCTGACTTCGTAGGAGAAATCGACGTGGCCGGGCGTATCGATCAGGTTGAGGCGATAGGTGTTGCCGTCCTGCGCCTTGTAGCTCAGCGCGGCGGTCTGCGCCTTGATGGTGATGCCGCGCTCCTTCTCCAGGTCCATGGAGTCGAGTACCTGCGCCTCCATCTCGCGCTCGGTCAGGCCGCCGCAGTACTGGATCAGACGGTCGGCGAGCGTCGACTTGCCGTGGTCGATGTGGGCGATGATGGAAAAATTGCGGATCAGGTTCTGCGACACAACAAAACGGGCACGTTTCCGTGCCCGGTCTAGGGAGGCGTTAACCTGCGGATTTTATCGGATTTAACCCGGAAACGGCAGCTCGACGCATCGACGCTGCGCGTTTCCAGGCTCAAGCCGTCTGGCTCTGACCGCGCAGCCACGCCTGCACGGCAAACGGGTCGAAATGGTGGCGGCAGATTTCGTTGCTGCCGTGAAACAGCAAAGGCACGTCCCAGCCAAAGCGCCCCCGCAGATCCGCATCCGCATCGACGTCAACCGGCGCCAGGGTGTGGCCGCTGCCGTCGAGCAGCCTGCGGACCGCGCCCTCCATTTCCTCGCACAGGGGGCAGCCGGTCCGCGTGTACAGTGTCAGCAACTCACTCACCGGACATCTTCAGGGGAATATACAGCGAGCCGTCACCGCGCCGCACCAGGATCGCGGCGCTCTTGCCCTTGGACACCCCGGCAATCGCCTTGCGGAAGGCGTCCACGGTCGCGACCTTGCCGTTGTTCACGGCCAGGATGACGTCGCCCACGCGGATGCCCGCGCGCGCCGCATCGCCGGTCACGCTTTCCACCAGCAGGCCATGATCGAGCTTGAGCTCGCGCCGCTGGTCCGCGCTGAGCTCCGAGAGGGCAAGCCCCCCGCGCGAATAGCTGCGCGAACTCTTGGTGGCGGCGTCTTCCTCAGCCGGCAGTTCACCCAGGGCCACCGACAGCGTCTGCGTCTTGCCCTTGCGCCACACATCCAGCGGAATCTTCGTGCCCGGCTTGGCCATGCCGACCAGGCGCGGCAGGTCCCCGGAATTCTCGATCACCTTGCCGTTGAAACCAAGAATCACGTCGGACGCCTGCAGCCCGGCACGCTCGGCGGGGCTGTCCTCCTGGACCTGGGCCACCAGCGCGCCGCGCGGGCGGTCGAGGCCGAACGAATCGGCGAGATCCGCCGTGACTTCCTGGATGACCACGCCGAGCCAGCCGCGCGACACCTTGCCGCCGCCCTTCAACTGCTCGGCGACCTCCATCGCAATGTCGATCGGAATCGCGAACGACACCCCCTGATAACCGCCGGAACGGCTGTATATCTGCGAATTGACGCCGACGACTTCACCCTTCATGTTGAACAAGGGCCCGCCGGAATTGCCCGGGTTGATCGGCACGTCGGTCTGGATGTAAGGCACGTAACTCTCCGACGGCAGGGTCCGCCCCTTGGCCGACACGATGCCGGCGGTGACCGAGTTTTCGAAGCCGAACGGCGAACCGATCGCCGCCACCGCCTCGCCGACACGCAGCTTCGCCGGATCGCCGAGCTTCACCGTAGGCAGGTTGCCCGCCGGAATCTTCAGCACCGCGATGTCGGTGCGACTGTCGGTGCCGACCACCTTGGCGGTGAACTTGCGCTTGTCGATCAGCTTGACCTCGACTTCGTCCGCGTTGCGCACCACGTGCGCGTTGGTCAGGATGTAGCCGTCGTTACTGACGACGAATCCGGAACCCGCGCCACGCGTCGGCATCTCCTGCAGCGGACCGTGCGGCCCGCCACGGGGGAAAAAGCGGCGGAAGAAATCCTGCATCTCCTCGTCGTCCGGCAGCGCGAACGGAAAGCCCTCGCCGTTCTTCTTGACGAGCTTGGTGGTGCTGATGTTGACCACCGCCGGCCCATGCTTGTCCACCAGGTCGGCGACGTCCACCACTTCCTTGGCATGCACTGGCGCCGCCAGGGTGAACACCAGTGCTGACGCCATCATCAGTGTCTTGAACATGATTGTCCTTTCTTCATCACGGTGCCTGATTCGGATTCGTGCCGCAGCACACGCGGACGCGCGACCGTGACACCGCGCGAGCCCAGCACGCCGGCCACGCCACCGGCCGCGAGGCCTGCCACCGCCGAGGCATCGCCGGGCCAGACTGCCTGCGCGAGCAGCGCGCCAGCCAGCATGCCGGCCAGCGGCACACCGTAGGCACGTCCGGCGCTACGCAGCACGCTGCCATCGGCAATACCGACGATCACACGGTCGCCCACGCGCAAGGCGAGCTCGCTGTCGACCTGAAAATGACGGGCACCGCGCTGAAACATTTCTGCCAGCCGGCGCGAACCGCACCCCCGGCCATCGCAGGCGCCGCAACCGGACGAGGGCTCCACGGCTTCGACCCATACGCCCGCGGATTCGGCGCGCACGACAACGGCCGTCTGCTCCACCATGGTTCTACTTCCGCCTGACCGAGTTGCCGGTTTCGATCAGTGCCTGGCTCGGCACCTCGCCCAGCACCGTCACCGCGTGGCCGTCGACCTGACGCGCATAGACGCCGATCGCCCCTTCGGCCGACAGTCCCTGCATGGCCTGGGCCTGCGGGTCGATCGGTTCGACAAACATCGACAGCACACTCAGTCCGTCGGAAAACACCATGTGGGTGACCGGCGACTTCTTCCCCGGCAGCGGCCGTAGCGCCTCCTGCACGCGCACGTAGCCCGGCGGCGGCGCCACCTCCCAGGCAAGCCCGCCGGGCTTGTCGAGGCTCGCCTGCTGGATGCGCTTGCCGGTCATGTCGTTGCGGAACAGCCGCGCATCGGGCGCCTTGCCGATCTGGATTTCGGAGAACACGAACATCGACACCACGCCGCCATTGTCGTTGACGCTGCGCGTCTTCAGCGGCAGACCGGTCTGTTTGTCGAGCCAGAGCTGATAGGTATGACGATACGCATCGCGCGGCTCCAGCATGACCACCTGGCATACGCGGCCGGCGACGCGCTCGCTGCCGCCAAGCTTGATGTCGTAGAACTCTTCCAGCTTCCCCGGCTGCTCCGGCAGCAGGGCGGGGAAGAAGCGCCGCACGGCGTTGCGCTCCAGGCGCACGTGCTTGCCGTCGGGCATGTGGCAATAGACGTCATTGTTGATACGCAGGAACTGGCGTGGCGTACCGTCGAGCACCTCGACCTTCTCCTGCTCGCCGCCGGGGTCGCTGCGATGCAGCACCCGCAGCACCTCGACGTGCTCGCCGTGATGATAGACATAGACGCCGCTGTAATTCAGCTGCCGTGCCGAGGTCGCGGCGCGGTTGAGCCAGTCCACTGCCGTTTCCGCCCGCACCGTACCCGACGCGCAGGCGAGCAGGGCCAGCACCCATACAGCCAGCCAGCCGGGCTGCGCGACACGCACTGCCTGCCGCATCAGCGTGGCTCCGCAACGACTGCGACGACGCGCTGATAGGGCGAGGCCACCGCCATCGGCGCGAATTCCTGGTGCGCAACCAGATAGGGAGCAAGCTGCGCGTCATCGCGCACGAGTGTCGGCGTCACAGGCTCGGGTGCAGGCGCAGCCGCCATCGGCGCAGGCACTTCGCCGCCGTTCAGCAGGCCATTCAGGGACAGTGCGCCCCATGCCGCAAGCCCGGCAAAGGAGGCGACCGCCAGACGCTGCGGCCACACGCTGCGGCGCGGCGCCAGCACGGTCGGCTCGGCGGCAAGCCGCGCCGAAAACGCCGCCATGAAATCGTCCGAAGCCGGCACGACACCCCGCATCAGGTCGCCGACCAGATGATAATCCGACCAGTGTCTGCGCAGATCGGCGTCGCCTTTCATTGCCGCAAGGCAGGCATCGATTTCGGCGTCGACGGCTTCACCATCAAGGGCCGCCGAAATCGATGTCCGCAGGTCCGCTTCCTGTGGATGGGTCTGTGCGGGGGAAACGGGTTTGCGCAATGCTGACATGCTTACCACCTCTTGTCCTGACTGGTGCCCAACATCGGGCGGATCTTCTCTGCAATGGCCTCGCGCGCGCGGAAGATGCGCGAACGCACGGTGCCGATCGGACACTCCATCATCTGTGCGATTTCCTCGTAGCTCATGCCTTCGATTTCGCGCAGCGTGATGGCCGTCCTCAGTTCCTCGGGCAAGGCCTCGACGGCCTCGTTCACTGCTTGGGCGATCTGTTTGGTCTGGAGTTCCGCATCCGGAGTCGCGATGTCGCGCAACAGCGCGCCGTCCTCGAAGTTCTCCGCGTCTTCTGCCAGCACATCGCTCGATACCGGCTGCCGCTTGTGCGCCACCAGGTAGTTTTTCGCGGTGTTGACGGCGATGCGATACAGCCAGGTGTAGAAGGCGCTCTCGCCGCGAAACCCCGGCAGCGCCCGGTACGCCTTGATGAAAGCTTCCTGAGTGATGTCTTCCACCTCCGCGGCATCCCGCACCATGCGCGACAGCAGGCGGCCGAGCTTGCGGTGGTACTTGTTCACCAGCAGCTCGAAGGCACGCTTGTCGCCGCGCTGGGCGCGTTCGACCAACACCTGATCCACTTCGCGGTCCGACATGACTCCCTGCAGCTTATGTATTGAGGCAGAAGTATACGTGACCGCAGCTTCTGCCCCATATGAGCGAAGCGGCAAAGAAAAGTTCACCGCCATCAAGCTTATTCGCCCACCCGCCAAGCCTGCTATCATTTTCCATCAAATGCATCGACACGACGTTCTCATTCTCGGCAGCGGACTGGCCGCCCTGACCACCGCCCTGCGGCTGGCCGACCAGCGTCGCATCGCCATTGTCACCAAGCGGCAGATGACCGACGGGGCCAGCGACTGGGCGCAGGGCGGCATCGCTGCCGCGCTCGACAGCGGCGACTCGGTCGAGGCGCATGTGCGCGACACCCTCATCGCCGGCGCGGGGCTGTGCGACGAGACCGTGACGCGCCTGGTCGCCAGCGAGGCGGGCGCGATGATCGCGTGGTTACGGGAGAACGGCGTCGCCTTCACCCCAGACCCGGAGATCCCCAGCCGCCTGCACCTGGCGCGCGAGGGCGGACACTCCAGGCGGCGCGTGGTGCATGCGGCAGACGCCACCGGCCACGCGGTGCAGATGAGCCTGCTTGATCGCGTGCGTGCCCACCCCAACATCGAGACCTTCGAGCAGCACGTCGCCATCGACCTTATTTCCGGCAAGCGTGCCGGCGGCGAGGAACACCGGATTCACGGCGCCTACGCACTGAACAAGGGCAGCGGCGAGGTCGAGACCTTCGCCGCTGGCCATACCGTGCTCGCCACCGGCGGCGCGGGCAAGGTCTATCTCTACACCACGAACCCCGACACGGCGACCGGCGACGGCATTGCCATGGCCTGGCGCGCCGGCTGCCGCGTCGCCAACCTCGAATTCGTGCAATTCCACCCGACCTGCCTGTACCACCCGCACGCCAAGTCCTTCCTCATCAGCGAGGCGGTGCGCGGCGAGGGCGGCCACCTCCTGTTGCCCGACGGCAGCCGCTTCATGCACGAGCACGACGCCCGCGCCGAGCTTGCGCCGCGCGACATCGTGGCGCGTGCCATCGACTTCGAAATGAAGAAGCGCGGCCTGGACTGCGTCTATCTCGACATCAGCCACAAGCCGGCCGAATTCGTGCGCGAGCACTTCCCGACCATCCACCGCCGCTGCCTCGAACTCGGCATCGACATCACGCGCCAGCCGATCCCCGTGGTGCCCGCCGCCCACTACACCTGCGGCGGCGCAGTCACCGACCACCAGGCCCGCACCGATCTGTGCAATCTCTACGCGGTCGGCGAGGTGACGTTCACCGGCCTGCACGGCGCCAACCGCCTGGCGTCGAACTCGCTCCTCGAATGCCTGGTGTTCGGCCACGCCGCCGCGGCCGACATCCTCGCCACCCCGCCGGCACCGGCGCTGCCCCTGCCGGCGTGGGACGCCTCGCGCGTCACCGATGCCGACGAGGAAGTGGTCATCTCGCACAACTGGGACGAGCTGCGGCGCTTCATGTGGGACTATGTCGGCATCGTGCGCACCAACAAGCGCCTGGCGCGCGCGGCGCACCGCATCCGCCTGCTGCACGACGAGATCGACGAGTTCTACCGCAATTTCCGCGTCACCAACGACCTCATCGAGCTGCGCAACCTGGTGCAAAGCGCCGACCTCATCGTGCGCTGCGCGCAACTGCGCCATGAGAGCCGCGGCCTGCACTACAGCCGCGACTACCCGGAAACGCTGCCGATTGCCGGCAACACCGTGCTCAACCCGCGTCCGGGAACCGTGTGTCCGAGCGTGTGCGGGCTGGCCAGCGCAGCGACACCCTGAGCCGACGCAAGGCTTCGGCGTCGGTGCTGTCGGGCAGCAGCACCAGTCGGTGTGCCGGCCCACCCCCGACCCGGTAGCACAGCACGATCAGCAGGGGCGAGACGAAGCTATCGCCCAGCACCTCGAGGTCGGACCATTCACCGGCCGCATCGGCGACCTGCACGCGGCCGTCGTCCAGGCGCCGCACACGCACCCGCGGCCGGCTGCGCCATGCGCCCCACCCGGCCAGCGCAACAACCGCCGCCGCCGTTCCCCAGCGCGCGACATCCGGCAGCGCCGCCCTCAGCAGCGCCAGCGCGGCAAGCCCGGCCATGGCGGCCAGCAACAGCCCCAACAGCCGCGAGGGTTTCAGCTCGATTTCATGCACGCGCGTGTACACTTTCCGGATCTGTGACATGAACATGACGAACGGACCGCATCGTGATCGAATCCTGGAAAGATTTTCTGCTTGCCCAAGGCGCCGCCATCGAAAACGGCAGTGTGCGTCACTTCGGTGACCCGGCTGCCGAGCGCGCGGCCGCTGCCACCGGCACCATTGTCGCCGATCTGTCGCAACTCGGCGTGCTCGCGTTCCGCGGCGAAGAAACTGCGGGTTTCCTGCAGGGCCAGCTCACCAACGACGTGCAGGCACTGCACGCCGACACCGCGCAATGGAGCGGCTATTGCAGTCCCAAAGGCCGCCTGCTCGGCAATTTTCTCATGTGGCGCCACGGCGAGGATTATTGCCTGCAACTGTCCGGCGACATTGCCGCAGCGGTACTGAAGCGCCTGTCGATGTTCGTGCTGCGCACCAAGACACGCGGGCGCGATGCCAGCGACGAGAGCGTGCGACTGGTGATTGCGGGGCCCGCCGCGACCGATGCGGTACAGCGTGCCATGGGCGTGCTGCCCGACACGCCCCTGCGCACGGCCACGGGTGACGCCGGCGTGGTGGTACGCGTCGGCATGGACAAATACGTGCTGTCGCTGGCGCCGGAGCACGCTGCCGCCGTGTGGCAGGCGTTGCGCGCCAGCGCCACCCCGGTCGGCGCCCCGGTGTGGGACTGGCTGCGTCTGAATGCCGGCATTCCAATGATCGTCGCCGCCACCCAGGAAGAATTCGTGCCGCAGATGGTCAATCTCGAAATCATCGGCGGCGTGAGCTTCCAGAAGGGCTGCTACACCGGGCAGGAAATCGTCGCGCGCAGCCAGTATCTCGGCAAGATGAAACGGCGCATGTTCCTCGCCCACGTCGATGCCGAGGCCGCACCCGGCGATCACCTTTACAGCGCCGACCACGAAGGGCAGGCCAGCGGCACCGTGGTCAACGCCGCGCCCGCGCCCGACGGCGGTTTCGACGTGCTGGCGGTGGCGCGCATGGACAGCGCCACCGCGCACACGCTGCATCTGAAGGCCGCCGACGGCGCGCCGCTCGCCATCAAGCCGCTCCCCTACGCACTGCCCGACTGACCCACGCGCACGCACGAAAAAACCGGGGCATGCCCCGGTTTTTTCGTGCCTCGGACCGTCTATTTCCTCACCATGATCTTCTCGACCCAGCCTTCGCCGCCCTGCCCCTGGACATGAATGAACGCACCCTGGTCCTGGCCGGTGTAGATCACCTCCTCGTCACGCGCGATGGTGGCGACCACCTTGGACGTCTTGTTGGGCTGCGCGTAAATCCTGAGGCCGGCGATCTTGCCGGTCACGACATCGCCCTCCTCCAGCACCAGTCCCGCCTTGGTCGGTTTGCCGGACGCGCCCTTCAGGTTGATGTCCTGACGCGCCAGGTCCGGGTTGTTGCGGATCGAGCGCACGATATTGTTCCAGTTGTCGAGGTAGCTCGCCGCGATCACCTTGCCTTCGGGCGTGTTGGTGTAGGCCCCCAGGGCCCCCGCCGCGCCGCCGCCCACCAGCAGGCCACCGATGCTCCAGTCGGTCTTTTCCGCATTGCCGGTCGCCGAGGCGATCTGCAGCGAGGTCCGTGAATCCGCAAGCATCATGGTGGTCTGCGCCGATTTGAACTTGAGGCCGGCCGCGACCAGACCCGCCACCGCGCCGAACACGCCCAGGCCGCCGAGCGCGCCGCCGATGCCGCCGGAATCCTTGCTGGAAAACACGGCGTCCGGTGTCAGCACGTAGTCGGCCGTGACCATCTGGCCCTTGCCCATGTTCGAGCCGCGTCGCAGCTCGCCGGACTCGGCAAGCTGTCTTTCCTGCATCAGGTTCTGCATCGCGCGGCCACGCTCGACCAGCACGAAGCAGTTGGATTGCTGCACCATCATGCGAATGAGGCCGGTCGGCGACTGCAGGCCGTACTGCAAGAGGTGCGAGATCACCGCGTCCTGCGGCTCGACCACCGCGAGCGTACCGTAGGGCTTGTCGCACTTTTCCAGTTCCTTGGCTTCGCCCTGTGCGCCGTCAGGGCCGGCAGAACCGGACGCCTGGCCTTCTTCCTTCTTGTCGCCACCGAGCTTGAAGTCGAACAGGCCGGCGTACACCGGGTTGGCCGCCTGGGTCAGAAACAGCCCGATCACCAGGGCCTGGACAAGGGATTTCATGCTTGCCTCCTTTGGGTGTTGTCATGTACGGCAAAAATTATAGTCAGTTTTCGCGCGCCCGCTTCTATTCGACTTCCTCGACCTGCACGCGCGGCGCCAGCGCGCACAGGAGTTCGTAGCTGACGGTAGCCGCTGCGGTCGCGACCGCCTCGACCGGCACGTGCGCGCCCCACAGTTCGACCGGAGCGCCGATGCCCGCATCGGGCAGGCCGTCGAGGTCGACGCACAGCATGTCCATGGACACACGCCCAAGTGTGCGGCTGGCGCCGCCGCCGACCGCGACCGGCGTGCCGGTGGGCGCGTGGCGCGGATAGCCGTCGGCATAGCCGCAGGCGACGACGCCCACGCGCATCGGCCGCTCCGCGCGGAACAACTGGCCGTAGCCCACCCCCTCGCCCGCGCGCAGGTTCTGCACGCCGATGATCTCG
Organism: Thiobacillus sp.; assembly: GCA_024708885.1. Taxonomy (GTDB): domain Bacteria; phylum Pseudomonadota; class Gammaproteobacteria; order Burkholderiales; family Thiobacillaceae; genus Thiobacillus. The sequence goes on from JANJXT010000033.1 coordinate 17,473, forward strand.
GATTTCAGAGTCATGGCCGGCTTCAATCCGAGCGCGTCGGCGCTCGCGTCCGCGAACGGCGACGCGCCATAGAGCATCAGGCCGGGGCGCACCCAGGCGCCGCAGGCCTGGGGATGGCGCAGCAGCGCCGCGGAGTTGGCGCCGGACCACGGCAAGCCGTAGCGGTCTGCCACATCGAGAAAGGGCCGCAGCTGCCAGTCGACGCCTGCGGCCTCGTCGGCCTGCGCAAAATGCGTCATCAGGGTAATCCCGGCTACCCCTGCCATGCCGCGCACGCGCGCAACGATCGCGGCATGCCCGGCAAGCGGCATGCCGAGGCGATGCATGCCGCTGTCGAATTTCAGGAACACCTGCAGCGGCCGCGCCGGCGGCGCGCGTTCCAGCCAGTCGAGCTGGGCCGCTTGATGCAGCACCGGCCACAGATCGAGTTCGGCGCACGTGGCAATCTCGTCCGCGCCGAACAGGCCCTCCAGCAACATGATGGGCTGCTCGACCCCCATCAGGCGCAGGTTCGCCGCCTCCTCCAGCGTCAGCACCGCAAAGCCGTCGGCCGCTGTGAAGGCGCGCCGCGCGCGCGACAGGCCGTGGCCATAGGCATTGGCCTTGACCACCGCGAACACCCGCGCGCCATGCGCGTGCGCGCGCGCCACGCGCAGGTTGTGCGCCATCGCGCCGAGGGAAATCTCTGCCTTGATGGGGCGCATGGGGCTCAGTACGCGCCGGGCTGCGCCAGCGACTCGAAGCGTGTGTATTCGCCGAGGAAAGCCAGCCGCACGCTGCCGATGGGGCCGTTGCGCTGCTTGCCAATGATGATCTCGGCCGTACCCTTGTCCTGGCTGTCGGGGTTGTAGACCTCGTCGCGATAGATGAACAGGATGACGTCGGCGTCCTGTTCGATGGCCCCCGATTCGCGCAGGTCGGACATCACCGGGCGCTTGTTGGGGCGCTGTTCCAGGCCGCGGTTCAACTGCGACAGCGCGATCACCGGCACGTGCAGCTCCTTCGCCAGCGCCTTCAGCGCGCGCGAAATCTCCGAAATCTCGGTGGCGCGGTTTTCTCCGGAACTCGACGCCGACATCAGCTGCAGGTAGTCGATGATGATGAGGCCGAGCTTGCCGCACTGACGCATCAGGCGCCGCGCCCGCGCGCGCAGTTCGAGCACGTTGAGGCCCGGCGACTCGTCGATGAACACCGGCGCCTCGTTGAGCTTGCCAAGCGCGTAGGTGAGGCGTTGCCAGTCGTCCTCGCCCAATTTGCCGGTGCGCAGGCGGTGCTGGTCGAGCTTGCCGACCGAGCCGATCATGCGCATCACCAGCTGGGCGCCGCCCATTTCCATGGAGAACACCGCCACCGGCAGGCCGGTGTCGAGCGCGACGTTCTCGCCGATGTTGATCGAGAACGCGGTTTTGCCCATCGACGGCCGCCCGGCGACGATGATGAGGTCGCCCGGCTGCAGCCCCGAAGTCTTCTGGTCGAGGTCGTGAAAGCCGGTCGGCACGCCGGTGACGCCGGAATCGTTGTCGCGATGATAGAGCTCGTCGATGCGCTCGACGACTTCCTTCAGGAGCGGCTTGATCTCGGTGAAGCCGGCCTGGCCGCGGCTCCCCGATTCGGCGATCTCGAACACCTTGGCCTCGGCCTCGTCGAGCAGCTGCTGGGCGCTCTTGCCCGCCGGCGCATAGGCGCTGTCGGCAATCCCGGTGGCGACTTCGACCAGGCGGCGCATCACCGAGCGCTCGCGCACGATCTCGGCGTAGCGGCGGATATTCGCGGCCGACGGTGTATTGCTCGCCAGCGCGACGATGTAGGCGAGCCCGCCGATGCTTTCCAGTTCCCCCAGCGACTGCAGCGCCTCGGCCACGGTCACCGCATCCGCCGGGCGGTTCTCGGCGATCTGCCGCACGATGGCGCGCAGGATCTGGCGGTGGTCCTGGCGATAGAAATCGGCCTCGGAAATGACGTCGCCGATACGGTCCCAGGCGCTGTTATCGAGCAGCAGACCGCCCAGCACCGCCTGCTCGGCTTCGAGCGAGTGCGGCGGCAAGCGCATCTGCGCGAGCTGCGGATCGGACTGGAGATTCAGCGGATGGATGGCGGCCATGGCGGGATTCTAGTCTTCCCCCCACCCCGGACCAAGGGACAAAGCTGTGGAAAACACGTGGACAAACAGGGACAAAAAAGGAGCCGCGCGGGCTCCCTTTTTGCCGGAGGCGGGGCGGGATCAGTCCTCGCCGACCACCACGACCGTGATGTTGGCGGTGACGTCGTGGTGCAGTCCCAGCACCAGCGAATATTCGCCAACCGCCTTGAACGGCCCTTCAGGCATGCGCACGTCGGCCTTCGCGACCTCGTGCCCCTGTGCCTTCAGCGCGTCGGCGATGTCGGCGTTGGTGACCGATCCGAACAGGCGCCCATCGACGCCGGCCTTCTGGCCGATTCTCACGCTGGCGCCCTCCAGCCTGGCGGCGCGCGCCTGCGCGTCCGCCAGTTTCTCGGCGGCGAGGCGCTCGAGTTCGGCCTTCTGTGCGGCGAACGCCTCGAGATTGGCCTGCGTGGCGCGACGCGCACGGCCGCTGGGAATGAGGAAGTTGCGGGCGTAGCCGTCCTTCACCTTGACCACGTCGCCCAGCTCACCCAGGTTGACGACCTTGTCGATCAGAATCACTTGCATGGTCGTCTCCTCAATGCAGGTCGGTGTAGGGCATCAGCGCCAGGAAGCGCGCGCGCTTGATGGCGGTCGACAACTGGCGCTGGTAGTGCGACTTGGTGCCGGTGATGCGTGCCGGGATGATGCGGCCGTTTTCGGCGATGAATTCCTTCAGCACCTCGACGTCCTTGTAGTCGACCTCAACCACCTTCTCGGCGGTGAAGCGACAGAACTTGCGGCGCTTGAAGAGACCGCGGTTGCCGCTGTCGCGGCGCTTGCCGGCGAATTTTCCACCGGCTTTTCCAACTGGACGGGCCATGATTTATTCCTTCTCGATTCGGTTCAGTATCAGGATCAATTGTCGGCTGTTCACACTGCGGCGGTTCAGCACCCCTTCCAGCTTCACCTGCCGGCCGGCAGCGAGTCCGGCGAGTTCGGCGGCGAGCGGGCCGCTTGCCTGCACGGTCAGTTCGCACTCCACCTGGCGGGGCTGTTGCGCGACCCGCTGGCTGGAGCGGTGCAGGATTGCCGCTTCGGCAATCGGCACGCCGGCCGGGCTGTAGCGCAGGGGTTCGATCCGGGCGATTTCTCCGCTAATGATCAGCCGATTCACGCACTCAGGCGGCGGCGGGCTGTTCGGCCGGGGCTTCCGCCTTGGCGCCTTCCAGCACGTCGCGCGACTTCTCTTCCTTCATCATCGGTGACGGCGTGGTGACCGCGTCGTCGCGCTTGATGGTGAGATGGCGCAGCACGGCGTCGTTGAACTTGAAGCCATGCTCGAGTTCGTCCAGGGTTTCCTGGTCGCACTCGATGTTCATCAGCACGTAGTGGGCCTTGTGGACCTTCTGGATCGGGTAGGCCATCTGCCGGCGGCCCCAGTCTTCCAGGCGATGGATGCTGCCGCCGCGGCTGGTGATGTTGCCCTTGTAGCGCTCGATCATGCCGGGCACCTGCTCGCTCTGATCGGGATGGACGATGAATACGATTTCGTAATGCCGCATCTTGTTCCTTTCGGGTAAGCCCCCCGCTGCGGTGCGGTGGAGCAAGGTTCAAAACAACAATGAAAAACGATCCCCGCCGCAGCGGGGAGTGCGAATCATACGCGCTTTTCCCGGCAAATCAAGCCGGAACGGGACTTGCCGGGGCTCAGGCGACGCAGTCGACGTAATAACGCGCCTGGCCGTCGACGACTTCCTCGACCAGTCCGTGCACGTCGGCCTCGAAGCCCGGGAAGCGCTCGTTGAACTCACGCGTGAACTGCAGGTAGCGCACGATGGTGGCGTTGAAGCGCTCGCCCGGAATCAGCAGCGGAATGCCGGGCGGATAGGGCGTGACCAGCATGGCGGTGATGCGTCCCTCGAGCTTGTCGATCTCGACGCGCTCGATCTCGCGGTGCGCCATCTTGGCGAAGGCATCCGCCGGCCTCATCGCCGGCGCCATTTCCGACAGATACATCTCGGTGGTCAGGCGGGCGACGTCCTTGGCCTTGTAGATGGCGTGGATCTGGTCGCACAGGTCCTTCAGCCCGGTCTTCTCGTAGCGCGGGTGCTTCTCGATGAATTCGGGCAGCACGCGCCACAGCGGCTGGTTCTCGTCGTAGTCGGCCTTGAATTGCTGCAGCGCGGTCACCAGCGTGTTCCAGCGGCCCTTGGTGATGCCGATGGTGAACATGATGAAGAACGAATAGAGTCCGGTCTTCTCGACGATGACGCCGTGTTCGGCGAGATACTTGGTGACGATCGCCGCCGGGATGCCCCAGTCGGCGAAGGACCCGTCCATGTCCAGCCCCGGCGTGATGACCGTGGCCTTGATCGGGTCGAGCATGTTGAAACCGGGTGCGACGTTGCCGAACTCGTGCCAGCGCTCGCGGGCACCCAGCATCCAGTCCTCGCGGTCGCCGACGCCCTCCTCCGCCAGTTTCTCGGGCCCCCAAACCTTGAACCACCAGGAGTCGCCGAACTCCTCGTCGACCTTGCGTATGGCGCGCCGGAAATCCAGCGCCTCGCGGATCGACTCCTCCACCAGCGCCATGCCCCCGGGCGGTTCCATCATCGCCGCCGCGACGTCGCACGAGGCGATGATGGCGTACTGCGGCGAGGTCGACATGTGCATCAGATAGGCTTCGTTGAAGCGGTGGAAGTCGAGCTTGCGCGTCTCCGAATCCTGCACCAGGATCTGTGAGGCCTGCGACAGGCCCGCCAGCAGCTTGTGCGTCGACTGCGTGGCGAACACCAGCGCATCCTTCGCGCGCGGGCGGTCGCGGCCGATCGCGTGCATGCCGCGGTAGAAATCGTGGAAGGTCGCGTGCGGCAGCCAGGCTTCGTCGAAATGCAGGGTGTCGATGTAGTCGCCGAGCAGTTCCTTGATCATATCGACGTTGTAGAGAATGCCGTCGTAGGTCGACTGGGTGATGGTGAGGATGCGCGGCTTGCGCTTCACGTCCTTGGCAAACGGATGCGCGGCGATCTTCTTCTGGATGTTCTCGGGACGGAATTCGTCGAGCGGAATCGGTCCGATGATGCCGTAGTGGTTGCGCGTCGGCGTGAGGAAGATCGGGATCGCGCCGCACATGATGATCGCGTGCAGGATGGACTTGTGGCAGTTGCGGTCGACCACGACGATGTCGCCGGGCGCGACGGTCGCGTGCCACACCATCTTGTTCGACGACGAGGTGCCGTTGGTGACGAAGAACAGGTGGTCGCAGTTGAAGATGCGCGCGGCGTTGCGCTCGGACGACGCCACCGGCCCGGTGTGATCGAGCAGCTGGCCGAGCTCGTCGACCGCGTTGCAGACGTCGGCGCGCAGCAGGTTCTCGCCGAAGAACTGGTGGAACATCTGGCCGATCGGTGACTTCAGGAAGGCGACGCCGCCGGAGTGGCCGGGACAGTGCCAGGAATACGAGCCGTCGGCGGCGTAGTGGGTGAGTGCGCGGAAGAACGGCGGCACCAGGGAATCCAGGTAGGCGCGCGCCTCACGCCCGATGTAGCGGGCGAGAAACTCGGGCGTGTCCTCCAGCATGTGAATGAAGCCGTTGAGCTCGCGCAGGATGTCGTTCGGGATGTGACGCGCAGTGCGCGTCTCGCCATGCAGGAAAATCGGGATTTCGGCATTGCGGAAACGCACTTCCTCGACGAAGGCGCGCAGCTTCTCCAGCGCCTTGTCGGCCTCGTCGGCCGTGCCCGCCAGTTCCTCGTCGTCGATCGACAGGATGAACGCGGACGCGCGGGCCTGCTGCTGGGCGAACGAGGTCAGGTCGCCGTAGTTGGTGACCCCCAGCACCTCCATGCCTTCCTTCTCGATCGCCGCGGCGAGCGTGCGGATACCCAGGCCCGAAGCGTTCTCGGAGCGGAAGTCTTCGTCGATGATGACTACGGGAAAACGGAAGCGCATGGCGGGTAGACCGTAAGGGGTGAGGGGGAGGTGTCAGGCGTGAGGCGTCAGAAGCAGAGCCCGCACGGCGCGCCCCGCATTATTCATGCGGGGCCGTGGATACAACGTTCGTTTCAGTGTGCGCGGAGCGTTTCACGCCTGACGCCTGACGCATCACGCCTCACTAGATTTTCGGCAGGGTCACGCCGACCTGGCCCTGGTACTTGCCGCCGCGGTCCTTGTAGGACGTCTCGCAGACCTCGTCGGATTCCAGGAACAGCATTTGCGCCACGCCTTCGTGGGCGTAGATACGCGCCGGCAGCGGGGTGGTGTTGGAAAACTCCAGCGTCACGTGGCCTTCCCATTCGGGTTCCAGCGGCGTGACGTTGACGATGATGCCGCAGCGCGCATAGGTGCTCTTGCCCAGGCAGATGGTCAGCACGTTGCGAGGAATGCGGAAATATTCCACCGTGCGCGCCAGCGCGAAGGAATTCGGCGGGATGATGCACGAATCGCCCTTCACCTCGACGAAGGAGTTCGGGTCGAACGCCTTGGGGTCGACGATGGTGGTGTTGATGTCGGTGAAGAGCTTGAATTCGTCGGCGCAGCGCACGTCGTAGCCGTAGCTCGAGGTGCCGTAGGACACGATGGCGCGACCATTGATCTGCTTGACCTGCCCCGCCTCGAAGGGTTCGATCATGCCGTGTTCGGCCGCCATGCGGCGGATCCACTTATCGGATTTGATGGCCATGCTGGTGAGGGGTCAGGGTTCGAAAGTCAGGGGATTCTACGACAAACCCGCCTGGCAAGCACTGCCCGCGAACCCCGATCCCAATCGCTGCCCCCTGACCCGGATCAGGTATTGGAAATGACGATGCTCGGGAACTTGGACGAATGGTCGACCGCGCTCTCGCCGATCTTCACCGCCACGCGGCGCGCGATCTGCTTGTAGATCTCGGTGACGCGGCCGTTGGGGTCGGCGACGACCGAGGGCTTGCCGGAGTCGGTGTCGTGGCGGATGCTGCCGTCGAGCGGCAGTGCGCCGAGGAACTCCACGTTGTAGTCCTTGCACATGCGCTCGCCGCCGCCTTCACCGAAGATGCGCTCCTCGTGGCCGCAGTTCGAGCAGATGTGCAGGCTCATGTTCTCCACCACGCCGATGATGGGAATGCCGACCTTCTCGAACATCTTCAGACCCTTGCGCGCGTCGATCAGCGCGATGTCCTGCGGCGTGGTGACGATCACCGCGCCGGTCACCGGCACACGCTGCGCCAGCGTCAGCTGGATGTCGCCGGTGCCCGGCGGCAGGTCGACCACCAGGTAGTCGAGTTCGCTCCAGTTGGTGTTGTTGAGCAGCTGCTCGAGCGCCTGGGTGACCATCGGGCCGCGCCACACCATGGGCGTCTCGACGTCGATCAGGAAGCCGATCGACATCGCCTGGACGCCGTGACCGATCAGCGGCTCGAGATTCTTGCCGTCGGTGGATTCGGGTTTGTCGGTGATGCCGAGCATGGTCGGCTGCGAGGGGCCATAGATGTCGGCGTCGAGCATGCCAACGCGCGCGCCTTCGGCGGCCAGCGCCAGCGCCAGGTTGACCGCGGTGGTGGACTTGCCGACGCCGCCCTTGCCGGAGGCCACGGCGATGATGTTTTTCACGTTGGGGATGAGCTTCACGCCACGCTGCACGCTGTGCGAGACGATCTTGAAATCGACGTTGGCCGTGGCGCTGGTGACGCCCTCGATGCCCTTGATGGCGTCCTCGACCCGCTGCTTGATCCCGGCGATCTGGCTCTGCGCCGGGTAGGAGAGGAGGATGTCGACCGAGACGGCACCGCCGTCGATCTTGATGTTGCGGGCGGATTTGGTCGAGACGTAGTCCTTGTGCGTGTTGGGATCGACCAGGGCTTTCAATGCGGTCTGCACCTGAAGTTCGGAAACGGCCATGTTTGCTCCAGCGGTAGTAGATGTAGGGTTCAACGACAATTTATTATTTTACCGAATTCTGTCAGCCCGGACCAGCTAAGCTTCAGATTTTACGCGGTTTTCCATGCCGCCGGCAGGGCTTTGGCGCGTGCTGCGCGTTCAGCGGCAGGGTCCGACGACGCCGTTGCTCCAGCACAGCCGTGGTTTAGGCGTCGCGCGGGGCGCCGCGGCGGCCGGGGGCGTCGCCTTCGCGGGGGCTCGCGCCGGCGCCTGGGGCCGGCTCCGACGTACGAGGTACACCACCGGCGTCGGTGCGACCGGGCCATAATCGACGTTGACCGGCCGGGCCGCGGCCGGCGCCGGGACTGGGGGCGCGTCAGCCGCTGGCGGCGTGGGCGCGGCCGGCGCGGCCGATGCGGGTGGTGCTGCGGTTTCGTCAACCGGCTGCGCGCCCGGCGCCTCGGCTGCGGGAGTCGGCGCGGCGTCCTCCACCGCAGGCTGCGCCGCGGAAGAACCCGGCGAAACCTCGGCTGCGGGCGCCGCCGCACCCCCCAGCGGCACCGGCACCCACATCAGCACGTAGGCCACGCCACCCGGCCCGGTGGCCGGCTGAATCGGCACAGGCAGAGGCCAGTGCGCCGGCCACACCGGCACCGTGTACACAGGCACCCAGGGCATCCAGCCCGAAGGCGCCGCGGGCGGCATCCCGACGAGGAAGGTCGTGACCGGCGAGCCGTCAACCACCGGCGCACTTGGCGCGTCGGGTGCGGCGGCGGCACTCATCGCGGGCGGTACGACCGGGGACGTAATCGGAGCCGGCGCCGGAACCGGATCGGCGGCCGGCACCGCAGCCAAGGGGGGCGCCGAAACGGCGGCGGCGGGAGCCGTGCCGTTGGCAAAAGACAGCAGCGGGGCGCACGCTAGCGCAGCGACGGCGGCACGCAGGATGGGCGAAATCATCGAATTCCTCCGGTTGGCCCGGCGGGGCCGACCCGCCGGGCGTTACATGAGCGGATTGTGATGCGCGACCAGCAAGGCTTCCGGCACGCGCAGGCGGATGGCGGCGGCGAGTTCGCCGATCGCGCCCTGGCGCGGCCGCAGCGAAACCCACAGCAGGTTGAGACGCAGGTTGAGGTCGGCGAACACCACGTCATCGTGCAGGGCGAGCACCGCCTGGATGTCCTGCGAAGCGCGTTCGATCTCGCAGGCGCTGCGATTGCGCAGGCGCGGGATCAGCATCATGAAATCGGTCAGCCGGCACCCGCTGCTGTCGCGGGTGGGCGCAAGCTGCCATAGCGGCAGTCCGGGTGCGGCCCCCGCGGTGAGTGCGTTCGAAGCGTACAGTCTGATCTTCATCGCCCGCCCCTTCAAGAACGCCTCAGGGTTTCAGTGCCAGGTCCCGTGGCGTATTGCGCCGGTCGCACATGCGGATCGCCCGCTGGCGCAGGTAGCGCACGTCCTTGTGCAGATACCGCTCGAGTTCCTCCAGCGCCAGCCGGTACACCTCACGCTTGAAATCGACCACCGCTTCCATCGAAACCCAGTACTCGTTCCAGCGCCAGGCGTCGAATTCCGGATGCCCGCTGGCGCGCAGCGAGACGTCGCAATCCCGCCCGGTCAGGCGCAACAGGAACCAGATCTGCTTCTGTCCGCGATACAGCCCGCGGTTGTCGCGCCGCGTCCAGTGCGCGGGCACGTCGTAGCGCAGCCACTCGCGCGTGCGCCCGAGGATGCGTACATGCTCGGGCAGCAGCCCGACTTCTTCCTGCAATTCCCGGAACATGGCCTGCTCCGGCGTTTCCCCCGACTGGATGCCACCCTGGGGGAACTGCCAGGCATGCTGATTGACGCGCTTGCCCCAGAACACCTGGTTGCGCGTATTGCACAGGATGATGCCTACGTTCGGGCGGTACCCTTCTCGGTCGATCATGGCCGCCACCATCAATAAAATCCAATTGACCCCATTCTTTCACACCCACCGCGAATTGCAAACCCAGCCATCCCGGAATACGGTTTTTAGCCATTGTTTTGATTGGTTTTTCCACGCATCCTGTTACCAATAGGGGGCTTTGTCTTCAACGGACACTTTCACGGAAACTGAAGCTGGACAATCACGCCAGCAGCGGCGCCACACCCTCCGCCCACTGGACGTCCCGCGCAAAACCGCGCAAATCCAGACCCCAGCGCTTGCCGAGGTCGGCCAGCTGCGGCTGCGCGGCGGCGAGCCGTTGCGGCGCACCGGGCTCGGTGAAGCCGAACACGATGACGTTGGTCTTGTTCTGCACCGACAGCCAGCCGGTCTCGCCGTCGAACGCACGCGTCAGTCGCGCGAAGTATTCGGCGAACGCACGATCGCGTCCCCACAGATTGACCACCAGCACGCCGCCCGGACGCAGGACGCGACGGCAGGCGGCATAGAAGGTCTGCGTCGCCAGCGCCTCGACCTGGTTGCCGGCGTCGAAACCGTCGAGCAGGATGACATCGGCGCTGCCCGGGTGCTGGCGCACGTACAGCGCGCCGTCGCCTTCCACCACGGCGAGCGTGGCGTCGTCCGGCGGCAGTTCGAAATGGCTGCGCGCCGTGGCGATCACGCGCGGGTCGAGTTCGACCGCGGTGACGCGCGTCTGCGGGCGCTGGTGGCGGATGAACTTGGCGAGCGAGCCGCCCCCCAGCCCGATCATCAGCACGTCCTCCGGCGCGGGCTTGAACAACAGGAATCCCATCATGGCGCGGGTATAGGCCAGCTCGAGGTCCCACGGCCGGGAAACGCGCATACGGCTCTGGATTGCCTGGCTGCCCAGGTGCAGGGTACGCACACCGCGTTCTTCGACGATTTCGAGCCCGCCGTCGTCGGCCCGACGTTTGCCCAACTTCAAGCGCATTGCAGTTCCATCCTTCCATCCAAGCTGAAAAAAAGCAGTTGAACCACAGAGCCTCAGCGCACCCAGAGAAAAACACATGCCTGCATGCTTCTTGTGGTTCAGCCGATGAGGGCGTGAGGGCAGGCACGGCCAATCCCTGTTTTTCGGGTCTCTCTGTGTCTCCGTGTCTCCGTGGTGCAGAATTCAGATTCAACGCGAAGATTATCCGCCCGCACGCTAAAATGCGCGTTTTCGTTTTCGCCCTGCCCCCATGCGCGCCACCCGCTTCTTCATTTCCACCGCCAAGGAAGCCCCATCCGAAGCCGAGCTCGTCAGCCACAAGCTGATGCTGCGCGCCGGCCTCATCAAGCGCCTGGGCTCGGGGCTCTACACCTGGATGCCGCTGGGGCTGCGCGCGCTGCGCCGGGTCGAGGCCGTGGTGCGCGAGGAAATGAACCGTGCCGGCGCAATCGAACTCCTGATGCCGGCGGTGCAGCCGGCCGAGCTGTGGCAGGAAACCGGGCGCTGGGCGGTGTTCGGGCCGCAGATGCTGAAGATCAAGGACCGCCACCAGCGCGACTTCTGCTTCGGCCCCACTCACGAGGAAGTCATCACCGACGTCGCGCGCCGCGAGATCAAGAGCTACCGCCAGCTGCCGGTGAACTTCTATCAGATCCAGATGAAGTTCCGCGACGAGATCCGCCCCCGCTTCGGCGTCATGCGCGCGCGCGAGTTCCTGATGAAGGACGCGTACTCCTTCCACGCCGGCCGTGACAGCCTGGTGGCGACCTACCAGACCATGTACGACGCCTACACGCGGATTTTCAGCCGGCTCGGCCTCAGCTTCCGCGCGGTGGCCGCCGACACCGGCGCCATCGGCGGCTCGGGCTCGCACGAGTTCCACGTGCTCGCCGATTCCGGCGAGGATCTCATCGCCTACTGCCCCGATTCCGACTACGCCGCCAACGTCGAGCTCGCCGAGGCGCTCGCCCCCGCGACACCGCGTGCCGCGCCGGCGGAACCGATGCGCGAGGTCGACACACCGAAGCAGACCACCTGCGAGGAGGTCGCCGCGCTGCTCGGCATCCCGCTCGAACGCACGGTGAAACTCGTCGCCGGCATGGCCGGCGAGCGCATGGTCGTCCTGCTGCTGCGCGGCGACCACATGCTGAACGAAGTGAAGCTCGCCAAGCTGGAGGGCATGGCCGATTTCCGACTCGCCAACGAAGCCGAGATCCGCGAGGCGTTCGCCTGTCCGCCGGGCTTCCTCGGCCCGGTCGGTCTCGACCGCAGCCGGATCAAGGTCATCGCCGACCGCACGGCCGCCGCGATGAGCGATTTCGTGTGCGGCGCCAACAAGCCGAAATACCATCTGGCCGGCGTCAATTTCGGGCGCGACCTGCAGGAACCCGATTGGGTGGCCGATATACGGAATGTGGTCGCCGGCGACCCCAGCCCCGACGGCCGCGGCACGCTGGCCTTGTGCCGCGGCATCGAGGTCGGCCACGTGTTCCAGCTTGGCAGCAAGTATTCGCAGGCGATGAACGCGACGTATCTGGACGAAGCCGGCAAGGCGCAGGCGATGGAAATGGGCTGCTACGGCATCGGCGTGTCGCGCATCGTCGCCGCCTCCATCGAGCAGCATCATGATGAAAAAGGCATCATCTGGCCCGTAGCAATGGCCCCTTTCTTGCTTGTGATCGTGGCAATCGGCTATGGCAAGAGCGAAGAGGTTAAAAAAGCAGCCGATACGTTGTATGCTGAATTGCTGGGCGCCGGCTTCGACGTGCTGCTGGACGACCGCGACGAGCGCCCCGGGGTGATGTTCGCCGATGCCGAACTGATCGGCATTCCGCACCGCGTCACCGTGGGCGAGCGCGGGCTGAAGGACGGCACGATCGAATACCAGCCGCGCCACGGTGCGGACGGTCAGCCCGGCAAGGCGCAAAGCGTCGCGCTTGCCGACGCGAAGGAATTTCTGACTGGATTGCTGGAACACTGACATGAACACGACGCCGCCGATCGCGCTTCTGCTCGCCGCCCTGGCGCTGGGACAACCGGCGTTCGCAGGCGCGCAGCGCGAAGAGGCCTTGTCGGCCAGCACGCGGGCGTCGCTGCAGCGCGGGCTCGCCGACACCGCGGTCACGCGCACCGCGTTCAGCAACGTCGCCGACGAAGCGGCCTGGCTGAAGGACATGTCGCGCCGGCTCGCCCCGCGCATCCCGGACGAGGCCGAGCGCCTGGAATTCCTCACCACGCTGCACTGGGAGGCGTCGCGCGCCGGCATCGATCCCCAGCTCATGCTCGGCCTGATCCAGGTCGAAAGCGGTTTCCGCAAGTACGCCGTATCGCCGGTCGGTGCGCGCGGATATACGCAGGTGATGCCGTTCTGGGTCAAGGTCATCGGCAACCCCGACCACAACCTGTTCCAGTTGCGCACCAACCTGCGCTACGGCGCACTGATCCTGCGCCACTACATCGACATCGAACGCGGCGACCTGTTCCGCGCACTCGGCCGCTACAACGGCAGCCTCGGCCGCCCGGAATATCCCAACCTGGTCGTCGGTGCCTGGAAACGTCACTGGGACTACACACCCGCCACGCGCTCGGCGGACAACCGCGTCGCAACGGGCTCGCCAGGCTGACTCGCCGGCGCGCCTGTCGGGATCACCACAAACCGTCGAGACTTCGGCAATTCCAGGCGGGCGTTCACGCCCATCCGTGCGCGCCGCACCCATTACAATCTACCATTGCCGCACACCGCGACATCCCGCTGCGACTGGCACGCTCCCTGCATCACGTACATCACTGCAGGAATCTTTCTGCACCCTTCATAACCTACAAGGAGGCGACAATGGAGATGACGATGGAGTTGTCCCGCACGCTCAAGGGACACGAAGAGATTTTCAACAACGGCCATACGCTGCGTCCGCGTCAGCGGCACATCCTGTTCAGCATGGGCAGCGAGGGTATTTCCTTCGGTGATCTATGCAAGAAACTGCCGCACTGCGCCGAGCTCGAGGCCATGATCAACGAACTGCTGCAACACGGCTTCATCCAGGCATTGCGCGGCACGGGCAGCAAACCATCGGCCGCGACCGCCGCGCGCGTGGCCGCGCCCAGCACGGCGACGGCCGACATTTCCTGTGTGCGTGGTTACGCGCTCGACTTCATGGCCGGCCTCGTCGGCACCAAGTCACCGGCTTACCGCCAGATGAGCGAGGTCACCAACCTGGACGGCCTCAACGCCGTGCTGCCGATGTGCCGCAAGGTCATCGCCGCAGTCGCTTCACCGCACCACGCGGCCGAGCTGGAAGCCGGCGTCGCCAGCCGTCTCGGCCGCTGAGGCAACGAGGCATCAGGGCCGACCGCTGCCGAGGATGACCAGCGTCTTCGGCTGACAGTCGGCGCTGACCACCGTGCCGGGCTGGCCCGGCACGGCCTGCACCACGCCGGCGAACGGCGCCTTCAGTTCGGCATCCGCCAGGTTTTTTTTCGCCACCGCCTGCCGCGCCTGCGCCGCGGCGAGCGTCGCCCTGGCGCGCGTGTCGCGCAGGACGGCGGCATCGAGTTCGGTGGTCGACGATACGGTGCGCTCATAGAGCTCGCGTGCGCGTGCCAGTTCGCGCGCGGCATCGGCGGCATCCGCCTCGGCGCGCGCCTGCTCGGCCACGGCCTCGTCCAGCCGCGCCTGCAGGATGGCGGAGTCCAGGCGCAGCAGCACGCGCCCCTTGTCGACGCGCTGGCCGGATTTCACCAGCACCTCGGCAACCACACCCGACACGCGGGTGGTGAGTTCGACGCGCCCGTCGGCGCCGGCATGTCCTGCCGCCAGCAGTCCCACCACCGCCAGCACGAAACGGTTCATCATGGTTTTGCTCCCTCAACGGGCGGCAGGCTGCCGCCGGACAATGCTTCGAGCCGCGCCAGGGCCAGCGCGAGACGGTAATCCACCTGCTTGCGGCGCAGCGTGGCGGCCTGCGTCTCCGCCATGCTCGTGCCCAGATTGGTTTTCATTTCCAGCTCGTATTCGGCGCGCGCGCGCTCCAATGCCCAGTCGCGATATTCCACCTGCCTGTCTGCGGCGGGACGGCTGCTGCCGCGCAGCCATTCGATTTCCTGCAGGGTGACGAGCAGCATTTCCGACAGGTCGAGCTTGAGTTTCTCCAGCGTGGCGGCGGTGCGCGTTTTCAGGGCAAGCTCGCGCTCGATCCGCGCATCGACACGCCGGCCCTGATAAAGCGGCATGCTGAACACCAGGCCCGCGCTCGCCTCGTCACGTGTGCTCGATTCACGGCTGTAGCCGGCACCCACCACCTCGGCATCAAGCGAGGGATTGCGCTCGGCGCGAATCGCCGCCAGCCGCGCATCCGCGGCCGCCAGCCGCGCTTCCAGCACTTTCACCTGGGGATTGTGCACGAGCACCCAGGGCAGCAGGCTTTCATACTCGGGCACCGGGCGCGCGTTATCCGGCAGCGCAGGGTCGGCAAGTTCGGTCGGCAGCGCACCGGGGCGATGCATCGCGTGCGCAAGGCGCTGGCGCGTCGCGCGCATGCGCTGCTGGCTGGCGTTGCGGCGCTCGCGAACATCCTGATAACGCGCATCCTCGGCGAGCAGTTGCGGAAGGCTCAGCTCTCCCACCTCATGGCGATCCCGCGTGTTGTCGAAGGCTATGTAGGCCACCGCCATGAACTCGTCATCCACGGCGTACTGGACGTCGGCCAGCAGCACATCGAAGTACCGTGCCATGATGTCGATGCGCCGCAGGCCGTCGGCATCCATCAGCGCAGCCTGGCGCGCGGCGACTTCCTGTTCCGCGGCGTCGACCGCGCGGCCGCTGCGGCCGAAGTCCAACAGGGGCTTGCGCGCGACGATGCGGGCGACGTTGTCGGGTTGCCAGTCGCCATCGGGTCGACGGCCGCGGCGCACGGCCCCATCGAGGAACAGGCTGAAATCCTGCCGGCTGGCTGCCTGTTCGAGATCGGCGCGCGCGGCCGCCAGATCGCTCTCCGCGACGCGGCGGTCCGGGTGCGGCGCAGCCGCGGCAGCGAGCGCCTCCTCCAATGTCAAGCGCTCGGCGAGCGCAGGCGCCGACAGCGCCCACGCGAGCAGGAAACCCAGCGCGAGGTGATTCATCCTACATTCCGCACCACGGAAACACAGAGGCGCGGAGAAACCCGAAAACAGGGAATCCCCGCGCTTTTCCCCGCCCATCCATCGAATGAACCACGGCAGGAATGCAAGCATATGTTTTTACGCGCCGTTCCCTGTGTCTCTGTGGTTCAACTGTTTTTTTCAGGTTCATTTGGTTTGCTTGTACTTCGCGAACGGCTGGCTGGCGTAGGCACCCTCCAGCACATAGCGCCCGAGCAAGAGGAATTCGGCCTTGTCCTTGGTCGGGCCGGTGTGGCGTGCGACCAGTTTGCCGTCGAGATCGAAGAACAGCAGCGTGGGCGTGGCGCGTACGCGATGGGCAAAGGCAAAGGCCTTCTCGGTGGTGTCCTTGCCCTCGAAATCGACCATTTCCGTGTCGCCATTGACGTCCATCGGATAGACGAGGAAGCTCTCGCGGTACGCGTCCTGCACATCCGCCTGGTTGAGGATGGTCGTCCTCATGCGCGCGCAGAACGGACATTCGTCCATTTCGAAAAACAGGAAAATGCCTTTCTTGCCCTGCTTCCTGGCCTCCTGCAAGTCGGCCTGCAGGTCACCGAACTTGGGCTGGAAGAAATGGTTGATGGGGTCGCGCGTTTCCGCCCACGACGGGACGGCGCACAGCAACAGAAACGCAAACAGCAGACGTCGCACGATGTCGCCGCGTGCGTGTCTCATTTCTTGCCCACCGCGGCGGTCTTGCTGGCGATGTAGCCCTCGACCGCGGCACGGGTGATCGCGCCCACCTGCTGCGCGACCAGCTTGCCTTCGGGGTTGTACAGATACGTCGTCGGCAGCCCCTGCACCGGCCCGATCTGGCTCACCATCTGGCGATTGCCGAGCACGATCGGATAAGTCACCAAAAGCCCTTCGGCGAAGTCCGTCACCTGCTTCGGATTGCGGTAATCGAGTGCGATGCCGATGACGACGAGCTTGTTCGCCTTGTTCTCGTGCAGCGCGATGAGGTCGGGAATCTCGTCGAGGCAGGGCGGACACCAGGTCGCCCAGTAGTTCACCAGCACCCACTTGCCCTTGTAGCCGGCAAGCGTGTGCGTCTTGCCGGCGGTGTCGGTGAGCTTGAAGCCATCCGCCTGTGCCCAGCCCGCTGCCAGCGCGAGCAGCAGCCCCGCCAGCCACATCGGATAGAATCGCCCTCTTTGCAACATCTGCATCGGTTCCCCCATCATGAATGAATTCCGTATCGAGAAAGACTCGCTCGGCGATGTCCGGGTTCCCGTCTCCGCATGGTACGGCGCGCAAACGGCGCGTGCCGTGGCCAATTTTCCCATTTCGGGACGCCGCCCGGATAAGGATTTCGTACTAGCGCACGTGCGCATCAAGCTCGCCGCCGCGCGGGCCAACTGCCAGCCGGGCTGGCTGTCCGAGCAGAAGCGCGACGCCATCGTCGCCGCCTGCGAGAAGATCCTCGCCGGCGAGTATAGCGAGGAATTCGTCGTCGACCGCTTCCAGGCCGGCGCCGGCACCAGCCACAACATGAACAGCAACGAGGTGATCGCCAACCTCGCCAACGTCGCGCTCGGCGGCGAAAAGGGCAGCTACAAGCCGGTCAACCCCAACGACGACGTCAACATGGGGCAGTCGACCAACGACACCATCCCCACCGCGATCCGGCTCGCCGTGCTCGCCAAGCTGCCGCGCCTGGTCGCCGCGGTGCACGCGATGGCCGCCGAATTCAGCCGTCTAGCCGAACGCGAGCAGGACACCGTGAAGTCCGGCCGCACGCATTTGCAGGATGCGGTGCCGACCACGCTGGGCCAGGAATTTTCCGGCTACGCGTGGACGCTGACGCGCTGCGCCGCCAGTCTCGAAGCGGTGCGCCCGGCCTTGTGCGAAATCGGCCTGGGTGGCTCCGCCGCCGGCACCGGTCTCAACACCTCGCCCGACTATCCGGCGCGTGCCGCCGCCGAGCTGGCGAAGCTCACCGGTGAACCGACCCAGGTCGGCAACCTCGTCGCGCAGATGCAGTCGATGAACGACCTCGCGCGGCTGTCGGGCGAGATCCGCAACCTCGCGCTCGAACTCACGCGGATATCCAATGACCTGCGCCTGCTCGCCTCCGGCCCACGCACGGGCTTGGGCGAAATCCAGCTGCCGCCGGTGCAGCCGGGGTCGTCGATCATGCCCGGCAAGGTCAACCCGGTGATGTTCGAGATGCTGAACCAGGTGTGCTTCCAGGTGCTCGGACAGGACGCCGCCGTCTCGTACATGGCGCAGGCCGGGCAGATGGAGCTCAACGTGATGATGCCGGCGCTCGGCTCCGCCCTCTTCGACGCCATGGACTGGCTCACCAACGCGATGCACGCCGCCACCGAGAAGAACCTCAAGGGCATCGTCGTGAATCGGGAACGCTGCGCGTTCTTCATTCACCAGAGCGTCGCGCTCGCCACCCTGCTCAATACGCAGATCGGCTACAACCAGGCCGCCGAGGTCGCCAAGGAATCGGAGAAATCCGGCCGCCCGGTGCGCGACATCGTCGCCGAGCGCGGTCTCATGAGCGCCGCCGACTTCGACGCGCTGGTGCTCGCCGCCGCGCACGGCATCGGCAGCGGCGGCGGGGGCGGCTGACGCCGTTTCCTTGAGAAGCCCGAACGCCATGGCGATCCAGTGGTTCCCCGGTCACATGACCACCGCGCGCAAGAAGGCCGCGGAAGCCATGGCCGACATCGACGTGGTGGTCGAAGTGCTCGACGCGCGCCTGCCCGAGGCCGGCAGCAACCCCATGATCCACGAACTGCGCGCGCACCGGCAGCGGCCGTGCCTCAAGGTGCTGAACAAGATCGACCTCGCCGACCCCGACGCCACGCGCGCCTGGATCGATCATTACAACAAGCAGCCGGGCATGATGGCGGTGGCGATCTCGGCGAAGAAGGCCGGCGACGTCGCCCGGCTCGCGGGCCTGGCGCAAAAACTCGCGCCGCACCGCAACGACACCTTCAAGCCGCTGCGCCTGATGATCATGGGCATCCCCAACGTCGGCAAGTCGACGCTCCTCAACACCTGGGCCAGGCGCCGCGTCGCCGCAGTCGGCGACGAACCCGCGGTCACCAAGTCGCAGCAGCGCATCAACCTGTCGCCGCGCCTGATCCTGGTCGACACGCCCGGCATGACCTGGCCGAAGATCGAACACGATGCCGACGGCTTCATGCTCGCCGCCAGCCACGCCATCGGCCGCAACGCCGTCATCGACGAGGAAGTCGCGATCTTCCTCGCCGGCATCCTGCTCGAACGCTATCCGGCGCTGCTGCAGGCCCGCTACGGCTTCGACCCCGCCGAGCTCGACGCGACCGGCGTCGTCGAGGCGGTGGCGAAAAAGCGCGGCTGCCTCCTCAAGGGACGCGGCGGTGAACTCGACCTGGAAAAAGCAGCGATGATCCTCTTGACCGACTACCGCAGCGGCACGCTCGGCCGCATCAGCCTCGAGACACCCAAAACGCGGGCGGCGATGCTGGCGGCGGCAAGTGAAAAAAGCCCAACGAGGCCTGCCATGCGCTGCACACCTGGCTTTGGGTCTGAAAACGGTGACCCCATTTTCTGACCCCTCCACACGTCGCTTCACTCCGACTGTCCACGTTCGATCGCCGCAATTGCGCCGATGATTTCGAACGTTGCGAGTCGGCCTTACGCCGTGCCGCCCACCGTCAAGCCGTCGATCCTGAGCGTCGGCTGCCCGACCCCCACCGGCACGCTCTGGCCTTCCTTGCCGCAGGTGCCGACACCGCTGTCCATCTCCATGTCGTTGCCGATCATCGAGACGCGGGTGAGCGCGTCGGGGCCGTTGCCGATGAGGGTCGCGCCTTTCACCGGGTAGGTGATCTTGCCGTTTTCGATCATGTAGGCCTCGGCGGCGGAGAAGACGAATTTGCCGCTGGTGATGTCGACCTGGCCGCCGCCGAAGTTGACGGCGTAGAGACCGTTCTTCACCGAGGCGATGATTTCGTGCGGAGACTTGTCGCCGCCGAGCATGAGGGTATTGGTCATGCGCGGCATGGTGAGATGGGCGTAGGATTCGCGGCGGGCGTTGCCGGTGGTGTGCATGCCCATCAGGCGCGCGTTCATCATGTCCTGCATGTAGCCGGTGAGGATGCCGTCCTCGATCAAGGTGGTGCGCTGGGTGGGATTGCCCTCGTCGTCGATGTTGAGCGAGCCGCGTCTGAGCGGGATGGTGCCGTCGTCGATGACGGTGACGCCCGGCGCGGCGACGCGCTCGCCGATGCGGCCGGAGAAGGCCGAGCTGCCCTTGCGGTTGAAGTCGCCTTCGAGGCCGTGGCCGATGGCCTCGTGCAGCAGGATGCCGGGCCAGCCGGCACCGAGGACGACGGTCATGCTGCCGGCGGGCGCGGGCCGCGCGTCGAGGTTGACGGTGGCCTGGTGCACGGCCTGGCGCGCATATTTTTCAAGGACGTCGTCGGTGAAATAGCGGTAGTCGAAGCGCCCGCCGCCGCCGCCGGTGCCCTGCTCGCGGCGGCCGTCCTGCTCGGCGATGACCTGCAGCGACAGGCGCACCAGCGGACGGACGTCGGCGGCGAGATGGCCGTCGGAGCGTGCAACCAGGACGACTTCGTACTCGGAGGCGAGGCTCGCCATGACCTGGATGACGCGCGGATCCATGGCGCGCGCTTTCTTTTCGAGACGTTCGAGCAG
This sequence comes from Thiobacillus sp., assembly GCA_024708885.1. Classification (GTDB taxonomy): domain Bacteria; phylum Pseudomonadota; class Gammaproteobacteria; order Burkholderiales; family Thiobacillaceae; genus Thiobacillus. The sequence goes on from JANJXT010000033.1 coordinate 38,089, forward strand.
GGCGACCTTGGCGGGGTCGTCGAGGCTGGCCAGCGGGTCGAGCGCGTGGTAGAGCTGGCGGCCCTCGCCGCGACGCGCGACAGCCGTGCCGCGCGCCTGCCCGGCACGCGCGATGGCACGCGTGGCATCGGCCGCGGTGGCAAGGGCGTCGAGGCTGATGTCGTCGGAATAGGCAAATGCGGTCTTCTCGCCGGCGATGGCGCGCACGCCAACGCCCTGGTCGATGTTGAAGCTGCCCGATTTCACCTGCCCCTCTTCCAGGCTCCAGCCTTCCGAACGGCTGTACTGGAAGTAGAGGTCGGCGTAGTCGACGTCGTGGGTGAGCAGGCGGCCGAAGACGGGGGCCAGCTGGTCGGCGTCGAGGCCATTGGGCGCCAGCAGCGTGGCTTCCGCCGAACGAAACAACTGCTCGGCGGACTGGATCGGGACGAAGGCATCGCTGGGATTCATGGTGGACCTCGTTACTTGGCGGACGTCTCGCGCTTCGCGGCGGCACGCCGCTCGACCACTTCGACGGCAATCTGGCTGCACTGCACGAAGCGGTGCCTGAGCGCGGGCAGGCTTTTGCGCAGGCTCGCCTGGTAGGCCGGATTGATGTTGGAGACGACGACACCGGACCCGCGCGGCAGGCGGTCGAGCACCACGCCCCAGGGATCGACGATCATGCTGTCGCCGTGGGTTTCGCGGCCCGCGAGGTGGTAGCCGCCCTGCGCCGGGGCGATGACGTAGGCGAGATTTTCGATGGCGCGCGCGCGGATGAGCGTCTCGAAGTGCGCACGTCCGGTGGTGGCGGTGAATGCCGAGGGCACGACGATGATGTCGACGTCGGGCATGGCGCGATACAGCTCGGGAAAGCGCAGGTCATAGCACACCGACAGGCCGATGCGGCCCAGCGGGCTGTTGACGACCACGACGCTGTCGCCCGGCTCGATCAGCCGCGCTTCCTCGTAATGCTCCGTGCCGAGGTCGAGCCCGAACAGGTGAATCTTGTCGTAGCGCGCAACCAGCTTGCCGCGCTCGTCGTAAACCAGACAGCTGTTGCGCACCTTGTCGGGTTCGCTCGCTTCCAGCGGCACCGAACCGCCGACCAGCCAGATCCTGTGCTTCTTCGCCATGCGCGCGAGGAACGCCTGAACCGGCCCGTCGCCTTCGGCTTCGCGCGCCTTGACGACATCGGCGTCCTTCATTGCCATGATGCAGAAGAACTCGGGCAGCGCGACCAGGCGCGCGCCCGCCTCCACGGCAAGCTCGATGAGACGCTCGGCTTCCGCGAGGTTGGCCGGTACGCTCGGCCCCGACGCCATCTGGATCGCGGCGACGCGCACGGTGCCGGCCTGGGGAGCGGGTTTTTTCACTTGTGCGCTCTTGCGCTGTGCCACGGCGGTCTTTGCAGGTTTCTTCGTCGTCATACGTGCTTCACGGTCAGGGTTCGGACGCCTTGTCGGACGGCTCCTCGGTTTTCGTCTTCGGCAGCTTCTTCACGTCGGGCTCCTGCCACGGCCCGCTTACCAGGTATTCCTGACTGCTCGCTTCCTCGATGGGATCGCGCAGCAGCTTCTGCGCCGCCAGCACGCCCACGCCGGCGACCGGGCCGCCGAGGAGCGCGCCGGCCACGGCCACGCCTTCGGAGAGTTTGGGAATCACCTTGACCCGCAACTGGACGGTTTCCTGGTTGAGGTCGGCGAGTCCGCTCATGTTCACCTTGGCGGACGGCCCGCGCATCTTCAGGTCGTCGCTGTAGATGACACCACGCGCGATGCGCAGGGTGGCCCCGCTCTCGTCGAAGGCAAAGCCTTTGCTGAAGATATCACGGAAATCGAAACTCAGCCGGCGCGGCAGCGATTGCAGGCTCAAGACGCCGAGAAGCTTGCCGGCGCCGGGATCGATCTGGAGAAACTGTCCGCCCCGGGCCTCGAATTGCAACTGGCCGGCAAGCGTGCGGAGGGCGAAATCCGTGGGTGAGCCTTCCCATGTGGCGTGCCCCTGGATTTTCCCGGTGCCGCGCTTGAGCGTGTCGGGGTAACCCAGGCGCGCCAGCAGCTTTCCGGCGTCGTGCACGTCCAGAGACAGTTCGGCACGGGTTTCGCCCTGGCCGCTGTCGCGCCACAGACCATTCATCTGGAAAACGCTGTCGGAATGAAGGAGTGTCAGGCGCTCGATCGCGAGGCCGGCCGCGGTGCCGCGCGCCACCGCCTCGAGCCGGCCGAACGGACGCGCCTGCATGCGAAAATCCTCGATCGTCACGTCGAGCAGGGGGAATTCGGCGGCAGACAGCTTGAGTCCGTCTGCCGGCGCAGCGGACGAGGCGGCGCGTTCTGGCACGGTGAACTGGCGGAACTGCGCCGACAGTCGCGCAGGCTGCTCGCCGGCGGGGCGCCAGGTCAAGGTGCCGCCGACGTCCTGTCCGCTGACCTGGACACGCAAAAGACCGTTGCGGGTGCGGCCGAGCACGCGCACGTCACGATAGCGCCGCCCCAGCAGGTCGAGGGTATCGAAGCCGAGATCGAGCGCAGCAATCGGCGCCGCTGCGCCAGCGCCCCCGGGCAGCAGCGCGCTCCAGCCGGACAGGTCGATCCCACGCCCCCTGCCGGCGAGACGCAGCCCGGGCGCATCGGGCAGCGACGGCGCACCGCCGAAGCGGATCTCGCCGCGTTCCAGCGCACCTTCGGCCGTGCTGCGCCACACGGCGCCGACCAGGCGCCCCAGGCGCAGTTCGCGTTGCAGGCCGTCGCCGTCCGGCCGACTGACGAGATTCAGGGGCAGCGGTTGCGTGGCCGCCTTGGCAAGCGGCGACGGCAAGCTGCTCCCCAGTCCGACGAGATCGGACTCGATTTGCACGCGCTCACCCTTTGCCTCGAGGTCGATCTGTCCGCGCCAGCCGGTCTGCCCCGACACACGTCCACCCCACGCGTCGCCCAGCCACGGAGCCAGGCCCGCGGCTGTGGCGCGCCCCTGCGCCTGGATCTGCACCCGCCCCGCCTGGGTGACGACGTTCACGTCGAGCGGCCCGCCGAGAAAGCTTGCCTCCAGCTTCTGCCCGCTCACGCTGTCGCCGGTGAAGGCGAGCGTGCCACGTGCCCCCTCGATCCGCGGCCAGCCGGGCGGGAGCAGCGTATTGCCGAGAAACGACACCTGTCCTGCCAGGGTGGTTTCGTGGCTGCGGCGCAGGGGCAGCTGCATTTTCAGCGCCAGCCGCATCGGGCCGCTGCCGTCCAGCCCGGCCGTCATGCCGCGCAGGCGCTCGCCCACCGGACTGGAATTGGCGAAACGGATGAAATCCTGCAGCGGGCCATTGGCCTCGCCGTCGATCAGCAGTATCTCGTCGTGATGGGTGAGATCGGGAATCGTCACCCGCACCGGATAGAGCGCGGCGCCATCAATGCGCGCGTGCGTCGGCACCACCTCCATGCGTTTGCCTTCGAACAGCAGCCGCCCGGCTACGCCCTCGATGCGCGGCCAGCCCGTCGCGTAGTCGACGATGCCATCGCGCACCTGTGCGTCGACCTGGAACACACCATCACCGGATTCGAAGGGAAACCGCGCGAGATCACCCTTCAGCCGCAGACGCACGTCGTTCGAACCCCCCGCAACGATGCTCTGCCGCACCCATTCCACGGTTGGGTCGCTCACGTGCAACGGCAGGTAGCGATACACCGCGGTGCCGTCGGCACGCGTCAGCTGCGCGTCGAGATCGATCAATCCCGCCGTGCCGGGCACCTGCTCGTACTGGCCGGCCGCCGTGCCGGCGGCGTCGGTGTTGGCGAAGCTCGCCTGGTTCAGCGTGACGAGACGGCCGCGCGCCGTCCGCGTCCAGCCTCCGCGCGCCTGCACGGTGTCGAGCGGGATCTTGGGTTCGCGAAACAGCGCCGGCAGATCGAGCACGAGGTCGCGCGTGTCGATTTCGAAGCGGCCTTGACGCGCATCGCCTTCGACATGCCCGCTCAGGTTGGCGAATCCCGGCTGGGTAGCGGAGGCGGCCAGACCCAGCCCACGAAAATGCGCGTCGAGGCTGAAGTTGTCCAGCCCCGGCTCGGCCCCCGTCCAGCGGAACATGAAGGTATCGATGCGTCCCGCCGGCTGCAGTCGCTGCACGCGCGCGCGCAGCGCGTCGTCGATCGGCAGGCTTGGCAACAGCGTCTCCCAGTCGTCCAGCCGCACCGCACGCGCGGTGAGCTCGCGCGCTGTGCCGCTCCACGACATGCCGACGTTGAACGGCGCCCCGAGCGCGGCCCCGGGCAGCGCCACGCGCAGATTCTCGAAGGCGACACGCTGGCCGTCGCGGGTACGCTGCCAGACCGCCTGGCCGCGTACCCGTTCCAGTTGCAGCGGTGGCAACGCAGTACCGAGCGCCGCCGAAACGCTGTAGAGATCCAGATCGGCACGCGCCGTGGCAAGGTCGCCCGCGACGATGCCCAGGCGCACGCCAAGCGCGCCCCATCCCTCGCGCGGCTGATACGGCACGTCCAGCCACGGCGCCAGGCGCGCAAACGCCACCCCGGCCACGGTGGCGTCGACGTGAGCATCCCACGTCGCCGGTTTGTCGAGGTCGCGCGCGCGCAGCGTCGCCTGTGCCGTCAGCGGCCGCGCCACCGCCGGCGGCGGCAGCGCGCGCAGCAGCATCCGGTGGGTGTGCCGGCGGTTGCTCAGCGTGAAATCGACTTCCTGCAGAATGAGCGGCGGCGCGCCACGCACCTCGTCGATCCAGGTCAGCGTCGCACCGCCCACGTGCAGCTCGCCCTGGCGCAGCAGCCAGCTGCTGGCACCGCTGCCCGGATCGGCGGGGTTGACGGGAATACCGCCGATGTAGACATGCCCGTCGCGCGCGCGCCGCACGCCCAGCGCGAGCCCCTGCAGTTCGATGTGATTGAAGCGCGGCTCCAGCAGCAGGAGCGAGCGCCAGGAGAACGACGCCTCGAAGGCAGGCAGATGCAGCGCCGTCTGCCCCGCGGCGTCATACAGCCGCACCCCCTGCAGGCGAAACTCGGGGCGTGCCTGCTGCCATTGCCCGGAGGCGGCCTCGATGCTGACCCGGTGACCCAGCGCGCGCGACAAGGCCTGCGCGAGGACGTCGCGATGCGCATCGAGGTTGGGCAGCACCCAGAAAAACATCGCCGCGGCCGCCAGCATGAAGCCGCTCGCACCGAGTGCGAACAGACCCGCCAGCACGCGCAGGGCGCGGCGCAGCAACGGCGGCAGGGCGGGGAACACGGTCATGGAGCGGGCGTCTCGGAATACCCGATTTTATGCGCTCGACGGGGGCTTGCGGGAGATCGGGCGCGGCGCCCCCGGACACTCATTCGCCGGTGAAGCGGTGAATCTGGCGACGGTCGCGCTTGGTCGGACGCCCCTTGATCGCGGCGGCAGGGTTCGTGACGAGCCGGTGCTCGGCCTGCGCCCGCTCGCGGCGCACGCGGCTGTCGGCGTCTTCCTCGTAGAGCGTCCGCGCCTGCGGAGCCGGGCCGCGCTGCATGGACAGCACCCGCACCGTCAGCGTCCAGTCACTTTCGCCGACGCGCAGTTCCAGGCGGTCGCCGGGCTTCACCTCGCGCGCCGGCTTGACCCGCGCACCGTCGATCTTCACACGGCCGTTCTCGATCGCTTCGTTGGCGAGCTGGCGCGTCTTGTAGAAGCGCGCCGCCCAAAGCCACTTGTCGAGGCGCATACGTACGAGTGCCGGTCTTTCAGCGGACATTTGCGGATGGTGGGATGTGGGGGGTGAACGGTATGACAGCGATGCGCTCCGATTGTGCCGGGTTTGCGCCGCGGGCGCCATGCGTCTCGACATCGCGCGCACGGCCGATACAATTTGCGCTCCCGCAACAGACTGGAATGACCATGCCCAGGATTCTCGCCTTCTCCGGCAGCCTGCGCCGCGATGCCCTGAACCGCCGGCTCATCACGACGGCCGCCGACGCCGCGCACGCGGCCGGGGGCGAGGTCACCCTGCTCGACCTCGCGGATTATCCGCTGCCGCTCTACGACGGCGACCTGGAGGCACAGGATGGACTGCCCGCCAACGCGCTGCGCCTGAAGGCGCTGTTCAAGGCGCATGACGCCTTCCTCATCGCCAGCCCGGAATACAACAGCTCGATACCGCCGGTGCTGAAGAACACCATCGACTGGGTGTCGCGCGAATGGCAGGGCGAATCCGGACTCGTGCCCTACCAGGGCAAGACCGCCGCGCTGCTTGCCGCGTCACCCGGCCAGTTCGGCGGCGCGCGCATGCTGCCGCACCTGCGCCAGGTGTTGAGCGCGCTGGGGGTGCTGGTGCTGCCGGGGCAGTTCACGCTGTCGCACGCCGACACGGCGTTCGACCCCGAGAACGGCGCGCTGAAATCGCCCGCCCGCCTGCACGCGCTCCTGGTGGAACTGGTGAACACGACGGCGGCGTTGACGCGGAGCTGAGCACATCCGCAGCCGGAACATGGAAAAAAGGGCGCCATCGCAAGGCGCCCTATTCGCTACGGCTGGCAAGCCGCCAAGCCTTGCTTCCTGCGGCGCCCCCGTCCACGACCCGCAAGACCCGCGCCCAGCAGCAACACGCCGGGTTTGGGGACCGGCAAGGGCGGCGTGCCGCCGAACCGCCGGGCGGTGCCAGCCAAGAAAGCGTCAGGGTTGAGGACACGCCTTGTCCGACAGCCCCGCGCACGGTACGGCCAGCAGACGGTCCTTGGCCCAGCCGATCGCTGCGCCGTCACTGGCAGGGTCCTGCGCCCAGGCCGGTAGTGCCGCGTCGCTCAGGCTGGCATAGCCGGACAGCACGGCAAGCAGCGCCAGGGTCAGGGCGAAGCCAGGTGCGGTGCCGGTGCGGTAGCTGCAGCGAGCGTCGGTGGAGCGGACGGGAAACGGGCAGTGGTGCGGCATGGCGGCTCCTCGAATCGAAACTGCCTGACTCCGGGCACACACGCGGTCGCCATCCAAGGATCGCCCCACGGCAGCCCCGCTGTCTTCCCCTTTCCAAGACCGGTGGCTTTGCGTCCCCGCCTCGCGACGGGTTTGCCCTTTACAGGATGTCATCATTAACGTCGGAATCTCGACCGGCTTGAGGGCGGCCCATGGAAAAAGCGCAATATTTTCTTTTTTATAATTAGCAACTTAATGAATCATCGCACCTCGTTCCGCCCGCATGGGCGAAAAAAAGCGCCGCAAGCGGCGCTGCAGGAAAAACCACCCGGGAATCACGCCGGCGCTTCAGCCCCGCCGGCGACGGGCTGCCGCGAATCCGACCAGACCGAGCCCGGCGAGCATCATGGCGTAGGTTTCGGGCTCGGGCACCGGCGTCACCCCGGAAATCTGCGTGTGCTTGAGCGACGTCAGGCCACCGAGGGAGTCGAAGCCGACATGTGACGTGATCGTCACCGACTGCATCAGATTCCCGGCGTGGGACAGCGCCAGGATGTCGTTTTGGCCCGGCCCCCAGCCATTCGCCGACGCCCAGCCGGCAAAGGTGTCGGTTGCCCCCGACTTGTCCTTCGCGATCACGGACAGGTCGGTGTTGTCCTTCGTGAGCGCCACGCTGAACATCAGATCCTCGAACCAGTACCCCGGCGCGGTAATGGTGATTTCGTTCAGCTTGCCGTCCTGCGCCGTGATCTGCGCGAAACCGTTGGCGGCGCTGAGGGTGTCGGTCGTCGAGGAAAAGATCACCAGCGTCGTGCCCGTCTGCGAGCCCACATGGCCGGTGATCGTGGAGCCCGTTCCAGCATCCAGATAGACTTTTTCTTCGTCAAGGGCGGACGGGAAGAACTTCAGGTACATGTCGACGGTGCTGCCCGAAAAAACAGGATTGGGGCTGGCCGCCGTCGCCGCGCCCGCCCACGACAGCACCATCACAGCGGCCGCCAGCCGCGAAATCGAACCTTGAACCTTCATTGAAGCCTCCTCCTGTCGTCGTCCACGTGGTCGGCCCGGCTTGGGGCTGCCACGAATCGAAGCCACGCACGACACGTGCCAACTCTTCAAAAAAGATTGCAAGTGCTTGTTTCAACAATGCATGATGCCGTCGGATCAATATCATCAAACGCTGATATGTATAAAAATCCGACACTGCGCAGCCGCAATGGCGTCTTGCAAAGACGCCATCCTGAATTCGGCTAACGCACCGCCTCCTTCAGCTGTTCGAGGATCGCCGGGTTTTCCAGGGTGGAAACATCCTGGGTGATCTCCTCGCCCTTGGCAAGCGCGCGCAGCAGGCGGCGCATGATCTTGCCGGAGCGGGTCTTGGGCAGGTTGTCGCCGAAGCGGATTTCGTCGGGCCTGGCGATGGGGCCGATTTCCTTGCCGACCCACTCGCGCAGCTCGGCGGCGACGCGCTTCGCTTCTTCGCCGGTGGTGCGCGCACCCTTCAGCACGACGTAGGCGACCACCGCCTCGCCCTTGATGTCGTGCGGCCGGCCGACCACGGCGGCCTCGGCGACGCGCGGGTGGGCCACCAGCGCGGATTCGATTTCCATGGTGCCGAGGCGATGGCCGGAGACGTTGAGCACGTCGTCGACGCGCCCCATGATCCAGAAATAGCCGTCCTCGTCGCGGTGCGCCGAGTCGCCGGCAAGATAGGTCTTGCCGCCGAGCTCCTCGGGGAAATAGGTCTTCTTGAAACGCTCCGGGTCGCCCCACAGGGTGCGCAGCTGCGAGGGGAAGGGGCGCTGGATGACGAGAAATCCGCCGTGGCCCTTTTCCACCGCGCCGCCGTGCTCGTCGGTGATCGCCGCCATGATGCCCGGCAGCGGCAGCGTGCACGAACCGGGCTTGGTCGGCACCGCGCCGGGCAGCGGTGCGATCATGTGGGCGCCGGTCTCGGTCTGCCACCAGGTGTCGACCACCGGGCAGCGTCCGCCGCCGATGACCTGCTGGTACCACATCCAGGCTTCGGGGTTGATCGGCTCGCCGACGGTGCCCAGCAGACGCAGCGAGGACAGGTCGTACTGCGCCGGCAGATCGGAGCCGAGCTTGATGAGGCTGCGGATCGCGGTCGGCGCGGTGTAGAAGGTGGTGACCCTGTGCTTGGCGATGGTTTCCCAGAAGCGCCCGGCATGCGGGAAGGTGGGGATGCCCTCGAAGATGACCTCGGTCATGCCGAGCGCCAGCGGGCCGTAGGCGACGTAGGTGTGACCGGTGACCCAGCCGACGTCGGCGGTGCACCAGAAGATGTCGGAATCGGGCTTGGCGTCGAACACCCAGTGCATCGACAGGATGGCGCCAAGCAGGTAGCCGCCGGTGGAATGCTGCACGCCCTTGGGTTTGCCGGTGGAGCCGGAGGTGTAAAGAATGAACAGCGGATGCTCGGCCGACACCCACACCGGCTCGCAGGTTTCGGCCTGGGTCTGGGTGAGTTCGTGCCACCACACGTCGCGCGGCGACCAGTTCACTTCGCCGCCGGAGCGGCGATAAACCACGACGCGCTCGACGCACGAGGTGTCGCCCATCGCCAGCGCCTCGTCGACGGCGCGCTTCAGCGGCACGGCCTTGCCGCCGCGCAGGGACTCGTCGGCGGTGACGATGAGCTTGGCCTGCGCGTCCTCGATGCGCTCGAACAGGCTCTTGGCAGAAAAACCGCCGAACACCACGGAGTGGATGGCGCCGACGCGCGCGCAGCCCTGCATCGCCACCACCGCCTCGATGCCCATCGGCATGTAGATGATGACGCGGTCGCCCTTTTCCACGCCGAGCGACTTGAGTCCATTGGCGAACTGGCACACGCGCGCATGCAGTTCCTTGTAGCTGACCCGGGACACACTGCCGTCGTCGGCCTCGAAAATGATCGCGGTCGTGTCGCCGCGCGTGGCGAGATGACGGTCCAGGCAGTTCCATGAGACATTCAGTTCGCCGTCGTCGAACCATTTGTAGAACGGCGCGTTTGACTCGTCGAGCGTGCGGGTGAACGGCGACTTCCAGTCGAGATGCTCACGCGCAAGCCGCGCCCAGAAGCCTTCGTAGTCGCTGGCCGCCTCGCTGCACAGCGCCCGGTAGGCGTCCATGCCCGACACGTTGGCCTGGCCGACGAAGGTGTCCGCCGGTGGGAATACACGGGTTTCGGTCAGGATCGACTCGATGGATGCCATATGTTTCCTCCGCTGATAGGCTGATGAAGTAGCCTGATAAAGTGTTGCGATGAATCCCGATTCTAATCCAGCCCTGCCCGATCCCGCACTCGACCGTGTTGCGCGCTGCTCGCGCTTCGGCCGTCACCTCCTCGCCGCCCGGCCACGGCTGGCGGATGAGGCCGCACCGCTGCTCGCGCGGCCGTTCACGCGCGCCGACATGGAGTCCTTTCTCGCCAGCCCGGCCTGTGTCGACGACGAGACACTGCGCCAGCGCATGCGCCAGCTGCGCCAGCACGTGTGGCTCGTCACCACCGCGCGCGACCTGGCGGGCCGCGCCGACCTGGCCGAGGTGGTCGCCACCTGGAGTGCCCTCGCGGAGGCGTGCATCGCCGCCGCGCTCGACTTCCATCACGCGGCGCTGGCCGCGCGCCACGGCGAGCCGCGCGACGCCGAGGGCCGGCCGCAGCGCATGGTGGTGGTCGGCATGGGCAAGCTTGGCGGCGGTGAACTCAACGTGTCGTCCGACATCGATCTCATCTATCTGTATCCGGAAGAAGGCGAGACGCGCGCCGACGACCCCGGCGCAACGGTGCGCCCCTTGAGCAACCACGAGTTCTTCGTCCGTCTCGGCCGCAAGCTCGCCGCCGCGCTCACCGAAACCACGGCCGACGGCTACGTGTTCCGCGTCGATCTGCGGCTGCGGCCATGGGGCGATTCGGGGCCGCTGGCGATGGGCTTCGACATGCTGGAAGACTATCTCGTGGCGCAGGGGCGGCCGTGGGAGCGCTACGCGTGGATCAAGGCACGCCCGCTCACCGGCGGACGCCACGACGAGCTCGCTTCCATCGTGCGACCCTTCGTGTTCCGCAAGTATCTCGACTTCGGCGCATTCGCCGCGATCCGCGACCTGCATGTGCAAATCCGCCGCGAAGTGGCGCGCCACGAGCGGGCCCACGACATCAAGCGCGGTCCAGGCGGCATCCGCGAAATCGAATTCACCGCGCAGGTATTCCAGCTCATCCGCGGCGGCCAGATCGCCGCGTTGCAGCAGCGTCCGACCCTGGCCGTGCTCGCCGAACTGCTGAAGGCCGGCCTGCTGACTGCCGCAGCGCAGCAGGAACTCGCCGCCGCCTACGATTTCCTGCGCCGGCTCGAACACCGCATCCAGTATCTTGACGACGCGCAGACGCAGTTACTGCCGGACGACGCCACATCGCAGGCGATGCTGGCCACGGCCATGGATTTCCCCGATTACGCAACACTCTCCGGCACGCTCGAACGGCACCGCAACAAGGTCTCGCGTCACTTTGAGCAGGTGTTCGCCGCGCCGCAGACCGACCAGATGAGCCACCCGCTCGCCGCCGTATGCTACGGGCCGGCGGATGCCGCCAGCGCCCATGCCTTGCTGGAAAACGCCGGCTACGATGATCCAGAACAGGTCGTGGCAATCCTCGACGCGCTGCGCCAGCACGCCGCGCGGCTGTCGGAATCGACGCAGTTGCGGCTCAACGCGCTGTTGCCGCCCGCGCTCGAAATCATCGGCAGCCAGGTCGATCCCGTGGCGACCCTGGAGCGCTTCACCGCCCTGCTGCAATTCATCTCGCGGCGCGCGACCTATCTTGCGCTGCTCGCCGAATATCCCGCCGCGCTGCGCCAGTTGGTGCGCCTGCTGGCCGCCAGTCCGTGGGCGGCGCAGCTGATCACCCGGCAGCCGCAGCTGCTCGACGAACTGATCGCGCCGCAAAGCCTGATGCAGCCGCCCGACTGGCCGCAACTGGCAACGCAACTGCGCGAGGAACTCGATGCCCACGACGGCGACACCGAGGCGCAGATGGACACGCTGCGCCGCTTCAAGCAGGCGCAGACGCTGCGCCTGCTTGCACAGGACGTGGCGGGACGGCTCACGGTGGAAGCCCTGTCGGACCACATGTCCTGGCTCGCCGACACCCTACTTGCGGAAACCGTGGCGCGCTGTTGGGATGCGCTCAAGACCCGCCACCGCGACACGCCGCGCTTCGCCGTCATCGGCTACGGCAAGCTCGGCGGCAAGGAACTCGGCTACGCATCGGATCTCGATCTGGTGTTCCTCTACGAGGATGACGATGTGCATGCGCAAGAGGTATACGCGCGGCTCGTTCACCGCATCAGCACCTGGCTCGGCACGCTCACCCCTGCCGGCATCCTCTACGAGATCGACCTGCGCCTGCGCCCTGACGGCGCCTCCGGGCTGCTGGTGAGTTCAGTGGCCGCGTTCCGCGACTACCAGCTCAACCACGCCTGGACCTGGGAGCATCAGGCGCTCACCCGCGCCCGCTTCGTGTGTGGCGACGCCGCGATCGGTGCCGCGTTCGAGGCGGTGCGCCGGGACGTGCTTGCGCTGCCGCGCGACGCCACGAAACTGCGCGAGGAAGTCCTCGCCATGCGCGAAAAAATGCATGCCGGCCATCCCAACGACAGTGGCTTGTTCGATCTGAAGCACGACGCCGGCGGCCTCGTCGACATCGAGTTCTGCGTGCAGTATCTGGTGTTGCGCCATGCCGCGGCGCACCCCGAGCTCGCCGACAATGCAGGCAACATCGCCCTGCTCAGGCGTGCCGGCGCGGCAGGCCTCATTCCCGGCACGCTGGCCGAGGCGGCCGCCGACGCCTACCGCGAACTGCGCCGCCGCCAGCATGCGGTCAAGCTCGCCGGTGCGCAGCACGCGCGGATGCCGCCCGACACCATGGCGCGCGAGCGCGAGGCGGCACGTGCACTGTGGGCCGATGTGCTGGGCGGCTAGCGCGCGGTTCACGTTAGCGCTGCGTTCCACCGCCCCCCCTATCGCTGCGTATACAGCCACCCGCGCCGCGCCAGCCCTTTTTCGATCTCGACGCCGACGAACACCACGGAGGACAGCGCGAGGCACGCGGCGAGCTCGGCGAGACTCAGCGGCTCGGTCTTGAATATGGGGTTGAGCCAGGGCACATAGAGCGCCGCCATCTGCAACGCAAACGTCAGCAGCAGGGCGGCGATCAGCGGACGGTTGGAGAACAGGCCGAGGCTGAACAGGGATTCGTGCTCGGAGCGGATCGCCAGCACGTGGCCGAGCTGGGAGAGCGTGAGCACCGTGAACACCATGCTCTGCCAGTGCGCGGAGCCGGTATGGATCGCCCACGCCTGGGTCAGCAGCGTCACCCCGCCCATGAGCAGCCCGACCCACAGGATGTGCTGCCACATGCCGTGCGCAAAGATGCTTTCCTTCGGCGGACGCGGCGGCCGCCGCATGACGTCGCGCTCGGCGTGCTCGCTGGCGAGCGCGAGTCCAGGCAGGCCATCGGTGACGAGGTTGATCCAGAGGATGTGGATCGGCAGCAGCGGAATCGGCAGCCCCAGGAAGGGGGCGAGAAAAAGCACCCAGATTTCGCCCGAGTTGCTCGTCATGGTGTATTTGATGAACTTGCGGATGTTGTCGAAGATGCGCCGCCCCTCGCGCACCGCGGTGACGATGGTGGCGAAGTTGTCGTCGAGCAGGGTCATCGACGCCGCCTCGCGTGCGACGTCGGTGCCGCCCTTCCCCATCGCCACGCCGATGTCGGCCATCTTCAGCGCCGGCGCGTCGTTGACGCCATCGCCGGTCATGGCGACGAATTCGCCCTTGTCCTGCAGCGCCTGCACGATCCTGATCTTCTGCTCCGGGTTGATGCGCGCGTAGACCCGCACCGATTCCACCTCGCGCTCGAACGCATCGAGACGCATCCGCGCCAGCTCGCTCCCGGTCAGCACACGGCCGCCGTCCGCGACGATGCCGAGGCGCTCCGCGATCGCCCGCGCCGTGGCCGGGTGGTCGCCGGTGATCATCACCGGGACGATGCCCGCCGCCTTGCACGCGGCCACCGCGTCGGCGGCTTCCGGACGCGGCGGGTCGATGAGGCCGGCAAGGCCGATGAAGCTGAGGCCGGTTTCCAGCGACTCGGCGTCGAGCGCGCCGGGCACCGCCGGCAGCCGCTTCAGTGCGAAGGCCAGCACGCGCAGACCCTGCGCGGCGAGACGCTCGGCGTGCGCATGCAGCGCGGCCGCATCGATGGCGCTCGTACCGCTTGCGCCGAGCTGATCGACGCACAAGGGCAGCAGGCTTTCGGGCGCGCCTTTCACCAGCATCAGCACGCCGCTGCCATCCGGGTGCAGGGTGCTCATGCGCGCACGGTCGGAATCGAAGGGCAGTTCCGCGATACGCGGCCACGCCTGCCGCAGCGCCGCGTGATCACGCCCCGCCGCCTGCGCCGCGACGAACAACGCGGTCTCGGTGGGGTCGCCGGTGAGCGCGCCGTCGGCGTCGAGCACGGCGTCGTTGCACAGGACCATCGCCAGACCGAGTTCGCGCCACGGCGCGGTGTCCGCCTGCGGCAGCGCCGCGCGGGTCTCGCCGTCCGCCTGCACGCAGTCGACCTGCATGCGGTTCTGCGTCAGCGTGCCGGTCTTGTCGGAACAGATGACGGTGACCGATCCGAGCGTCTCCACCGCGGGCAGGCGGCGGATCAGCGCATTCTGCTTCACCATGCGCGCCGCGCCCAATGCGAGCGAGATCGTCACCACCGCCGGCAGCGCCTCGGGGATCGCCGCAACCGCCAGGCTCACCGCGGTGAGCAGCATCACCAAGGGATCTTCGCCACGCAGCCAGCCCGTGACGAAAATGATCGCACAGATTGCCAGCACCCCCAGCGCGAGGTGCTGGCCGAAGCGGGCGAGCCGCTTTTGCAGCGGCGTCTTGCCCGATTCGCCGGACAGCAGTGTGGCGATCCGCCCCAGTTCGGTATGCATGCCGGTCGCCACCACCAGACCACGGGCGCGGCCGTAGGTCACGGTCGTGCCCTTGTAGGCCAGATTGAGGCGGTCGCCGAGCGGCAGGTCGGCTTCGGCGCGCAGGCCCAGTTGCTTCTCGACCGGCTGCGACTCGCCGGTCAGTGCGGACTCATCGACCTTGAGCGCAGACAGCTCGATCAAGCGCAGATCCGCCGGTACGATGTTGCCGGCTTCCACCTCCACCAGATCGCCCGGCACCAGTTCGCGCGCATCGATCGACGCGGGCTGTCCATCACGGATGACGCGCGCTCGCGGGCTCGCCATCCTGGTCAGCGCGGCCATCGCACGCTCGGCACGGTATTCCTGGACGAAGCCGATGATGCCGTTGAGGATCACGATGACGACGATGGCGATGCTGTCCTTCGGCTCGCCGACGATTCCGGCGATGACGGCCGCCGCGATCAGCACCAGGATCATGAAATCGGTGAACTGCGCGGCGAGCATCGCCCATGGCGGGCGGCGGCCATGCTCCTGCAATGCGTTGGGGCCGTTCAGCGCCAGACGCGATCGGGCCGCCTCACGCGCAAGCCCCGTCCTGGCGTCGCTGGAGAGAAGTGCGGCGACCGCTTCGCTGTCGAGACCATGCCAGAGGCGCGGCGCATCCTTGGGTTCAGTTTCCATGGCGGTCAGGACCCATAAATGGACGGGAATCGACGGCACGGCACCGGCCGTCCGACCGGGTACCGCTCAGTCCTTGCCGCGGAATCTCGCGGCACGCATCAGCAGCATCGCCGTCACCGGCGAGGTGATGAGGATGAACACGGTGATCAGCAGTTCATGGATCACCGGACGGCCGGCCAGCGCCGAGGACGTCAGCATCGAGGCGATCAGCACGCAGCCGACCCCCAGCGTGCCGCCCATGGTCGGCGCGTGGATGCGGGCATAGAAGGCATTCAGACGCAGCAGGCCGAGCGAACCGACCAGGGTGAGGAGCGCGCCGAAGACCAGCAGCAGTGCGGCCGGAAGCGCCGCCCACAGGGGCATGCCGGCCGGGTTCATGGCTCGATCACCTCGCCGCGCAGCAGGAATTTGGCCAGTGCCGACGAACCGACGAAGCCGAACAGCGCGATCAGCAGGGCGATATCGAAATACACGGCGGAACCGGTGCCGATGCCCAGCATGAGTATGGTCAGCATGCCGTTGATGTAGAGCGTGTCGAACGCGAGGATGCGATCCTGCGCGGCAGGGCCGCGCAGCAGGCGGATCAGGGCGAAGACCATGGCGAGGGAGAAACATCCCAGCGCGAAGTGCACGGCCCAGGGCAGGATGGCATTCATTCGAAAATCTCCATCAGAGGACGTTCGTAGCGCTGCTTGATCGTGCGCACCCACGCCGCCTCGTCCTTGAGGTCGAGGACGTGCAGCGTCAGCACGTTGCTTTCCGCGTCGTGTCCGGCCCATACCGTGCCCGGCGTTCCGGTGATGATGATGCTGAGCATCGCCAGGCCGTGCGGATCGCGCATGTCAAGCGGAATCTGCATGAAGCCGATGGTCGGCTGGCGCCGCGACGCGCCGAGGATGATGCGGCCGACCGCCAGATTGGAGCGCACGATGTCGAGGAGGACGTGCCAGATCAGCCCGATGGCAAGGTGCAGCCGATGCGGCCAGGCGGGCAAGGGGCGCAGCCGCGTGATGGCCGCGGTGATGAGGATGGCGAACACGGCACCGAGTGCAATGTGGCCGGGCGACGCGCTGTCGTTGAGCAGCAGCCACATCAGCAGCAGGAATACCGGCAGGATGGGGAGCAGGGGACGGCGCTTCATTCCGTGGCTCCCGTGTCGGCGGCCGGCAGCACCGCGCCGACGTAGGCCCGCGTGTCGTACAGGGAGCGCGCCGTGGCGTCGAAGTAGTTCATCGCCGGCCCGGCCCCGAATGCCAGCGCGGTACACAGCAGCACCAATGCCGCCGCCGGCCCGGCTTCGAGCCACTGCAGACGCGGGGTCGGCCGTTCGCTGTCCCAGAACACGCGGACGCCGAGCCGCGACAGCGCGATCACCCCGGCCAGACCCGACAGCAGCAGCGCGGCGCCGAACAGGACGGTATGCAGGAACGGTGCCGCGGGCGGCACGGCGATCGCCGCGGCGATGAGCGCGAACTTGCCGACGAAGCCCGAGAACGGCGGCAGCCCGGTCAACAGCAGCACGCATGAGAAAAACGCGAGTCCGAGGAAGGCCATCGCGGCCGGGATCGCGACGCCGCCCATTTCGTCCGGATGTTCGGAGGACGCCTCCTTGACCTGGAGTCCGAAGGCCTCGAAGCTCACCGCCAGCAGGTCGGCGCTCGCGGTGCGGCCGCGCTCGGCCATCTCGATCACCATGAAGAAGGCGCCGCTGGCGAGCACCGAGCTGACCAGGTAGTACAGCGCCGGCCCGGTCAGGGTCGTCCCGGTGAAGCCGAACGCGGCGAGCAGGGTGCCGGACGACACGATCACCAGAAAACCGGCCACCCGTACCAGCTTCTGCGTGCCGAGCACGCCGACGGTTCCCGCGGCGATCGTCGCGAGCCCGCAGTAAAACAGCCAGTCTCCACCGAACGGTGCAGGGGCGTCGACGTCCTGGAGCAAGGTGGCGAAGCGCAGCAATCCGTAGACGCCGACCTTGGTCAGGATGGCGAACACGGCGGCCACCGGCGGCGCGGCTGCGCCGTAGGCAGAGGGAAGCCAGAAGTTGAGCGGCCAGGCGGCCGCCTTGACCAGGAACACGATGCCGAGCAGCAGCGCACCCAGGTCGAACAGCGTGCGTTCATGCCCGCTCAACTGCGCGACGCGCTGCGCCAGCTCGGCCATGTTGAGGGTTCCGGTGACGCCGTAGATCAGCGCCGCGGCAATGAGGAAAACCAGCGATGCCAGCAGGTTGACCACGATGTAGTGCATGCCGGCCTTCACCCGCCCAAGCCCGGAACCGTGCAGCACCAGCCCGTACGATGCGGCGAGCAGCACCTCGAAAAAGACGAACAGGTTGAACAGGTCGCCGGTGAGGAAGGCGCCGTTCAGACCCATCAGCAGAAGCTGGAACAACGGCAGATAGTGGGTGCCGGCGCGTTCCCAGCGCGCGAGCGAGTAGGTGAGCGCGGCCAGCGCGAGCGCGGCGCTCAGAACCAGCATGACCGCCGCCAGACGGTCGACCACCAGCACGATGCCGAAGGGCGGCGCCCAGCCACCGAGTGCATACACCGCGATGTCGCCCGGCCATGCGGCGTCGAGGCGGCCGTCGGCCATGCCCAGCAGGATGATGGCCACGGCCAGTTGCGCAAGCGTGGCGGTGAGTGCCATCGCTGCGCGCGTCCCGCGCCGCGACTCGCCGGGCAGCAGCAGCAGGGCCGCGGCCAGCAGCGGCAACAGCACCGGCAGGATCGGCAGGTGTTGCAGCCAGCCGTTCATGGGTTCTCCGCTTCGCGGCCGTCGACGTGGTCGGTGCCGCTCAATCCGCGTGACGCCAGCAGCACCACCAGAAACAGGGCCGTGGTGGCAAATCCGATGACGATCGCAGTCAGCACCAGGGCCTGCGGCACCGGGTCGGCGTACAAGGCCGGATCGCTGCCGCGCACCGCGTCGATCACCGGCGGGGCGCCGGTCTGCAAACGCCCCATGCCGAAAATGAACAGGTTGACCGCATAGCCGAGCAGCGACAGTCCCATGATGAGCTGAAACGTACGCGGCCGCAGCAGCAGATAGATGCCCGATCCGGCGAGCGTGCCGATGGCGAGCGCGAGCACGACCTCCATCAGGCGACCTCTCCCATGGGTTTGCGGTGTTGGGCGCGCAAGGACTGGTGGGCGATTGCGATCAGCATCAGCACCGTCGCTCCGACCACCAGCATGTAGACACCGAGGTCGAACAGCAGGACGCTCGACAGGTGCAGTTCGCCGAGCAGCGGCAGCTCGCCGTGCCAGGCGAGGCTGGTCAGGAACGGTGTCCCTGTCAGCCAGGCGGCGAGACCGGCGCCGGCTGCGGCAAGCAGGCCGAGGGTGATCCACAGCAGGGGATGGATGCGCAGGCGGGCTTCGACCCAGACGATGCCGCCGACCATGTATTGCAGAAGCAGCGCGGTCGCCAGAATCAGGCCGCCGACGAAGCCCCCGCCGGGCGCATTGTGGCCGCGCAGCAGGAAGAACAGCGAAACCAGCATCGCCAGCGGCAGCAGCAGGCGCACCAGCACGGCAGGCAGGGCCAGATAGCCGGCCGGCAGCAGCGCGGACGGGTCCGCCACAGGCTTGTCCTGTTCGTTCTGCTGAGACGGCAGGGGCTCGCTTTCAGGCGCAGGGCGGAAACGGCGCAGCAAGGCAAAGACCGTGAGGGCGACGATGCCGAGCACCGTGATCTCGCCGAAGGTATCGAAACCGCGGAAGTCGACCAGAATCACGTTGACCACGTTGAGGCCGCCCCCCTGCGGCAGCGAGTACTCGAGGAAGAAGGGCGAGATCCCATCCACGCGCGGCCGGCTCAATATGGCATAGGCGACGCCGGCCAGCCCCAGGCCCGTGGCACCGGCCAGCAGGACGTCGCGCAGGCGGCGCAGGCGGGCGGCGACCGCCACGCGCCGCTGTCCGGCGTAGCGCTCGTCGCGGCGCGGCAGCCAGCGCAGGCCGAGCAGGATGAGCACGGTGGTGACGACCTCGACCGCAAGCTGCGTCAGCGCGAGATCGGGTGCCGACAGCCAGACGAAAGTGAGGCTGGTGGCAAGCCCCGCGCCGCCGGCGAAGATCAGCGCCGCGAGCCGGTGGTATTTCGCCTGCCACGCCACCGCCAGGGCGCACACGCCGCCGATGATCCACAGCAGCACGAACACCGGGTCGGCCGCGGTGGTCGTCCGCGTGCCCCACGCCATGCCGTTCGCCAGAATGGGCAGCCCGGCGCCGCCGAGCGCCACCCCGACCAGCGCCAGCAACTGCGCCTGCAGTCGCCGCGGCGACAGCCGTTCGATGAGCCGCGTCGCACGCGACGTCACGGCCAATTGCAGCGCGTCGAAGATGCGCTGGCCATCGATACGCTCGAGCAGCGGCACCATTTCGCTGGTGCGCCAGAGGAATACGCGATACAGGACGGTGCCGCCGACCAGTGCGGCGGCACTCATGACGAGCGGCAGATTGAATCCGTGCCAGGCCGCCAGGTTGTACTCCGGCGCATCGGCGCCGAGGATCGAGTCGGTCGCCGCCCGCAAAAACGGGCCGACGGTGATTTCCGGGAAGATGCCAACCAGCACGCACGCCGCCACCAGGAGGCCGCTCGGCAGCAACATCCAGCGCGTGGGGTCGTGCGGTTCACGCGGCAGGTCCGTGGTCTTCGGGCCGAAGAAGACCTGGTGGATGAAGCGCAGCGAGTAGGCGACACTGAACATGCCCGCGACCGTGGCGGCGAGCGGCAGGGCGACGCGCTGCCAGCCCGGACGGTCCAGGAAAACCGTTTCGGAGAAGAACATCTCCTTGGACAGGAAGCCGTTCAAGAGCGGCACGCCCGCCATCGCCGCCGCCGCCACCATCGCCAGCGTCGCGGTGATCGGCATCGCCCGGTACAGACCCGAGAGCCGTCGCAGGTCGCGCGTGCCGGTCTCGTGATCGACGATACCGGCGGCCATGAACAGCGAGGCCTTGAAGGTGGCGTGATTGAAGAGGTGGAACACCGCCGCGACCAGGGCGAGCGGACTGTTCATGCCCAGCAGCAGGGTGATGAGCCCGAGGTGGCTGATCGTCGAATAGGCGAGCACGCCTTTCATGTCCTGCTGGAAGATCGCGAGGTAGCCGGCGAGCACCAGCGTGCACAAGCCCGCGCCGCCGATGATCCAGAACCACGCGTCGGTGCCGGCCAGCACCGGCCACAGCCGCGCCAGCAGGAACACGCCGGCCTTCACCATGGTCGCCGAGTGCAGATACGCCGAGACCGGCGTCGGCGCCGCCATCGCATGGGGCAGCCAGAAATGGAAGGGGAACTGCGCGCTCTTGGTGAGCGCACCCAACGCGATCAGGCCCAAGGTCAGCGGATACCAGGGATGGGCCTGGATCGTTCCTGCGGCCGCCAGCACGGTGTCCAGATCATAGCCGCCGGCCATGTGCCCGAGCAGCAGCATCCCGCCGAGCAGGGCAAGCCCGCCGGTGCCGGTCACCACCAGCGCCATGCGCGCGCCCCGCCGCGCGTCCGGACGGTGGTGCCAATAGGCGATCAGCATGAACGAGGCGAGGCTGGTGAGTTCCCAGAACATCGCCATCTGCACCAGATTTCCCGACAGCACGATGCCGAGCATGGCGCCCATGAAGGCGAGGAAAAACGAGAAAAAGCGCGGCACCGGATCGGTCGGCGCCATGTAATAGCGCGCATACACCACGATCAGCGTGCCCATGCCGGTGACCAGCAGCGCGAACAGCCAGGCAAAGCCGTCCATGCGCAGGCTGAAGTCGAGGCCGAGCGCGGGCGCCCACGGGATGCTCATGCGCAGCACACCCTCGGCCATGACCTGCGGATACAGGCTGGCGACGAGCACGGTGGCCGCGAGCGAAACGGCGCCGGCGAGCCAGGCTTCGGCATTGCGCGCATTCGACGGCAGCAAGGCCGCGAACAGGCTGCCGACGAAGGGGAGCAGGAGGATGGAGAGTAACGCCATGCCGCATATTCTACCGAATGGCATGAACCGCCGTATTGGGTCCGGCGTGCGGTTTCCCTCCAGATTCGCGTCAGCGCCGTCGCCCGAAGCCCGGCCCGCCGGGCCACGGCCTGCTCGCCGCGGACGGCCCTACGCCCTCAACCGGGGGGCACACATTCATCCAGCCGCCGGCTGTGGAATGCCTCGCATGCGCCGCATCACGGCTTTTTCCAGCTCGGCCACGGAGAAGACCAGCAATCCGGCGCCGAGCACCTTGAGCCACTCCAGTCCCGACAGACCGGTCGATCCGAACACCGCCTGCATGAACGGCGTATAGGTGTACGCGAGCTGCAGCGGGATACAGGCAGCGATCGCCAGCAGCACGTAGTGGTTGCCGGTCAGCCCCTCGCGGTTGAGCACCGGCGCGAGAATGAAGCGGCTGTTGACGAGGTAGAACATCTCCGCGACGACCACCGCGTTGACCGCCATCGTGCGCGCCGTCTCGACGCTGGCGCCGTGTTGCATCTCCCACAGAAAGAGGCCGAGCGCGCCGGTCATCATCAGCACCGAGACCATCAGCACCCGCCAGATGAAAAAGCCGGACAGCAGCGCCTCGCCGGGGGGGCGCGGCCGGCGCTCCATGATGCCGCGCTCCGCCGGCTCGAAAGCCAGGGCCAGCCCCAGCGTGCTGGAGGTGACCATGTTGATCCACAGCACCTGCGCCGGCGTGAGCGGCAAGGTCAGCTCGAACAGGATCGCCGCGATCACCACCAGCGCCTCGCCGCCGTTGGTCGGCAGCATGAACAGGATGAATTTCTTCAGGTTGTCGTAGACCGCCCGCCCCTCGCGCACCGCGACGGCGATGGTGGCGAAGTTGTCGTCGGCGAGCACCATGTCGGCCGCCTCCTTCGCCGCCTCGGTGCCCTTCATCCCCATGGCGATGCCGACGTCGGCACGCTTCAGCGCGGGCGCATCGTTCACCCCGTCGCCGGTCATCGCCGCCACCTGGCCGTCGTCCTGCAGCGCCTGCACCAGGCGCAATTTGTGCTCGGGGCTGGCGCGGGCGAAGACGTCGACCTCCCTCACCGTGCGGCGCAGGTCGGCGTCGTCCATGGTCGCGACTTCCGCACCGGTGATTGCCGGCTTGCCGGCGCCGATGGCGAGCTGGGCGCCGATGGCGCGTGCCGTTTCGATGTGATCGCCGGTGATCATCTTGACGCGTATGCCGGCGCGATGACACTCGTGTACGGCGCGGACGGCTTCCTCGCGCGGGGGGTCGACCAGGCCGACCATGGCAAGCAAGGTGTATCCCGTTTCCGCATCGGCGAACGCCAGCCGGCCGTGGCGCGGCGCCGCGCGCTTGTACGCCAGGGCCAGCAGGCGCATGCCCTGCGCCGCCGTGACGGCCCCCATCCGATGCCAGCCATCCGGATCGAGGGGCACCTCCTCGCCCTCGGTGTTCATCTGGAAGGCGCACATGTCCATGATGCGCTCCGGCGCCCCTTTGACGAAAATCCACGATTCGCCCTCGCTGTCGTGGTGGAGGGTCGCCATGAAGCGATGCTGCGATTCGAACGGAATGGCGTCGGCGCGCGGCCAGGCCGCATGGGCGACATGCCGCGTAAACCCCGCCTTGCCCCCCAGCACCAGCAGCGCGCCCTCGGTCGGGTCGCCTTCCACCCGCCACAGGCCTTCGTCCTCACGCAGGCGTGCGTCGTTGCACAGCACGGCGGCGCGCGCCGCCATCGACAGCGCGGGATAGCGGTCGACGTCGACGATATGGCCGTCGAGACAGAAATCGCCGGCCAGAGCGTAGCCGGCGCCGCCGACCTCGAACACGTGGCCGGCGCAGATCACGCGCTGCGCGGTCATTTCGTTGCGGGTCAGCGTGCCGGTCTTGTCGGAGCAGATCACCGTCACCGAGCCCAGCGTCTCGACCGCGGGCAGGCGGCGGATGATCGCCTTGCGCCGGGCCATGCGCTGCACGCCGAGCGCAAGCGTGACCGTCATGATCGCCGGCAGTCCCTCCGGAATGGCGGAGGCGGTCAGCGCCACCACCATCATGAACATTTCCGCGGCGGAATGGCCCCGCCACAGCACGCCGATCACGAAGGTCACGGCGGACACCGCGAAAATGGCGAGCGCCAGCATACGACCGAAGCGGTCGATCTGGCGCAGCAAGGGCGTGGACAGCGTCCGTATGCTGGCCAGCATCTGGTTGATCCTGCCCAGCTCGGTCGAGCCGCCCGTGGCGACCACCAGTCCCGTGCCCTGGCCATACACCACCACGGTGCCCGAATACGCCATGCCGCAGCGGTCGCCCAGCGGTGTGTCGGCGTCAGCCGCCGCCGTGCACTTCTCGACGGGCAAGGATTCTCCGGTCAGCGCAGCTTCCTCGATGCGCAACGCCTTGGCGGAGACCAGACGCACGTCCGCAGGAACGCGGTCACCCGAGACGAGAACGACCCGATCACCCGGCACCAGGCCGGCCGCATCGATCTCGCGGCGGCGGCCGTCGCGGATCACCGTCGCGTACGGCGACAGCATCGCGCGGATCGCGTCGAGCGCGGCCTCGGCCTTGCCCTCCTGGATGAAGCCGATGATCGCATTGACGATGACCGCGACCAGCAGCACGCCGGTGTCGACCCAATGCTGCAGAAACGCCGTGATGACCGCCGCCCCCAGCATCACATAGAGCAGGATGTTGTGGAACTGCTCGAGCAGGCGGCGCAGCGGCCCGCGCCGCTTCGGCGGTGCCAGCCGGTTGGGGCCGTAGTGTTCGATGCGCCGCGCCGCCTCGGCCTCGCTCAGCCCCTCCGCCCCCGTGTTCAACGCCTGCTCGATCTGTGCGCAGGTCAGGGTATGCCAGGGCGCATGCGGCGGATTTTCGGCGTCGAGACGTGGTTGGGCGGCACGGGCCACGGGCATTGCTCCATCGGTAAACAGTACAGAGATGTTGATGCACTTGCGCCAAGGGGGCAAGATCAAGCCTGTCCGGTGTCGGATTCTGCTGTGCAGTTTACGTTCAGCCATTGCCCTGTCGAGGAGCCCCATGCCACCCGCCCGCACCCTGCTCGCCGCCACCGATTTCTCCGCCCCCGCGCGCCACGCAACAGAGCGCGCCGCGCTCATCGCGCAAATGCACGCGGATGTTCAACTTACACTGGTGCACGTCGTGAGCGACTCGGCGCTGGGCAGGCTGCGTCAACTCCTGCCTGCCGAAGCCGGCGGTCTCACGGGCGAACTGCTCGCGCAAGCCGAGCGCGCGCTGGCGGAGCTGGCGACCCATCTGGGCTCGCGCTTCGGCGATCGCATCGCCACCGCTCTGGTCCAGGGTTCGGCGCCGAGCACGCTCACCGAGCTGGCCGAGGCACGCCAGGCGGATCTGCTGGTGATGGGTACGCGCGGCGCCCATTTCATGCGCGAGATGCTGCTCGGTTCAACCACCGAACGGGTGCTGCGCACCTTGCGCCGGCCGCTGCTCGCGGTCAGGCAGCGGCCTCAGGCGCCCTATCGTCGCATGCTCGCGCCGGTGGATTTTTCGGCGCACGCAGCGGTTGCCGTGAACACCGCGCACGCCTGGTTTCCCGACGCCGACATCGTGCTGATGAATGCATTCGAGGTCGAGCTCGAATCCACGCTCCGTCTCGCCGGCATGGGCGACGACACGATCAACGCCTACCGCATCCAGGCACGCGACGCGGCCATCGCCGAAATGGATGCCTTCGTCGCCCGGCTGGACGTGCCACCGGCGCGCCTCACGCGCCACTTCGTGCATGGCGCCGCCACGCTGCGCATCATCGAATACGCGCAGACCATCGATGCCGACCTCATCGTCATGGGCAAGCACGGCCAGTCGGTCATGGAGGAATTGCTGCTCGGCAGTGTCACGCAATACGTGCTGACGTACGCCAGCTGCGATGTGCTGGTTGCAGGGCGGACCGGGTAAGCCGGAGAAGCGTCGGAATATCCATGCGCAACCCGGCCGTGCCCCGCGGCGCCCGAGGCGGACGGCTACCCCGCAGGACGCGCTACTGACCCGCGCCTGCCGTCTGCCCGCGGACCAGCAGTTCGAGCGTCAACTGCATCGTGTCGAGACGTTTTTCCAGCGACTCGATGCGCGCGTCGGCATCGCTGCGCGCCATCCCGCGATAAGGCTTGTGCATGCCGGTCCAGCCCCGCTTGCGCGCCTGACACCGATCCGCCGCCATCGGTCCCATGCCCATGCGCGGCGGCATCGCCGAGACTGGATCGGCCGGCGTGGAAGCGGCCGGGTCGGCAGGCGGCGCGGATTCCTGGGCGCTGGCGAGGCCGGGCAGGGCAAGCGCGGTGGCGAGCGTCATCGCGGTGGCAAGGTGGCGGACTGTGTTCATGTCGATCTCCTGATAGCGCCGGCCCGACGGCCGGCTGTGGCAAGGTGCCGACGATCATGGAACCACGATCGTTTGCGCGCGCTTTGGATTTCGCCCGCAGAAGGCGGGCGTCCAGCCCAAATGACCGTGCCGCCGGACAATAGTTCTGCGGCGGCTACGCGCCGGTTTGCGACATCACCTCGATGAGGTGCTGCAATTCATTCCGATGCAGGCCCGCGACCCGTTCGACCAGCACCGCACCGGCGGGGAGGAGATGGATCTCGACCACCCGACGATCGAGGCGTCCCGGCTTGCGCGTGACCCAGTCCATCTTCTCGCAGCGGTTGATCAGCGCGACGACACCGTGGTGCTTGGCCTGCAGGCGCTCCGCGAGCTCGCCGATGCTCGCCCAGTCCCGCCCGGCGAAGCCCCGCACGTGCAGCAGCAACTGATATTGCAGCGCGGTGATGCCCTCCCGCTGGCAGATTTCCTCGCTGACGCGCAGGAAATGGCGCAACCCGTAACGGAAGTTGGACAAGCGCTCGTAGTCGAGCTTTTCGAGTGTTGCGGCAGCACGCGCGTGCTGCCTTGACGGCACCGCTTTCATGGTCTATAAATGGTTTTATATCACGTTGTGATATATATCATCGTAGTTGTGAATTGTACGTCCCACCGTCCCGCCACGAGGAGGCCGACCATGAAACTGAGCACCCTGACCCACCTGCCCCTTTCCGCCGACCAGGGCTGGCCGGAAATCGAGCACATGCACCCGCGGCTCGTGAAGCTGCTTGTCTTCATCGTGCTGCCCCTGTCACTGTTGCCCCCGCTGATGCTGCTTTACGCAAGCAGCGCCCATCCGGGAATGTTCCCCGCCCAGTTCGCCGACAAGGACTGGGGGCGCCTCGCCGGCGTGTTTTTCCTCGCCGAAATGGGCACGCTGGCCGTGATGGGCTGGCTCATCCGCCAGGTCGCCCAGACCAGCGGCCTGCGCCTGGACTACCATGACGCCTACCTGCTCGCGGCGATCGCGCCGATTCCGCTGTGGCTGTCCGCCCTCGGCCTGCTCGTTCCCAGCCTCGCGTTCAACGTCGTGCTCGCGCTCGTCGCCCTTGGGCTGTCGTGCGGAATCATCTATCACGGCATCGAGGGATTGTCTCACACGCGCGAGGACATCTCGGCGGCGGGCGTGGTGCAGACCGTCATCGGCGCCGGCCTGGTGGCGTGGGCGCTGCTGCTGATGCTGGTGGTCATGCTGTAAGCCAACGCTGTTCTCCTACGGGGCGCCCGCACACGGCGCCCCTGTTGTTTCGCCCGTCCCATCCCCCAGACCCGTCCTTCCCGTACACACCCCACGGGGTGTCCTGCCGCTCTGCTCGCGCGACAACGCACCTGCAAAAGCCACGATGCGGCAAGTCTCGGCTCAGCTCCGTCCACGCCCTACCGCAAAATCCGCAATGGAACTGCACCAGTTTTTTCTCTACCTCGCCATCATCCTCATTGCCGCACGACTGTTTTCGGAAGTCGCCGGCCGCTACGGCATTCCGCCGGTAATCGGCGAACTGCTGGCCGGGCGCATCATCGACCATTACCACCAGCGTGCAGTGACGTCTGGGCGGCAGCGCAGCCCGGCAGGCCACTAAAGAGAGGCCACCATACTGTCCACTGCTCCAAGGGTTTCATTTTGAAGCGACTACGCACGACGACCGGCGAATCGGCCGACGGGTCGAGGCCGTTGATCTCGATATCCTCTTCGACCTTGCTGAGGAGTTCGGGAACGGCGTACATTGCGCGCATTCCTGAGCGCACCCGGTACAAAACCGCGTCGACCACGGGTTCAAGGCTTACCGAGTCAGGCTGCTAGAATGACCCGTCCACCGGCCCCGTGCCGGCTCGGTTCTTCCCCACTCCACGCATGACGCTGCTTTTCACCGTCCTGATTCCGTTTGCCGGCGCCGCCCTGGTTGCGTTGGCGTCGCATTTCGGCCGCGCGCATTCGGCGTGGGCGGCAGGCGTCGTCATTTTTGCCTCGATGGTGCTGCTGGCGCCCCTCGCGTCGCTGCCGTTCGCCGGTGAAATGCTGATCCAGCAGCAGGACTGGATTCCCACGCTCGGGCTCAACCTCGCCTTCCGCCTCGATGGTCTGTCGCTGCTGTTCGCCGGCCTCATTCTCGGCATCGGTCTGCTGATCGTGCTCTACGCGCGCTACTATCTGTCGGAACGCGACAGCATGGGCCGCTTCTACGCCTACCTGATGCTGTTCATGGGCTCGATGCTCGGCATCGTGCTGTCGGAGAATCTCATCCAGTTGTTGATCTTCTGGGAACTCACCAGCCTGTCGTCATTCCTGCTGATCAGCTACTGGCAGCACCGCGAGGAAGCGCGCCACGGCGCGCGCATGGCGCTGGCGGTCACCGGCCTGGGCGGCTTCGCCATGCTCGGCGGTTTCCTGCTGCTCGGCCACATCGTCGGTAGCTACGAGCTCTCCGACGTGTTCGCCTCGGCCGACCACATCCGCGCGCATCCGCTCTACGTGCCGACGCTGCTGCTGATCCTGCTCGGCGTGTTCACCAAGTCGGCGCAGTTCCCCTTCCATTTCTGGCTGCCGCACGCGATGGCCGCGCCCACGCCGGTGTCTGCCTACCTGCACTCGGCGACCATGGTGAAGGCCGGCGTGTTCCTGCTCGCGCGCCTCTACCCCGCGCTCTCGGGCACAACCGAATGGTTCTGGCTGGTCTCCGGCGCGGGCCTGGCGACACTGCTGCTCGGCGCCTACGCCGCGCTGTTCAAACACGACCTCAAGGGCCTGCTGGCGTATTCGACCATCAGCCACCTCGGCCTCATCACCCTGCTGTTCGGCCTGTCGACCCCGCTCGCCGCGGTCGCCGGCGTGTTCCATATCATCAACCACGCCACCTTCAAGGCTTCGCTCTTCATGGCCGCCGGCATCATCGACCACGAGGCCGGCACGCGCGACATGCGGCGGCTGAACGGCCTGTGGAAATACATGCCCTACACCGCGACGCTGGCGATGGTCGCCGCCGCCGCGATGGCGGGAGTACCGCTCCTGAACGGCTTCCTGTCCAAGGAAATGTTCTTCGCCGAGGCGGTGCACATCGCCGAAGGCCACGGCAGCTGGCTGCTGCCGGTGCTGGTGACACTGGCCGGCGCCTTCGCCGTCGCCTATTCGATCCGCTTCATCCACGACGTGTTCTTCAACGGCGAACCGGTCGACCTGCCGAAGACGCCGCACGAGCCGCCGCGCTGGATGAAGGTGCCGGTGGAGATCCTGGTCGTGCTGTGCCTGGTCGTCGGCGTCGCACCCGGGCTCACCGTCGCGCCGCTGCTGGCGGTCGCCGCTGCCGGCTCCCTGCAGGCGCCGCTGCCGGACTACCACCTCGCGCTGTGGCACGGCTTCAATACCGCGCTGCTGATGAGCCTCATCGCGCTCGCCCTCGGCACCGTGATCTACGTCCTGCGCCGCCCGCTCATTGCCTGGCACGAGGCCGGCATCGGCCGCGCCGACGCCCGCGTCGTCTACAACGCACTGGTGAACGGCCTGATCGGCGCGGCGCTGCGCATCACCCGCACCTTCGACACCGGTTCGCTGCAGCGCCAGGTCTTCCTCTTCGTTGCCGCCGCGCTGGTGCTCGGCGTCGCGCCCTGGCTGGCCAGCGACACCCCGCTCACCGGCAGCCGCGCCGGCCTGCCGCTGGACGCCGTCAGCCTCACCGCCGCCGCCGCGCTCATTCTCGCCACCGTCGCGACCGTCGCCTGGCACCGCCGCCGCTTCACCGCGCTCGTCACCATCGGCGTGGTGGGACTCGTGGTCTCGCTCGCCTTCATCAAGTTTTCCGCACCCGACCTCGCGTTGACCCAGCTGTCGGTCGAGATCGTCACCATCGTGCTGCTGCTGCTCGCGCTCTACTTCCTGCCGCAGCACGGTGCAGCGGAAGCGAGCCGCGCGCGCGTCGGCCGCGACGCCGCGATCGCACTCGTCGCCGGCCTAGGCACCGCGGCGCTGGCGTGGGCCGTGCTGACCCGCCCCTACGACACCATCGCCGGTTATTTCCTCGAAAACAGCAAGCCGGGCGGCGGCGGGACCAATGTGGTCAACGTCATCCTGGTCGATTTCCGCGGCTACGACACCCTCGGCGAAATCACTGTGCTCGCGCTCGCCGGCCTTGGCATCGTCGCGCTGCTGCAGAACCTGCACCTCGCCGCCCCGCTGCACGACACCGCGGGCCGCGCGTGGGACGCCGACGCCCACCCGGTCATCATGGCGACGCTCACCCGCATCCTGTTGCCGCTCGCGCTCATGGTCGCGGTCTTCATCCTGCTACGCGGCCACAATCAGCCGGGCGGCGGCTTCATCGCCGGCCTCATCACCGCGGTCGCGCTGATCGTGCAGTACCTCGCCAACGGCGCCGCGTGGACACACCAACGCATGGCGTCCGATAACCATCCCCTGATCGCGTGGGGGCTGGGCATCGCCACCTTCACGGGTCTGGCGAGCTGGGCCTTCGACCATCCCTTCCTCACCTCGACCTTCGGTTACATGAACTGGCCGGTGGTGGGCAAATTCGAACTCGCCTCGGCGATGGCCTTCGATCTCGGCGTCTTCCTCGTCGTCGTCGGCGCCACGCTGATGATCCTCACCCAGCTCGGCAGCCTGCACCACGCCGAGCCCGCGCGAAAGGAGACGCGCTGATGGAAGCGCTGATCGCCCTCGTCATCGGCGTGCTCACCGCGGGCGGCGTGTTCCTCGCGCTGCGCGGCCAGACCTTCCCGGTGGTGCTCGGCCTCACGCTCATGTCCTACGCGGTCAACCTGTTCCTGTTCGTCATGGGCCGGCTCGCCATCGGCGTGCCGCCGGTGATCAGCGAGGCGGCCGCCGGCTACACCGACCCGCTGCCGCAGGCGCTGGTGCTCACCGCCATTGTCATCAGCTTCGGCATGACCGCCTTCGTCATCGTGCTCGCGCTGAAGGCGCGCGCCGAACTCGGCAACGACCACGTCGACGGCCTCGAGCACGAGGAGGACCGGCGCGCATGAGTCTCCTCGACCATCTGCCCATCCTGCCGGTGGTGCTGCCGCTCGTCGTCGGCACCCTGCTACTGGCGCTGCGCAACGCGCCGCTGGCGCTGCAGCGCGGCGTGAGTGTCGCCGCGACGCTGGCGCTACTGCCGCTCGCGCTCGCACTGGTGCAGGCGACCGGCGACGGCAGCCACCTCGTCTACAAGCTGGGCAACTGGGAGGCGCCCTATGGCATCGTCCTGGTCGCCGACCGTCTCGCCGCGTGGATGTTGCTGACGACCGCGCTCCTCGCGCTGTTCGCGTTGCTGTATGCCTTGAACGCGCCCTCTGATGGAACCTCTAGCCAATCGACTAAGCCCGCAAGCGGGCAAGTCGCTGGTTATCCCCAACCCTCCCCCCAGATGGGGGAGGGAGCAAACGCTGGGCCCACACCGACTTACGATCGCGACGGCCGCCATTTCCACGTGCTGTTCCAGCTGCAGCTGTTCGGTCTCAACGGCGCCTTCCTCACCGGCGACCTGTTCAACCTGTTCGTGTTCTTCGAGATCCTGCTGCTCGCCTCCTACGGCCTCTTGCTGCACGGCGGCGGCCGCCAGCGGGTGAAGGCGGGCCTGCACTACGTCGTCATCAACCTGGTCGGCTCGACGCTGTTCCTGTTCGCCGTCGGCACGCTGTACGGCGTCACCGGCACGCTCAACATGGCCGACCTCGCGGTGAAGCTCGCCGCCACTCCGCCCGAAAACGCGGCACTGGTTCAGTCGGCGGCGCTGCTGCTGTTCGGCGTGTTCGCGCTGAAGGCCGCGCTGCTGCCGCTCACCCTGTGGCTGCCCGCCGCCTACGCCCACACGAGTGCGCCCGTGGCCGCGTTGTTCGCGATCATGACCAAGGTGGGCGCCTACAGCATCCTGCGCGTCTACAGCCTGATCGCCGACGAGAGGTCCGGTCCGCTCGTCGGCCTGCTCGACGCCTGGCTGATGCCGGCGGCGCTCGCCACGCTGGCGTTCGGCATGCTGGGCACGCTGGCAAGCGTCACGCTGCGGCAACAGGTCGCCTATCTGGTGGTCGCCTCGATCGGCAGCCTGCTCGTCGCCTTCGGCCTCGGCAGCGCGGACGCGCTCGCTGCCGGCCTCTACTACCTGCCGCACACCACTTTCGCCACTGCGGCGCTCTTCCTGCTCGCCGACAGCATCGCCCGCGGCCGCGGCGATCTCGGCGACCGCTTCGAATCGGGGCCGGCCATGCCGCGTGCGCGCCTGGTCGGCGGTCTGTTCTTCGCCGCCGCCATCGCGGCCGCCGGCCTGCCGCCGCTGTCAGGTTTCCTCGGCAAGGTCATGTTGCTGCAGGCCGCGCTCGAATCCCCGCACCTGGCCTGGGTGTGGGGTGTGGTGCTCGCCACCGGCCTCGCCGGGGTGATCGCGCTCGCCCGCAGCGGCAGCCTGCTGTTCTACCGCACCCATGGCGCGCATAACACCGTGCTCGAAGCGCCCACCAACGCCGCGCTGGCGCCGGTGGTGGCGCTGCTGGCGCTGATCGTCGGCCTCGTCGTCGCCGCCGGCCCGCTGTCCGCGCATGCCGCCGCGATCGCCGCGCAGATCACGGCGCCGCAGGGCTACATCGACGCGGTGCTGGGAGGCGCACGATGAGACGCCTGTTGCCCCACCCCCTGCTGAGCGTCTCGCTCATCGTCCTCTGGCTGCTGCTGGTCAACGAACTTTCCACCGGTCACCTCGCGCTCGGCGCGCTGCTCGGCTGGCTCATCCCCTTTGCCACTTCGCGCTTCTGGCCGGAGCAGATCCGCATCCGCCATCCCGGCGTGCTTGCGCGCTTCCTCGGCGTGTTCGCCGTCGATATCGTACGCGGTAGCTTCCATGTCGCCTGGCTGATCCTCAAGGGCCCCGCGCACCTGCGCCCGGTCTTCGTCGAAGTGCCGCTCGACGTCGAGACCGATCTCGCAATCAGCCTGCTCGCCAACACCATTTCGCTGACACCGGGTACCGTGTCGGCGCTGCTCAGCGGGGACCGCAGGACGTTGATCGTGCACACGATCGACAGCGACGACCCCGCAGCGCTGGTCGCCGAAATCAAGCAGCGCTACGAGGCGCCGCTGAAGCAGGTTTTCGAAGAAGGAAACACCTGATGCTCGCCACCGTCATCCCGATCGCCTACGCGCTGGTCGCCCTCGCCTTCGCCTTGAGCTTCTGGAGGCTGATCAAGGGTCCGGACGCGCCCGACCGCATACTCGCGCTCGACACGCTGTACGTGAACACCATCGCCTTCCTGGTGCTGCTCGGCATCCATCTGGGCAGCGCGATCTATTTCGAGGCTGCGCTACTGATCGCAATGATGGGCTTCGTCGGCACCGTCGCGCTGTGCAAATACCTGCTGCGCGGCGCTGTCATCGAGTGAGGCACCCGCCATGACCGACACCCTGCTCGCCCTCCTCATTCTCACCGGCGCGATGTTCACCTTCATCGGCTCGCTCGGTCTTGCCCGCCTGCGCGATTTTTACACCCGTCTGCACGGCCCGACCAAGGCGACCACGCTCGGTGTCGGCTGCCTGCTCATCGCTTCGGCGCTGTTCTTCAGCCTGCGTGACGACGGTGCCAGTCTGCACGAGGTGCTGGTCACGCTATTTCTTTTCATCACCGCTCCCGTCTCCGCCCACCTGCTCGCCAAGGCAGCGCTGCACCTCAAGGTGCGCTCGCTCGCGCCGACACCGCGGGCCGGCGACGCGCAAACGACCGATCGCGGCTAGAGACGGGGCTATCCGGCCTTGCGCCGGAACACGAGATCCCACACGCCATGCCCTAGGCGCAGCCCACGCTGCTCGAACTTGGTGAGCGGCCGTGTGTCGGGGCGGGGCGCATAGTCGGCCACGGTATTCTGCAGCAACGGCTCGGCGCGGAGCACGGCGAGCATCTGTTCCGCATAGTCCTGCCAGTCGGTGGCGAGATGAATGTATCCGCCCGGCGCGAGCCGGCTCGCCAGCAGGGCGGCCAGCGGCGGCCGGATCAGGCGACGCTTGTGGTGACGCTTCTTGTGCCAGGGATCGGGAAAGAAGATGTGCACCCCGGCAAGGCTTGCCGGGGCGAGCATATGGGTCAGCACGTCGACCGCGTCGTGCTGCACGATGTGCACGTTGGCGAGTCCACGCTCGCCGATCTGCTTCAGCAGCGCGCCGACGCCGGGCGTGTGCACCTCGACGCCGAGATAGTCGTTTTCCGGATGCGCCGCGGCGATCTCCGCCAGTCCCTCACCCATACCGAAGCCGATTTCGAGGATCAGCGGTGCGCGGCGGCCGAACACCGCCTCGACATCGAGCGGTTCTGCGCGGTAGGGCAGCACGAAGCGGGGCCCAAGCTCGGCGAGCGCGCGCGCCGGGCCGGAGCCGACCCGGCCGGCGCGCAGCACATAGGAACGGATGCGCGGATGCGCTCCGGTATCGACAGTCATGGCGTCACGTGTTGCCGGTGATGAGACCGGAGGTCGGCGAGCTGGGGCTCGCCCGGTAGATTTTCTTCGGCATGCGCCCGGCGACGAAGGCCTCGCGCCCGGCCTCGACCGCCTTCTTCATTGCAGAGGCCATCAGCACCGGGTTGCCGGCACCGGCAATCGCCGTGTTCATCAGCACGGCGTCACAGCCGAGTTCCATCGCGATGGTGGCATCGCTCGCGGTGCCGACGCCCGCGTCGACGATCACCGGCACCGACAAACGGTCGATGATGATCTGCAGGTTCCACGGGTTGAGAATGCCCATACCCGAGCCGATCAGACTCGCCAGCGGCATCACCGCGACGCAGCCGATGTCTTCCAGTTGCTTCGCGGCGATCGGGTCGTCCGAGGTGTAGACCATGACCTGGAAGCCGTCCTTCACCAGCACCTCGGCGGCCTTGATCGTCTCGGCGACGTTGGGATAGAGCGACTCGGCATCGCCCAGCACTTCGAGCTTGACCAGGGAATGACCATCCAGCAGTTCGCGCGCCAGGCGCAGCGTGCGAATCGCATCGTCCGCCGTGTAGCAGCCGGCGGTGTTGGGCAGATAGGTGTACTTCGACGGCGGCAGCGCGTCGAGCAGGCTGGGCTGGCTGGCGTCCTGGCCAATGTTGGTGCGGCGGATGGCGACCGTGACGATTTCGGCGCCCGACGCATCGACGGCGAGGCGGGTCTGCTCGAAATCCCTGTATTTGCCGGTACCCACCAACAGGCGGGATGCATAGGATTTTCCGGCGATGACGAGTGGTTCCATAGCTGAGTGAGGCGTGAGGAGTCAGGGGTGAGGGGGAAAAACGGACAGCGAAACGCCGCACCCATTCAGCCGCCGCCGACGGCGACGACGATTTCCAGGCGGTCGCCGTCGGCGAGCGCTGTTTCGGCATGGCGGCTGCGCGGCACGATTTCACCGTTTTTCTCGACCGCGATGCGCTTGCCGGCCAGCTCGAGCGACTCGACCAGTTGCGCGACACTGAGGGGCGCGGAGAAGGAACGGGCTTCACCGTTGACGACGAGTTGAATCACGACTTCTATCCGGGACGACTATTCAGTAGAATGGCCTATTCTACCGCGGGCGTCGTATAGTGGCATTACCTGAGCTTCCCAAGCTCATGAGGAGGGTTCGATTCCCTTCGCCCGCTCCACTTCGACTTTCCAGGGACTTCCACCGAACGCCAGGGAACGTCGTAAGTCATTGTCAGGATTGAGATTTTTACCTTATCTCAATCCACTGACATCCAGCGAAATCCACTCCCAGCCGGTTCTAACTGGTACGTTGAGCGGTACACTGGCAATACGGAGGTCCCCAAAACCGTATTGTTGCTGGAGGAGCCGGGGTTCCGTCGGGAACATGGCATCCAACTCGCTTCGCAGGAGTTGGACTCATGCTTTCAGACCTCCAGGTTCGACAGGCCAAGGTGACCGGCAAGGCGTATTCGCTTGTCGATTTCGACGGTCTCTACTTCTACATCTCCGCCACCGGCTTCAAGGCCTGGCACTTCCGCTTCACTTGGGGCGGCAAGCGCGAGCGCATGTCCTTCGGTGGCTATCCCGCGCTTTCCCTGAAAGACGCTCGCAATCTGCGCGACGAGGCCCGGGCCATGCTGGCCAAGGGCATCAACCCGCATTCGGAGCGCAAGCGCAAGCGCCACGCCATCGTCCTGGCGGGCGAGCACACCTTCCAGGCCATCTACGACAAATGGCTGGCCCACCGCAGCCTCTCTCTGGAAAATGAGGGCCGCCAAAGTACGCCCAAGCAGATCGGGCGCGTCTTCGCCAAGGACGTGTTTCCCGTATTGCGCCACCTGACCATCTACGACGTCACCCGCGCCCACCTGCTGGACATCATCGGCAGAGTGGAAAAGCGTGGCTCGCTGTCGGTGGCCGAGAAGCTGCGCACCTGGTTCAGCCAGCTATTCACCTACGCCTCGGTGGTGGTGCCCAACATGGGCGACAACCCGGCCAAGGATTTGGACGTGGTGGCGATGCCGCTGCCCCCGGTGGAGAACAATCCCTTTTTGCGCATGCCCGAGCTGCCGGCAATGCTGCAGACGTTGCGCAAGTACAGCGGTCGCCTGAATACGCAACTGGGTCTACGTCTGCTGCTGCTCACGGGCGTGCGCACCGGTGAATTGCGCTACGCCACGCCCGATCAGTTTGATCTGGAGCGCGGTCTGTGGATCATCCCGGTTGTCAGGCTCAAGCAACGCAAGCAGCTCACCAAGAAGAAGCGCCAGCGTTTCGCCGACATCCCGCCATACATCGTGCCACTGTCGTTGCAGGCACAAGAGGTCGTTCGTCATTTGCTGGGAAATCTGAAGCCAGCACAGGTGTATCTCATCCCCGGTGATTGGTGCCTGAAAAACCCTCTGAGCGAGAACACGCTCAATGGCGCGCTCAAGCGTATGGGCTATGAAGACCAACTCACTGGGCATGGCGTTCGCGCCACCATCTCGACTGCGCTCAATGAATTGGGGTATCCGCCCAAGTGGGTAGACGCCCAACTTTCGCATGCCGATCCGGATCGGATCAGCGCGACCTACAACCACGCCGAGTACGTCGAGCAACGCCGCGTCATGATGCAGGACTGGGCCGACCGGCTGGACTTGTTCGAGCAGAATCAGGTCGAAGTTGCCAGCACGCACTTGACCATCACGTTGCAGGGCCTGCCCACAATCGCCGGACAGGCGGCAGCGCAGCCGCCCGCCCTGAATCCAAACGCCCCTCAGTTGATCGTTGCGCCTGCACCCGATGCACCAGCGGTTCCAGCTTCCGTCTATCGACTTTCGGCGGTGCATCTGCCCGAGTACGCGCGACCCACGCTGTCAGAGGTGCAGCGCGAGCGCTTGCAATTGCTGGAGATATTCGAGGCATCCCACAACCTGTCGGTGGCCGATTACGCCAAGCTGGTTGGCAAGTCCCGCCGCTGGATCACTTACGAGATTCAGGCCGGCAATCTCCTGTCGATCCATCTGGGTCACCGTGGGCAGCGCGTCCCGGACTGGCAACTCGACCCCATCAAGCGCAAGCTGATTCAGGCTGTCCTGAAGCTGGTGCCGCGCGGTATCGACACCTGGCACATCTATCACGCACTGCTGCGGCCATACGATGCCCTGGGCAAGTGTCCAGTCATCGAGGCCGTCGATCCGACCAACCTGCATCTTGCAGCTCGACTGGTCGCCGCACATGCCATAGAAACCGATGAGCTTGCAGAGCAATCGGAGGCGTCTCCGGTGCTGGCCAGGCAGACTGTAGAGCGCCTGGCAAAAACGGCAATGTTGGTTGATATGCCCGAAGATCCCGTCGCCCGTTGAGCTGAGGCCGAGCGGCAGCACCGTCCGGTCAAGGTCAAAGGAGGGAACGTCGATCGCTTCGCATGGCCGCCCATCCGTCTTCTGCGCGGCCAACTCGCAATTTCCACGTTTTGGCAGGCAGCGTTTAGCGTCGGATCAGCGCTCGGCAGTCACCATAGGCGACTTCTCGGTAATGCTATCTCGCTATATCAGTATCTCGATCGGATATGACACCAGCGGATTTTCGTTGCCAATCTCAAGCCCCGATCAATAGATTCCGAGCGTTCGCCGCTTTTTGAAACCGCTGGCGCATCAGACCATACCGATACGGTTTTGCGAGAGCAGCCACTTCTCACGATCCTGATAGCGCAAGCGTCACTGTCGAGCCGCGACAGACGCTCGGTTTTCTTGTGCCCGATGGATTTTTGCACATCGAGCACACAACGCCTACTCGTTGCGCGAACTGATCAGAAGTCATCAAAAGCGGGCGTCATCACTCGCGTCTTGCGCGGACAACAGGCCGACCATGAGGACGGCTGCAAAAGCAGTCGGCCCTGTAGTTCTTCTCCTGGAAGGAGACGGAGCATGCACGAGAACAAAAATGATGCACCAACATCAAAGGTGTTCTACCGCCCGCTCGAAGCGTCCATCCGCTGGGCCGGACTGCTGCGATACGAGCAGGTGATCCTGGCTTCGGTCTCGTCGCCTATGGATCTGCCGCAGTCGCTGGACTGCCCGCGTTTGGGCGAACTGCGGCTGTACACCGACCGCATCTATGACGGCATCCTCAACGGGGAACTGCCCTTCGGGCAGCATGGCATCACGACACGCGACACCGCGTTGATCGAATCGCCTGATCTGACGGTACGTCATGTCGATCTGAAGTGCTGGATGCGCCAGCACTACCCCGAGCAGCGGCCCGGCTTTCTCTTCTCCCGCAGCGAGCGCATCATCCATCCCTTCATCTCCCTAGAAACAGGGCAAGCCATGCTGGTCGAACGCCAGGGTTTGAAATCCGCCCTGGAACAGACCAAACGTCAGCTTCGCGAGTTGCAGGACAAGCATGACGCGCTGCTCAAGCAGTCCACGGTGATTTCGGCATGCGCGCAGTGTCCGATCAGTGATCGGGCCGAGGCCACCTACCTGAACATCGTTGGCGGCCTGTTAGAGCTGATGCTCGGCCAGTCGCCATCGGGCACGCCGTACTCCAGCTTCAAGACGCAGGAGGCCGTGGTCAGCGCGCTGGTCGCCCATCACAGCGGCGCCATGGGTATCGCGGAGCGGACATTGAACGGCAAGTTCGCCACCGCCAGGCGCCGGTTGCGTAGCGCCTCCCGCTGAGATTTGCCAGCTTGTATGTGCAGTAGCGGAGATTGCATTTGCAATGTCTTTTCGCTGCCGTGTCTATTGAATAGAGGTCACGCCAACAAACGCCACTGAGCGTTCAGGAGTGACCGCCATGTCGCAAACACCTGTACTGCCGCCAAACGAGCGCCGCATCCTGCGCCTGGAAGAAGTCGAAGCGAAATCCGGTTTCAAGCGCGCCCACATCTACAACCTGATGAAGAAACGCCAGTTCCCGCAAGCGCTGCGTCTGGGCGTGCGCGCCGTGGGCTGGGACTCCATCGAAATCGATCAGTGGATCGACGAGCGCGTCAACAACCGGGCCTGATCCGTTCTCCCGCGGACTTTCCATCCTCATACGGAGAACACCATGCAGGTCGTATCCATCATTTCAACCAAAGGCGGGGTCGGCAAGACCACCACGGCCGCAAACCTGGGCGGTCTCGCTGCGGACGCCGGACTGCGCGTGCTGCTGCTCGATCTCGATGTGCAGCCCACCTTGTCCTCCTACTATGAGCTGGCTCACCGCGCGCCCGGCGGCATCTATGAATTGCTGGCCTTCAACGAGCGCGACCTCGACCAGCTTGTGTCCCGCACGATCATCGCGGGCCTGGACTTGGTGCTCTCCAACGACCACCGAGGAGAACTGAACACTTTGCTGCTGCATGCGCCAGACGGGCGCCTGCGGCTGCGGCATCTGCTGCCGATACTGAACCCCCTCTACGACCTGGTGCTGATCGATACCCAGGGCGCGCGCTCGGTGATGCTGGAGATGGCGGTGCTTGCCTCCGACCTCGCGCTGTCGCCCGTGACTCCGGAAATCCTCGCCGCCCGCGAACTGCGGCGCGGCACCATGCAGTTGCTGGAGGACATTGCACCATACCGGCACCTGGGTATCGAGCCGCCGCCGCTGTACCTGCTCATCAACCGCGTCCATCCGGTGTCCGCCAACGCCCGGCTGATCCAGCAGGCGCTGCGCGATCTTTTCCAGGGCCACACCGACATTCGGATTCTGGCCACCGACGTACCGGCCATTGAGGCTTATCCGCGTGCTGCGACGCGCGGCCTGCCGGTGCATCGGGTCGAGTACCGCCAACCAGTGGGCAGAGTCGCTCCCGCCGCGCTCGCCACCATGCGCGATCTTGCCGGCGAATTGCTCCCACAGTGGCAGGATCGATTTGCCGCTGTGCCCGGCCGTCCGCCACAGCCTCTTGATACCAGGAGGCCCCATGGCCAACGCACATGAACTGGCCCGAGGCCACAGCCGGCTGCGCGCTCTGATCGAGTTCGCCGTCGGCGAAGGCTGGCACGTAAAGCGCACGGCGGGCGGTCACCTCAAGTTCACCAAGGCAGGCTGCGCCGCGATCTACACCAGTTCGACGGCCAGCGATCACCGGGCAGCCCTCA
Organism: Thiobacillus sp.; assembly: GCA_024708885.1. Classification (GTDB taxonomy): domain Bacteria; phylum Pseudomonadota; class Gammaproteobacteria; order Burkholderiales; family Thiobacillaceae; genus Thiobacillus. The sequence goes on from JANJXT010000033.1 coordinate 78,461, forward strand.
ACGCCCGTGCGCAGATCCGTCGTGCTGAGCGCGAGACCCGGTCCCAAGCGCAGGGGGGGCGGCCATGACTGAGATCACCTCCCAGCAGATGGCCGGCAAACTGCTTGCATCCGGGTTCGAGCGCAGCGGCCCGTCAGCAACGTCCTTGAGCGACCCGATCGCCGACACGCCCATGGTCGTGACCCTGGACCAGTTGCGCCCCTACGACCACGACCCGCGCAAGAAGCGCAATCCGGTGTACGAGGAAATCAAGGCATCCATCCGCGAGCGTGGTCTGGACGCGGCACCGACCATCACCCGGCGGCCCGGCGACGATCACTACATCATCCGCAATGGCGGCAACACGCGACTGGCAATCCTGCGCGAACTCTGGTCGGAGACCAGGGACGAACGATTTTTTCGGGTCTCATGCCTGTTCCGCCCGTGGCCCGAGCGTGGCGAGATCGTCGCGCTCACCGGGCATCTTGCGGAAAACGAACTGCGCGGTGGCCTCACCTTCATCGAGCGCGCTTTGGGCGTCGAGAAAGCGCGCGAGTTCTACGAACTGGAAAGCGGCTCCCCCCTGAGCCAATCCGAGCTGGCCCGCCGCCTGGCCGCCGATGGATACCCCGTGCAGCAGTCGCACATCAGCCGGATGGCCGACGCCGTACGCTACCTGCTGCCCGCAATCCCGACCGTGCTCTACGCCGGCCTGGGGCGTCACCAGGTCGAGCGGTTGTCGGTCATGCGCAAGGCCTGCGAGCGCACCTGGGAGCATTACGCCAAAGGCCGCTCACTGATTCAGGACTTCGACGAGTTCTTTCAGGAAGTGCTGTCGCAATTCGATGTCCAGGCCGACGAGTTCTCTGCGCAGCGCGTACAGGACGAACTGATCGGCCAGATGACCGAATTGCTGGGTGTTGATTACGACGTGCTCGCTCTGGACATGACCGAATCCGAGAACCGCCAGCGTGCCTTGGTCAGCGAGCCGACGCCGCCCTCGACGCCGCCTGCCTTGCCAGAGCCAGAAGCCATCGCGCGCCCACCTGCCGATACTGCGCCACCTGCTGCGAGGCCGACGGCAACCCCCTCGACGGGCGAGAGCGATGCGGATGCCAGTCATTCGGGCGCGGTCAGTCCGGCGGCAGATGGCGACCTGCTTCAGAAGCACATTGTCTCCCCGGCGCTGACAACGGAGCGACTTGAGTCCATCCAGCGCATGGTCGCCGACCAGTTGGGCGATGCACTGCCGCACGACTTCTCGGCGAATGTCTTGCAGTCCATCCCTGTGCAGGCTGGCGGGCTCTATCCGATCTCGGATGTCTGGTACATCGCCCCCGGCCTGGACACACCCGAGCACCTGCGCATCCACGTCGCGCAGTTTGCCCGCGAGATTGCGGTCGAGGCAGACCTGGGCGAGTGCATCGATGACCGCCCAGACGGCATCGGCTTCGCCTGCCGTGCTCGCACCACAAACCCAGCGTCGCTGGGCCGTGCCGTCCATGCGCTGTTGGCTTGCCTGGCCGGTCAGCAGCCCGCCGACGTCGGTCTGGACAACGGGCAACTCGTAATCGACCTGCCGGCGCTGCTGCACGGCCAGGGCGACGTAGCCCGACGATTGAGCGACACCGCGCTGGTCAAGCTGTTCCGCCTGCTGCGACTGGCCCGCCGCCTGCTCGATCTCGAAGCCGGCGCTGCGGACTCTGGAACCTAAGCGAGGGAGGCCAGCATGTCCACAGCACACCCACTCAACCAGGCTGTCATCGCCCAGGCCCTCTATGACCTGCGCAATGGGCAACTGCGCCGCTGCAAACTGATGGGGTTTGGCGAGGCAGAGCTGGATGCCCTCAAGCATCCCGCGCTGATCAGCGTGCTGGCCAACGCCAACGTCTCCTGGTGCTCAGTGACGGTCAACCGCGAAGTGCTGCGGCGGCTGCTCCAGCAGGCGCAGGACGTGGAGAAGGAAATCGCCACGGTCGATCGCATGCTCAGGCTGGGCGCGAGCACGGAGATGGTCAGCAAGTTCTATGGCTTGACGCATCAGGAAGTAGCGCTTCGCCGTGAAATCCTCGGTCTACCCAAGCGCAAGGGTCGGCACCCCGTGCTGGACGAGGAGCAGGACACGGAGCTGTGGCGGCAATGGAAGGCCGTGACCAACAACAGAACCGTCGATCTCGAAGATGACACTTCCATCCTCGATGCCGCCATGGACTTGGCCGAAGGCATGTCGCTGCCTCTGTCGGTGGTCTGGGCCTCGATCAAGAGCTGGGTCGATCAGGGACTGGCTTGAGTCATGGCCGTGGACGACACCGCACCACGGGCCCTACGCCAAGGCCCCATCGCACTGGCAGAACTGTTCGATGCTGCGCTGAAAGACCTTGCGCCCACCCCCAGCGCACCTGCGCCTACACCGGCACAGTCGCCCACGCCCACGCCCACCTCCGGCGATGCTTTCCTATTCAGTGGCAACCGACACGAAACGGTGCCACGCAAGCTGTTCCTCGACCGCCGCCTGACGCCGCTGGAACGAAACGCCTGGCAAGTGTTCCGGCTGATGCTCAACGACGACGGCGTAACCGCATTTCCCACCTACGAGCAGTTGCGCCCCTGGCTGGCGTCCATGCCCTGCGCAGGCCAGGCCTCGCATGAAACCGTGGCACGGGCGCTGACACTGATGCGCCTGACCCGCTGGCTGAGCCTGGTTCGGCGACGGCGTGACCCCAAGACCGGCCGCATCCTCGGCAATCTGTACGTGCTGCATGACGACCCCCTGACACCGTTCGAGGCCATGCAGCTCGACCCGGACTACCTGCAACTCGTCAGCCAGGCGCTCGGCCATTCTGCCAAGGCCGTGCAAATCGTGGGCCTGCACACGCTCAAGGAAATCGGTGAAGACCCATTACTGGCCGGACGCACCCTCCCGTCACGGTTGCAGGTGATGGCCGAACGTCTCGCCAACCAGAACCTCATGGCCAGTGATAGTTATCCACAGGAGGACGCCATTCACCATTCCGAAGAAGGGGCTCCGAGCCTTCTTCGGAATGGTGAACGACCCGCTACGGATTCCGAAGCAGGGCTGAAACCCGCGCCAGACGTCTCTCTTCGGAATCCGAAGCAGGCCCGTACAGTACGTAGTAGTTGTCTTAATGAAGTACGTACTACCGCGCAAGCACGCGCGTTGGGCGATCTGCAATGGCCCAAGCGCTTCACGGAACTGAAGGCGGAACAGCAAGCGGGTGCCAAGGTGGCATTGCAGCAGGTTGATGCCTCGCTGAGGCAGGACGTGCTGGACGAATGGGCCGCGCGTTGTAGCAACCATGGCATCCGCAATCCCGCTGGGTATCTGTTCGGCATCATCCAGCGGGCCATCCACGGTGAGTTCAATGCCTGGGCCAAGAAAGACCCTCCACCGGCACCCACCCCGCCAAACGAACGGCCACCGCCCGCATCACCACCCCAAACGCAGGGTAAGCCGGTGCCACCAGAAGTCGCCAGGCAGCACATCGAGCGGCTGCGCAATCTGCTCGCCAGCAAGTGAGCCGACCGACAAGGCGGTGAAGTGGACGCCTATGGATGCCAGTAGAGCTATCCCCTGGGGATAGTTCCACCGTTGGGGCGGATGCCGTGCAGTCGCAGGCCTCGCCTCGAACATCTGCCGCAGCATCGGCGTGGCCTCCCCTGATGCCGACGCGCAGCGTTCGCTGGCGCTCCATGGAGCTATCCCCTGGGGATAACTCGCGACGCAGGCGGCCACCACGCGCTGAACCGGGGTCTGGCTGGTTTCGGTTTGTTGACTGACGGCCTTCCGCTTTCTGCCGAAGCTGAGCGCTCCTTTCCACACAACGAGCGGACACCATGGCGACCAATGAGCCTCTGCAACTGAATCTCGGTTCCCTGCGCAGCGCGATGTCGCTGACGCTTCACACGCACCACGCCTCGCGCATCTGGCATGGCCGTGCCGCTGCCGAGGGGCGACCGGGCATCGTCGGCCTGAACGGCTACATCGCCCAAATGAACAAGATGCGGCGCGGTTCGGAGCAGGACGACCCGTACTCGGATTGGTGGATGCTGCGCATCGAGGTCAAGCTCGACCAGACCAAGACCACGCTGCAAGCGCTGCGCGAGCAGGTGGATCAGGCGCTGGCGAGCGTGCCGCCCGCACTCAGCCTGGGCGAGAACCTCAACGTGCAGCCCGTCAAGTTGCCGCTGTTCGTAAATGCGCAGCTCGGCTTTGCCGCCGTCTATCTGCTGGCCGACTACGACGACATCGCCCGCAAACTGATCCTCGCCCACCACACGGCGCTCATCGACCGCAGTACCTTGGAGCGCTGGCTCAACGAGGGCGCCCATGCACTGCGCAGCCTGTTCTCGCAGGCCCAGCAATACCGCTATTCGGGCTGCACGCGCGACGACTTCGCGTCAAAGAACGCCGCAGCACGGGCGGCGTTGGAGAAATTCGGCGAACTGCCGGAGGACGTGCTGGAAGGCACGCGCCGCTCGAAGTTCGCGCCGCCCATCGTGCGCCGTGGTCTGCAACAGCGTGTCGAGAGTCCTGCTGCAGCGCCTGCCCCCAACGACGAGGTCGCCACCGACGAGCCCGCCACTGACGCAGCACCCGAAATCAGCGCCGGCGAGGTCGAGGACGAGCAGGCATGAGCGATCCGAACCGCGAACCCCGTTACTTCCAGGGCCTGCAACAGGCTACCTTCATGAAGCTGGAACACGCTGCCTCTCTAAAAGGCCTTTTGAAGCCTTTTAAGGGTAAGGGGGATCTTGAGGCCTGGGCCAGCCAGTGCTTCGCCATGCGCGACGAGTTGATTGGCTTGACGCAGCGGCAGGTGCTGCAACAGGCAGTCGGGCATCCCTTCCACCTGTTGCCCGTGGAGTTGGCCCAGCAAACCACTGGCGCAGGCACGGCGTTTTTGCGCTGGCGCAA
>JANJXT010000010.1 GCA_024708885.1 Thiobacillus sp.
TACGCACCCGATGGCACGCCTGCTCGTGCGCCTGCCTTTGTCGCGCCTCCTTGCGGGCCCCGGCCCGCGGCGTCGTTGCTTCGCGGCAGGCACCCGTTCAGACGCACCCTCGGGTGCGTCCAACTGCGGTTTCTAGGTTGAGCTCGCCGGAAGCAGGTATCGGGAATGCTCCTTGCGGGGGGGGATGTTCGGTTTGCTGCGGGCGCAAGAACGCCGTTTCGGGAGGAATCGGCAGCGCGTGCCGTAACTTTAGGGCCTGGGAGCCCACCGGCACGCATCTTGAGTCCGCCCGCAGCGGCAGCGCGTGCCGTAACTTTAGGGCCTGGGAGCCCGCCGGACTTGAGTACGATCTACTGCGCCGGCGGGAATACGGTCCATGTGTGCCCTTTTTTGCTGCGCAGGTCCACTATGCACCCCTATGCACCTCAAAAATGGACAAATCCGTCCTCGCTCTCCCACTCGGCTCGCTATGATCGCTCAAGTCCGACAGGCTCCTGGTTCCCCATGCCGGCAGCGCGGTCGAACGCCTGCGCCCAGTCGCGCTGAAGCAGCGCGGGCACTTCCGCGGCGGGCACGGGGCGGCTGATGAGATAGCCCTGCACGATGCGGCACCCGAGTACGCGCAGGGCGTCGAGCTGGGCGGCGTCCTCCACGCCTTCGGCGATGGGGGCGAGGCGCAGGCCCTCGCACAGGGCGAGAATCGAGGTGATGAGGGCGCGGTTGACCGGCGCCTGGACGAGGTCGCGGATGAACAGGCGGTCGATCTTGATCGCGTCGAGCGGAAAACGCTTGAGGTGGGCGAGCGACGAGTAGCCGGTGCCGAAATCGTCGACCGCAATGCTGACGCCGAGCGCCTTCAGTTCATGCACGCGCTCGATCGCGGCGTGCATGTCTTCCATGAAGATTCCCTCGGTCAACTCCAGTTGCAGGAAGGCGGGCGGCAGACCGGACTGCGCCAGCGCGTCACGCACGTTCGCGAGCAGGCTTTCGTGCCAGAACTCCTTGCCCGAGACGTTCACCGACATGCCGAGTTCCGGGTGGCCCGCGGCATGCCACGCGGCGGCTTCGCGGCAGGCATCCAGCAGCAATGCGCGTCCCACCTTGAGAATGTCGCCACCGGCTTCGAGCAGGTCGAGAAAGTCGCCGGGGGCGAGCAGGCCGCGCGTCGGGTGGCGCCAGCGCATGAGCGCCTCGAATGCGACGATGCGGCCGCCGTCGACATCCAGTTGCGGCTGGTAATGGAAGATGAACTCGTGGCGCGCCAGGGCATAGTGCAGGTCGGTTTCCAGCTGCAGCCGTTCCTCCGCCATGGCATTCATCGCCGGGTCGTACAGATGGAGACGGTCGCGGCCGTGCTGCTTGGCGTGATACATCGCAGTATCGGCGTGCTTGAGCAGCGTGGAGGAGTCGGCGCCGTCGTTGGGAAACACGCTGATGCCAATGCTGCAGCTGCTGAACAGTTCGTGCCCGGCGATGCGGAAGGGTCGGCCGATGGCGGCAAGCATCTTTTCCGCCACCTGCAGGATGTCGTTGACGCCGCCAGCCTCGCCGATCACCACGACGAATTCGTCGCCGCCCAGGCGGGCCACGGTGTCTTCGGCGCGCGACGCAGCGCGCAGGCGCTGTGCCACTTCACGGATCAACTGGTCGCCGCTGGCGTGCCCGAGCGTGTCGTTGACGCGTTTGAAGCGGTCGAGATCGATGAAGATCACGCCCACCAGCGCATTGCGGCGCTCGGCGCGGGCCAGCGCCTGTTCCAGACGATCCAGGAACAGCATGCGGTTGGGCAGGCCGGTCAGGGTGTCGTGCGTGGCGAGGCGCTCGCGCTCGATGCTGATGCGCGAGGTGTAGCGCAGCACCAGCACCGCCACGATCACGCCGACGAGCAGCGAGGCGCCGGACAGCCAGAGCATCCAGCTGCGCGCGACGGCCTGCACGACGCGCGCCTTGCGGCTGGCGTCCGTCACGCTGTGCTGGGTTTCGGCATCGAGTTGCGTGACGATGGCCTGCACGGCATTCTGTGCGGGGATGGCCTCGCTCAGCACGAGGTCGATGACATTGCGATCGCGGCCTTCCATGATCAGGTCGACGATGTGCTCCTGGATCGGCTGGGCCTCGATGATGAGCTGGCGCTGACGCTCCAGCAGCTTGGTTTCCCGGTCGTTCAGCGGCATGGCCATGAGCCCCTGGCGGGCCGCGACGAATTCCGAGCCCATCTGGCGGAACTGCATCAGCAGGGCGTCGAGTTCGAACGGGTCGTCGGTTTTCGACATCATGAAAATGAGGAGGGTGCGCTGGCGTGCGGTAAGCGCCATCGCCTTGGCGAAATTCTGCTTGCGCATCTGCACGTCGACGATGCTTTCCAGGTTGTACGTGGCGAGATCCAGTTGGCGCAGACCGATCAGGGTGACGAACAGCACCAGCAGCACCTGCACCGCAAAGCCGGCGAGCAGGGCGTATTTCCATGCCATGGGCTGGCGGCACTGCGTGGCGGGGTGCGGCGTGGCGTCCATCGTGAGGACTCAGGCGGCGTGGCGCAGGCGCGCCGCGATCTCCTCGACCGACATGCGCGTCGTGTCGAGAATGGGGACGGCATGCCGGCGAAACAGCGCCTCGGCGGCGGCAAGCTCGTCACGGCATTGCGCCAGGCTGGCGTAGCGGCTGTCGGGATAGCGCACCTGGCGAATGGCCGCGAGGCGCTCCGGCAGCAGGGTCAGACCGCGCAGCTTGGGCTGGTGCTCCTGCAGCACCGCCGGTAGCACGGGCTGTTCGAGATCGTCCGGCGTCAGCGGATAGTTGGCCGCGCGCAGGCCATATTGCAGGGCGAGGTAGAGCGCGCTGGGGGTCTTGCCGACGCGCGAGACGCCGACCAGGATGAGATCGGCGCCGTCGAGCCGCTCCGGACTCAGTCCGTCATCGAGCTGCAGCGCGAAATTGACCGCGTCGATGCGCGCATCGTAGCCGGGCGTCATGCCGTGGGTGCGTCCGCCGCTCGGCGTCGGCGGCTGCTCGAGCGTGGAACCGACGGCGGGCGCGATGAGTTCGAACAGGTCGAACAGCATGATGCCGGCGCTGTGGAACGGTTCGCGCAGGCTGGAGTCAGTCAGCGAGGAGAACACCAACGCGGGCGATTCGGCCGCAATGCGTGCGACGGCTGCGCGCGCTCGTTCGACGCTGTCGACGAAAGGCAGCGTGGTCGAGCTAAACTCGATGCGGGGGAATTGCGCGAGCACGCTGCGCGCGACAGCCTCGACCGTCACGCCGGTGTGATCCGAAACGCAGAATATCCTGTAATTGATCATGGAGCCTGAACCGATGTCCAACAACTATATCGTGCCCCTGGAAGCCCTGTCGATGGCGGATGTGCCTCGCGTCGGCGGCAAGAACGCATCGCTTGGCGAGATGATCCGCAGCCTGGCCGGTGCCGGCGTGAGCGTGCCGGGTGGTTTTGCGACCACCGCGCAGGCGTTCTGGGACTTCCTCGATCACAACGGCCTGCGCGCGCGCATCCACGACCGTCTGGCGGAGCTCGATGTCGACGATGTCGCGGCGCTGGTGCAGGCCGGAGCGGAGATTCGCGCGTGGGTCGCGGCGGCAAGCCTGCCTGCCGCACTGGAATCCGGGCTGTGCGACGCCTACGCGGCGCTGGGTGAGAACGTCTCGGTGGCGGTGCGTTCGTCGGCCACGGCCGAAGATCTGCCCGATGCCTCGTTCGCGGGCCAGCAGGAAACCTACCTGCACGTGCAGGGCGCCGATGCGTTGCTCGCCTATGTGAAAAAGGTATTCGCGTCGCTTTACAACGACCGCGCCATCGCCTACCGCGTGCATCATGGTTTCGATCATGCGCAGGTGGCGCTGTCCGCCGGCATCCAGCGCATGGTGCGTTCGGACCTTGCGTGCTCCGGCGTGCTGTTCACGCTCGACACCGAATCCGGGTTTCGTGACGTGGTGTTCATCACCGCCGCCTGGGGGCTGGGCGAGACGGTGGTGCAGGGTTCGGTCAATCCCGACGAGTTCTACGTGCACAAGCCGCGTCTGGCCGACGGTTTTCCCGCCGTGGTACGGCGTGAACTTGGCGCCAAGGCGATCCGCATGGTGTGGCGCGACGGCGCGACCGCGATCGAGGACACGCCTGTCGAGCAGCAGCGCCGCTTCGCGCTCGACGATGGCGAGGTGCTGGAACTCGCGCGCCAGGCGGTGCAGATCGAGAAGCACTACGGTCGTCCCATGGACATCGAGTGGGCGAAGGATGGTGTGACCGGCGAACTCTTCATCGTGCAGGCGCGTCCGGAAACGGTGAAGGCGCGCGGCGTGGGCGACATCGAGCGCTACGTACTGAAGGAACGCGGCGAGGTGCGCGCCAGCGGGCGCGCCATCGGGCAGAGAATCGGCAGCGGGCCGGTGCGGCTGATCGCCAGCCCCGCCGAAATGGAGCGGGTGCAGCCGGGCGACGTGCTTGTCACCGACATGACCGATCCCGACTGGGAGCCGGTGATGAAGCGCGCGGCCGCCATCGTCACCAACCGCGGCGGGCGCACCTGTCATGCAGCCATTGTCGCGCGCGAGCTGGGCATCCCCGCGGTGGTCGGTGTCGGCAATGCCACCGATGCACTTCAGGATGGCGAGACCGTCACCGTCTCGTGCGCCGAAGGCGACACCGGCTTCATCTACGCCGGCCGGCTCGATTTCGAGGTGGAGACACAGGCCCAGGCGCCGCTCGCCGAACCGCCGGTGAAGCTGATGATGAACGTCGGCAACCCCGAGCGTGCCTTCGAGTTCGCGCAGCTGCCGAATCACGGCGTCGGGCTCGCGCGTCTGGAGTTCATCATCGCGCGTACCATCGGCATTCACCCGCTGGCCCTGCTCGAATACGCGAGCCTGCCGCCGGCACTGCGCGAAGACGTCGCTGTGCGGGCCGCAGGCTACGCCGACCCGGTCGCCTTCTACGTCGACAAGCTCGCCGAGGGCATCGCCACCCTCGCCGCCGCGTTCTGGCCCAAACCGGTCATAGTGCGCCTGTCGGATTTCAAGTCGAACGAATACGCGCATCTCGCGGGGGGGGAGCGCTACGAACCGCAGGAGGAGAACCCCATGCTCGGCTTGCGCGGTGCGGCACGCTATCTCTCGGCGCAGTTCCGCCCGGCGTTCGAGCTGGAATGCCGCGCGCTGAAGCAGGTGCGCGAGACGCTCGGCTTCAGCAATGTCGAGGTGATGATTCCCTTCGTGCGCACCGTCGAGGAATGCGCGGCGGTGGTCGATCTGCTCGCGGCCAACGGCCTGCGCCGCGGCGAGCATGGCCTGCGCGTGGTGATGATGTGCGAGATCCCCTCGAACGTGCTGCTTGCCGACGCCTTTCTGCAACACGTCGACGGCTTTTCCATCGGCAGCAACGACCTCACCCAGCTCACCCTCGGCATCGACCGCGACTCCGGCCTTGTTGCCGAGAGTTTCGACGAGCGCAACCCCGCGGTGAAGAAGCTGCTCGCCGATGCGATTTCAGCGTGCCGGCATCAGGGCAAGTACATCGGCATCTGCGGCCAGGGCCCGAGCGATCACCCCGATCTCGCCGAGTGGCTGGTGGAGCAGGAAATCGGCTCGATCTCGCTCAATCCCGATACGGTCGCGGCGACGTGGCGGCGACTGGCCGGGTGAGCGGGGCACGGCAAGGGCGCACGCCGTGAGACCGCGCCCGGCTCACGCCTGAAAGGTTTTCAGCCGCTGCGTGTCCAGCACGCGGATGGTGCGCCCGCTCACTTCGATGACGCCGCCTTCGGCAAGATGGTGCAGGGCGCGCGAGAAGGTTTCCGGTGCGAGGTTGAGACGCGAGGCCAGCATCTGCTTGCTGGTGTCGAGGCGGATTTCGCACGCGGGGTCTTCGCTCTCCGGCAACTGGTGCGAGAGGTAGCTCACCACCCGCTGCAGGCTGTTCATCAACGTGCACGTTTCCATGTCGGACATCAGTTCGTGCAGGCGCATGGAAAGACTCGCCAGCATCTGCCGCGCGAAGGCGGGGTTGCGGTCCATCATCGTCAGCAGCGCGTCCTTGGCGACGATGAGGAAGGTGCTGTCCTGAGTGGCTTCCGCCGATACCGGACAGGGGCGGTCGAGGAACACGACCGCCTCGCCGAAGGCATGCCCCGGCTTCACCATCGTGAAGAGTTTTTCCGTGCCCTGGGGCGTCGTCATGAAGAGCTTGACCTGCCCGCTGACCAGCATATGGATGCCGCGCAGGGTGTCGCCCTTCTGGAACAGCAGCTCGTGGGCACGCACCTTGAATTCACGCACGCCGGGCAGGAGCGGTACGAGCTCCTGAGGGGGGATTCCAGAAAACAGGGGCAGGCGCCGCAGGTTGTCGGAAATCGATTGGGGGGTGAATGGCGTCATGGTTCGGGGGCTTCCTCGGGTGAACCGGGGCGGTGGGTCGCTTGGATGGGATGGGCTGGTAGTTTCGGATTTTCTTGATTTCGGTCAAGGTTTTTATTATTCCCGCCAACCAGAATCGGGGCAAGCCGAATTTCGGAGATATCGGATGAACATATCTGGAATATCCGTCAGCACGCGACCGGAGTGGGTCGAATCCGTGGCGCAGTCGCTGTCTGCTATAAAAGGAGTGGAGGTGCATGCGGCCGATGTCCGTGCCGGCAAGCTCGTGGTGACGCTGGAAGCCCCCACGGTGAGTGCCGAGGTGGAAGGCTTCAAGCGTATCCGCGCCCTGCCGCACGTCGTTGCCGCCGACCTGGTGCAGCATTATTTCGAGGAGGATGGCGAAATCATTCATGCCATCCCGGACGATCTCGACACGCTGGAAGGCGTCAGCGTGCCCGACGCATTGAAGGACCACTGAGGAGACCACCATGCAGCTATCCCGTCGCGAATTCATCAAGTCCAGCATCGCCGCCAGCACCGCGGGCGTGGTCGGGCTGCCTGTTTCCAGGCTCGCCGCGGCCGCCGCGGCCGAACTGGAGAAGGACTGGAAATGGGACAAGGCGGTATGCCGTTTCTGCGGCACCGGCTGCGGCATCCAGATCGCCACGCATCAGGGGCGCATCGTCGCCACCAAGGGTGATCCCGATGCGCCGGTCAACCGCGGGCTGAACTGCATCAAGGGCTACTTCAACGGCAAGATCATGTACGGCAAGGACCGCCTGACGCAGCCCCTGATGCGCCTGAAGGACGGCAAGTTCGACAAGAAGGGCCAGTTCGTGCCGGTCACCTGGGAGCAGGCGTTCGACGAGATGGAGCGCCAGTTCCGCAAGACCTATGCGGCGCAAGGTCCGAACGGCGTGGCGATGTTCGGTTCCGGCCAGTGGACCATCCACGAGGGCTACGCCATGAACAAGCTGTTCAAGGCGGGCTTTCGTTCCAACAACCTCGACCCCAACGCGCGCAACTGCATGGCGAGTGCCGTGGCGGCGTTCTACAGCGTGTTCGGCACCGACGAACCGGCGGGCAACTACGACGACATCGAGTACACCGACACCATGGTGCTGTGGGGCGCCAACATGGCGGAGATGCACCCCATCCTGTGGTCGCGCATCACCGACCGCCGGCTCGCTCACGCGAACTGCCGTGTCGTCAACCTCACCACCTTCCGCAACATGTCGTCCGACATCGCGGACCTGGAAATCGTGTTCAAACCCAACACCGACCTGGCGATCCAGAACTACATCGCGCGCGAGATCATTGCACGCGACGCGGTGAACAAGCCCTTCGTCGAAAAGAACTGCGTGTTCGCCACCGGCCCCTACGACATCGGCTACGGCATGCGCGCCACCGACAAGTATGCCTACCCGGCCGAAAAGGACACCCAGGCCAAGGAAGTGAAGGTCAAGCTCGACAAATGGGAGGCGATCGCCCAGCGCAGGAAGGAAGGCGACGTCGTCGAGCAGAAGAACACCGCCGACCCGGCCAGGCACTGGATGATCAGCTTCGAGGATTTCAAGCAGGGCGTCGAGCCCTACACGCTGGATTTCGTCGCGGAACTGGCCAAGGGCGATCCCGACGAGTCACTCGACATCTTCAAGAACAAGCTCAGGCAGCTGGCCGATCTCTACATCGACCCGAAGCGCAAGGTGGTGTCGTTCTGGACCATGGGCTTCAACCAGCACCAGCGCGGCACCTGGGTCAACGAGCAGTGCTACATGAACCACCTGCTGCTGGGCAAGCAGTCGATGCCCGGCAACGGCGCGTTCTCGCTCACCGGCCAGCCCTCGGCGTGCGGCACCGCGCGCGAGGTGGGCACCTTCTCCCATCGTCTGCCGGCCGACCGCCTCATTCCCAATCCGCAGCACCGCGCGGAGACCGAGGGCTACTGGAAGATTCCGGCGAAGACGCTCAATCCGAAGGTCGGCTCGTTCTACGCCAAGATCCTGCGCGACCTCGAGGACGGCTCGGTGAAGTGGGCCTGGGTGCAGGTCAACAACCCCTGGCACACCCATCCCAACGCCAACCACTGGATTCGCGCGGCACGCGAGCAGGACAACTTCATCATCGTGTCGGAGGCGTATCCGGGCATTTCCGCCAAGGTCGCCGACCTCATCCTGCCCTCCGCGATGATCTACGAGAAATGGGGCGGCTACGGTAACGCCGAGCGCCGCACCCAGCAGTGGCGCCAGCAGGTGCCGCCGCCCGGACAGGCGCGCGGCGACCTGTGGCAGACCCTGGAGTTCGCCAAGCGCTTCAAGCTGAAGGATTTCTGGGGCGCGCAGAAAGTGCCCGGTCTCAAGGCCGACGGTTTTGCCGACAACACGCTCCCGGACGTGATGGCGGATGCGCAGAAGCTGGGCTATTCGCCGGAGGACAGCCTGTACAAGGCACTGTTCGCCACGCCGGAGAACCTCAAGGTGAAGTGGCCGGACGCGGTGGCGAAGGGCCACGACAACCACATCGCCACGCTGCTCGGCGACGGCTGGTTCCCGGAAAAGGCCTTCTGGATCGAATACCAGCAGTTCGGCAAGGGCAAGGGCAAGGATCTCGCCGACTTCGATGTCTACCACGCGGACAAGGTGCGCGGCCTCAAGTGGCCGGTGGTCAACGGCAAGGAAGTCGCCTGGCGCTTCAACGAGCAATACGACCCCTATGTCACCAAGGGCGCCGGCATCGAGTTCTACGGCAAGCTCTTCAAGGCCATTCCGACCGGCAACCTCGACGGCGTCACCGATCCCGCGCCGAAGAGCCTCGCCGGCAAGGCGAAGATCTTCTTCCGCCCGTACGCGGCGCCCGCCGAGCAGCCGGACGCGAGCTACAACCTCTGGCTGTGCACCGGGCGCGTGCTCGAACACTGGCACTCCGGCACCATGACGCGCCGCGTGCCCGAACTGCACCGCGCCGTGCCCGCGGCCGTGATGTGGATACACCCCACCGACGCCGAGGCGCGTGGCCTGAAGCGCAACGACCTGGTGTGGATCGAGTCGCGTCGCGGCAAGGTCAAGGTGCGCGTGGAAACCGGCGGGCGCAACAAGATGGTCAAGGGAACCGTGTACGTACCCTTCTTCGACGAGGGCGTGTTCATCAACCGCGTCACCCTCGACACGACCTGCCCGATCTCCAAGGAGAGCGACTACAAGAAGTGCGCGGTCAAGGTCTACAAGGCCTGAGCGGCGGGCGACGACGGGGGTGAGCACGATGGATGCCGGACGCCGGGAATTCCTCATGCGGACCGCGCAGGGCGCGGCGGTCGCCGCCTGCGGCGGGCTCCTGTGGGCACATCTGCTGCGCCAGGAAGCGGCCGCGTCGGTGCTGGCGCTGCGCCCCCCCGGCGCGCTGGCCGAGGCGGATTTCGCTGCCGCCTGCATCAAGTGCGGCCAGTGCGTCGCCGCCTGCCCCTATGACACGCTGCGGCTGGCGCGTGCGCAGGACGCCGCGCCCATCGGCACCCCGTTCTTCACGCCGCGCACGGTGCCGTGCTACATGTGCACCGATTTCCCGTGCGTGCCGGCCTGCCCGACCGGCGCGCTCGACCGGACATTCGGGGACATCGCCGATGCGCGCATGGGCCTGGCGGTGATCGACGAGGAATCCTGCCTGTCGTGGCAGGGCCTGCGCTGCGAGGTGTGCTATCGCGTCTGTCCCGTGAAGGGCAGCGCCATCACCATCCAGACGCACCCGCGCCAGTTGAGCAAGCACGCCATGTTCGTGCCCATCGTGCATTCGCAGGCCTGCACCGGCTGCGGCATGTGCGAGGAAGCCTGTCCCACCGAGGAGGCCGCCATCCGCGTGCTGAATCCGAAACTGGTGCAGGGCCGCATGGGCGAGCATTACCGGCTTGGGTGGAAACCGGAAACACCGGCGCCTGCCGCCGCGCCCGCCGCGCCGCCCGCTGCGCCGCCCGCTGCGGCGCCGGCGCCTTCTGCCGTCGAACCCGCGGCCCCCGCGAAAGCGCCGGGCATGGATGCGCTCAATGAAGAGCTCGAGCTGTGAGTGCGCCGCCGCATTCCCCGAAACCTGGCCTGTGGGGCTGGCGCCATCTCATTCTGCGCCGCGGCGTCCAGTTCACGGTGCTGCTGATGTTCTTCGGCACCCTGCACTGGGGCTGGGAAGTCGCCGGCGCGCCCTTGCTGCGCGGCAATCTTTCGGCAGCCGAACTGCTTGGCGCGCTCCCGTTTGCCGATCCCTTCGCGGTGCTGCAGCAACTGCTCTCGGGTCACTGGCTGCATACCACGGTGCTGACGGGCGCGGCGGTGATCCTGGTGTTCTACGCCTTCGCCGGGCGGGTGTTCTGCGCCTGGGTGTGCCCCATGAACCTGGTGACGGATTCCGCCGCCTGGCTGCGCGGCCGCCTGAATCCAAAGAACCTGTTCGTGCTGTCGCGCACGACGCGCTACTGGATCCTCGGGATGGCCCTGCTGCTCTCGGCGCTCACGGGCGTCGCGGCCTTCGAGTGGGCGAGCCCGATTTCCATGCTGCACCGCGAGCTGATCTACGGCGTGGGCATGGGGCTGACTGCTGCGCTCGGTATTTTCATCTTCGATTTGCTGATCCTGAAGCACGGCTGGTGCGGCCATCTGTGCCCGCTCGGTGCATTCTACGGCCTGCTCGGCAGCCGCGCGGCGATCCGGGTGCGCTTCGACGACGCGAGCTGCACCCGCTGCGGCGAATGCGCGCGCGTGTGTCCGGAGCCGCAGGTGCTCAACCTGAAACAGGCCGCTGCGCGCGGCATGGTGGCCTCCGGTGCCTGTACCAACTGTGGCCGCTGCCTGCCGGCCTGCCCCGAAGACAGTCTCGATTTTGCGTGGCGCTGGCAGGCAGTGCCGCACGGTACGAGAAAACAACCCTGACCAAGAGGAAACGGAGATGAAACAGACCATCACGGCAGTTCTGGCGATTGGCCTCGCGAGCGTGGCCTATGGTGCGCTTCAGGCGGGCGAGGTCGTGGTGCGCGACGACCAGATGGGGCTTTCGCTGACCAGCGTGTTCGACGACCCCAATCCGGCAGTCTTCGAGTATCCCGACACCGAGCCTTCGGCTGCGAGCGGGATGCAGCGCGCCTATCTCGGTGCACCGCCGCAGATTCCCCACAAGATCGAGAATCTGCTGCCGATCCGTGCAAGAAAGAACGGCTGCCTGCGCTGTCACGACGCGCCGGACATGATCGGCAAGCCGCGCGCCGCATCGGGCGAGCCCACCCCGATGCCGCTGACGCATTACGCGAAACTCGACGATGGCAGCCTCAAGCGCGCCGACAACCGCCATGTGTGCGTGCAATGCCACACGCCCCAGGCCGACGTGAAGGAACTGGTCGGGAACACCTTTGCGCCCTGAGCGCCGACGCCGCGAAAAAATTGCGCGGCGCCGTCGAATTGGCAAACAGATGTCCGTGATTGTTCTATATTGATTGAAAAGGGCTGTCAGCGACTGCGGCAGCCTGTTGGTTCGAGTTGCATCCGCGGGGGCGGGTGAGACATTCGGGAGGCGAGCATGGGTATTCGTGTTGCGATCGTGGCATTCCTGGCGGGGCTCGGAACCTGGGCGCATGCCGCCGATTCCATCGAGGCCCTGGCCAATACCTGCAACAACTGCCACGGGGTGAACGGCGTATCGGTGGGGCCCACCATGCCATCCATCGCAGGCCTGCCCCAGGCCTATCTCACCAACGTCATGCTGGAATGGAAGAGCGGCACCCGTTTTTCCGCCACCATGGGACGCCTGCTCAAGGGCTACAGCGACGTGCAGATCGCCGACCTGGCGGCCCATTTCGCAAAACAGCGCTGGGTGCCGCAGGCGCAGAAGCTCGACGAAGCCCGCGTGCGGCTTGGCGCGCAGTCGCTCAAGCGTTGCGAGAAATGCCACGGCAACGACGGTCTCCCGCGCGATGGCGAAACGCCCCCGGTGAACGGCCAGTGGGCAGGCTATCTCTACCTTGAATCGCTCAAGTATCACGACGAAGCGGTGGGCATGTCGAACCGTCAGATGCGTGGCGCCATGAAGCGCCTGAGGGACGAAGACCTGCGCGCCGTAGCGGACTATTACGCCAGCCAGAAATAACCGGGAGACTGTCATGAGCCGACTCAATCGCCGCGATTTCCTCAAGGCTGTCACCCTGGCCGCTCCGGCCCTGGCGCTGCACGCACCCTGGGCGCACGCAGACGGCAAATCCCGCGTGCTTGTCGTGGGGGGTGGTTTCGGAGGCGCGGTGGCGGCCAAATATCTGAAGATGCTGGCGCCCCAACTCGATGTCACCCTCGTCGAGCGCAACAGGGTCTATGTATCCTGCCCCCTGTCCAACGAGGTCATCTCCGGACACGGCGAGATCAAGGATCTCGAAGCCGGCTACGATGGTCTGCAGAAGCGCGGCGTCAACGTGGTCTTCGACGAGGCGACGGCCATCGACGCCGCGAAGCGCACGGTCACCCTCAAGAGCGGCACCACGCTTGCCTACGATGCGCTGGTGCTGTCGCCCGGTATCGATTTCAACTATGCCGGCGTGGAAGGGTACACGGAGGAACTGGCGAACGGCGACCTGCCCCATGCCTACAAGGCGGGGCCACAGACGCTCGTGCTGAAAAAGCAGCTGGAGGCGATGCCCGATGGCGGCACCTTCATCATTACCGTGCCGCCGGGCCCCTTCCGCTGCCCCCCCGGCCCCTACGAGCGCGCGTCGCAGGTGGCGGCCTATCTCAGGGGGCACGGCAAGACCAAATCGAAGGTGCTGATTCTCGACGCCAACGACTCCTTCTCCAAGAAGGGGCTGTTCGAACAGGCCTGGAAAACCCACTACGGCAGCATGATCGAATGGGTGCCCGGCGCCTCGGACGGCAAGGTGGTGAAGATCGATCCCGGGACGAAGACGGCCTATACCAACTTCGGCGAACACAAGGCCGACGTGCTCAACGTCATTCCGCCGCACCATGCCGGTTCGATCGCCAGGAACGCGGGACTCACCAACGAGAAGGGCTGGTGCACGGTCGACATGCTGACCATGGAATCAAGCGTGCAGAAGGATATCTGGGTGGTGGGGGATGCGTGCACCCACGGCGACCTTCCGGTCTACCCCATGCCGAAGTCGGCGCATGCCGCGGTAACCCAGGCCAAGGTGGCAGTCGGCGCCATCCTCGCACGGCTCGCCGGACAGCCTGCCCCGACGCCGTATTTCGTCAACACCTGCTACAGCATCGCCGCCCCCGACTGGGGTTTCTCCGTGGTGCACGTGTACCGGGTGGAAGGCGGCAAGCTCATCTATGCGCAGGAAGCCGGCGGCATCTCGGCGATCGAGACGCCGGCGCTTACGACCCTGCGCAAGCTGGAAGCCGGCTACGCGCTTGGCTGGTTGAAAAACATCATGGCGGATAGCTTTGCCTGATTCCGTGTGTCGACCGGATTGTTTGCGGGAGGGCGTCATCAGGCGCCCAGGCCCGCAAGCGCGGCGGGACACGGCCTCGCTTCGCGAGGTTTACGGCACCAACGGTTCCCTGGCGCCGATAAGCATGTAGGATACATACAAAAAAGCAGAGAAAGTGGGACGTGTGGTGGTCTGTACAGGCGCGGCCCACATGGCGCAGGGTCTGTGCGTCGGGCCGCTGCGAACCATGGCGCATGGGGCTGTGGCAAACACGTATGCGGAGAAAAAACAAGAATGGCGCTTCTTCTCGACACCGATTCAGTGGGTGCAAACGACCGGGTGGACTGGTGGTGCGAGCGCACCGCAACGCTGTTTGGCGCGGAGTATTCGATCGAACCGGGTAAGGAAAAGCCATTTTCCATTGCCCTTGAAGTGGCGCAGGCGGCGCCCTTGCTGGTATTCAGCTGTATCGGCAGCGCGCATCGCGCCATCCGCAAGGGCGACTCGGGGAAGAATCCCGCCATCGTCGCCCACCTCCAGCTGCAAGGCCACTGCACGGTACGCACGGAAGGCAAGGAAGCGCTGGTTGCCCCGGGTATGCTTACCTTCAACCGCGTGAGCGAATCCGGCGATCTGCATTTTCATGAGGGGTATCGCCAGATTTGCGCAGTATTGCCGGAGTCGGCATTCGGCATCGAATCCCATGTCTGGACTGCGCTGGCAGGCGCCGTCGTGCCGACCGATACGGGAATCGCGGCCTTGCTCGCCGATCATCTGCGCTCCCTGGCAGGCCACCCTGAAGTGCTTGATCAGGAATCCTCGGCGGCGGAAATCGTCGCGTATACCATCGGCTTGTTGCGGGCGACGGTCCGCGCCGTAGGCAACCAGCCCACGCACGAGAACCGCGGCATGCAAGGCTATCACCGTGGCCGCATCAGGCGTTTCGCCCTGGCCCACTTGCATCTGCCCGGATTGAGCGTCGAATTCATCTCCGCAGCGCTCAATTTGTCGGTTCGCTACATCCATCGTCTGTTCGAGCAGGAAGCCCTGCCGCTCATGCGATGGGTGATGAAGGAACGTCTCGAGCGGGCGCGCGAGCAGCTCGCGCAAGCAGACAGCAGCTACCTGTCCATTGCGCAGATCGCCTATGCATGGGGCTTTAGCGATCATGCGCATTTCTCCAGAAGTTTTCGCAAGGAGTTCGGCTATTCGCCACGCGAAGCCAGGAACAATGGAACGGAGCCATCTTGCGCGGCACGGGTCTCCTGATCCAGCCGCACGCGCAGCGCGTGCGGGCGGCAGAATCCGGGCGCATGGGCGCTTGTGTGCAAGACACAGTGCGTTCTCAGACAAACCTTTGCTCGGTACAGGGGTTTAGTATTCACAAAAGATGTCGTTATCCCTATATAAGCAACGTTAATCGCGTCTTGTGCGCCAGAAAGGAGTCTGAAATGAAAACACTTCGCCTGCTTACGCTTGCTCTCGGTGTCTCGCTCGCCTCAATGGCAGCGCACGCGCAGGATGCGAATGCCGCCCGGGCACTGTTGAAAAAGAACGATTGCTTCAAGTGCCATGCGCTCGACAAGAAGAAAGACGGCCCCTCCTACAAGGAAGTTGCCAGCAAGCACAAGGGCGAAGCCGGTGCGGCCGACACGCTGTTCAAGCACATGACGACCAGCCCCATGGTCGAGGTCGAGGGCAAGAAAGAGGAGCACAAGCAGATCAAGGGCACGGACCAGGAAATCAACAACCTGATCGGCTGGATTCTTTCGCTCTGATCGGCGCCGGCCGCGCAACCACGATGGAGGCATGATGCATGCTGAAAAGAGTCAGTGCACGACTGCGTCGCTGGTGTGCCGGGCCCCGGGGCCCGATGTGGGTGCTTGTCATGGGCATCGTCGTCGGCGTGGGGTTGTTGCTTGCCGGCAATACGGTGATGTCGGCGACGGGGACGGAAGCATTCTGCACCACCAGTTGCCATGAAATGTCGCACAACAACGAGGAATACCTGGGGACGATCCACGACGTGAACCGCACCGGGGTGCGTGCCACCTGCGTCGACTGTCATACGCCGAAACAAGGCCTTCCCTATTACGTTCGCAAGCTCTACGCCGTCCAGGAGCTGTGGGGACACTACGTCACGCACTCGATTGACACCGAGGAAAAATTCGAGGCCAAGCGCTACGAACTGGCGGTGCGCGTCTGGACCTACATGAAAAAAAGCGACTCGCGCGAATGCAAGTCGTGTCATAACATGGACAAGATCGATCCGGATCGGGGCACTGAGAAGGCGCAGGTCCGGCACGCGAAGGCAAAGGCAGAAAACATGGCGTGTATCGATTGCCACTTCGGAATTGCGCACACCGAGCCCGAAGGGGGGCCGGGGCCGCAGGAATTGGATATCTAGCAGGAATCGGGAGCCGGCGTAACGACTTTTATCGTCTGTTCGGCGTTGCTCCATCGTGAGGGCTCTATCGGGGAGGGGTGGATTATGGTCCGTGTGTCGAATTTATCAATGTTCCTGCTGCTGGGGGCCGTGCTGCTGTCGGGCCTCGTTGGCGGGGTCCAGGCGGCCGAAGACAAGAATGCCGCGACGGGCGTCATCTACAAGGGCGACGCCAAATGCACGCGCTGCCATGACGAGAACGACAACGTCCCGGTGCTTGCCATCGCCAAAACCCGGCACGGCGTTGCCGCCGATGGGCGCAACATCGGTTGCACCGCCTGTCACGGTGAAAGCAGGCTGCATTCCGAAAATCCACAAGGGCTGAAGGATCGACCGAAAGTCGACCGCGGCTTTCTGCGAAGCAGCGCCACGTCCGCGAAGGAGCGCAATGAAGCCTGTCTCGGCTGCCATCAGGGCGGCAAGCGCATGCACTGGGCGGGCAGCCAGCACGCCAGCGGCGATGTGGCCTGCACGTCCTGTCACCAGGTGCATACGCAGCACGACAAGGTGCGCGACAAGACCGTTCAGGGCGAGGTCTGCTTCACGTGCCACAAGGAACAGCGTGCGCAGACTTTCCGTGCCTCGCATCACCCGATCCGGGAAGGCAAGGTGGGCTGCTCCGACTGCCACAATCCGCATGGCACAGCCGGTCCCAAGCTGCTGGTGAAAGATACCGTGGTCGAGACCTGCTATACCTGCCACGCGGAGAAACGTGGACCGTTCCTTTGGGAGCATCCGCCCGCCAGCGACAACTGCCTGAATTGCCACACACCGCATGGGTCCAATCATGCCTCGTTGCTGAAGACCAAGCCGCCCTATCTGTGCCAGCAGTGTCACGACTTCACGCAGCATCCGGGTACCGCCTATAGCGGGCGTGGCTTGCCAACCACGGCAGGCGGGGTCGCGCCCGCTCAGCAACAACTGCTGCGTGCCTGCCTGAACTGCCACACCCAGGTCCACGGCACGAACCATCCGTCCGGTGCGCGGGCCACCCGCTAACCGCCAAGCAAGGGAGAACCGACATGACACGCAAAATCGAACCGCGTTTCGCACGCAAGGTCCTGGCCGTCTCCGTCTCGATGATCGGCCTGGCGGGATTTGTCAACGCAAGGGCAGATGATGTGGACGAGGAAACCCGGCGCCTGCTGACCCCGGAGAGCGAAATCGAGGCAGGCTTCGGCAATGTCTCGAAAGACAGCTTCAAGCATGGTGATTTCACCGGCCTGAACCAATCCGGCGCATATGGCATCGCCAATTTCAGCATCTTCGGTCGGGACAAGGACGACGCCCGCTATTACGAAATCATCGGGCGCAACCTGGGGCTGGATTCGCGCAGCCTGAAAGTCGAAGGGGGCCGGCAAGGTGATTTCGGTCTGCGCTTCGAATACAGCCAGCTGCCGAAGCTGTTCACCGACAGCTATCAGACGCCCTTCGTCAATCCCGGGGCAACCAGCCTGCTGCTGCCACCGGGCTGGGTCGCGACGAACAACACGACGGGCATGACGAATCTTGCCGGCAGCATGCGTTCCTTCGATGTCGAAACCACGCGCAAGGCCTACAGCCTCGGCATGACCAAACAGCTGGTGGCAGGCTGGAGCGCGGTCGTCGACTTCAAGCACGAGACCAAGGAAGGCAACAAGCTGATCGGAGGCGTCATCGGCAGCACCGGGGGCAATCCGCGTGCCGCCATCCTGCCCGAACCGGTCGATTACACCACCGACCAGTTCGAAGCCATCGCACGCTACATCACCCCCAGGCTGCAAACCGAGTTTGGCTACTACGGGTCGTTTTTCCGCAACGAGAACAGCGCGCTGGCCTGGCAGAACCCGTATGAGAACATCGCCGGTACGGCGTGGGGCAATCCGGCGGTCGGCTATGCCGGAGGCGGCTTTGGTCAACTGAGCCTCCCACCCGACAACCAGTTCCATCAGATTTTTGCCTCGGGCGGCTACAACTACAGCAAGGACACGCGCATCGTCGGCAAGCTGAGCTTCGGGCGCATGACGCAAAACGAGAGCTTCCTGCCTTATACGGTCAATCCGGGCCTGACCGTCACGACGCCGCTGCCGCGCGCGTCGCTCGACGGGAAGGTCGACACCACGCATGCCGATCTCAAGCTCACCTCGAAGCTTGCGCCCAAGACAAATTTTGCCCTGGGCTACCGTTACGATGATCGGGACAACAAGACCCCGCAATCACAGTATCTCTATATTGGCGGCGATTCGATGAATCAACCGCTGCTCACGAACGTGGGCCAGGCGCGCACCAACCTGCCCGGCAGCAGCACCAAGCATCAGGTGACGGCGGAACTCGACCACAGGCTGGCCATGCAGACCAAACTCAAGCTCGGCTACGAGTTCGACCGGATCGAGAAGACCTTCGAAGCCATCGACTGGGAACGCGAGCACACCGTCAAGGCGGGCGTGGATCACCGCTTCAACGAGATGGTGGGAGCCGGCATCAGCTATGCCTATTCGGACCGCGATACCTCGACCTACGATGCCGCCGCGCCGTTCCTCGCCAGCTACTCGCCGCTTTACTGGGGGCCGATGCCGCTGGACCAGCAGTGGGACAACGTGCCGACCCAGAAAAAGTTCTTTCTCGCCCCGCGCAAGCGCGACAAGCTGCACGCGCATACACATGTCTCGCCCAGCGAGCGTGTCGACCTGCAGTTCGGCGTCGATTACAACAACGACGACTATCACGATTCCTACTTCGGCCTGAGGGAGGCCAAGGGGTGGGTGGCCAACTTCGACGCCAGCCTGCAGGCCAGCGATACGGTGACCGGCCACGCCTTTGTCTCGTATGAGCATTACGGCAGCGACCAGCGCTCGTCCCAGTTGGGCGCAGTCAAGCTGAATTATCTGAACCCGGGCTACGACTGGACCGCCGACATCACCGACAAGACCTTCACGTTTGGCGTCGGCTTCCGCGTCAAGCCGGGCGGCAAGTATGAATTCGGCGGGGACTTCTCGCATTCCTACTCGAACGGCGAAATCGACGTGGCGACGGGGGCGCTCATCGCCACACCCGCTACGCCCCTGCCCGACGTCGTGTCCCGGCTCAATCGCGTCGACCTGTTCGGCCGTTACTGGCTGCAGAAGGATTTGTCGATCAACCTGAAATACATCTACGAACGGTACAGCTCGAAGGACTGGGCGTATGACGAGGTGCTGCCCGCCACCATGGCCAACGTGATCGGCACCAACCAGTTGAGTCCGGATTACGGCGTCCATGTGATCGGCATTACCGCCAGCTATCGCTTCTTCTGACTTTTCCGGCCAAACCCGATCCGGCGTCTCTTCACGCCGGATCGTTTTTTTTGCTTCCTTCCCTTCTCGAGCCGGCCGGGGCAGGCCCGCCCCGGCCGATTGCCGTAGAGTGCCCACCGCCCCAATCGCGGCGAGGGCGCCGCTCCTACATGTGGGAGGCTCGCCCTCGGGCCGATTGCCGTGATGCTTCCACCGCCTCGATCGCGGCGAGCACCCGGAGGGCATAAAGGTACCGCGCCCGCATGTTGAGATGCGGTCCACGCCCGAATTCTGGTAAGCTTTTGAGTCCTGTTCTTGCTTGTCCCCGATGAGTCACCCGCCTTTGCTTTCCGCCCAGGACATCGCCTGCGAACGCAGCGAACACACGCTGTTCCAGGCGCTCGGTTTCGAGCTGGGCGTGGGCGAGGCGCTGTTGGTGCGCGGTGGCAATGGCCGCGGCAAGACGAGCCTGCTGCGCATCCTGTGCGGCCTGTCGCAGCCTGCGGCGGGTGCCGTGCACTGGCGCGGCGCACCGCTCGCGCACGTGCACGAGCAGTACGGGCGCGAAATGGCCTACGTCGGCCACGTCAACGGTATCAAGGACGATCTCACGCCGCTGGAAAACCTGCGGCTGGCGGCCGACCTTGGCGGGCGCGTGCTGGACGAAGACGCCGCGGTCGCGGCGCTGGAACGGCTGGGTCTGGGGCGTTGCCTCGATCTGCCGGCGCGCGTGCTGTCCTTCGGCCAGCGCCGTCGCGTCGCCCTGGCCGGGCTGGTGACGGCCGGCGCCCTGCTGTGGATTCTCGACGAACCGCTGACGGGGCTCGACGTGCACGGCGTGGCGCTGGTCGAAGGCCTGATCCGCGACCACGTCCTTGCCGGCGGCATGGCCATCATGACCACCCATCAACCGCTGTCGCTCGACGGCCTCACGCCCAAGTCGGTTTCGGTCGGGGACTGATGGGCAGCATTCATGACTCCGCATGTTGCGCTTTCTGATCGCGGTCATCCGCCGGGACATCCTGCTCGCCGCCCGCCGCCGCGGCGACTGGCTGACCGCGCAGTTCTTCTTCATCATGGTGACGAGCCTGTTTCCGCTCGGCATCGGCCCGGAACCGGCCATGCTGCGAACCATCGGCCCCGGTGTGGTCTGGGTGGCGGCGCTGCTGGCCTGCCTGCTGTCGCTGGGACGGCTGTATGCCGACGACCACCGCGACGGCAGCCTGGAGCAACTCCTGCTCGCGCCGTATTCGAATGCGCTGCTGGCGCTGGGCAAGGCGATCGCCCACTGGATCATCAATGGCATTCCGCTGCTTTTGATCGCACCGGTGCTGGGCATCCAGTTCGGCCTGCCTGCCGACGCGCTGGCCGTGCTGGTGTTGTCGCTGGCGATCGGGACCCCGGTGCTGTCGCTGCTGGGCGGCATCGGCGCGGCGCTGACCTTGGGCCTGCGTGGGGGCGGCGTGCTGATCACCCTGCTGATCCTGCCGCTGTACGTGCCGGTGCTTATTTTCGGCGCGGGCGCGGTCGACGGCACGCTTTCGGGAACTGGCGCCGAGGCGCACCTGTCCCTGTTGGGGGCGGTGCTGGTGATGGCGCTGCTGGTCGCGCCGTGGATCAGCGCGCTTGCCCTGCGGGTATCTGTGGAGTGAATTCTTGAATCTTTATCGTTACGCCTCGCCGGCGACCTTCCATCCGCTCGCCGGCCGGCTGGTGCCGTGGTTTGCCGCGCTGGCTGCCGCACTCGCCGCAGCCGGCTTGTATATCAGCTTCTTCGTCGCGCCGACCGACTTCCAGCAGGGCGAGGGTTATCGCATCATCTTCATCCATGTGCCGGCAGCGTGGATGTCGATGTTCATCTACATCGTCATGGCGTTCTGGTCGGCCATCGGCCTTGCCTGGAACACGCGCCTGTCCTTCGTCATGGCGCGCGCGCTCGCACCCACCGGCGCCATGTTCACCTTCGTCGCGCTGTGGACCGGCGCGCTGTGGGGCAAGCCGATGTGGGGCGCGTGGTGGGTGTGGGACGCGCGTCTCACCTCGTCGTTGATCCTGCTGTTCCTCTACGTCGGCTACATGGCGCTGCAGGCAGCCATCGACGACCCGCGTCGCGCCGACCGCGCCGGGGCGCTGCTCAATCTGGTCGGTGTCATCAACGTGCCGATCATCTATTTCTCGGTCAAATGGTGGAACACCCTGCACCAGGGCGCGTCGGTCAGCCTCACCCGCGCCCCCTCGATGGCGCAGACCATGCTGTGGGGCATGCTCGTCATGGCGCTCGCGGCCTGGATGTACACCATCGCCGTCGCCCTCGTGCGTGCGCGCACGCTCATACTCGAGCGCGAGCGGCAGACCGAATGGGCGCGCGCCGTTCTCAAGGAGGAGGCATGATCTGGGAAAGTTGGGACGCCTTCTGGGCCATGGGCGGCTACGCGCTCTATGTGTGGGGGTCGTTCGGCATGACCCTCGCCTGCATCGCGGGCGAAGTCTGGCTGCTGCGCCGCCAGCGCCGCCAGGTCGTGAGCCGCCTGCGCCGCCTGCAACGATTCGATTCGCAATGAGCACCCAGCCATGAAATCACGTCACAAAAAGCTCGCCCTCATCGTTGTCGTCCTCGCGGGCCTCGGCATCGCCGCCGCCCTCGTGCTCAACGCTTTCCAGAGCAATCTGGTGTTCTTCTTCTCCCCGACCCAGGTCGCCAACGGCGAGGCGCCGATCGAGCGCGCGTTCCGCATCGGCGGCCTGGTCGAGGAGGGCAGCATCCAGCGCCAGTCCGATGGCCTGTCGGTGCACTTCGTCGTCACCGATACTGCACGCACCATTCCGGTGATTTATACGGGTATCCTTCCCGACCTGTTCAAGGAAGGCAAGGGCGTGGTCGCCGAAGGTCGCCTGGGTGGAGACGGCGTGTTCACCGCCACGCAGGTGCTTGCCAAGCACGACGAGAACTACATGCCCCCGGAGGCGGCGCATGCCGTCGAACAGGCGCAGAAGGCCCAGCAAACGGTGGTCGAATGAACGCGACGAGCGCGGCATCGGCGGCTGACGAGGAGAAAACATGATTCCCGAACTTGGACATTTCGCATTGATTCTTGCGCTGCTGCTCGCGCTGGTGCAGTCGGTGCTGCCGCTGGTCGGCGCGCAGCGCGGCAACCGTACCCTGATGGCGGTGGCGCGGCCTGCCACGCAGGGACAGTTCGTCTTCGTCGCGCTGGCGTTCGGCTGCCTGGCATGGTCCTTCCTTGCCAACGACTTTTCCGTGCTGAACGTGGCGCGCAACTCGTATTCCAGGCTGCCCGAAGTCTACCGGCTCACCGCCACCTGGGGTTCGCACGAGGGTTCGTTGCTGATGTGGGTGCTGATCCTCGGATTCTGGAGCAGCGCGGTGGCGATATTCTCGCGCCACCTGCCGGAAGACATGGTGGCGCGCGTGCTCGGCATCATGGGCCTGATCTCGGTGGGTTTCCTCGCTTTCCTGCTCACCACGTCGAACCCCTTCGAGCGGTTGGTCCCCGCCGCGCCGGACGGCAACGACCTGAACCCGCTGCTGCAGGACTGGGGCATGATCCTGCATCCGCCGATGCTGTACATGGGCTACGTCGGTTTTGCCGTGGCCTTCGCCTTCGCCATTGCCGCGCTGCTGTCCGGCAAGCTCGACGCCGCGTGGGCGCGCTGGTCGCGGCCGTGGACCACGGTGGCGTGGGCCTTTCTCACGCTGGGTATCGTGCTCGGCAGCTGGTGGGCCTACCGCGAACTCGGCTGGGGCGGCTGGTGGTTCTGGGATCCGACCGAGAACGCCTCGTTCATGCCGTGGATCGCCGGCACGGCGCTGATCCACTCGCTCGCGGTCACGGAGAAACGCGGCGCCTTCAAGGCATGGACCGTGCTGCTGGCGCTGACCGCCTTCTCGCTGTCGCTGCTCGGCACCTTCCTGGTGCGCTCCGGTGTGCTGTCATCGGTGCATGCCTTTGCCACCGATCCGGCGCGTGGCGCGTTCATTCTCGGCTTCCTCGCCGTGGTCATCGGCGGTTCGCTGGTGCTGTACGCCTGGCGCGCGCCGAAGATGATCACCGGCGGCGGCTTCTCCTGGTTCTCGCGCGAATCGCTGCTGCTCGCCAACAACGTCATCCTGATCGCCGCGCTCGGCGCGGTGCTGCTTGGCACCTTGTATCCGCTGTTCATGGACGCCATGGGGCTGGGCAAGATCTCGGTCGGTCCGCCCTATTTCAACGCGGTGTTCGTGCCGCTGATGGCGCCGGCACTCTTCCTCATGGGGGTCGGTCCGTTGGTGCGCTGGAAGGAGGGCAGCCTGCCGGATGCCTGGACGCGGCTGAAGTGGGCGCTCGGCGTCGCGGTGGTCGCGGCCGTGCTGCTGCCGCTGACGCTCGATGGCTTCAAGCCCTGGGCGAGCCTCGGCTTCTTCCTCGCCGTGTGGATCACGCTGGCGGTGGCGGTGGCCTTCCGCGACCGCCTGCGCCACGGCGGGGGAAGCGTCGCGCACAGGCTCGGCACGCTTCCGCGCGGCTTCTGGGGCATGCAGCTCGCACATTTCGGGATGGCGGTCGGCATCGCCGGCATTGCGGTGGTTGCCAATTACGAGAGCGAGCGTGACGTGCGCATGGACGTCGGCAGCTACGCCGAGCTCGCCGGCTACACCTTCACCTTCCACGGCGCCAGCGAACGCGAGGGCCCCAACTACCGTGCCGCACGCGGCACCCTCGAAGTCACCCGCAACGGCAAGCACGTCGCCACGCTGCATCCGGAAAAGCGTTTGTACAACGCGTCCGGCATGGCCATGACCGAGGCGGCGGTCCATCCCAATCTGTTCCGCGACATCTACGTCGCGATGGGCGAGCAGCTCGACGAACAGGGGGCGTGGAGCGTGCGCCTGTTCCATAAACCGTTCATCAACTGGCTCTGGCTTGGCGCCGTGTTCATGGTGGTGGGCGGGTTCCTGGCGGCGTCCGACCGGCGCTACCGCATCGCGCTGCGGCGCAGCGAACTGCCGCGCGGCCTCGCCGCGCAGGGAGCCGGAGCATGAAGCGCTGGGTGCCGCTGGTCGCCTTTCTCATCCTGGTGGGGTTTTTCGCCAAGGGACTGTTCCTCAATCCACGCGAGGTGCCGTCGCCCTTGATCGACCGTCCTGCACCGGCGTTCGAGCTGCCGCTGGTGGGCAACGACGCCGCGTCGTTCAGCCCCGCCGACATGCGCGGCAAGGTGTGGCTGCTCAACGTGTGGGCGCCATGGTGCGTGTCGTGCCGGCAGGAACACCCGGTGCTGATGCAGATTGCGCAGAGTGGGCGCGTGTCCATCGTCGGGCTCAACTGGAAGGACCGCGACCGCGAGGCGGCCATGCTGCTCGCACGTTCCGGCAGCCCCTATCTTGCGGTGGCCGAGGATCTCGACGGCCGGGTCGGTATCGACTACGGCGTCACCGGTACGCCGGAAACCTATGTCATCGACCGCGAGGGCTTCGTGCGCATGAAGCACATCGGCCCGATCAGCCCGGACGTGTGGAAACAGAAATTCGAACCGAAACTGAAGGAGCTCGGCGCATGATGGATCGAATCCGCAATGCCATGCTCGCGCTCGTGCTGGCGTGTGCACCGTGTGTGGCCATCGGCGCCGCGACGAACGACGCGGCGGCGGTGGAGGCGGCACCCAACGCCGAAAACCCGGAGATCGAGCAGCGCATGGTGCGTCTGGCGGAAGATCTTCGCTGCCTCGTGTGCCAGAACGAGTCGCTCGCCGGTTCCAAGGCTGAACTGGCGGAAGACCTGCGGCGCGAGATCCGCGACCAGATGAAGGCCGGCAAGAGCGACCCCGAGGTGATCGACTATCTGACCGCGCGCTACGGCGATTTCGTGCTCTACCGGCCGCCGTTCAAGCCGGTGACCTGGCTGCTCTGGCTGGGGCCGGTGCTGTTCCTCGGCGCTGGCGCCGCTGCCTGGTACGTCACGCTGCGCCGCCGCCGTGCCGTAGCGGCCGAACCGCCTGACGCAGAGAAACTTGCCGCGGCCGCCCGCTTGCTGAAAGAAGACCAATGAACCTGTTTTCCTCCAGCCCCCTGTTCTGGGGGCTTGCCGCCGTTTGCGTGCTGCTCGCGCTTGCCTTCGTGCTGCCTGCGCTGTTGCGTGCGCGCAAGACGATCGGCGCGGCGGAGCGGCGTGACATCAACATCGCCGTCTACCGTGACCAGCTGAAGGAACTGGAGGCCGACCGCACCAACGGTCTGATCCCCGAGGCGCAGTACCAGGCCGCATTGCAGGAACTGGAACTGCGCCTCGCCGATGATGCCATGGTGCCGGATGCGGCACCCGAAACGGTTTCCGGTGGTGTGCGCGGGCTCGGCTACGCGCTCGCCATCGCCCTGCCGGTCGCCGCGTTCGGCCTGTACTTCTCGCTGGGCAATCCGGCTGCGCTGCAGGCCCCCGCCCCGGGGATGGCAGGCAACGGTGATGCCCATGACATCATGGCGATGATTGCCCAGGTCGAGGAACGCGCGCGCAGCAATCCGGACGACGTCCGCGCCTGGGAGATACTGGGCCGGACCTATGCGGCCCTCGAGCGCTGGGCGGACTCGCAAAAGGCCTACGAGGAGGCGCTGCGGCTGCGCCCCGATACGCCCGAGTTGATGACCGGCTATGCCGAGGTTCTCGCACTCGCCGGCAATGGCAATCTCAAGGGCCGGCCGATGGAGCTGGTGCGAAAGGCACTCGAAATCGACCCGGACGATACCAAGGGGCTGGAACTGGCCGGGCTCAACGCCTTCCAGAACGGCAATTTTGCCCAGGCGGGCTATTACTTCAAGCGTCTGCACGCGCTGCTGCCGCCGGACTCCGAATTCGCCGGCGACGTGCTGGCGGCACAGCAGGAAGCCGAGCGCCGTGCCCAGACCGCGCTGAGCGGGCTGGACAGCCTGGCCGCACCGCCGGCAGCGAACGCGCCCGCCGCGGTGGACGCGCGCATCGAGGGCCGCATCGAAATCGCCGCGGCCCTGAAGGAGAAGGTAGGCCCCGGCGACACGCTCTTTGTTTTCGCCCGTTCGCCACAGGGCGGACCGCCGGTGGCGGCGTTGCGCGCCAGCGCCGCCACCCTGCCGCTGGGCTTCCACCTGGACGACAGCATGGCGATCAGTCCCGCCAATGCCCTGTCCGGCCAGCAACGGGTGACCCTGGTGGCGCGGGTGTCGCGATCGGGCGACGCCGGCGCGCGTCCGGGCGATCTGGAAGGCAGTGTCGCCGACGTCGAGGTCGGTGCCAGGAGCGTGCGCATCGTCGTCGACAGGGCGCTGCCGTAGGCGCTTTGAGCGGAAGGGGTGATGGAGTAGAATCCGTCATCACCCGCCTCCGCTAAGAACATGACGAAGTACGTGTTTGTCACCGGCGGAGTGGTTTCTTCCCTCGGGAAAGGGATCGCCTCCGCCTCGCTCGCTGCGCTGCTCGAATCGCGCGGTATCCGCGTCACCCTCCTGAAACTGGATCCATACATCAACGTCGATCCGGGAA
The DNA here is from genome assembly GCA_024708885.1 of Thiobacillus sp. GTDB lineage: Bacteria > Pseudomonadota > Gammaproteobacteria > Burkholderiales > Thiobacillaceae > Thiobacillus. The sequence goes on from JANJXT010000010.1 coordinate 26,983, forward strand.
CCATGAGCCCGTTCCAGCACGGCGAGGTGTTCGTCACCGAGGACGGTGCCGAGACCGACCTCGATCTTGGGCACTACGAGCGCTTTTCCAGCGCGCGCATGAGCAAGCGCAACAACTTCACCACCGGGCAGATCTACAAGTCGGTCATCGACAAGGAGCGTCGCGGCGACTATCTCGGTGGCACGGTGCAGGTCATCCCGCACATCACCGACGAGATCAAGCGCTCGATCCGCGAAGGCGCCCGGGGTGCCGACGTCGCGCTGGTCGAGATCGGCGGCACCGTGGGCGACATCGAATCGCTGCCGTTTCTGGAAGCCATCCGCCAGATGGGTTTCGAGGACGGCAAGGAAAACACCTGCTTCATCCACCTGACGCTGTTGCCCTGGATCGCCACTGCGGGCGAGCTGAAGACCAAGCCGACCCAGCACAGCGTCAAGGAGCTGCGCGAGATCGGCATCCAGCCGGACATCCTGCTGTGCCGTGCCGATCGCGAAATCCCCGTCGACGAGCGGCGCAAGATCGCGCTCTTCACCAACGTGCGCCCGGAGGCGGTGATCGAGGTGCGCGACGCCGATTCGATCTACAAGATTCCGGCGATGCTGCACGATCAGATGCTCGACGAGATCGTCTGCCACAAGCTCAATATCCTCGCGCGCGCCGCCGATCTCACGGTGTGGAAAAATCTGGTGCACGCGCTGGAGCATCCGCAGCATACGGTCGATATCGCCTTCGTCGGCAAGTACGTCGACCTCACCGAATCCTACAAGTCGCTGTCCGAGGCGATGGTCCACGCCGGCATGCACACGCTGAGCCGGGTGAACATCCGCTACCTCGATTCCGAGCAGATCGAGAAGGGCGGTACCGACTGTCTCAAGGGCATGGACGCCATTCTGGTGCCGGGCGGTTTTGGCAAGCGCGGTGTCGAGGGCAAGATCGCCGCCATCCGCTACGCGCGCGAAAACCGGGTGCCCTACCTGGGCATCTGCCTCGGCATGCAGCTTGCGGTGGTCGAATTCGCGCGCGACGTCGCCGGCATGGTCGACGCACATTCGACCGAATTCGAGCCGGCGACCCGGCATCCGGTGATCGGCCTCATCACCGAATGGCTCGACCGCAGCGGACAGGTGGAAAAGCGCAGCGAAGCATCCGATCTGGGCGGCACCATGCGTCTCGGCGGCCAGCCGTGCAATCTGAAGCCCGGTACGCTGGCGCACGACGTCTACGGTGCCGACAGCATCGTCGAACGCCATCGCCATCGCTACGAAGTGAACAACACCCTGCTCGCCGAACTCGAAGCGAAGGGGCTGGTCGTCGCCGGCCGCGCGCCCGGCACCGAGCTGTGCGAAATGGTCGAGTTGCCGCGCGACGTGCATCCGTGGTTCGTCGGCTGCCAGTTCCATCCCGAATTCACCAGCAATCCGCGCAACGGCCATCCCCTCTTCAGTGCCTTCGTCCAGGCCGCGCTCGCGCAGCGGGAGCGCACACGATGAAGCGCTGTCATTTCGAGGCGGGCCTGTGTGCCGCAGGGCGGAGCAGGGGCCCCGCGCAGGGGGTTCGCGACCCCGCAGGCACGCGTGTCGAGGCGGTGATGGCGTGTGCGGGAGCGAAGGAGCGTACACGATGAAGCGCTGTC
>JANJXT010000024.1 GCA_024708885.1 Thiobacillus sp.
ACACGACAAAAGCATTTCTTCGTCGCGCAGGCGCTTCAATTTCGACTCACCCATCGGGTGACTCCCTCGATCAACGCAAAACCCATAGCCTGCCAGCATTTCAGGCAGGCTACACCTGATCAACTGAGATTTTTAGGATGATCGTGTCACCGTGCCCGAACAGGAGGCGCGCACGCCAGCCGTGCCGCGTCGCGCCACGCTCGCGACTGCATCGCGTTACGCACTTTTTTCCCGGACGTGGTCACCCTCATGCAGGCGCGCGGCGCTTCGGTCGCTGCGAGCAAGATACGGAACGGATTTCACCTCCCGGAATGCGCCCGCGCCGGGCGCACAAAAAAACCCCGCCTGTTGCCAGGCGGGGTTGGTGCAGCGAGACGTCCACTTGCGCGGACGCCCGGATTACGGCTTAGGGGGCGGTGTAACCACGAACATAGGTGTGCTCGATCGCCGAACCGTAGTTGGTGGTCAAATCACCCGAGGTACGCAGTTGCGCACTGAAGCCGATCACCGGCAGGCCCAGCAGATCGTTCAGACCCGTGGTAGCAGCCGGGGTTTCGGTGAAGGTCAGGGTCGCCCAACCGGCCGGGCCCACACCACTCGTGTCGACGGACAGACGGTTGCGGTGAGCCACGTTGCTGGCAGCGGGAACGCCGAACAGGCCGGTGGTCGTGTTGAAGTCGATCACGTTGGCTTCGTGGCACAGCGACACCGTCGTGATGCTGGGGTTGTACGGCGAGAACTGGGTGTTGTCGACCGAAGTGACCTCGCCTTCCTCGCGGTTGTACAGCGTCATGCCGATGGTGTCACACGACTGGCCGTTCATGCCCGTCTGGAACCGCTCGCTGAAGGGCGCGATCGGACCGACGCCATCCGTATAGTGGTGCTTGGACGGGAAGGTCAGCACCCAGCTGGTGTTCGCCACACCGCCGGTCGCGAATTCGTTGACCACCGAGGCCGCCATGAGCAGGGAGGACACGGTCGTAACCGAATCCGCCGCAGGAGCCAACATCCCCTGGCCATCGTCCAGGAACAAGGCCTGCGAGCTGGCTTCGCCGTTGGCCAGATCCGGGTACAGGTCGGACGGCGCATAGACGATGGGGGTGGTGTTCTGGAAGTCCTCGATGTGCGTGGGCTTGGCGTCGATCGCGGTGCCGTTGGACGTGTTCAGCAGGAACATCGTGGCCTTCAGCACGTTCTCGGGGGCATCCACGTAGGTATTGATCACGGACGGATTGAGGAACAGCGCATCGACCGCGCCGCAGTCGCGCGGCACGCCGCCGACGTGCTTGGCATTGTACTCGAGCACGTTGGCCGGATTGCTGGTCGAGCGGCTGCTCAGACCCATCAGGAAGACTTCGAAATACCCTTCCTTGACACGGTCCATTTCGGTCGGGCCGCCGTCAGTAAAACTGCCGCTGAACAGTGCGTTGGTGAAATCCACTTCGCCCTTGGCGCCGGCGGCGGCACGCGCCGCGGTCGTGGTCATGCCGGTCAGCATCGGCGAGGTGCAGCTCTTGTCATAGGTGCGGACCATCGCGCCGGTGGTGGTGGCGGTGACGGCGCCGGACCAGTGGTCGTGCGGCGACAGGATGACGTTGAAGTCGCGGACTTCGCGGCTGTTCAGAGCCTCGCGCCAGCGGATCTTCAGGATCGCGGTCTTGTCGGTGGTGTTGGTGACGGTGAAGACGGTGTCAAAGCCGTTGCGGACCGTGTAGTAGGGGAACAGCACCACTTCGCCGACGCCGTTCTGCGAGACGTTCATGGCCTGGGCCGGAGCCGCCATGAGCATGGCGCCACCGCTGACGGCCGAAGCCACAGCCAGGGTCACGAGTTTTTTGCGGATATCAAATTTCATCAGTAACACTCCTTGCAAGGTAAAGAAAAACTACCAAATAAAAGCCAAGCGCTTGGCTCTAGCTACCACACTTGTCATCAACATCCCGGGCGGTTTACTGCATGGTGCCTAAGTTGTCAGTTGGCTGTGTACCACCACTCCCGATTTTTGTAAATCCATTTTTCGGAGAGCAGGCTCTGCGTTTCGACAACCTCCCCGCCTGATCCCGGGAGCGCGACCCGGTACGTCAGTTCCACCGCAACAGTAGCAACGGTAGGGTCATCATAACTGACCTTTTTCACGTCTGCCATGCGCCAATTCACAACCCGGCCGTACTTCCCACGATGTTGTTGCGCACTTACAACAGACCGGTACTCGGGCGTTGTAAACATATACGCCTGGTCAAGATCACCCTTGATCAGGGCGGCCCAGCGGGCTTCCGCCCGGTGCTTCAGCACGTCGCGCTGCGTGTGCTGCCAGGCTTCGCTGAATTCGGGCTGGAGGGTCGCGCAACCCGGCAGGGCGACCGCGCCCAGCGCGGTCAGCCCCGTCATCATAATAAATATGCATGTTCTCAATCCGGACATTTCAAAACGACTCCATCAACTTCTCGTTCATTGCGTCAGCAACAGGCCGCTCAACGGCCGTCCGACCCCAAAACTTTAATTCCGATCGCCCGACCATCGGCACGCCACTGTAGCAAACGGGGCCATCCCGCCTCAGAGCAAGGCCCTGTACTTGCGGTACAAGGACAACACCTTGGGCACGTAAGCCTGCGTTTCGCGATACGGGGGGATGCGCCGGCCGTGGCGGAGGACGGCGTTCTCCCCGGCGTTGTAGGCGGCGACCGCAAGCTCGACGTTGTCGTCGAACATGTGCAACAGGTCACGCAGGTAGCGGGTGCCGCCGCTGATGTTCTGCCGGGGGTCGAAGCTGTCCTTCACCGCGTAGCGCTGCGCGGTCTGCGGCATGAGCTGCATCAGGCCCTGGGCGCCGGCGCGCGACACGGCCTGGGGGTTGTAGCCCGACTCGGCGGTGATGACGGCGTGCACCAGCGCGGCGTCGACGCCGGCCTCGACCGCGGCCGCCTCGATCTGCGGCGCGAACGCGGCGACGTTGCCCTTCAAGGCCACGGCGCCGGCACGGTTGTTGCTGCCGTAGTCCTCCATCAGGCTGGACAGGCGCTGGAAGCGCGCATGGTCCGGCGTGTTGGTGAAATGCTCGACGCCGTGCGCGTCGACGAAGGTGTAGACGTCGGCGCGCGCGGGGGACGCGGCGAGGGCCATGCCCAGCAGCACGGTGGCGGCGAGGATCGGACGAAAAAGGCGGTTCACGCGGCGCATTCTAGACGACATCCGGCAGCCCGGCCATCACTTGCTCGCCTTGGTGGCCTTGGCGGCCTTGCCTGCGGCGGGCTTGATCTCCTCCGCCGCCGGTGCCCCCGGCTGGATTTCCACCGCTTTCAGCAGGCTTTCGAGACCGGTGAGGCGGCGGCGGTATTCGCGGGTGATGGCCGCCACGTCCGGGGTGTCGGCGAGCACGCGCGGGGTGATGAGGATGATGAGCTCGGTGCGGTTGTCGCCCCAGCTCTGGGTGCCGAACAGGCCGCCGATGAGCGGAATCTGCGCCAGGAAGGGCAGGCCTTCGGTGGCCTTGGTCTTTTCTTCCTTGATGAGGCCGGCGAGGATGATGGTTTCGTCGGACCTGACGGTGACCGTGCTTTCGGCGGAGCGCTTCTGGATGGTCGGCGAGTCGATTCCCGACGTGGTGGTCGTCGCGGCGTTGCTGACTTCCTGGGCGATTTCCATGGTGACCTGGCCGCCGGCGTTGACGCGCGGCGTGACCGAGAGCATGACGCCGGTTTCGAGGTATTGCACGGAGCTGATGATGCCGGTGGCGGTGGTGGTGCTGGGCACCGACTGGGTCTGGCTGATGGTGGGCACGCGGTCGCCGACCTGGATCTTGGCGGTCTGGTTGTCGGCGACGGTGATGTGCGGCGAGGAGACGATCTTCAGCCGCGAATCGGTGGCGAGCGCGTTGAGCACCGCGCCGATGTCGCCCGCCTTGCTCACCCACGAATAGGAAAACCCGGGCACCAGCGCGGCGATCCCGCCCCCGCCGGTATCGAGCTTGCCGTTGATGCGCGTACCTCGGCTGAAATACCACTCGAGGCCGTACTTGAGCTCGTCCTTGAGGGTGATCTCGGCGATGGTGACTTCGACCAGCACCTGGCGCACCGCGGTATCGAGCTTGCGCACGGCCGCCTCGATGCTCTCGTAGTCGGACGGGCTGGCCAGAATCAGCAGGGCGTTGTTGTCCTTGTCGGCGATGACGCGCACGTCCTGCGGCAGACCCACGCCGTCGCCGCCGGCTTCGGTGCGCGCTGGCGCGGCCGCTGGCCTGGCGGCCGCAGCCGGTTCGGCCGATTTGACCTCGGCGGGCACCGCGCCGGGGGCGAGGGTCGCGGCGGGCGTGGTGCGCGCCGGCGCGCCCTTCTTCGCGAATACGTCGTTCAGCAGCGCGGCCATCTGCTCGGCCTTGCCGTTCTGCACCTGATACACGTAGAGCCGCTGGCCGCCGCCGCCCGCACCCGGGCGGTCGAGGCGTTCGACCCAGGTGCGCGCCTGGTCGATGTATTTCGCCTGCGGCGAGACCACGAGCATGGCGTTGAGCCGCTCGATGGGGACGATGCGCACGGCACCGGCGAGCGGACCGAGATTCTTGTCGCCGAAGAGTTTTTCCAGCTCGCCGTAGGCGGTGTTGACGTCGACGCTCTGCAAGGTGAACAGGCCGACCGACATGCCGGAAATCCAGTCGACGTCGAACATCTCGACGGTTTCGAGCATGTGTTTCAACTGCAGTTGCGTGCCCGCCAGGAAGAGCAGGTTGCGCAGGGGGTCCATGCGCACGCTGGAGGTCTCGCCGGCGAGCGGTTCGAGGATCTTGGCCATGTCGGCGACGCCGATGTGCTGCAGGGGCACGACCTGGATGCTGTAGCCGCCCGGCAGCGGCCTGCCGCTTTCGACGAGCTGCGGGGTGGCGTTGCCCTTGCCCGCGGCCGCGGCGGGGACGACGCGGAACACGCCGTCGCCCTCGCGGATCATGACCGCGCCGTTCATGCGCAGGAGTTCTTCGAGCGTGTGCAGCGCCGCGCTGCGCGGAATCGGCTTGGCGGTGCGCAGGGTGACGGTGCCGCCGACGCGCGGGTCGACGAGGTAGTTTTCGCGCAGGATGTCGCCCAGGATGGTGCGCAGCACTTCGCGCAGGTCGGCGCCCTCGAAGTTGAGCGTGAGGTTGCCGCCGGCGTCGCTCACCACGACAGGCGGCGCGGCCGGCTTGACCACCACGCCGGTGCCGCGGTAGACCTTGTAGCGTTCGTCGGCTGCGGCCCTGGCCTTCGCCTCGGCGGAAACGGCGGTGTCGAGCGGCGCCGCGTCGGCCTGGTCTTGCGGCTCCGCCACGTCGCCTTTGGGCGTGGTCGCGCAGCCGCCGAACAAGGCAATCAGCGCCAGTGCGGCGGCGATTCGGCTGAGGTGAATTGGGGTCGGATGCCTGGTTTCCATGGTCGATGTCCCGGTTCGGGTGGCGCGCCGCAGGCCCGCTGCGTGCAGGGAAGCGCTCTCGGTGGCCGTCACTTGTAAAAGTCCTTCATCAACGGATTGCGCATGCGATCCTCCATGGTCTGCGGCGGCTCGGGCGGCCGGATGGGTGGGATGGGTCGGCTGACCGGCGCCTCGGCCGCGGGCGATCTGCGCGCCCAGCCTGCCGGTGCGGTCGGGCTCGCCGGCGCGGCTGCCGCGGCCGGCGCGGGGGTGCCGGCCGCGCCAGCCGGCGCCCTGCCGGCTGGCGCCCCGGCGGGTGCCGCCGCGGGCTTGGGACTGCGCAGGGTCTTCAACTGCAGTTCCTCGCGGTCCTCGTACTGGGTGAACACGATGCGCGTGGGCTCGACCGTTTCGAGTTGCAGGCCATTGATGGTGTAGCCCTCGTGGATCTGGCGTTCCTTGCCGCTGGCGATTTCACGCACCACGGCGATCTTGCCTTCGTCGGTGATGAGGGTGCCCAGCAACTGGAACTGCCCCTTCTGCATCGTCGGCGGCGGCGGGGGAGGCGGCGGCGGCTCGGGCGGGGCCGCGCTGCGGGTGGGCACGAAAAGCGGCCGTTCCAGGGTGGCGGTGAAGGTTTTTTCGCGCACCGGCAGGCGGAAATCCGGGTAGGCGACGGACTCGACCGGGGCGGCGGCGGGCAGTTCGGGCACGGCGTGCAGGCTGCGTTCGTCGTGCGTCAGCGCCGCGCCGATGCCGGCGACCAGGGCGGCATTGGCGAGGCCCCAGCCGAGCCAGGCCAGATGCCAGAGGTTGAGCGGCGCCATCATCTTGGCTTCACCCCCGGCGCGGGGATGCGCGCGAAGCCGTAGAGGTCGAACTGCATCTGGACGTCGGGTTCGACACCCGGCGCGGGCCGGTAGACCCGCGCCACGCTCGAGAGGGCGACCAGATTGTCGATATAAAGATAGGGCGCCACCGCCTCGAGTTCGTAGAGGGCCTTCTGCATGGCCGGCAGGGGCGCGCGCAGGCGGAAATTGACCACCACCCTGCGGTGGGTGCCCTCGTCCTTGTGCGGGGCGATCTGGGTGCTTTCCACCTTGACCTGGTTGGCTTCGACGATGGCGAGCGCCATCTGCTGCACCTCGGCCGCGGCCAGCGCCGGGGCGCTGGCGGTGAGGTAGTAGCGTTCCGACTTCAGTTTCCTGATGGCCGCGATGTTGGCCTCGACGTTTTTCTGTTGCGCGGCGATACGCAGATAGCGTGCGGTACGGTCGAGCTGGTCCTCGATGGCGGCGTCGTAATGCTGGTGCAGCCTCTGCCAGGGAACGTAGACCGCGACCGCGAGAAGGGCCACCACGACGAGCAGCAGGGCGATCGCCAGCAGGCGGCTTTGTGCGGGCGTCAGCGTTCGCTTCATGACTTCTTCCCGCCTGCCTTGGCGGCGGGCTGGCTCTGCTCGTGCAGGGCACGCAGGGCTTCCAGCGCCTTGGCGGGATCGATGGGCTTCATCGTGGCGCCGAGCTGGAACCGCTCTTCGCCGCCCTGTCCCTTGACCAGCGGCGCCTTGAAGTGGGCGTTTTCGAGCAGGACGGATTGCTCGAACAGGCCGATCAGCTTGGCCGAGGACAGCGTGGTGCCGATCATGGACACTTCGTTGCCGCGAATCTCGAGCTGTTGCAGCCAGGTGTCGTCGGGCAGGATGCGGGTGATTTCTTCCAGCAGCGCGACGCGCGGCGGGGCGGCCAGTTTCTGCTGGACGGGGAAGTTGTGCTCGGCCTCCAGCCGCTCCTGTTCATGCCTGAGTCCGTCCACCACGGCGGCGCGCTGCTGGGCGCTCGCCACGACCGGGTGCAGCGCGATCACCACTTCGCGCTTTTTGACAAGGGGAATTGCCAGCAGGACGGCACCCAGCGCCAGCGTGACGCCGGTCATGGCGACGCCCAGCCACAAAACGGCGCGGCTCGCCTTCGGGCGCAGCCGCGGCGGCAGCAGGTCGAGGCAGTCGCCGGCGCCCTCGAGTTCGTCGCGCGCAACGATCGCCCGGGGCGTCACGCCCCATTCGGCAAGGTGCGACAGCACGTTGTCGATGTCCGCCCGCGGCGCCACGCCGAGCAGGACATGCAAGCGATTGCCGGCGCGGTCCGCACGCAGCACCCGCTGGTCGTAATACGCCTGGCTCGTGGTGAAAGGCGTCTGCCGGCCGAGCTCGAAGCCGAGCACCTCGTGGAGGTTCTCGGCAGCGGCGAGCGGCAGGACGACTTCCTTGCGCAACACCTGCGCGGGCGGCAGACAAACTCCGAGCCGCCGCGTGCCCGTCTTGTCGTGAAGCGCGCGAAAGGCGATCTTGTGGTCGGCAGCCTCACCCGCAGCGAGGTCGACGCGCCCGATTTCCGTGCGCTTGCCGCCGGCAACGCGCCACAGGACGATCGCCCCACCCTCCATGCCGGCCCACAGCAGGCGGGCGGGCGGGCGGTTTTTCGGGCGCAGCGCGGGTGGCACCAGTGCCGCCAATTCGCGGCCCCACCAGCGCAGAAAGGGCATGAGACCCGCGTTGGCGCGCTTGCGCTGTCTGCGTCGTGAGGAGGTAGAGGTCGCCATCAGCAAATAAGATCAGAGCTGTCCTTGCAGCCAGCGCAGAAAGACAAACGGCTGTTTGGGGTCTTGAGTCACCCTTGCCACGGCCTCCCGGACGAACTGCGTGCCGTCCGCTGCCTTTGCAATGGACCGCAGATTATACACTTGCGAGGAACCGCCGGTCTCGAAGCCGGCAGCCTGAGCGAAGGGCAGCGGCGCCATCCCTGCGGCCAGCATGTCCTCGCGCGCGACGAGGTAGGCGTCGACGTCCTCCACGGTGACATTGGGCAGGGCGAGCAGCACCTCGCGCGACGCCAGGGTGCTGTTGATGCCAGCCTGCCCGGAATGGACGGTCAGCGCGCCCGCCAGCCTGCGATACAGCCCCGGGTTGATGCCGATGACCTGTTGCAACTCCTCGACGGTCCTGAACGCGGCGTTGGGGGGGATGTACGGCAGACCCAAGGCTTCGTAGCGATCGCGTTCCGCCCCCTGGGGGCGCGCCAGATCGTCCGGATCGCGCCAGTCCAGGATGGCATCGAGCAGCTGATTGGCTTCTTCCTCGTCGAGCCCTGCCGACTGCAGCAGGCTTTTGAGCAGCGTGTCGTTCGCGGTGTTGAGGTCGATTTTGGCCACCTCGTCGCGCATGGCCACGCGAATTTCGGCGCCATCGAGCGTGAAGACATACTCCCGGCCGTTGGCAAGCCAGCGTTCGGCGTCCATTGCGGGTTTGCGCAATTCGTAAAGGCCCCGGTGAACGCCGGCATCCGCCAGCGCGCGTGCCTTGGCGACCGCGACCAGGTTGCCGGCGGCGAGTGCGCTGCTGCGCGCGCCATAGACGAAGCTGCCGGCGATGACGGCGAGCAGGGTGACGACCCACAGCACGAGAATGAGCGCGATGCCGCGCTCGCGGGCAGGAATTGGCGACATGCTCACTCTGCCCTGACCCTCGGTGCCGCGACGATGTCGGGCCAGAGTTCGCCGTTTTCCATCACCAGTTGCAGGCGAATGAGGTCGGGCGGCATTTTCTGTTCGAGCCAGCGGTCGTGCCAGGCGGGTGCCTCGGCGTCGGATTCGGTACCGTAATAGGAAAACGTCAGGCGCTCGATGCCCTTGATGAGAATTTTCGGCTCGGCCGCTGCCGCCGGCTCGAAACCCGGCTCGCGCAGGTCGGGCAGTTGCCAGCGCATGACGAGATTGCGCCCCGTCTCGCCGTCGGCAAGATCGAGGATGAGAACCTGGTTGACCGAAGCGCCGCCGTGCATCGGCACCGGCCCGACAAAGCGCAGGGATTCGGCCTCGCCGGCAAAGGCGAGGCGCTCCTCGTCCTCCACCCGCCAGCGCAACGGGTACGCCTGTTCGAGCGTGCGCCGGATGAAATCGACCACCACCGCCTGCCGCGACGAGGCGGCGATGCGCTGCTCGCCCGCCTCCCAGCTTCGCGTGCCGAGGTTGAGGCCGGCGAACAGCAGGGTCAGAATGAAGCCCACCAGGGTCATGCCGATGAGAAGTTCGATCAGGGTGAAACCCTGCGCGCAGGAGGGAAGCTTCATCCTGGAAAAAGCGATTGAACCACAGAGACACAGAGAACAGCGAGCAAAAACATGTGCTTGCATCTTTTCCGTGGTTCAACCGATGGGTGGGTGGGGAAAAGCGCGGAGAATTCCTGTTTTTCGGGTTTCTCTGTGCCTCTGTGTCTCTGTGGTGCGGAATTCAGGGTCATATAGCCGCCCCAAGCGCCGCACGCAGGGTGACGACACGCACGCTGCGTGCGGCCGGGGCCTCGCCCCAGCTGACCGTGACTTCGATCCGGTAGAGCTCGGCCGGCTGCACGCCTTCGACTTCCGGAGCAGCCGTTTCTTCGCGCTGCACCGCGATCTGCCACGAATAGCCGTTCTCGCTGTCCGCGCTTGTCCCCTCGGCAAGCGGGGTGCCCACGCCGATGGCGGCGAGCTTCGATTCGGCGATGGCGACGGCCCGGCTGTAGCCCTCGGCGGCGCCGATGTTGCGCAGCGCGCCGGAGAAGATGCGCATGAGCACCGCGAGGACGAGGGCGAGGATCACGAAGGCAACCAGCACTTCGAGCAGGGAAAACCCCCGGCTGGCGCGTTTCACGGCGTATCCAGGATTTCGACCTGGCCGGTGAGCCAGTCGACGTCGACGTGGAACTTGCGCTCGCCCATGGCAAGGCTGACCCGGCCGCCGGTGGAGCTGCCGTCGGGGTAGAAGCGGATGGCGGCGCTGGAGGCGCCGGTGACCTCGCCCTGCGCGGTGAAGACGCGAATCTCGGCCTGGCGCGGCAGCGTGCGCGGGGTCTTGTCGCCGCTTATGACGAAGCTGTGCGCGTCGACGTCCACGGTGAGGGTGGCTTCCTCGCGCCGGGTGATCGCCTGCGAACGGGTCTTGCGCAGGCCCGCCGCGACCTGGCGGGTGCCCGCCTTGAGTTCGGCGGTCGAGCCGCCGATATCGAACATCGGCGGCACCAGCGCGTAGGAGATGCCGAGGATCACCAGCACGACCAGCACCTCGAGCAGCGTGAAGCCGGCGTGCCGGACCATCACCAGTTCACGATGTCCTTGTCTTCACCCTCGCCGCCTTCGCGGCCGTCGGCGCCAAGCGAATACAGGTCGAACGCGCCGTGCTGGCCCGGCGCTGCGTAGTGATAGTCGGCCCCCCATGGGTCCTTGGGCACGGTCTTCTTTTTCAGGTAGGGGCCGTTCCAGTTGGCCGCCCCGGCCGGTGCCTGGACCAGCGCCTGCAAGCCTTCCTGGCTGTTGGGGTGACGCCCGACCTCGAGCTTGTACATGTCGAGCGCGGCCGAAAGTTCCTCGACCTGCAGCTTGGCCGTGTCGGATTTGGCGCTCGATACGTATTTCATCACCTGCGGTCCGCCCACGGCGGCGAGCAGGCCGAGGATCACCAGCACGACCAGCAGTTCCAGCAGGGTGAAGCCCTGTTGCTTCTGCGCTGGCTTCGATTTGTACGACATATTCATTCTCCTGTTGCAAGGGCGCATGCCCCGTGGAATTCGGATTGTTTGTTTGCGGGTTGTTCACCAGGCGACCGGACGGACCTGCCGCGGCGCCCCGCTCCCCTGCCCCTCTCCCACAAGCGGGAAAGGGGAAATCCCTGCCCGGGAACGCATTTTTCCGCTGCAATACGGGCAATCCGGATCATCATACTGCCAGCTGGTTGACGCTCAGCATGGCCACCAGGATGGACATGATGATGGCGCCGATGACCAGGCCCAGACCCAGGATCAGGGCCGGTTCGAGCATGCCCAGGGTGCGCTTGACGGCCGCCTGCACCTCGCGGTCGAACACGTCGGCCACCTGGATCAGCATTTCCGACAGGCGCCCGGTTTCCTCGCCGACCATCACCATGTGCACGCCAAGCCTGGGAAACACCTCGGCCTCCATGAGGGTGGCGCCCAGGCCCTTGCCTTCGCGCAGCCGGGCCGACACGTCGTCGAGATGCTCGGCCATGACGCTGTTGCCGACGGTTTCCTTGACGATGGACAAGGCGCCGAGCAAAGACACCCCGTTGTCGAGCAAGGTTCCCAGGGTACGCGCAAATCGGGCCATCTCGACCTTGGCGACCAGATCGCCCACCAGGGGCAGGGCGAGAACGCGCTCGTCCCAGCGATAGCGGCTGTCCGGATCGGCCATCTGCCGGCGGAACAGCACGTACAGGGCAAAACCGCCCGCGGCCAGCGCCCACCACCAGGACTGCATGAATTCGCCGACGGCGACGACGATCTGCGTCGGCAGCGGCAGTGCCTTGCCGGATTCCTCGAACATCTGGGTGAACTGCGGCACGACGAAAATGAGCAGCACGATCACCGAAACCACCGCGACCATGACCAGGATGGTCGGGTAGATCAGTGCGGTCTTGACCGTTTCGCGCAATTCCTTGGCCCGCTCCATGAACTCGGTCAGACGCGCCATGACGACGCCCAGGGCACCCCCCGCCTCCCCCGCGCGGATCATATTGAGGTAGAAGCGCGAAAACACGCCCTTCTGCGCCTCCATCGCGGCGTACAGCGAGGCGCCGCCGCGCACGTCCTTGCGCACTTCGCCGAGGATGTCGGCAACCTCGTCGTTGCTCGCCAGATTGATGACGATTTCCAGGGCACGATCGAGCGGCAGGCCGGCGCGCAACAGGGTGGCGATCTCGCGCGTCAGCATGGCGATGTCGTCCTGGCTCACCCGTGCGCGGCCGAACCCGCCCCACCCGCCACCACCGCCCGCCACGGCCTCCTCGACGAGGATCGGCACGAAGCCCTGCGCCTGCAGATGCTCGGCCACGGAATCCGGCGTACGCGCCTCCATCTCCCCGGTCAGGGTGACACCCTGGGCGTCGGCGGCCTTGTACTGGAACAGCGGCATGTCAGTCTTCCCGCGTCACGCGCAGCACTTCGTCGAGGGTGACGGTACCGGCCACGACCTTGCGCAGCCCGTCTTCGTACAGCGTCTGCATACCCTCGGCAATCGCCTGCCGGCGCAGGTCGCCGGACACGGCGTGGCGCATGACCAGGCTGCGGATCGAGTCGGTCATGGGCATCATTTCCATGATGCCGAGCCGGCCCGAGTAGCCGGTGCCGGCGCACGCCTCGCAGCCCACCGGGCGGTACAGGGTGATCGGCTTGCCGCCGGCGTAGCGTTCGAGATCGAACTCCTTCACCACTTCGGGCAGCGGTTCATAAGGCTCGCGGCAGGCCTTGCACAGCGAGCGCACCAGACGCTGGGCGAGGATGCCGTTCACCGTGGAAGTGAGCAGGTAATCCTCCACCCCCATGTCGAGCAGGCGGTTGACCGTGCTGGGCGCGTCGTTGGTATGCAGGGTGGAGATGACGAGGTGGCCGGTGAGCGCGGACTGCACCGCGATCTGCGCGGTTTCCAGATCGCGGATCTCGCCGATCATGATGACGTCGGGATCCTGGCGCACGATGGAGCGCAGCGCGTTGGCGAAGGTCAGGCCGATCTGCGGCTTGACCTGGATCTGGTTGATGCCCTCCATCTGGTATTCCACCGGATCTTCCACGGTGAGAATCTTGACGTCGGGCTTGTTCAGCATCTGCAGCGCGGTGTAAAGCGTGGTGGTCTTGCCGCTGCCGGTCGGGCCGGTGACCAGCACGATGCCGTGCGGCTGGGTCAGCGCGTCCAGAAATGACTTCAGGGTCTGCGCATCGAACCCCAGCGTGTCAAAGTCGAGCGGCACGCCGCCCTTGTCGAGCACGCGCATGACGACGCTCTCTCCGTGCATGGTCGGCACGGTCGACACGCGCATGTCGATTTCCTTGCTCTTCATTCTGAGCTTGATGCGGCCATCCTGCGGCAGGCGCCGCTCGGCGATGTCGAGGTTGGCCATGATCTTGATGCGCGAGATCACCGCGGCGGACAGGCGACGCGGCGGGGACTCCACTTCCTGCATGACGCCATCGACGCGGTAGCGGACGATGAGACGGTTCTCGAAGGGTTCGATGTGGATGTCGGAAGCGCGCGCCTCGAGGGCGCGCTCCATGATGAGGTTGACTACGCGGATCACCGGCGCCTCGCTCGCCAGGTCCTTCAGGTGCTGGACATCGCTGCTCTCGTCGAGGTCGACCGGTCCTTCGCTCTCACCGACGATCTGGCCGATGCTGCTGCGGCCGGCGACGTAGAGCCGTTCGAAGGCGGCGTCGATCTCGCTCGGGAGCCCGAGCAACACGTCCACCTTGCGGCGGCTGACCAGTTCGAAGGCATCGATGGCGAAGCGGTCGAGCGGGTCGGCCATCACCACCAGCAGCCGATCGGCCTCCTCGCGCACGGGCAGCACCCGGTTTTCCTGCATGAAGCGGATGGACACCTGCTCTTCGAATACCGGCAACGCGGGATAATCGCTGGCCCCGGCGAGAGAAACGTCGAGCTGCTCCGACAATGCCTGATACAGGACCCGCTCGGCGACCCGGCCTTGTCTGGTTAAAATGGCGCCCAGCCGCTCCGTGCCACCCTCCTTTTTCTGCAGTTCGAGGGCAGCCTGCAATTCCTGGCGCTGCAGTACGCCCTGTGCAACCAGGATTTCACCGATAAGTTTCTTGGACAAGACGGGCTTTCCCCCTCGACAGAACGCGTCATTATATTCATTCATGACCGAAACCGCGGGTTCAAGTGAGGCCAGCCGGCCGCCTGCCTCCGACGCCCTCCCCCCCGCCATTCGAGCGTAAACACTGTGCAAGCCCGCGATTCCACACCCCTCGATCTCGCCGACGATGCCTCGCCCACAGCCGCCGCAGTGGTCGGCGCGGGAATTGGCATTGCGGTGACCGACCATCCGCGTGAATGCAGACTGATCCGGCTGCCGTCGGATCAGGGGCTCGTCCGGCTTGCACAATGTCGCAAGGCGCCGTGATCCCGAACACACATCCGGTTGGTGCGGTGCTGGTCACCTACCATCCCCAACTCGATACGCTGACCCGGGTCCTGCGATCGCTGTGTCCGCAAGTCGGCCAGGTCGAGCTTGTCGACAATACGCCGGACGATTTGGCGGCATCAGTGATCTCCGAAGCAGTCAGTGCGGCCGCGCAGGCGAACGTCACCGTGCACAGGCTCGGCATGAACCGCGGAATCGGGTACGCGCAGAATCTGGGTATCGGGCTCGCGCAGGAGCGCGGCTGTGAATTCGTGATTCTCAGCGACCAGGACACCCTTTTTCCGCGCGACTGCGTGGATGTGCTGGTCGGCGCACTCCATCGCATCGAGCAGCAAGGTACGCAGGCCGCTGCAATCGGCCCGGCGTACGTCGATTCACACGCAAGCGGTCAGCGGCCGTTCTTTCTCGGCTTCGATCGTGGCTGGACATCCAGGATCCACGGTGAATCCGGCTGTGTCGAGGTGTCGGGTGTGATTGCCTCCGGAATGCTGATTCGCCTGTCCGCGTTGCCGCAGGTCGGCCTGATGAACGAGGCGCTATTCATCGACTGGGTCGATTTCGAGTGGTGCTGGCGAGCGATCGCATCGGGACACAGGATAATCGGCTGCTTCGACACTGTGATCGATCATCAGTTCGGCGATGATCCCGTCCGGATTGGACCTGCGTCGTTTTCGATCCGGAGTCCGATCCGCAGCTACTACATCGTGCGCAACGGGATCTTTTTGGCGACGCGCTCCAGGTCCTTGCCGATCATGGCTGCAATGGCCGTTGGCTACAGGGCGATCAAATGGTCAATCCTCGCCTGCCTTCTCGGTCGGCCCCGCCTCAAGCAGGCCGCGCACGTGATGCGCGGCATCTTCCACGGCCTTGCCGGCCATATTGGGCCGATGGATCGCGCGGTTCGCGCTGACCGGACATCAGGGCACTGATGGACGTGACTCGGAATGATGGCGCGATGAACATATCGGTTTGCCTGGCGATGTACGACGGCGAGCGCTACATAGCGTCGCAAATACGCTCGATTCTCGATCAGCTCGGCCCATCGGACGAGCTCGTTGTCGTGGACGATTGTTCGCGCGATGCGTCAGTGCAGATCGTGAACGCATTCGACGATCCACGCATACGGCTGATCCGCAATGACACGAACCTTGGCGTTCTTGGAACCTTTGAGCGCGCCCTCCGGGCAGCAGCAGGCGACCTTCTGTTCCTGAGCGACCAGGACGACATCTGGCGGTCGGACAAGGTCGAGCGTGTGATTTCGGTCTTTGCATCCGATCCTGCAATCACCCTGGTGGTCAGCGATGCCCAGGTGATCGACGCGGCAGGACACGTCACGGCGCAGTCCTTCTTCGGCCAGCGAGGCGCATTCTCGGCGGGGCTGCTCCATAACCTCGTGAAAAGCAAACATCTTGGCTGCTCCATGGCTTTTCGCCGCTCGATGCTCGGCTATTTTCTGCCCATCCCGTCCGATGTGCCGATGCATGACATGTGGTTCGGCGCACTGAATCGCATCTATGGCCGCACTGCATTCATTGACCAGCCGCTGATCTCGTATCGCCGCCACGTGCGCAATGCGAGCCCGTCGGTTGGGGGGCCGCCGGTGAAGCGCGCTGTTTGGCGTTGGCGCTTGATCAAGAACCTCGTGGCGCGCGTTGCCGCAATCCGGCGTGGCGGGCCGGGCTTGACGCTATGACCAGATCCCCGGCCGCGGCGAAAAACTGTCGAGCACGCGCAGGTAGCTCGCGCGGGCGACGAGGCTGGGGTCGGGCAGGTGCCGCTGGCTCATGCTGCCTTTCAACTGGGCGATGGATTGGTATTCCTTTTCCTCCATCCAGTTCTGCATGAAGGCAAGGATTTCGGTGAGCCTGTCGGGGCCGTGCTGCAGCAGGGCGGACGCGAGATGGACGACATCGGCGCCGGCCAGCAGCAGCTTCAGTGCTTCGCTCTCGCTGTGGACGCCGCCGGTGGCCGCCAGGGTGAGCCGGGTGCGGCCGTGCAGGATGGCGATCCAGCGGATGCGCAGCAAGGCCTCGTCAGGGCGCGACAGGCGCAGGGCATCGACCATGCGCAGGCAGTCGAGGTCGATGTCGGGCTGGTAGAAACGGTTGAACAGGGCGACGCCCTGGGCGCCGGCCTGCTCGATCTGCTGCACGAAATCCGGCAGCGAGGAGAAGTAGGGCGACAGCTTCATCACGATGGGCAGGCTCACCACGCGGCGCAGTTCGGTGAGCAGGTCGAGGTAGCGCGCTTCGACGGCGGTGCAGGACACGCCGGCATCGGCGGCGACGTGATAGACGTTGAGTTCGAGCGCGTCGGCACCGCCGCGTTCGAGCTCGCGCCCGAGCTCGATCCAGCCCGAAGGTGTGACGCCGTTCAGGCTCGCGACGACGGGGATTTCGAGGCGCTGCTTGAGGCGGTCGAGTTGCGTGAGATAACGCTCGAGGCCGCCGCGCATCTCGACGTCGCGCGGCAGAAAGCCGTCGGCCTCACCATAGCCGAGGTCGGGGTTGAGCACGAAGCGGTCGAGCATCGCATCCTCGGCGCGCAATTCTTCCTCGAACAGCGAATACATCACCACGGCGGCGGCCCCCGCATCCTCCAGGCGCAGCGCGCTGTCGAGGTCGCGCGTCAAGGGCGAGGCCGAGGGGACCAGCGGATTTTTCAGCCTGAGGCCGAGGTAGTCGGTGGAGAGGTCGATCATGTCAGGCTCCGGATGAAGGTTCGTCGGGACGCCCCTGCGCCATGTCCTTGTAGGCCTTGTAACGGCGCTCGGCCTCGGTCTGCGCTTCGGCGAACAGCCGCTGCGCGGCCTCGGGATGGCTGCGCTGCAGCATGGCGAAGCGGGTTTCGGATTCCATGAAGATCTGGATGGGCTGGCTGGGCGCGGCCGAATCGAGCCTGAACGGATTGCCGCCGCCCTCGGCGATGCGCGGATCGAAGCGGAACAGGGGCCAGTGTCCGCTCTTCACCGCGAGATCCTGCTGGCGCAGGTTGTAGAGCATGTCGTAGCCGTGCGCGATGCACGGACTGTAGGCGACGATGAGCGAGGGACCCGGATACGACTCGGCCTCATGGAACACGCGCAGGGTGTGCACATCCTTGGCACCGTAGGCGACGGCGGCGACGTAGGCGTGGCCATAGGCGGTGGCGAGCCTGGCGAGATCCTTCTTGAGGGTGGGCTTGCCGCCGGCGGAAAACTTGGCGACCGCGCCGACGGGCGTGGCCTTGGACGTCTGTCCGCCGGTATTGGAATAGACCTCGGTGTCGAGCACGAGGATGTTGACGTCGTGATGCAGCGCGAGCACATGGTCGAGGCCGCCAAAGCCGATGTCGTAGGCCCAGCCGTCGCCGCCGATGATCCACACCGAACGGCGGATCAGCCATTCGGCGAGGCTGGCGAGTTCGGCGGCGCGCGGATGCTTCGACGCCGCGAGCCTGCCGCGCAGGGCCGCGACGCGCGCGCGCTGCGCGACGACGCCCGCCTCGGCGCGCTGGTCGGCGTCGACGAGCGCAGTGGCGAGATCCCCGCCGATCTCGCTGGCGAGTTCACGCACCAGATGACGCGCCTGCTCCATCAACTGGTCGGAGGCGAGCCGCATGCCAAGACCGAATTCGGCGTTGTCCTCGAACAGCGAGTTGCTCCACGCCGGCCCGCGTCCGGCTGCGTTGACGGTGTACGGCGTGGACGGCAGGTTGCCGCCGTAGATCGACGAGCAGCCGGTGGCGTTGGCGATCAGCATGCGGTCGCCGAACAGCTGGGTGGCGAGGCGGATGTAGGGGGTCTCGCCGCAGCCGGCGCACGCCCCGGAAAACTCGAACAGGGGATCGAGCAGCATCGCACTCGGAATCGTGGTGTGCTTGATCGCGCCGCGGTCGAACTCCGGCAGGCCGAGAAAGAATTCGAAGTTGACGCGCTCCTGTTCGCGCAGCGGCTCGATCGGCGCCATGTTGATGGCGCGCCGCGAGACGTTGGACTTGTCGTGGATGGGACAGGCTTCGACGCAATCGCCGCAGCCGGTGCAATCTTCCGGCGCCACCTGGTAGCTGATGTGCGTGCCCGGCGGGTAGTCCTTGGCGCGCACCGGCACGTGCTTGAAGGTGGACGGCGCCGCCGCGGCCACGGCCGCGTCGAACAGACGCGAGCGCACCGCGGTGTGCGGGCAGACGAGCACGCACTTGCCGCACTGCGTGCACAGGTTCTCGTCCCACACCGGAATTTCCAGCGCGATGTTGCGCTTCTCGTACTTCGCGGTGCCGAGCGGATAGGTGCCGTCGGCAGGCATCAACGACACCGGCAGCGCGTCGCCGCGCCCAAAATAGATCGGCAGGGTGATGTCGCGCACGAAGTCGGGAAGCGCCCTCTCCGGCTCGCGGGCGCCCGGTGCCTGCGCCCCGTCTGCCGCAAGCGGCAGCGGGGTGACATGGTGCAGCGCGGCGAGCGTCATGTCGATCGCCTTGTAGTTGAGTTCGACCAGGCGCCGGCTCTTGCGTCCGTAGGTCTTGTCGACCGCCTCCTTGATCGCGGCGATGGCGGCGTCCTTGGGCAGGACGCCGGCGATGGCGAAGAAGCAGGTCTGCATGATGGTGTTGATGCGCCGTCCCATGCCCGCCTCGGCGGCCACGGCGTAGGCGTCGATGATCCACAGCTGCATCCGTTTGGCGACGAGCGCCGCCTGGAGTTTCGGCGGCAGCGTGTCCCACACCGCGTCCGGCGCCGCCGCGGTGTTCAGCAGGAACACGCCGTCGGGGGCCGCATGGTCCAGCAGTTCGTAGCGGTCGAGAAACATCGGCTGGTGGCAGGCGACGAAGCCGGCCATGCCAGGCTCGACAAGGTAGCTGGAACGGATGGGCACGGGACCGAAGCGCAGGTGCGACACGGTCACGGCGCCGGATTTCTTCGAATCGTAGACGAAGTAGCCCTGCGCCATGAGCGCGGTGCCTTCGCCGAGGATCTTGATCGAGTTCTTGTTGGCCGACACCGTGCCGTCCGAGCCCAGCCCCCAGAACACCGCGTGCTGCAGCTGTTTCGAGGCGTCGGTGCGAAAGTCCGCGTCCCACGGCAGCGACAGATGGGTGAGGTCGTCGTGGATGCCGACGGTGAACTGGCGCCTGGGCGCCGCCGCGGCAAGCTCGTCGAACACCGCCTTCACCATGCCGGGGGTGAACTCCTTGCTCGCCAGGCCGTAACGCCCGCCGATCACGCGCGGCATCGCCCGCGCGCCGTCGGCGGCCGCCTGCGCCAGCGCGGTGACGACGTCCTTGTACAGCGGCTCGCCGTCGGCGCCGGGTTCCTTGCAGCGATCGAGCACCGCGACCGCGCTCGCGCTCGCAGGCAGCGCGGCCAGCAGCGCATCGGCGGCGAACGGCCGGTACAGGCGCACCTTGACGACGCCAACTTTCTCGCCGCGCGCGACGAGATGCTCGACCGTCTCGTGCACGGCCTCGGCACCGGAGCCCATCAGCACGATCACCCGCTCGGCGTCCGTCGCGCCGACGTAATCGAACAGCCGGTAGGCGCGCCCGGTGAGCGCAGCGAAGCGGTCCATCGCATTCTGGATCACGCGCGGGAAGGCGTCGTAGAACGGGTTGGCGCGTTCGCGCGACTGGAAGAACACATCGGGATTCTGCGAGGTGCCGCGCAGCACCGGATGCTCCGGCGACAGTGCGCGCGCGCGATGCGCGGCGATGTGCGCCGCATCCAGCATCGCGCCCACGGTGTCGGCGTCGAGGGCGTCGATCTTCGCCACCTCGTGCGAGGTGCGAAAGCCATCGAAGAAATGGATCAGCGGAATGCGTCCGGCCAGCGTCGCCGCCTGGGCGATGGCGGCGAAATCCTGCGCCTCCTGCGGCGAATTCGACGCCAGCAGCGCACAACCGGTGGCGCGGCAGGCCATGACGTCGGAATGGTCGCCGAAGATCGACAGCGCGTGGGTGGCGATGGCGCGCGCGGCGACGTGCAGCACCATGGGCGTGAGCTCGCCGGCGATCTTGTACAGGTTGGGGATCATCAACAGCAGACCCTGGCTCGCGGTGAAGCTGGTCGCCAGTGCGCCGGAGGTGAGCGCACCGTGCAGCGTGCCGGCGGCGCCGGCTTCCGACTGCATCTCGATGATCGCCGGCACCGCGCCCCACAGGTTGGTCCGTCCCTGCGCCGCCCACTCGTCGGCCCATTCGCCCATGCTCGACGCCGGCGTGATGGGATAGATGGCGACCACCTCGCTGCCGAGGTAGGCGATGCGCGCGACGGCTTCGTTGCCGTCGAGAGTAAGAGACGTCATGACCAATTTCCGGAAAGGCGACGCCGTCATTCTAGCCCGCCCGGCGCGGGACGTCGCCCGGCCTCAGCGCATCGCGCAGTGGCGCGCCAGTTCGCCGAACCAGCGCGTCTTCGCAACATCCCGCCGCATCAGGCGCGACGGCAAGCGGCGCAGGTGGCGCAGCCAGGCCGTGCGGCGCAATGCGAGACGCACGCCGGCGCGCACTGCGGGGCGCTCGTTTGCCAGCGCCGCGTCAAGCGCGGCACACAGTGACGGCACGTGTTCGGCGAAGTACGCCGCGGTGGAAAACAGATACAGCAGCCAGTCGCGCACCTGCGCGTCCGCGAGCGACATCGCGGTCAGCGCGTCGTCCTCGAAGTCGATGGCGCCGAGTCCGGCTTCGGGCGACCAGACGAAATTGCGCGAGAAAGCCTGGCTCAGATACTGGCTCGCGCGGTGCGCCTGCAGGAGGTAGTCGGCGCCGCGCTGCCAGTAGGCGAGGCGTTCCCCGGACGCGGCGTGGCGGATCAGCGGCTCCAGCGTGCGCTGCCCGAGATCGGAGAGCAGCAGCCAGTCCGCGCCGGTGTCGAACAGCTCCGGCGTGCGCAGGCCCGCGGCGCACAGGGCGCGGATGCGCGCCGCCTCGACGCGCAGGCCATGGTTGCCGCCGTGCGGACGCACGGGTTGCATGGCGGGCTGCCCCAGGAGGCGCGCCATGCCGGCGAGGAGTTGATAGCGCCACGCCGGCGCTTGCGGCACCGCGAGTTTGAGCCAGGCCGGGTGACCCTGCCAGCGCACCGGGGCGATGTGCCCGCCTGCTGCGCGCAGGCGCGCCACTTCGCTGGCGACGGCCGCGCGGTCCTCCAGGTGCGGAGGCGTGGCCACCGTCAACCCAGGTGGCCGGGAATTTCCAGCGGCGTGGCAGAGGGCTGCCCGGCGTCCGGCTGAGGCTGATACCAGTTGAGTTTTTCGCGCAGCCGGACGACCTGTCCGACGATGATGAGCGTCGGCGCCTTCAGCCGGGCGGCTTCGGCGAGACCCGGCAGGGTGCCGAGGTCACCGGTGACGACGCGCTGGGTCGGCTGCGTGCCGTGCTGCACGATCGCGGCCGGCGTGTCGGGCGGCAGGCCGTGCTTGATGAGCGATTCGCACAGCAGCGGCAGGCCTTTCAGGCCCATGTAGATCACGATGGTCTGGTCGCGCCGGGCGATGCCTTCCCAGTTGAGGTTGAAGGTGTTTTCCTTCAGGTGGCCGGTAACGAAGGCGACCGACTGCGCATAGTCGCGATGCGTGAGCGGAATGCCGGCGTAGGACGCCACGCCTGCGGCGGCGGTGATGCCGGGCACCACCTGGAACGGCACGCCGTGCTCGACCAGGGTTTCGATCTCCTCGCCGCCGCGGCCGAAGATGAATGGATCGCCGCCCTTCAGGCGCAGGGTGCGCTTGCCTTCCTTGGCCAGGCGTACCAGCATCAGGTTGATCTCTTCCTGCGGCACGGCGTGGTCGTCGCGCTCCTTGCCGACGTAGACGCGCTCGGCGTCGCGCCGGCACATGTCGAGGATGGGCGGCGAGACGAGGCGGTCGTAAACGATGACGTCGGCCTGCTGCATCAGGCGCAGGGCGCGGAAGGTGAGCAGGTCGGGATTGCCCGGCCCGGCGCCGACCAGATACACCTCGCCGCGGCTGATGTCGTGGTCCGCGCCGTCGGCGATCATCTCGACGAGCCGGCGCTCGGCCTCGCCGTCGCGCCCGGAAAACACCATCTCGGCCACCGGCGAGAGGAACACCTTCTCCCAGAACGCGCGGCGTTGAGCGGGCTTGATGGCCGCACGCACGCGGTCCCGGTAGCGCGAGGCCAGTTCGCCGAGGCGTCCGTAGGCGGCGGGAATCAGCGTTTCGAGGCGGGCACGCAGCAGGCGCGCGAGCACCGGCGACTCGCCGCCGCTGGACACCGCCACCATGATCGGCGAGCGGTCGATGATCGAGGGCAGGATGAAGCTGCACAGCGCCGGTGTATCGGCGACGTTCACCGGGATGTGGCGCGCACGGGCCGCGTCCGCCACCCGTGCGGCGGCCGCCGCGTCCTCCTCCACCACGATGACGGCATCCTTGCCATCGAGCAGTTCGGCGCGAAAGCTGTCGCCGACACGCTGCACGCGGTCCGCACCCGGCACGCGCGCGAAGGCGTCATGCAAGGCGGGGGCGACCACCTCCACGCGCGCACCGGCACGCAGGAGGAGTTCCGCCTTGCGCGCGGCGATTTCGGAGCCACCGACGAGCAAGGCGGCGCGACCGCGCAGGTCGAGGAAGATGGGCAGATAATTCATGGGATCACTCGGCAGGCGCGGAATCCGCTTCGGGTTCCGCGGAATACGGCGGGATGAAGATGTAGCGCATGTCGCCGGGATTCATCTCGACGAAATCGATCGTAACGCCCTGCAGGAAGGGCGTGCTCGGCATGGAAATGAGCAGCTGGATACCGTTGACGATGAGCTGCTCGTCGGCCTCGCGCTCCTGATCGAAGCCCATGCCGAAGTTGACGTCGCCGTCCTCGTCCTGATAGGCCGCGATGCGCAGCACCATGCCCTGTACATCCGGTTGCTGGGCGGCGGAACGAATCTGCTCGGCGGCCGCGTCAGTGATCTTGATCATGTGAGTCCTTTACCGTAAAACTCGCGTCGCGAGGCTTTATCAAGGGTGGGCGCCCGCAGCGGTCCTGTGCGCGCGCATCTGGTTCAGAAACGGTCCGATCCAGCCCAGGTCGCCCGCGCCGCGCCGGTGCACGTAGGCTGCCAGCAGATTATGCCGCTGATAGCCGTCGTGGACACCGTCGATGCCATGGCCGCGGGTGACCCTGTAGGCGAAGATGGAGTCGGGCGGCAGGTTTTCCAAGCTCGAATAGTGAAATTCATGCGCCGGGATGCGCTGGCGCTCCTGCCAGCGGTCGTCGCCCGTCGGCTCCAGCTGCGCATAGCCCCGCCCCACCGGACGTGCGTGCATCACCGTATCGCCCGGGACCGCGCCGACCATCTGCCGCGTCTGCCCCTGCCACTGAAGACTGCGCGACAGGTACATCAGGCCGCCGCATTCGGCGTAGGTGGGAAGACCGGCGTCGATGGCGCCGCGGATGCTCGCCCGCAGCGAGGCATTGGCTTCCAGCGCGGCCATGAACACCTCGGGAAAGCCGCCGCCGATGATGAGGCCGTCGATATCCGGCGGCAGCGCCGGCGCGGCGAGCGTATCGAACGGCACCAGTTCGGCGCCGGCGCTGCAGAGCGCGTCGAGGTCTTCGCTGTAGTAAAAGCCGAACGCCGCGTCGCGCGCGATCGCCACGCGCAGCGGTGCGCCCGCCGCCGGCAGCGGCGCGTCCGGTGCGGCGGGGCGCGGCGGGGCGGAGTCCGCGATGGCGAGCAGCGCCGCGAGATCGACCTGCGCCGCGACACGCTCGCCGACGTGGCGAATGCGCGCGCGTGCCACGTCCTGCTCGTTGGCGGGCACCAGCCCGAGATGGCGTTCGGTGATCTGCATCGCCGGATCGTGCTGCACCGCGCCGATGACTTCGGCGTCGGTGTAATGCTCGATCACCGCGCGCAGCTTCGATTCGTGACGGCTGCCGCCGAGGTTGTTGAGGATGACCCCGGCGATGTGGATGTCGCAGTCGAAGGCCTGGTAGCCCAGGATCAGCGGCGCGACGCCGCGCGTCATGCCGCGCGCGTCGATCACCAGAACGACCGGCACGCGGAGCAGCTTGGCGAGTGCCGCATTGCTGTTGCTGCCGTCGAGGCTGAGGCCATCGTACAGGCCCTTGTTGCCTTCGATCAGGCTGACGCGCGCGCCGCGTGCGGCGTGCACGAACTGGCGTTCGATTTCGTCGCGCCGCATCATGTGGAAATCGAGGTTGTAGCAGGGCCGCTGGGCGGCCATCTCCAGCCATTGCGGGTCGATGTAGTCCGGCCCCTTCTTGAACGGCTGCACCACGTGGCCGCGCGCGTGCAGCGCCGCGGCAAGACCCAGCGTCAGCGTGGTCTTGCCGGACGATTTGTGGGCGGCGGAAATGAACACGCGGGGCAAGGATGCCCCGCGTGTTTCGGCGGAAGTCGACAGGGTAGCCGCGCTCATGCCAGACGCGTCACCACCGGGCAGCCGCCCGGCGGATGCAGGCGGATCAGTGCTGTTCCAGCTTGGCGACGGTCGCGTCGTCCAGGCTGACGGGCAGCAGGCGCAGCACCTTCACGGCGAAGGTGGTCATCAGGAGGGCGACGGCGACACCGCCGAGACCGAGGAAGAGCTCCGGTGTGCTGGGGCTGTAGGGATGCACTTCGCCATCGAAAAAGCTGCTGCTCGCCTTGAACCCGGGGAACATGTCGAGCGGGTACGCCTGCGCACCGATGATGGTGACGTACATCTGGGCAATGCCGCCGAGGATGACCAGCGCACACGCGATCATGAGCCAGCTGCGCTGGCGTCCCAGTGCGGTGAGCAGGATCACCAGCGGCAGCACGCAGCCGATGAGGATCTGGCCCACCCAGAACAGGCTGGTGATCGCGCCGCCGTCGCGCAGGATGAAGGCTTCGACGGCGTGCGCCTTGGTGAAGTACAGGTTGGTGCCGTGGTGCACCGCGACGAAGTACAGCACCGCGGCCACGAACACGGCGAGCAGGGTCTTCAGGCGCAGCATCACCGCGTCGCCGAGCGGCCGGCCGGTCCATGCGTAGGCCGCGGCGAGCACCATGAGGTAGATGGCCAGACCATAGGCGAACGACATGATGATGAACATCGGCGCGAGCAGGCCGGTGCCGTAGAGTTCACGGGAAATCAGGAAACCGAACAGCGAGCCGGTACCCGTGGTCAGGATCAGGCGCCACAGGAAGGCGGCCGTGCCTGCCGTCTTGGTCCAGGATTTCACGCTGCGGTCGAGCATGGTCCACAGATAGATGCCGACCAGGACGAAGAAGCCCGAGTAGAGGAACACGTTCCAGGTGAACATCGACTTGAGGTTGAAGTTCGTCATCGCCACGATGAGACGGTCGGAACGGCCAAGATCGAGCACCAGGACCAGCAGACCGCCCGCCAGCAACGCCAGCGCGAGAATCGCCGACAGCGGTGCGAGGGGCTTGTACATCGGCTTGTTGAACACCGAGGCGATCGAGGCGACGTTCAGTGCGCCGGAGGCGGCGACGATGAGGAACACCGCAAACACGTGCGGCAGACCCCACACGATCTGGTTATCCATGCCGGTCACCACGTGGCCGTAGTGATGCATGTGGTTCCAGGCGAGTGCGCCGAACAGGACGAAGAGGCCGAGAGCCCCGAACAGCAGCCAGTATTTCAGGCTGCTGCCTTCAACTTCGCGGAAGGTGATGCTTGCCATGGTGTCTTAGATTCCGTGATAGCGGACGCCGAGGTTGAGCTTGAGGTCGGCGCGGACCTGCTTGGTGGGCAGTTCGCGCAGACGCTTCGAGATCTCGCTCTCGGGATCGTTGAGGTCGCCGAACAGGATGGCGTTGTGCCCCGCTGCGGCGCAGGCCTCGGCGCACGCAGTGGTACCGTCGCCGCGGTCGACCTTCTGCACGCAGAACGTGCAGGCCTCGACGCAGCCCATGCCGCGAGGGACATCGGGTTTCTGCGTGTCGTTCAGCGGCTCGTGCACCAGCGAACGCGCCTTGTACGGGCAGGCCATCATGCAGTAGCGACAGCCGATGCAGGTGTGGCGGTTGACCAGCACGATGCCGTCGGCGCGCTTGAACGAGGCGCCGGTCGGGCAGACGTCGACACACGGCGGCTCGGCGCAATGCTGGCACAGCATCGGCAGATTGATCTGCGCCTGGGTCAGGGGATCCTCGAGCTGGAGCTTGCGGATCCACTGCGGGGCCTGGCGCGGATGTTCGCTCTGCGCGACCGGCGTCCAGCCGTTTTCGGTGCTGCACGCGGACACGCAATCGCTGCAGCCGCTGGCGCAGCGGGTGGCGTCGACCAGCATGCCCCAGCGCACCGCGCTGCTGGCGGGCTGGTCTTCCGGCCGTGCGTTTGCGACTTCATAGAGCATGACGCCGGGGACGACCGTCAGGCCGGCGACCGCAGCCGCGGCACCGACGAAGCGACGGCGCTCCGCCGATTGCGGTACCTGTTCGGACATGGTTTTCAGTTCGTTCATCGGGAAATCCCAGCCATCGCTTCGACACTCGCCGCGTCGGCATGCAGCGGATGCATCGCAGCCGAGCCTTGCGGTTTGGTCGAGTGGCACTCGAAGCAGTCGATCTTCACCGCTGCGTAGCTGTGGCAGCTGACGCAAAAATCTTCCTTGGCAGCCGCGACGCTGCCGGTGGCCTCGCTGGCATGGCAGTCGATGCACCCCTTCAGGCTGTGCTTGGGCGTGCGCACCCCCTGGAGCACGGTGCGGTCACGGTGAACCAGCAGCAGCTTCATGTGGTTGCGGCGCATGTACTCGGTGTCTTCCACGCAGTGCTCGCCCTTGACCGCCTTGGTGATCACCGGCTTGGGCGCGCCGCCGGCCTTGGGCTGCGCCTCGGCGCCGGCCCAGGCCAGGGCCGCGGTCGTCAGCACGACCGCTCCCAGTGCCAGCACGCTTTTCATCTTGCCGGTCACGTTCACTCACCCATGCCCATGACGATGTAGCCCGTCGGGCAGACGTCGGCGCAGATGTGACAGCCGATGCACTTGCCGTAATCGGTGTCGACGTAACGACCCACGGTGGGGTTGTCCTTCTTCTTCACCTTGAACACAGCGGTCTGCGGACAGTACACCACGCAGTTGTCGCACTCGAAGCACAGGCCGCAGGACATGCAGCGCTTGGCCTCATCGATCACCTGCTTCTCGCTCAGACCGTGCAGGCGCTCTTCGAAGTTACCCAGAGCGGTCTGCTTGTCGAGCACGGTGACTTCGCGAATGTTGCGCGCCACGTTGGGGAAATGGCCAAGGAACAGCTCGTTGTGCGGAATGACGTGGCGATGCGAACGGTCCTCGAAGTTGTGCAGGATGTCCTTGCGCGCCGAGGTGCCCCAGATTTCACCGTGCACTTCGTTGTATTCGTGGCCGCTCTCAAGCCATTTGCGGATCTCGTCGAAGTGATGCACGTCGACCTTCGGGCGTTTGTCCAGCTCCTCGCCGCGGAGGAAGGCATCGATACCGTCGACCGCGATCGCGGCATGGCCGATGGCGGTCGTGAGCAGGTGCGGACGGATCACGTCGCCGCCCACGAATACCTTCGGGCTGTTCGGGAAGCGGTAGTTCTTGTCGGCACGGATCAGGCCGTTGTTGTTGTTGAACTGCTCCAGGCCGGTAAAGTCGACGCCCTGACCGATCGCGGAGACGATGAGGTCGCCCGGAATGTCGCGCTCGCTGCCGGCGACGATCTTGGTTTCCTTGCCTTCGACCGTGAATTCGGCAACGCGCAGCGCGGTGGCGCGACCGTTGGCGTCGACGACCACTGCGATCGGCGTGACGCCGCCGACGATCTCGATGCCTTCCTGCTGGGCGTGTTCGATTTCGTGCTTGTTGGCGTTCATCTTGTCGATGGTGGCACGCGACACGAGGACCACCTCGGCACCCTCGCGGGCGGAAATCGAGGCGACGTCGGACGCCATGTGTCCGGAAATGATCGCCTCGGGACGGTCGTCGCGGGTTCCGGCCTTGGTGACGTTACCCAGGCGGCGCGCGACGGTCGCGACGTCGATCGAGGTGTCGCCACCGCCGATGACCACGACGCGGTTGCCGACGTGCTGCAGACGGCCTTCGTTGAAGGCGCGCAGGAACGCGACGGCGGTCACGCAGTTGGGCGCCTCGGCACCCGGAACGGGCAGCGGACGGCCGGCCTGGGCACCCATGGCGAGGAAGATCGCATCGTAGTTCTTGTCGAGCTCCTCGAAGCTGATGTCGGTGCCGACGCGGGTCTTGAGACGGGTTTCGACGCCCATGGCGATGATGCGGTCGATTTCGGTGTCGAGCATTTCACGCGGCGTGCGGAATCCGGGGATGCCGTAGCGCATCATGCCGCCCAGCTCCTCGTGCTCGTCGAAGATCGTCGCGCCGTGGCCGCGCAGGCGCAGCTGGTAGGCGGCGGCAAGACCCGCCGGGCCCGCGCCGATGATGGCGATCTTCTTGCCGGTCTCGGCGGCCTTGGCCTGGAAAGTCAGCTTGTTCTCGTTGGCCCAGTCGCCGAGGAAGTGCTCGACCGAGTTGATGCCGACGTGGTCCTCGACCATGTTGCGGTTGCAGCCGGATTCGCACGGCGCCGGGCAGACGCGGCCCATGACGGCGGGAAAGGGGTTGGCTTCCGTCAGGCGGCGCCAGGCGTATTCCTGCCAGGGCACGCCTGCGGGCGGCTTCTCCATGCCGCGGGCGATGTTGAGATAACCACGGATGTCCTCACCGGCCGGGCAGGAGCCCTGGCAGGGCGGCGTGGAGAGCACGTACTCCGGACACTTGTGAGTCCAGCTGGCCTGGAAGATCTGTTCCTGGGAGGAACGGTAATCGTCCGGCGACTCGCCGTCCTTGAAGCGACGCCATGTCATGCCTTCGGTTTTCGTTGCCTTGTTGGTCGTGACAGCCATGTTGATTCTCCTAACGCCTACAAATGAAGTGTTTACTCAGCGCGATCAATCGAGCTTGATCGCCTTGCTGACCAGTTGATGCACGCCGCCCACCATGCTCATGTCGAAACCGTACTTGGGCAGAACCTTGGTGAACTGCGCCTTGCAGATGGCGCAGATCAGGGCCAGGAAGTTGACCTGGTGTTCCTTGACTACGTTGGTGAGCGCGGTCGCGCGCGGCAGGGCGCCCTTCACCCGGACCTCCATGAGGTCGTCGGTGAGCAGACCGCCGCCGCCGCCGCAGCAGAACGTCGCTTCGCGGATGGTGCCGTCGGCCATGTCGTGGAAGTTGTTGACCACCGCCTTGATGACTTCGCGCGGGATGTCGAACTGTCCGCCGGGCGTGTCGCCCATGCGCGAGGCGCGCGCGACGTTGCACGAGTCGTGGAAGGTCACCACCAGGTCGTCGTTGGCCGAGGGATCGACCTTGATCCTGCCCGACTTGATGAGGTCGTTGGTCAGTTCGCAGATGTGCTGCGGCTGCGGGTAGTTGTGGTCGAGCTGTTTCTGCAGCTCGATCGAGAACGGATCGTCCGCGCCGTAGCCAATGCCGGTGAGCGTATTCCAGAAGCTGTAGGCGACGCGCCAGGCGTGGCCGCATTCGCCGACGACGATGCGCTTGACGCCGAGTTCCAGCGCGGCGTCGCGGATGCGCATCGCCACCTTGCGCATCATTTCGTAGTTGGCCTGGAACAGACCGAAGTTGCCGGCCTCCGACGCGACCGAGGACAGCGTCCAGCTGGTCCCGGCGGCGTGGAACACCTTCGCATAGCCGATGAGCGACTCGACGTGCGGCTCGGAGAAGAAATCGGCCGACGGCGTGATGAGCAGCACCTCCGCCCCCTTCACGTCGAGCGGCATCTTCACCGGCACGCCGGTGTCGGCTTCGATGTCCTCTTCGAGACCAAGCAGCGTGTCTTCGAGCGCCGGGCCCGGAAGGCCCAGGTTGTTGCCGATCTTGATGACCTTGCCAAGAATCTCGTTGGTGTACTTCTGGCCGATGCCGACATGATCGAGGATCTCGCGGCCGGCCATGGTGATCTCGGCAGTGTCGATGCCATAGGGGCAGAACACCGAGCAGCGGCGGCATTCGGAGCACTGGTAATAGTAGTTGTACCACTCGTCCAATGTTTCCCGGGTCAGTTCCTTGGCGCCGACCAGGCCGGGAAACAGCTTGCCCGCCGTGGTGAAGTAGCGCCGATACACCTTGCGCATCAGCTCCTGACGCGCAACCGGCATGTTGTTGGGATCGGACGTGCCCAGATAGTAATGGCACTTGTCGGTGCACGCGCCGCAGTGCACGCAGGCGTCGAGGAACACCTTCAGCGAGCGGTATTTGCCGAGCAGATCGCCCATCTTCCCAAGGGCGCGCTCCTTCCAGTCGTCGGCAAGTTCGCCCGGATAGCCGAGGAACTCCTGGGCCGGCCGGGCTGCCGGGAAGGACTTCACGTGCGACATCGCGCCTTCCCGCAGCTTGGGAACCTCGATGTCGTCCTTGATTTCCGGGATGTCGAATTCAGGTGCTGCCACGTGCGAGTCCTTTTTCCGTACCTGTGTGTCCGTCCTTGGGAGACGGCGTATCAGTTGTTCTGGTCGAGCCGCGCCGCCCAGGCCGCCACATGGCGGTGTTCGCGCGGATTGTCCGCCTGGTTGCGGGTGGGGCTGAAGAACACCCCCGGCGCGTGCAGCAGCTTGCTGAGCGGGAAGATCAGCATCAACAAGGCCACCAGCGCGAGGTGCACCAGCAGGATCGGATCCTGCGGCAGCGGCTGCACGTCGAAGTACATCAGGCCCATGAAGAACGCCTTCAGCGCGACGATGTCGGTGTGCACGACGAAGGTCATCATCATCCCGGACAGGCCGATGCCGATGAGGAGCAGCAGCATCAGATAGTCGGACGGCGTGGAGATGTAGCGCACGCGGTCGACCAGAAAGCGGCGCGCGAACAGGCCCGCGAGACCGGCCACCATCATGATGCTGGCATACTTGCCGAAGGGCTGGACGATATCAACCCAGAACCACACCGGTTCGGTGAAGTAACGCAGGTGGCGCGCCAGCACGAGGAACAGGCCCATGTGGAACAGCCAGCCGAACAGCCAGATCCACTTGTTGGACTTGAACAGCGACTCGAACAGCACGACTTCCTTGCCCATGCGGTAGACGACGCCAGGCTTGGTCGTCGGGGCCGGAGTGGTCGGGATCTTCAGCGGCGCGGGCGTGCGGCTGTAGTCGAAAATCTTGTAGGCCAGGCCCACCACCAGCACAAGCGTGGCGACGTAGAACAGCCCGGCATAAACCATCGTCAACGTAGACAAAACCTATCCCCCAACAACGTGTCTGTTTTCGAATCGCACGCCGCGCATGCGATCGGAAAACGGTCCACCGTGACCGCGGCCCCCCGGTTCAGGACCGGGGGTCGCGAGAGCGATTGCTCAGATACAGCCGGTCGGCTTGGGCAGGCCGGCGATCTTGCACGCCTGCTTGGCGGGGCCGTAGGGGAACAACTCGTACAGGTACTTGTTGTTGCCCTTGTCCGGACCGAGTTTCTTGCCGATGGCCTTGGTCAGCACGCGAACCGCGGGGGCGATCTGGTACTCGTCGTAGTACTCACGCAGGAAGTTCACCACTTCCCAGTGGTTGTCGGTCATGTCGACCTTCTCTTCGACGGCCATGTACTTGGCGATGTCCTCGTTCCATTGCGACAGATCGATCAGATAGCCTTCCTCGTCGACCTCGACTTCCTTACCGGCGATATTCACCATGGGCATAGCAATACTCCTTTGTTAAAAGTTACAGCCAAGACTGACAGTTGCGGTGCTCTGCGACCAGATCCACGAAACCGCCGTAATCCACGACATTGATGCCGTCCAGCACACGCCCGGCCATGCCGCGCGCCGCGAGATCGGGCCCGAGTGCGTAAATCTTGAGGTCAGCAGCCGCTGCCTGGATTTTCGCCGCTGCCGCACTGCCCTTGGTCGCGGCGTACACCGCGTCCTCGATCAGCAGCACAGCAGAACCTTTGGTGGCCAGGCCAAGACAGCTTTCCAGCGAGCCGCGCTCGGTGGCCGATTTGTTTACGATATGCAGCATGTCGTCCCCTTAGAAGCTGATCACGACGTCTTGCTCGTCCATGAGCTTCGCCATTTCGTCGTTGGAGAGCACGGTCACGTCCACGATCAGGTCGTCCTCGGTCAGGCCGCGCGCGTCCAGCGAAGCCTGATCGACGTAGAGCTTCTCGATGTCGTAGCCATCGAGCGCACGGTAGGTCTTGGAGAAATCCTTGACCTCGATGCCCTTGGTGTCGATGCCCTTCATCAACTGGTACACGCCGTCGTCGGTGAACACCAGGCTCACGTCCTGATCGAAGGCGGCGGTGATCAGCACCACCTCCAGCCCCTCCAGCGCGTACACGGTTCCGTGCGGCGCCTTGCGGTTCAGGAACATGAATTTCTTGACGACGCCGGAGCCGTCGTCTTCCATATCCATATCGCTCATCTCGTTCTTCCTCAATCGCCGAACGTCACGAGACGATCGTACTGAATACCCATTTCAACCAGCTGCCCGAGCCCGGAAATGCGGAAACCGGGCGCCAGGAGCTCGTCCTTGATGCCGCGGCGCAGCGCAGCGGCCACGCACACGACGAGGTCGATGCCGTGCTCTTCCGCGAGTTTCGACCAGCGCGTGGTGACGTTGCGGTCGTCCTGCGGCGGTTCGCCCATGCGGGTCGAGTTGTTCACGCCGTCGTGATAGAAGAACACACGCGGGACCGTGTGGCCTTTCTCGATCGCGTTACGCGCGAAGAGATAGGCGGAGTCGCTGGCCTGGTGGTTGTAAGGCCCTTCGTTTATCAGAATGCCGAATTGCATCGCTCGTTGAACTCCGAAAAAAACCGTCTGTTGGCGTTTCACTTCACGCTGCCGCCGCAGCCAGGCCGCGGCGGCAGTTCCCGCGACAATCAGAAGCGGATGTGCGCAGAAGCGTTCAGGCTCGAGCGGCTACCACGCCAGTTGTCGATGTGGTACTTGGTGAAGGGCAGACCGGTCTTCTCGAAGAATGCGGGCCAGCCGATGCGCTCCACCCAGTCGGACAGGCGCTCCCACGAGCGGGCATCTTCCTTGTACGTGAAGAGGATTTTCTTGACGACTTCCGACACTTCCGGCCAGCGCGGCGGATTGTTCGGGATGCCGGCGGCGACCAGCTTGTGGAAGGTCGGCTTGGCGCGCGCGTTGGCGTTCTTGCCGCCCACCCAGATGGCGAACTTGGAATGCTCGGGGTCGTTGATCTGCATCGGCGGGCAGGGCGGGAAGCAGGCGCCGCAGCAGATGCACTTCTTCTCGTCGACTTCCAGCGAGGGCCGGCCGTTGACCAGCGCGGGGCGAATCGCCGCGACGGGGCAACGCGCCACGACAGACGGCCGCTCACACACGTTGGCGACCAGGTCATGGTTGATCTTGGGCGGCTTGGTGTGCTGCATGATGATGGCGACGTCGGCCTGGCCGCCGCAGTTGATCTCGCAGCAGGAGGTGGACAGCTTGACGCGGTTGGGCATCTCGCAGTTGGTGAATTCGTGATACAGCTCGTCCATCAGGGCCTTGGTGGCGCCGGACGCGTCCGAACCGGGGATGTCGCAGTGCAGCCAGCCCTGGGTGTGCGCGATCATGGACACCGAGTTGGCGGTACCGCCAACGGGGAAGCCGTTGTCGGTGAGGGTCTTGATCAGGGGCTCGACCTTGTTCTTGTCGGCCACCATGTATTCGATGTTGGAACGGGTGGTGAAGCGCACGAAGCCGTCGGCGAACTGATCGGCGATGTCGGCGAGCTTGCGGATGGTGTAGTGATCCATCTGACGCTGGGTGCCGGCCTTGACGGTCCAGACTTCGTCGCCGCTCTCGGCGCGGTGGTAGAGCACACCGGGTTTCGGGTGACTATGGAAGGTCCACTTGCCATAGTTTTTCTTCATCACGGGGTGCATGAAGGGCATCGGGTCCGGAGTGCCGGATTCGATGGTTTCCCATGTTCTTTCAGCCATGCTTTTCTCCAACTTAGTAGGATCGGAAAATCTGATTTAATGCCCAACACCGTTTCCGGTGTCGGGCTCTCTGCTCAACGCGTCAGGCGGCGGATTGCTTGCGCTCGTTCCACTTCGCCACTTCCTCGTCCCAACCGTCGGTACGGATGTAGGGGTTGGTACGCGGATGGCTGATCATGTTCGGGTCGACCTCGATGCCGATGCCCTCGAGGAAGTTCATCAGGCCGATGCGCTCGATCATCTCGCCGGTACGCTCGTGTTCCAGCGCGTTCTCGGCGAAGAAGTCGATGATGGTGCGGCCGAGATCGTTCAGCTTCTCGAAGTCGTCGTCGGACTCGAGCTTCATGAACGGCACGATGACGGTGCCCATCAGGTCGCCGATCTTCAGGGTGCGCTTGCCGCCGACCAGGATGGTCACGCCCTTGTCGCTACCGGGCAGCAGGCCGCCGGGGATGACGTTCAGGCAGTGCATGCAGCGCACGCAGTTCTTGTTGTCGATGCACAGCGCGTTGCCGTCGCCAAGCTTCGCCACGGAGACGTGCGCGTCGGTCGGCGCCTTGTCGGCCGCGACCAGGGTGATGGCCTTGGTCGGGCACTTGCTGACGACGTCGTTGACCAGGTCGGTCATGCCGTGAGCCTTGTAGTAGTCCTGCACCTGCGCTTCGTTGACGCGGATATTGTCGCGCCAGGTGCCGATCACGGCCATGTCGGCGCGCTGGATCGAGTTGACGCAGTCGTTCGGGCAGCCGGAGAACTTGAACTTGAACTTGTAGGGCAGCGACGGACGGTGCATGTCGTCGATGTTGTTGTTGATGACGGTGCGCAGGGCGCGCGCCTCGTCGAAGCAGGACATCTCGCAGCGCGCCGCACCGACGCAGGACATCGAGGTGCGCAGGGCCGGGCCGGCGCCGCCGAGGTCGAAGCCCATTTCGTTGAACTTGTCGAAGGCCTTCTGCACGTTCTCGGTCTTCACGCCCTGCAGCATGATGTCGCCGGACTGGCCGTGAAGCGCGATCAGACCCGAACCGCCGGTCTCGAGCCAGGCGTCGCACATCTGGCGCAGCAGATCGGAGGAATAGTGCATGCCGGCCGGGGGCATGATGCGCAGCGTGTGGAACTCGGCCGCTTCCGGGAACACGGGGGTGCCGTTTTCGTCCTTCAGTTCGGTGAAGCGGGGGATGATGCCGCCGCCGTAGCCGACCACGCCGACCGTACCGCCCTTCCAGTAGCCGAACTTGGTGCGATAGGACGTCTCCAGCTGACCCAGGAGGTCAACCATCATGTCGCTTTCCTTGGCCAGGCGCTTCAGGCCGGTCACGAAGCTGGGCCACGGGCCGGTCTCGAGCTCGTCCAGATTGGGGGTATCGTACATTTTTTTTGCCATCGGTATCTCTCCTAGAACAATCGATATGCCCGCTCAGCCCGGGGCTCAACGGTATTGCTGCATGCTATGCGCGCCCCGGCCTCGCCACCATCATTCTCATGGGTTAGCCCCCTCACCCATCAAGGGGGGGTGCCACCTACCCGAATGGCGTAGTCGAGGCGCCCCAACACGGGGGTGCCGCACCGGCGCGAACGGTGCGACAGTACCGGCCGACGAAGCAGGCCGCCCACACAGGAATCTATCAGCGTATTAAAATATGTTTCATCATGCAAGCCCCCGGATCGGGCAAGGTTGAAATCCGCCGGCGCGCCCCGATAAGCTGCCATACGTCCAACGCACCCCGACTTACACGCTCATGCCCGACATCACGCCCATCGATTCAATGCGCCTGCCCTTCGGCGGGCAGGAAATCGAGTTCCAGCATCTGGAGCACGAGGCCGGCGGCGTGCCGTTCCTGCGCATCCGCATCCGCGAAAACAAGCGCTTCACGATTTTCGACGTCGATCCCGCCAGCGCGCGCCAGTGGGCCCGCCTGATGCAGGACTGGGCCGAGCGCAACCCCGGGGACGCCGCATGAGCTGGGACGCGTGGCCGGACAACCGGCCACAGGAATACACGCCGCGCATGGTCGACCTGCAGTTCGACCTCGCCGGCTCGACCATTCCCGCCGACAGCGCCCAGCCGCTGCTCGATGCGCTGCGCCCGCTGCTGCCCTGGCTTGGCGAAGACCCCGGGGCGGGCATCCAGCACCTCAAGGGGGCCGAATCGACCCGTGGCGACACCGTGCTCCATATCAACCGCCGCGCCAAGCTGTTCCTGCGCGTGCCACGCGAGCGGGTCGACGCGATGCAGGCGCTGGTTGGCCAAACGCTCGACCTGACGGGCCACGTCCTCACCATCGGCGAATTCAAGACGCGCGCCTTCAGCCCGTTTGCCAACCTCTACGCGCATTTCGTTGACACCGGCAGCAGCACTGAAGAACAATTCGTGCAGGACATCATGCGCGAACTGGTCGACCGCTTCCAGCTGCGCTGCGGGTTCATCTGCGGCCGGCAGCAAACGCTGCACAGTGCCGCCGGCGTGCTCACCGGACACAGCCTGATGCTGCACGACCTGCCGCCGCACAAGTCGCTGCAACTCCAGGACGAAGGCCTGGGGCGCAACCGGCTGCTCGGCTGCGGAATTTTCATCCCGCACAAGTCCATCGCGCCGGTTGCACCGGCGGTTCTTTGACAACCACCCGAAAGGAGTAATCATGTCTTATGTTGCAAACGGTACCGAATTCGAAACGGACGAGGAAGGTTTCCTGATCGACGCCAACTTCAATGACGA
Organism: Thiobacillus sp.; assembly: GCA_024708885.1. Taxonomy (GTDB): domain Bacteria; phylum Pseudomonadota; class Gammaproteobacteria; order Burkholderiales; family Thiobacillaceae; genus Thiobacillus. Next base: position 36,973 of record JANJXT010000024.1, read on the forward strand.
CATCGTGCCGGTGATCGCCGAATCCGAAGGCCTGAAGCTGAACGACGACCACTGGACCGTGGTCCGTTTCATGCGCGAGCGCTACCAGGAAGACGGCCAGACCCCCAACTTCCGCAACATGGTCGCCCTGCTCGATGAACAGGACGACAGCATCGACTGGAAGAAGAAGCTGTACGAACTCTTCCCGCAGCAGCCCAACCGCCAGGCCGCCAAGGTCGCCGGTCTGCCCAAGCCCTTCGGCAAGGGCGGCTACTGATCGGGGATCAGGGATCAGGGACAGGATTCAGGGGCGGCCCAGGCCGCCACGTGCCTGACCCCGTTATCTCCATCCCTCAACGTACCCGGTCACCCGCATGTTTTCGAATACGCTCGTCAGCACCGCCGATCTTGCCGCGCATCTGGATGATCCCAACTGGGTCGTGCTGGATTGCCGCTTCACGCTGACCGACACGGAAGCGGGTCGCGCGGCGTATCGCAAGGCGCACATTCCGGGCGCACGCTACGTGCATCTGGACGAGGATCTGTCGGCGCCGGTGGGGGAGAAGACGGGGCGCCACCCCCTGCCCGACCCGCACGTGCTGACCGAAAAGCTGTGTGCCTGGGGCGTGGGGGTGAACAAGCAGGTCGTGGTGTATGACGACAGCTACGGCGCCATGGCGGTGCGCCTGTGGTGGCTGATGCGCTGGCTCGGCCACCCGGCTGTGGCGCTGCTCGACGGCGGCTACCCGAAGTGGGCGCGGGAGAAGCGGCCGGTCGACGCCATTGTGCCGGCGCCGCATCGCGGCGCCTGCGCCTGCCTGCCCGAGCCCACCCAGGTCGTGGCCGCGGAAGACATCCTGCGCGCCTCGCAGACGGGCGAGCAGCTCATCATCGACGCACGCCCGGAGCGCCGCTTCAGCGGCGAGTTCGAGCCGCTCGATCCGGTCGCGGGACACGTGCCCGGTGCGATCAACTACCCGTTCGACGAGAACCTCGACGTCGACGGCACCTTCCTGCCCCCCGAAGCACTGCGCGAGAACTACCAGGCGCTGCTGCAGGGCAAGCCCGCCTGGCAGGTGCTGCACATGTGCGGTTCGGGCGTCACTGCCTGCCACAATGTGCTGGCGATGGAGATCGCCGGCCTGCCCGGTTCCCGGCTGTACCCCGGTTCGTGGAGCGAGTGGATCACCGACCCCGCCCTCCCCGTTGCCACAGGAGAATGACCATGGCCAAACCCATTCGCGTCAAGACCGTCTGGTTCAAGAAAGAAGGCAGCCGCAGCCCGGAGGAAATCGCCACCGCGGTCGCCTCGACCATCTGGCGCGTGGCCGACAAGGCGGTCGACAACCTCGGCCGCGAGAACTACGACATTCTCACGTCGGCGCGCGGCTTCAAGCTGATCGCCGAATTCGTCGCCTTTCTGGTGCACTACTGCGACCGCATGGCCTACGCGACGCAGACACCGGAACACCGTGCCGCGGTGCTGCAGGCGATGAGCTCGCGCCTCGCCGAAGTCATGCGCGACAACATTCTGGAGGCGGTCGGCCCGGATGGCACGCGCGATTTCAAGGCGGAGTTCGTCGATTTCCTCAATCGCCGCTTCGCCGACTACGCCGAATTCGAGTTCCCGGAAGACAGCAAGGCGAGCTTTCCGGCGCTGCGCTTCCTCGGCCTGCAGATTCGCGAGGAAATGGGCGACGACGACAAGACCTGGGTCATGGACCAGATCATGGACATCGAAATGCCCGAGATGATGGGCACGGTGCAGAAGAGCTTCCAGGGCCTGCTGTCGAACGCGCCGGTGAAGCGCGGCTTCGGCTCGCCCGACATGCTGCCGCCGGAATAATCCTTGCCCGGTTCGCCCTTCGACCTCGCCGACGAGACCGCCTACCGCGCCTGGCGCGATGCCAGGCTCGCCGGCTACCCGCGCAGCAGCGACGAACTGGTCGTGCCGCTGGCCGACCCGCGGCAACTCTCCGCGAGCGAGTTCGACGCACTGGCGGCGTGCTGCGCCCGCGCCAACATGGTCATCTACGACGCCTCGCACCTGCCTGCCGCCGACAAGGCGCTGCCGCATCGCCTCGCGCGCCAGCTCGGGCTCGTGCGGCTGGAGGGCAACTACCTCGCCGACGAGGACGGGCTGTCCAGCATCACGCCGGCCGACGACGAGGGCGGTCTGCGCGGCGAGTTCATCCCCTACACCCACAAGCCGATCAACTGGCACACCGACGGCTACTACAACGCGCCGCAGCAGCGCATCCTCGGCATGCTGCTGCACTGCGCGCAGGACGCCGAGACGGGCGGCGAGAACCGCCTGCTCGACCACGAGCTTGCCTACATCCAGCTGCGCGACGCCAATCCCGAACACGTCGATGCGCTGATGCAGCCCGATGCGATGACGATCCCGGCACGCAGGGACGAACACGGCGTCGCGCGCCCCGCCCAGGGGGGGCCGGTGTTCGCCGTCGACGGCGCCGGCGGGTTTCTCGCCATGCGCTATACCGCGCGCACCCGCTCCATCGCATGGCGCGAGGACGCGCGCACCCGCGCAGCGGTGCGCACCCTCGCGGAGATCCTCGCCGATTCGGAACATCGCCTGACGGTGCGCCTGCGTCCCGGCATGGGACTGGTGTGCAACAACGTGCTGCACACCCGCGAGGCATTCGCCGATTCGCCCGAACGGCGTCGCCTGCTGTACCGCGGACGCTATTACGACCGCCTGGACTTCGACATGCGTCCGGCCTGGCAGCGGTTAGAATAGCCCCGTCTCAAGACTGGCCATCTGCCGCCATGCAGTTACTTGCCCTCGGAGTCAACCATCACACCGCGCCCCTCGCCATTCGCGAGCAGGTCGCGTTCGGCCCGGAAAAACTGGAGCATGCCCTGCATGACCTGACGCAGAGCCGGCGCGCGACCGAGGTGGCGATCCTGTCGACCTGCAACCGCACCGAACTGTACGTCAACTCGCCCGAGCCGGAGACGGTGAGCGCCTGGCTCGCGGAATTTCACCGCATCGAACCGCAGGAGCTGGCGCCCTATCTGTATGCGCTGCCGCGCGAGAAGGCGGCGCAGCACGCGTTCCGCGTGGCGGCCGGGCTCGACTCGATGGTGCTCGGCGAAACGCAGATCCTCGGCCAGATGAAACAGGCCGTGCAGACCGCGGAAAAAGCCGGGACCTTGGGCCTGCTGCTGCACAAGCTGTTCCAGCGCACCTTCTCGGTCGCCAAGGAAGTGCGCAGCAGCACCGAAATCGGCGCCAACTCGGTGTCCATGGCAGCCGCCGCGGTGCGGCTCGCCGAGCGCATCTTCCCCGGCATCCGCGAGCAGGCCTGTCTGTTCATCGGCGCGGGCGAGATGATCGAGCTGTGCATCACCCACTTCGCCGCCCAGCATCCGCACCGCATGACCGTGGCCAACCGTACCGTCGAGCGCGCCCGCCCGCTCGCCGACCGTTTCGCCGCCGGCGCCATCCCGCTCACCGCCCTGCCCGACGAGCTCGCCAAGTACGACATCATCGTCACCTCGACGGCGAGCCCGCTGCCCATCCTCGGCAAGGGCCTGCTCGAACGCGCGGTCAAACAGCGCCGTCACCGCCCGATCTTCATTGTCGACCTCGCCGTACCGCGCGACGTCGAGGCCGAGGTCGCGGAGATGAACGACGTCTTCCTCTACACCGTCGACGATCTCGGCCAGGTGGTGCGCGAAGGCATGGACAACCGCGTCGCACAGGTGGCGCAGGCGGAGGCGATCATCGAGACCAGCGTGGAGAGCTTCGTGCACTGGATGGAGGGCCGCGAACTGGTGCCGGTGATCCGCTCGTTGCGCGACGCCGGCGAGCGCCACCGCCGCCACGAGATCGAGAAGGCGCAGAAGGCCCTGGCGCGCGGCGAGGACCCGGCCAAGGTGCTCGACGCGCTGAGTCATACCCTGTCCAACAAACTGCTGCACGCCCCGACCTACGCACTCAGCCACGCCAGCCGCGACGAGCGCGAGCAAGTCGCCCGCCTCGTCAGCAAGCTCTACGGCCTGCACCAGGAATGAAACCGGGACATGCACTGCACCATCGGGACGCGACAAATCAACGGGATGCAGATCGGGTTTTGGCGTTAGCCCGCCATGTCAGGCTGAAGCCCGACCTGCGGTTCCAGGACAATCCGGGATGAAAGCCTCGCTTGCCGACAAGCTCGCTCGCGCCGACGAGCGGCTGGTGGAACTCGACGCCCTGCTGGCGCAGCCGGAAATCGCCGGCGACATGGACAGCTACCGCAAGCTCTCGCGCGAACGCGCCGAGCTCGATCCGGTGGTCGCGCTGTACCGCCAATACCGGCAGGTCGAGGCCGACCGGAAAACCGCGCACGACCTGCTCGCGGATCCCGGCATGCGCGAACTCGCCGAAGCCGAGCTCGCCGACGGCGCGGCGAAGATCGCACGGCTGGAAACCGATTTGCAGGCCGCGCTGCTGCCGCGCGACCCCAACGACGAACGCAACATCTTCCTGGAGATCCGTGCCGGCACCGGCGGCGACGAATCGGCGCTGTTCGCCGGCGATCTCCTGCGCATGTACACCCGCTACGCCGAGCGTCAGGCCTGGCGTGTGGACATCGTGTCGGACAACCCCGGCGAGGTCGGCGGCCACAAGGAAGTCATCGTGCGCGTCGTCGGCCACGGCGCCTATTCGCGCCTGAAATTCGAATCCGGCGGCCATCGCGTGCAGCGCGTGCCGGAGACCGAATCGCAGGGCCGCATCCACACCTCGGCGTGCACCGTGGCGGTGATGCCCGAAGCCGACGAGGTCGGCGAAGTCGACATCAACCCGGCCGAGCTCAGGATCGACACCTTCCGCGCCTCGGGAGCGGGCGGCCAGCACATCAACAAGACCGATTCCGCGGTGCGCATCACCCACCTGCCGACCGGGCTGGTGGTCGAATGCCAGGACGACCGCTCGCAGCACCGCAACCGCGCGCAGGCGATGAGCGTGCTCGCCGCACGTCTGAAGGACCGCGAACTCCAGGCGCAACAAGCCGCCGAAGCCAGCACGCGCAAGCGGCTCGTCGGCAGCGGCGACCGCTCCGATCGCATCCGCACCTACAACTTCCCGCAGGGCCGCATCACCGATCACCGCATCAACCTCACGCTGTACAAGATCGACGCGATGATGGACGGCGAGCTCGACGAACTCCTCGACGCGCTGGCGGCCGAGCACCAGGCCGACGAGCTGGCGGCGCTTTCCGGCGAGGCTTGAGGTGTGAGACCGGAAGCGGCAGGCGGGGCGGCGGCGCGCATCGCCGACCTGCTCGACGACGCCACCGCCCGCCTCAGTGCAGCACTCGGGCTTGAGAAACGCGAGGCGCGGCTGGAAGCGCGTGTGCTCGCCGCGTGCGCCTGGAACGTGGCGCCGGCCTGGCTGATCGCGCACGCCACCGACACCGCGGCACCCGCCGCGGGCACATCCTTCGCGGCGCTGCTGACGCGCCGCCTGGCGGGCGAGCCGGTGGCCTACCTCACCGGGCGGCGCGAGTTCTACGGGCGCAGCTTTGAAGTCAACCCGGCGGTGCTGATCCCGCGACCGGAGACCGAAAGCCTGGTCGAACTGGCACTGGAACGCCTGCCGCCCGGCAAAGCGGTGTCCGTGCTCGATCTCGGCACGGGCAGCGGCTGCATCGCCATCACCCTGGCGCTGGAGCGGCCGCAGGCATGCGTCACCGCAGTCGACCGCTCGCACGCCGCGCTGGCCGTGGCGCGGCGCAATGCCGAGATGCTGAACGCAACGGTCGAATTTCTGCATAGCGACTGGTTCGCCGCGCTCGGCGGCCGCCGCTTCGATCTCATTGTCGCCAACCCGCCCTACGTGGCGCGCAACGATCCGCACCTGGCGCGCGGCGACCTGCGCTTCGAACCGGTGTCCGCGCTGGCCGCAGGCAGCGGCGGCCTGGACGACCTGCGCACGCTCGCTGCCACCGCCCCCGCTCATCTCAAGCCGGGCGGCTGGCTGCTGCTGGAGCACGGCTGGGACCAGGCAGAGGCCGTGCGCGGCTTGCTGCACGCGGCCGGCTTCGCCACCCCCGCCACCTGGCAGGACCTTGCCGGCCAGCCGCGCATCAGCGGCGGATTTTTGTCGGAAAACTTTACACTCGAAGCCTGAGCCAGCCGCGCGACCGCCCGGCAATCCGCTTGGCATGGGCCTTTATGGGGATACCTGTACGGCTGGCGCAAAAATTGCTAGTAATACAGTAATCCGCACATACCCGAAAACCCGCTCCATCCATCGAGAACCGACATGGCCGACCTGACCCCAGACCAGCAGGACCCCACGCCCGGAACCCCCTCCACCGAGCCGAGCAATCCCTCGCGTCGCCGCCTGGCGGGCGCCGCACTCGGCGCCGGCGCGGTGTTCACCCTGTCCAGCCGACCGGTGTGGGCGAGCCAGTGCAGCATCTCCGGCATGATGTCCGGCAACCTGTCGACGCCCAAGGTGGTGTGCGAAGGCTGCACACCCGGGTACTGGAAGCAGGACCAGCACCTCAAGTCGTGGGCAGCCACCGGTTTTCGCACCACCGACACCTTCAACGCGGTGTTCGGCGTCACGCAATACGTGCGCAAAGACGGCAAGCCCTACACCCTGCTGGCCGTCCTGCGCGAACTCAATGGCAACGGCGACCCGGTTTCCACCAACCTCGGTTTCCACGCGGTCGCCGCCTTGCTGAGCGCCGCCCACCCGAACGTCAATTACGGCTACACCGCGGGCGAGCTCATCACGCTGTTCCAGAGCAACTACCTGAGAAATCCCGCCGGGCTGAAGGATTCTCTGGCCATGCTCAACGAGCGCAAGTGCCCGCTGAACTGACGCATGACCCATACCGTCCCGCCGCGGGGCTGGCTGCTGCGGACCTGGGACGACGAGGCGGTCGCATTCGACGCCGCCTCGGGCGACACCCACTACCTGCGGCCGCTGACGCGAACCCTTTTTGAAGCCTGCCAGGCCGACCCCGGCCTCGATCTCGCGGCACTTGCCGCGCGCGCCGCGGCGTCCTTCGGTGTCGACACCTCGCCGGCGTTCCTGGACGCCGTGCGCGAAGGACTCGAGAGCCTGCAGCGCATCGGCCTGCTGCAAGCCCCATGAAGCTCCTGCAACTGCCGCCCGCCGAACTGCGCCGGCAGCTCGCCGGCGCCGGGGTGTGGCTGCGCACCGGCCCGTTCTCGGTGCGGGTGCAGTCGCGCATCCCCCACGTCGCCGAGGGCCTGACGCAGTTGTACGGCCAGTTCGAGGTACGCAGCCCGCACGAGGCCTTCGCGGATTTTCACGTCTCGGTCGACCGGCCACGCGGCGTGCGGCGCTGGCTGCGCCCGCAGGTGAATTTCGCCGTCGACGGCGTGCCCCCGTTCAAGCCCCTGCCGCTGGACCAGGCGTTTCCCATGCTGGAATGGGGCCTCAACTGGTGCGTGTCGACCCGCGCCCACCAGTACCTCATCATCCACGCCGGAGTGGTGGAGAAAAACGGCCGCGCGGCCATCCTTCCGGCGCCGCCCGGCTCGGGCAAGAGCACCCTGACCGCGGCGCTGATGCTGTCGGGCTGGCGCCTGCTCTCCGACGAACTCACCCTGATCGACCGCAAGACCGGCCTCGTCCACCCGCTGCCGCGCCCGGTCAGCCTGAAGAACCAGTCGATCGACATCATCCGCGCCTTCAGCCCGGACGCCTTCGTCAACCGCGAATCGCGCGACACCATCAAGGGCACGGTGGCGCACCTGCGCCCGCTGCGCGACAGCGTGCAGCGCCAGCATGAAGCCGCGCGCGCCGGCTGGGTGATCTTTCCGCGCTGGCAGGCGGGCGCGGCGGCGAGCCTCATCCCGCGCTCGAAGGCGCAGACCTTCATGTTCCTCGCCGAGAACGCGTTCAACTACAGCCATCTGGGCGCGGACGGCTTCCGGGTGGGCAGCGCGTTGATCGACCAGGCGGCGTGCTACGACTTCGAATATGGCGTGCTCGACGACGCCTTGGCTGTGTTCGAGCGCCTCGCCACGGAGCACGCCGCATGAACGCGCCCGATCTGCTGTCGCGCACGCTGCGTGCGCCGGATGCGGCACGCGGCTTTTCCATGGGCGAGTGGGATCTGCTGCTGCGCCAGGCACACCACGCGGGGCTCAGCTCGCGGCTGCATCACGGCTTGCGCCAGGCCGGCTGCGACGAGGCCATCCCGGCCCCGGCGCGCTGGCATTTCGAAGCCGCCGACACGCTGGCGGCACGCCAGCAGGTTGCGGTGCGCTGGGAAATCACGCAGGTGAAGAAGGCGCTGGGCAACGCCGGCATCCCGTTGCTGCTGTTGAAAGGCGCCGCCTACGTGGCCGCCGGCCTGCCTGCCGCGCAGGGACGGCTGTTCAACGACCTCGACATCCTGGTGCCGCGCGAAGCGCTGGATGCCGCCGAATCCGCGCTGATGCTCGCCGGCTGGCACGCGACCGGCCTGTCCGCCTACGACCAGCGCTACTACCGCCGCTGGATGCACGAGATTCCGCCGCTGCAGCACGTACAGCGCGCGACCGTGATCGACGTGCACCACGCCATCCTGCCCGATACTGCGCGCTGCCGGCCCGACCCCGCCAAGCTGCGCGCACAGGCGGAGCCCGTCGCCGGTCTTCCCGGCGTACGCGTGCTGTGCGCGACCGACCGCATCCTGCATTCCGCCGCCCACCTGTTTCACGACGGCGAACTGCCGCACGGCCTGCGCGACCTCTCCGACCTCGACCTGCTGCTGCGCGACGCCGCCGGCGAGACGGATTTCTGGCCGCGCCTCGTCGCACGTGCCACGGAGCTCGAACTGGAACGTTCGCTGTTCCATGCGCTGCGCTATGTGCGGTATTTTCTCGCCACGCCGGTGCCGGACAGCGTCGACGCCGCGGTCGCGCGCTTCGCGCCGGCGCGTCCCGTGCAGGCGCTGCTCGATGCCGTCTTCACGCGCGCGCTGGCGCCAATGCACCCAAGCTGCGAAGACCGCCTCACCCCGGCCGCGCGCCTCGCCGCGTACGTGCGCGCGCACTGGCTGCGCATGCCGCCGCGCCTGCTGCTGCCGCACCTGTTCCACAAGGCGTTCCTTGCCACGGACACGCGCGAGGCCAAAGCCGCTTGACGCGCCGGCACGCAGGGGTATAATTCCCGACGATTCCACTCAAGTATTCAGGAGCCACGATGACCCCGCTCGACCGCATCCGCGAACAGGTAACGCAGAACAAGATCGTGCTGTACATGAAGGGCACGCCGCAGTTTCCGCAGTGCGGTTTTTCCGCGCGTGCCGCGCAGGTGTTGCAGGCTTGCGGCGTGCAGGATTTTCTCGCGGTGAACGTGCTGATGGATCCGGAGATTTTCGAAAACCTGAAGCATTACGCCAACTGGCCGACCTTCCCGCAGCTCTACGTCAACGGCGAGCTGATCGGCGGCTCCGACATCATGATCGAGATGTACCAGAAGGGCGAAATCCAGAAGCTGCTGCAGGACGCGCTGGCCGCCTGAGCGGCACACGCTGCCGAGGAAAGCCGGCGCCGGACGCCGGCTTTTTTGCGCGCCTATGTGGCGTCGTCGGGGCCGGCATCCATGCCAAGCTCATGGATCTTGCGCGTCAGCGTGTTGCGCCCCCAGCCCAGCAGATGCGCGGCCTCGATGCGTCGGCCGCCGGTGTGGCGCAGCGCCACCTCGATCAGCGTCTTCTCGTAGGCCTGGGTCAGCTCGTCGAGAATCGCCGCCTCGCCGCGCGCCAGCCGCGCGTCCGCCTCGGCGGCGAGCGCACGCAGCCAGTCGTCGGCCTGCGGCAGCACCCGGCCCTGCATCAGGTCGGCGGGCAGGTCGCCCACTTCGACCACCTGTCCCGGCGCCATCACGGTCAGATAGTGACACACGTTCTCCAGCTGGCGCACGTTGCCGCGCCACGGCAGCCCGACCAGCGTCTTCATCGTCGCGTCCGACACGCCCTTCGCCTCCATGCCCAGCTCGCGCGCGCTCTTCTGCATGAAGTGGCGCACCAGCAGCGGGATGTCCTCGCGCCGCTCGCGCAGCGGCGGCAGGCGCAGGCGGATGACGTTGAGGCGATGGAACAGGTCCTCGCGGAACAGGCCCTCGCGCACGCAGGTTTCGAGGTCCTGGTGGGTGGCGGCGATCACGCGCACGTTGACCTTGACCGGCGTGTGGCCGCCGACGCGGTAGAACTGGCCGTCGGCGAGCACGCGCAAGAGGCGCGTCTGCAGTTCGGCCGGCATGTCGCCGATCTCGTCGAGGAACAGCGTGCCGCCGTCGGCCTGCTCGAAACGCCCGCGTCGCTGCGCGGCCGCGCCAGTGAAGGCGCCGCGCTCGTGGCCGAAGAGTTCGGACTCGAGCAGGTCGCGCGGGATGGCCGCCGTGTTGAGGGCGACGAAGGGCTTGTCCGCGCGCGGGCTGTGGCGGTGCAGCGCGCG